>NZ_JALPRJ010000024.1 GCF_030464885.1 Caballeronia sp. SEWSISQ10-4 2 | reverse complement strand
GTTTTAGTACCTCACGCGGGCCAGCCCTTACTTCCACGGAAGTCATACTGACTTTTTCCGACGACGGCGAAAAAGAAACAGAAGCAAAGAAAACGCCTCCCAACCATCGGCAAGTCAGTGTCCCTAGCGCGCAGGCCCGGCGCTTTTGGCACCTGATAGCACGGTGCTCGTCAGACTGAAGGATGTTTGAACCCCTCCTTCTCGCGAATCCCGACACGAACACGCTTCGCCCCCAACGCTCTCGGGCGAGAACCATGACCCACAGACCAGTACGGCCTGACGTGTGCTGGTTGCCTCATTTCGTCGTGGGTTGGCTACGCGGTCCGCGTGCCAATTTTCGTGGGTGATTGTTTGCGGATAGCGCGGGGAGAAGCAGTGGCAGGTTCAGTCACTGCCGTGGTTGGAAAGCGCTTTCTTTGCTTCGTTTCTTTGTCGCTTTGGACAAAGAACGACGTGCCGCCACGCACAGTGGCTAATAGTGATAAAAAATACATCTAACTCACGCAGACCACTAACGCCGAAAGCACCAACCCAGCCCCCCCGACCACTCCCCCCACAACCACCAAAACCCCACCTCGTCCACCGGCGCGAGCGAAAACTAAAGCTCCAGCCGATACCCCACGCCGTACACCGAAACAATCGGTTCACTGTCTGGGCGCACGACCTGGAGCTTGCGGCGCAGATTCTTGATGTGACTATCGATAGTACGATCCGTCACCACGCGATGGTCGTCGTAAAGCTGGTTGAGCAGGTAATCACGCGGGAAGATCCTGCCCGGCGATTTCATCAGCAACGCCAGCATGCGCAACTCGACCGGCGTGAGCTTCAGTTCCTCGCCGTCAAGCCGCGCGCTATGGAATTGCTGGTCCACTTCGAGGCCCGTTGCAACGGGTGCAGCGGCCACAGCCGGAGGGGCCGCGCGGCGCAGAATGGCCTTGACCCGGGCGACCACCTCGCGCGGACTGAACGGTTTGCAGACGTAGTCATCGGCGCCAATTTCAAGTCCACGCAGACGATCGGCCTCATCCACGCGCGCGGTCAGGATGATTACCGGAAGCGTCGAAAACTGCCGCAGTTCACGGCAGATATCCACACCATTGCGTCCCGGCAACATCAGGTCGAGCAGCATCAGCGAGGGCGGGGTGGTGCGAATGAACGGGATCACCTCGGCGCCGTCGCTGATCGACGTTGTTTCGAATCCTTCGACATGCAGATAGTCCGCCATCACCGCCGCCAGCTTCGGTTCATCCTCGACGATCAGGATTCGAACGCCGCGTCGCTCGGTACTCATGAAACGCCTCCTTCCGGTTCAAAATGTGCCGTTATCCAGACGCCACCCAACGGCGACGGCCGCGCCATCGTGGTCCCGCCGTGCGCCGTCACGATCGCCCGGCACAACGCAAGACCGAGGCCCGCGCCACCGCTCTGGCGGCTACGCGATTCATCGACGCGATACAGACGCTCGAACAAATGCGGCAGCGCTTCGGCGGGCACGCCCGGCAGCGAGTCCTGAACATCGAGTTGCCAGCCGCGCGGTCCGACCGACACCGACACGCACACGCTTCCGCCCGGATCGGTATAACGCAGCGAATTGAGCAGCAGGTTTTTAAGCAACTGCACAAAGCGCGCAGGATCGACCTGGAAGATCAGGCCGAACGCGCCATCCGCAGCTAACTCGTTGGACGCCTCCGGCAGCGTCAGACTCAGTGCAATCTGCTTGGCCCTGAACGATTCCCGCATGGCCTCGACCGACGCATGGACAAGCTGGCCGACGTCAGCCGGCACTTTTCTGTAACTCAACGCACCGACGTCGCTCAACGATAACTCGTAGAGGTCTTCGATCAATTTGTTCAGCATCGCGACCTCGTTTTGCAGCGAGGCCAGGGAATGGCGATCGAACGCATGCACACCGTCTTCGATCGCTTCAAGTTCGCCACGCAACACGGCCAGCGGCGTGCGCAACTCGTGTGAGATATCCGCGATGAAATCCCGGCGCGAACGCTCCGCGCGTTGCAGCGAATCCGCGAGCACATTGAAGTCGCCCGCGAGCCGGTCCAGTTCGTCACGACGCCCGGCCGCGACCCGCGTGGTGTAGTCACCGCCCGCCAGCCGGTGGGTCGCGATCATCAGGCGCTTGACCGGCGCCAGCACGATCCGCGCGAGCAACATAGCGACCAGCGCGGCCAGGATGACGGCCACGCCGGCGATCTCCCAGGTCGCGCGCGCCTGCTGCGCCTGGAAGGCGATATCGGCGGCATCGGAGAGTGTATTGGGCGCGTTGGCGGCGACCCAGCCGACCACCTTGCCGTTGTAGATCACCGGCTTGAGCATCGTGTCGGGCGGTGGTTCGGAGTCCGTCGTAGCGACCAGATCATGGTTGGCGTCGAAGAGCGTGGCGGGCTGACGGTCGCCGCGTCCGCCCCGGGCCATCGGTGGCGTGTGCGGCGGCGGGCGGTCATAGGGCGGTTCGTCGAAGGCAACGCTCCTGTCCACCCGGTCGCGGCTCGCCACCACGCCGGAGTCGGCGAACGCCGGGGCGGGCAGGCGCATTCCCCAGTGCGGACCGTCCTCCTTGCCCGACAGGGGGCCAAGCAGTTGCTGCACGCTGGCGCTGCCCGGAAAGGTACGCCAACTGGGCAGCTTGTTCGTCTGCGCCTCGACCATTTCCTGGCGCAGCGCCTGGTCATGCGCGGCGTCGAGCAGCGCAACCCACTCTTCGGGATGCTGACGCAGGAAGTTCCAGCTGCCGTGAGCGGCGTATTCGGCCGTCACCTTCGCCATGACGGCGTTCAGGCGCCCGGCGTCGCGCGCACGGACGTAATGCAGGAAACCGTTTTCGAAACTCAGGCGCAGCGCATATCCCATCGTCAGGGAAATGGCGAGGCAGGCAATCAGCACCGCGAGAAACATTTTCCACGTAATGCCGAAACGAAACTTCCCGGCTCCCGCCCTCGAGCGGTTTCCGATCACTTCCAGACAGTTGCGCGAGCCGGGACCCTGTAGGTCGCCGGTTGGTTCGGCCAACGCTTTTGGGGTCGCTTCACCGGCCACTCCGCCTAGGGGTGCGCCGAGTATTTCGCTATGGGTTTCGCTGTGCATTCGCGGATTCTAGTGGAAACAGGGGGGCGTTTTACATTCCCGCGCAACCTCCACGATTTCTCCTTCTTTTGTTCATCGTCAGTGCGGGATGCCTGACTACTATTCGATCCTGCCAATGGCGTCATTCCACTTACGCCACTCATCTGCCAACTTATCCGCCGATTTTGGAGAGAACACGCATGCAAACCGCTTCGAGCGTTCAGCACACCCCTTCGAAGGTCTTCGGGCGCGGCGCGATATCGCCCCGGAACAACGATACGCGGCCAGCGGCTGATGCGCCCGAGGCCGCGTCCGCGACCAGTGCGAACCGGGTCATCAAGCTGCGTGGCGCACGTGTCTCGGACACGTTGCCGCGGGCTTGGGGCGAGTGCTGCCGGATCGTCGAATGGGTTAATCGCGAGGGGCAGTATTCGTGTCTCGCGGTGCCGGGCGACGCGTCGGAAGAAGAGATTCGTCATCGCATGCGCTCGCACAGGAATGGCCCGCAGCACCTCGTGACGGACGATCGGGAGTTGCCGGCCCGGGTCGTATTGCCGCGCATGTAACGGCAAAACGATGCTCGGTCGCGCTCGTTGAAATTCAGAGAATCCTTCAGTAAGTTGTCCAGGAAACACAGATGAAAACACGCATCTTTTTTGTCGAGGCCAATCCGGCGATCCACGGGAAACTGCGCGATGTCCTCGAAAGCCGATACAAGGATGTCCAGACGCTCAGCAGCGGTTACGCGTTGATCAGGCGCATGGAGCAGGACGTCCCTGCGCTGATCGTATTGCGCGACGGCTTGCCCGACATGAGAGCCTCGGCGGTGCTGCAGGCGCTGCACCAGGCTGGCCACGACACGCCGGTTATCGTGATCGGCGACACGATGAGCACGCTGGGCTCGGTGGAGTTGATCGTGTGCCTCGAACTGGGTGCCGACGACTACGTGAGAATGCCTTGCGACCCGCGTGAGCTGCTGTCGCGTGTGGAGAACGTGCTGCGTCGCGTGCCGCACAAGGCGCCTGCGCTTGCCGGTGGCCTGAGACAGTGCGACATCGGTCAATTCGTCCTCGACTTCCAAACTCGGCGGCTTACGCGCAATGGCGTGCCTGTTGCCATGCATTCGAGCGTGTTCGCGTTGCTGCGCCTGTTCGCGGAACATCCGCTGGAGGTGCTGTCGCGGCGGGTTATTGCCGATAGATTACGCGGTGCCGGGGAAGGGCATTGCGATCGTTCGCTGGACGTCCTTGTCTGCCGGCTGCGGCGGATTGTTGAGCCGGATCCGTCGAGGCCACGGTTGATCCAGACGATCCGGGGACGGGGTTATGTCTTCACCCCTGGCGGGTTGGGCGCCGCTCCGATCGAATTCGACGATGAACCACTTGGGGTGGCGCCGGAACCGGCTTGGCGGCGGGATACTGCCGTTGGTAGTTACGCGTAGCGGTTGGGGGGCTGGGTTGGTGCTTTCGGCGTTAGTGGTCTGCGTGAGTTAGATGTATTTTTTATCACTATTAGCCACTGTGCGTGGCGGCACGTCATTTCTTTTTCCAACCGCCGGTAAGTTAGCGTCCCTAGCGTGCAGGCTCGGAGCTTTTGGCACCCGATAGTACGGTGCCTGCCAGACATCACCGATGTTTGAACCCCAACATCTCCGAACACCGATACCCACACGCTTCGCCACCAGTGACTGAACCTGCCACAGGTTCACCCCGCGCTATCCGCGAACAGTCACCCACGAAAATAGGTACGCGGACCGCGTAGCCAACCCACCAAGAAATGAGGCGATCTGCACACGTGAGGCCGTCATGGTCTGTGGGTCATGGTGCTTGCCCGAGAGCGTTGGGGGCGAAGCGTGTTCGTGTCAGGATTCGCGAGAAGGAGGGGTTCAAACACCCTCAAGTCTGGCGAGCACCATGCTATCAGGTGCCAAAAACTGGGGTCTGCACGCTAGGGACACTAACTTGCCGGTGGTTTGAAAGCGCCTTCTTTGCGTCATTTCTTTGTCGCTTTGGAAAAAGAAACGACGTGCCGCCACGCACAGTGGCTAATAGTGATAAAAAATACATCTAACTCACGCAGACCACTAACGCCGAAAGCACCACCCCAGCCCCCCCGTCCACCGGCGCGAGCAATCAATCTACCCTGCCTGCCGGGTCATCCGCCCAAACGCCGCCAAAACCCGATTGCACGTCAGCGTGTGCCGCCAGAACCGCTCTTTCAGGTACGCGGTAGGCACCCACTGCCACGGCAACACCACATCGACGAGACCCCACGCCGGCCGCCACCGCTCCGCCACCCGGCGACGCCGGAACAGGCTGATGCTCGGAATGCCGAGATTCGATGCCAGATGCCCGATGCCCGAGTCGTTGCCGATAAACCACCCCGATTCGTACACCCAGCAGGCCAGCTCGTGCAGGTTCGCGAAATGGGGTGCGGGGATATCCAACTTCTCCAGGTCGCGCCAGCGTTCGCGCTCGTGCGGCGCAATCACGAACTGCACGTCATAACCGCGCTTGCGCAAACGCTGGGCAAGCCGGACGAACCGATGCGAGAACCAGCGTTTGTCCTCGGTGCTAGCCTCGGGATGAATCATGACGCGCTTCGCGTTTCCTCTGTGCTCAAGGCCCGCAGGCGCGGTAATCCCGTTATCCAGCACCGGTGCGGGGAGCGCGAGGTCATCGCGGCAGAAATCGGCGAAACGCTCCGCCATGCAGCCCGGGCGGTCGCCGAATTCCACGTCGTGCAGCGTCAGTACGTGCGAATGGACATTAACCAGATCGACCAGCGGCTGATTCCATTGCATCTGGAAAACCGTGTCATAAGCGGCAAACGCTGCCCCGACATCTTCCTTCGGAAGCGGAAAGATCGGCACGCCGGGAAACCATTGCCGCAGCGCATGCGCCGGCGTGCCGAAGACGGTGACATCGAAACCGTTGTCGATCAGGTTCCTGACGATCACCATGGAAACAAGTGTGTCGCCTATCGCGTTGGAGGCGACGAAAGCCACCCGGCCGACGGGCGCGCGAGGAGCGGGCGAAGTGTGGGTATTCATGCGTTGGCAGTGAGTGCGCGCAGCCGGTCGAACGCATCCGCCACCTTGTTGACCGACAGCATATATTTCCAGTAACGCTCCTTGAGCCGTCCAGTCGGCAGATAGGCGCTCCCAATCAGCACCTGGCCCACCCCCCAGCCCGGGCGCCATGTGCGGGCTGTGCCGCGGCGCATGAAGAGCGAGAGCGTGGGGATCTGAAGGCTCGATGCAAGATGGCCGATACCCGAATCGTTGCCGATGAACCAGCCGCATTCGTACAGCCACGCAGCGACCTGGTCGAGCGGGCCCAGATCCGCGAGCGTGAGTCCCAGGCGCTCGATATGCGTCCAGTGCTCACGCTCTTCCGGCGCAACAACGAATTGCGGGTCAAAACCGCTGTCGCGCAGCTTGATTGCCAGGCTGATAAAACGGGACGGCAGCCAGCACTTGTCGGTTGTGCTCGCCATGGGATGGATCGCGACGCGCAGCGGGCGGTGCCGGTGCTGCAGGCCGGGCAGGGGCGTGATGCCGTTGCCTTTGTCGACCTGGGCGAGGCGCAGTTCGTCGCGGCAGAAGCGGGTCAGGCGTTCCGCCATGGAATCCGTCGAATTGGCGCTGCAAAGATGGGCGAGGATAAGGACTTTCGGATGCAGTCTTTCAAGATTGACGAACGGCTTGTTGGCGTGCAGTTGAATGACTGTGTCGAAGCGGGCGAGTTTTGCCGCGCAGTCGTCCAATCGCAATTCGGGTTCGATGTCGATGCCGGGAAACCAGCTACGCATGTTATTGATCTGTTGGCCGAACACCGTGACCGCAATGCCGTTCAATCGAAGGTTACGTGCCACGGTCATCATCAACAGCGAGTCGCCGAGCGCTGAAGACAGGATCAATGCCACGCTGGAAAGTGGCTGGGTTGCGTGCGGCATATATGCCTCCGGCGACGCGCTCCGCTGTCGGGGGAGTGCATTCCGCTCAAGTTGTATCCCTGAGCCGGAGGGAGTCTAAGATCACGCTCCATTACTTGGGTTACGGCACAACTTACCAATACTTAAGAGCCCCGTATTCTGGGGCAAAAAAATACCGATGTCGCGAGAATTTTTTATGATGGAGGGCCATCGGGTCTGGCGCTGATTAAGTGGGTGCGGTTTCAGGCGCGGCCGGCGTCGCCGGCCCGGAGGCGTATCTTAAGACGGTGCCCCGACCACGGGGCGCTCGTAAGTGACTCCAGCGACTGCAAATGCCGGTCGCTGGTTACATATAGGGCGGGGCCGCTCGCCTCGGCAGCGAAAGCGAGGCGTGACGACGGGCAGGGTGAAAGCTGCCACGCCCCACGATGGCTGTTTTGAGGGATACGGGATCTGCGAGGAACCGGTAGCTCAGGAAATAGCCGCAGCCGGCTGAGTCCACGCGACCAATTGCTGCAATGCTTCGTCCACGTTCAGATCGGATGTATCGAGTGTCGTGTTCGTTGGCTGATAGAGACTCTCGCGCGCATCGAGCATCCGGTGAATGTGTTCCAGCGCCTCGCGCTGCAAGGCCGACGTGGCGATCCGCGCGTCGTTTTGCGCGATCACACACGCGAAATGGACCTCCGGCCGCGCCTTCAGCCAGACGGTAAAAAAAGTGCGCAGAGTCGGACAGCGCGGGCGGATGGGGCACGTTTCAGTTCGGCAGCACGTCGGCTGCGATCTCCTCGGGGCTCGGTATCTTCTCCGATCAATGGATGACATACGCCATCACCGGGAACGCGAACACGAGCCTGCTGACAAGGTCGTGCAAACGATGGGGCAATCCGCCACGGGCGGTTTCATGCGTTTTATGACTCCCCCGGCATGACACATTCGGGTACTGGACCGGGAGCACCGCTTGCCGACCGTTTGACAGCGCTCGATAACTGGGTGGAGAACGGCGTGGTGCCGCCGGATCAACTGACCGCTAGCCAAAGTTGCGGCGGACGGCAGCGTCGTCCTGACACGCCCGATGTGCCCTTAACCCGCCTGGCCGAAGTACAACGGCAGCGGCGACGTCGATTCAGCATCGAGCTTTACCTGCGTGACGTCGTAGGGACGTGATCACTACCCCGTAGGGACGGCGCGATTGGCCGGGGGAAAAACGTGCCCATGTCGCGTCCTGTTCTACCTATGTCATCACATGCGATGCTCGAATAGATCGTTGAACAAACATTTTCGCCGCATGTTCAAACGGCCGGGAGCGCGTTGCCGGCGCGTTTCGGCGCACGTCCGGGAAAACCTCCGCAGAAACGGGTTGATTGGCTAGCGTTACGAACTATATTTGAGAGAATAAAAAACACGGTCATGCAGGCGAAACGTTTGACTGCGGCTTATTCACTGTTTAACCGCGTGTTTAACCGCGGTTTAAATATCGGCCTAAAGCAGACCGGAAAGACGAGCGAATAGACAGACCAAAGCGGCATCCTTCGATCGCCGTGCTTGATCTATTCGCGCAAGGCGGGTCCCCGCCACGGCCGGCAACAGACACGTTGCAATCCGCGGGGGTGTCACAAAATCGCCTGCAGGCGAGGAGGTTCCACCATGGATCCGGCAAGCGCCATTCCCTATGGCCGCAAGACTCAGCACGCCCCTGCACTGAAGGAAGTACACATCCTGTGGATTACCGCGGGCCTCGGTTGCGACGGCGATTCAGTATCTATTACCGCCGCGACGCAACCCAGCATTGAAGACGTGCTGCTCGGCGCAATCCCTGGACTGCCGAAGGTGCATCTGCACAACCCGGTGCTGGCGTATGAAAACGGCGCGGAGTTCATGGCCCCGTTTCATGCTGCGGCGCGAGGTGAGATGGACAACTTCGTACTCGTCATGGAAGGCTCGATCCCGAACGAAAAAATCAATCGTGAAGGGTACTGGGCCGCGATGGGAACGGATCCTGACACGCACGAACCCATCACGATTCCGCAGTGGCTCGATCGCCTCGCGCCTAAGGCGCTGGCCGTCGTCGGCGCGGGCACGTGTGCGACTTACGGCGGCATTCATGCGATGGAAGGCAACCCCACGGGTTGCATGGGCCTGGCGGATTATCTCGGCTGGGACTGGAAATCGAAAGCGGGCTTGCCTATCGTCAACGTTCCGGGTTGTCCGGTGCAGCCGGACAATTTCATGGAGACGCTGCTGTACCTGCTTTATCAACTGGCAGGTCTTGCACCCATGATTCCGCTCGATGCCGCGCTACGTCCGAAGTGGCTGTTCACGCGTACCGTGCACGATGGCTGCGACCGCGCGGGTTCCTATGAACAGGCGCTGTTCGCGACGGAATACGGGAGTCCGAACTGTATCGTCAAGCTGGGTTGCTGGGGGCCGGTAGTCAACTGCAACGTGCCGAAACGCGGCTGGATCAACGGCGTTGGAGGCTGTCCGAACGTGGGCGGTATCTGCATCGGCTGCACGATGCCGGGGTTCCCGGACAAGTTCATGCCATTCATGGACCAGCCACCCGGTGCGGTCCTGTCGTCGAATCTCATCAAGTCCTATGGCGGGCTCATTCGCAGTTTGCGCAAGCTCACCAATTCGACCATCAACGATGAACCGAAATGGCGGCATAACCGTCCTGAGCTGACGACTGGCTATCGTCGCTGAGCGGCTGCGCGGAACACATGGAAAGCGCCGCTCGATGAGGGGTAGTGAACATAGCGGCGGTCTCAGCGAGAGACAGAAGTATCCAGGAGGGGGTCATGGCGGACATTGCGGCACCTGAGCTGAAGTCGGGCAAGGCATCACAGCCGACCAAACTGGTCGAGATGAACTGGGATCCGATCACGCGGATCGTCGGCAGTCTCGGTATTTATACGAAGATCGATTTCGAGCAGCGCAAGGTCGCGGAGTGCTACAGCACGTCATCGATTTTTCGCGGCTACAGCATCTTCATGAAGGGCAAGGATCCGCGCGACTCGCACTTCATCACCAGCCGTATCTGCGGCATCTGCGGCGACAACCACGCGACCTGCTCGGTGTACGCGCAAAACATGGCCTACGGCGTGAAACCGCCGAACATGGCGGAGTGGATCGTCAATCTCGGCGAAGCGGCCGAGTACATGTTCGATCACAACATCTTCCAGGATAACCTGGTGGGCGTCGACTTCTGCGAGCAGATGGTCAAGGAAACTAACCCGGGTGTCTGGGCGAAAGCGCAGAAGACCGCCGCACCGCATGCGGAGATCCACGGCTACAAGACCATCGCGGACATCATGACCGCGTTGAATCCGTTCACTGGCGAGTTCTATCGCGAGACGCTGCATGTCAGCCGTTATACGCGCGAGATGTTCTGCCTGATGGAAGGACGTCACGTGCATCCGTCGACGCTGTATCCCGGAGGCGTGGGAACGGTGCCGACCGTGCAGCTGTTCACCGACTACATCACGCGGCTGATGAAGTATGTGGAGTTCATGAAGAAAGTCGTGCCACTGCACGACGACCTGTTCGACTTCTTTTATGAAGCGCTGCCGGGTTACGAGGAGGTGGGCCGCCGGAGGATTCTGCTGGGGTGCTGGGGATCGTTCCAGGACCCGGACGTGTGCGACTACAACTACAAGACGATGACCGACTGGGGCCGCAGCATGTTCGTCACACCGGGCGTGGTGGTGGACGGCGAACTGGTGACAACCGATCTGGTCGAGATCAACCTGAACATCCGCATCCTGCTCGGTAGCTCGTTCTATGAGGACTGGGATCACGAGGAAACGTTTGTTCGTCAGGACCCGCTGGGCAACCCGATCGATCGCAAACACCCCTGGAACCAGACGACCTTGCCGCGGCCCCAAAAACGCAAGTTCGACGGCAACTATACGTGGGTGATGTCGCCGCGCTGGTACGACAAACGTACCGGCGATTACCTTGCACTCGATACCGGCGGCGGTCCGATCGCACGTTTGTGGACGACCGCACTCGCAGGTCTGGTGGATATCGGCTATGTGAAGTCGACGGGCCACAGCGTGAAGATCTATTTGCCGAAGACGGCGCTAAAGCCGGAAGTCGAGTTCGAATGGAAGATTCCAATGTGGAGCAACGCGATCGAACGTGACCGCGCGCGCACTTACTTCCAGGCGTATGCCGCAGCTTGCGCGCTGCATTTCGCGGAGAAGGCACTGGCCGAATTGCATGCGGGCCACACGCGCACCTTCACGCCGTTCCAGGTGCCCGATGAAGCCATTGGCTGTGGTTTTCATGAAGCGGTGCGCGGGGTGTTGTCGCATCACCTCGTGATCAAGGGCGGCAGGATTGCGAACTATCATCCGTATCCGCCGACCCCGTGGAATGCAAATCCACGCGATATCTACGGCACGCCTGGCCCCTACGAAGACGCGGTGCAGAACACACCGATCTTCGAAGAGAACGGGCCGGACAAGTTCAAGGGAATCGACATCATGCGTGCGGTGCGCAGCTTCGATCCGTGCCTGCCGTGCGGTGTCCATATGTACGTGGGAGATGGCAAGACCGTCGATGTCGCGCATTCGCCGACCTTCGGCGTTCCGCCGGGCATGAAGCCGGGAGGGCACTCATGAGCGGCGCGCGCGTGCTTGATGAACAACAACGGCGCATTGACGAACTGATTGCAGCACTGGCGGCACTGGACAACAAGCATGCGCGGGACATTGCGCAGGCGTTGCTGCAGGTGGTGCTTGATCTGCATGCAAGCGGTCTCGCCCGGTTGGCCGAAATCGTGACCGAGGCGGACGGCGCCGACGGGCCGATTGTCGCCCGGCTGATGCAGGACAAGCAGGTCAGCGCATTGTTGCTGCTGCACGGACTGCATCCTCAGGATCTGGCAAGCCGGGTGCGCCACGCGGTCGAAGGGCTGCGCGCGCCGCTGGGTGCGCAAGGCATGGGGATAGAACTGCTCGAGGCGCGGGAGGACCTGGTACGCGTTCGTCTGGCGGGCGTGCTGACTGGCAAGCACGTCACGCCTGCCGATGTGCAGAACGATATCGAGCGGGCTATTTTCGAACAGGCGCCGGACGTAGCGCACATTGAAATAGACGGGATGCCGGACGTCAATGTCCACGAGCTGCGGTTTGTCGCAACGCTGCCTACATCATGAACGCGCGTGGGGAGGAGCAACCCGGGCAANNCCCGGACAACCCGGACAACCCGGACAACCCGGACAACCCGGACAACCCGGACAACCCGGACAACGCGGCTGGGTTGCCGCGTTGCGGACGTTTGCCCGCCCGCCGGTGACGACGCTATGCGAACTGTGTGGCGAACCGCTCGACAATGTCCATCCGCATCTGGTTGAACTGGAGCAGCATGCGCTGCGTTGCTGCTGCCGCGCGTGCGCGCTGCTGTTCGGCAATCAGCAGAATGCGCGATATAAGCGGGTGCCGGAACGCGGTACCTGGCTTAGCGGCTTTCATCTTGGCGACGAACAATGGGACGCGCTGGCGATCCCGATCGGCATCGCGTTTTTCTACCGGGATTCGGCGGCACAACGCGTGATCGCGATGTACCCCGGTGCGGCCGGCGCGATGCAATCGTCGCTCGACCTGAGCGCGTGGGATCGCCTGGTCGCCGATAACCCCATTCTCGATACCCTCGAACCTGACGTTGAAGCGCTGTTGGTGAACCGCGTGGAAGGCGCGCGTGAGCATTACCGCGTGCCTATCGACCAGTGTTATGCGCTGACCGGCGTGATTCGTGCGCGCTGGCGCGGCTTGTCGGGCGGTGCGGATGCATGGCGTGCGATCCACGCCTGTTTCGCCGCGCTGAAAGCAGGCGAGCGTTTGCCCGAGGGAGTGCCGAATGCCTGATCTTGACTTCGTCGTCGAGGGTGCGGAGGTCGCGCTGCATTCGGTGTCGCCGCTGCTGTTGTTCAAGCTGCGCGTGACTAATACGAAAGCGCCGAACGCGTCGAACGCGTCGAACACGCACGACGAGATCGCGAGCCTCGCGCTCCATTGCCAGATCCAGATAGAAGCGACCCGGCGTCGTTACGAGCCAGTCGATCAGGCGCGGCTGACCGAATTGTTCGGCGTCCCGCAGCGCTGGTCGCAGACATTGCGGACCTTGTTGTGGACGCATGCGAACGCCGCTGTTCCTTCGTTCACCGATACCTGCACGGTCGATCTGCCGGTGCCGTGCACGTTCGACTTCAATGTCGCGGCGGCGAAGTATTTCGATGCACTGGGAGACGGAGAGATTCCGTTGATGCTGCAATTCAGCGGCACTATTTTTTATCGCGAGAGCGACGGCGCGTTGCAAGTCGCGCGTGTTCCGTGGCACAAGGAAGCGGCGTTCCGCCTGCCGGTCGCGACTTGGCGCGCGATGCGCGATTACTACTACCCGAACAGCGCATGGATGTGCGTGCGGCGCGGCGTGTTCGAGCGGCTGGAGCGCTACCGTATCGAGCGGGGATTGACCGGCTGGGACGAGGCGCTGACCGCCTTGATGGACGAGGCCGGCATCGAACAGGCGTGGCCCGCGCAGGGAGGTTTGCAATGAACCCCATCGATGGGATCGTTCAGGCCGTGCTGTACGAGGGGTACATGCTGTATCCGTACCGTGCGTCCTCGGACAAGAACCGGCAGCGCTGGACCTTCGGCAGCGTGTATCCGCTAGCATGGGCCGACTGGTCCGGCAGCGATGCTTCGATGATGCAGACGGAATGCGTGATCGAAGGCGACGACGAAACGCGTGTAATGGTGCGTCCGTGTTTCCTGCATCTGATCGAACGGGACGTGCGTGAGTTGAACGAGCCCGCGGCTGCATGGACGGGCGTAGATGAATCGTCGTCGCGGCCGGTGGCGTCGCTGGAAGTGGGCGGGCGGCGTTTCGACGCGTGGCAGGAGGCCGGTGAACAGCACGTCGAGGTTCCGGTGCTGACGCTGGATGAATTGTGTATCGCGGGGCTGCGCCTGCCGTTTTCACTACCAGGAAACCGTGTTGTCGAACCGCTGACGGAAGCGGACGGCCGCGTGCGTGGTGCGCTCGTGCGCACACGGGCGGCTATCGCTGGCCGTGTCGAATGCTGTGCAACACGACTCGCCGAACACACCTTCCGCCTCACGGTACGCATGGTCAACGTCACGCCGGTTGACGAACCGCAGCGCTTGAATCGCGACGCGGCTTCGTCGTTCGCCTTGCTGTCATGCCACGCGGTGCTGGCGGTGGAGGGCGCTGCATTCGTGTCGTCGATCGAACCGCCGGACGAGCTCGCCGAAGCGGTTGCCGCTTGCACGAACATCGGTTTGTGGCCGGTTCTGGTCGGCTCCGCCGAGCGGCGCGACACCATGCTCGCGGCGCCGATCATTCTCTACGACTATCCCCAGGTAGCGCCGGAAAGTGCCGGCGATCTCTTCGATGCCACAGAGATCGACGAGATCCTGACACTGCGAATCCTCACGATGACGGACGCCGAGAAACGCGAGATGGCCGCGGGCGATGAACGTTCGCGCGCGCTGCTCGAACGCACGGAAAGCCTGTCCGCGAGCGACTTGCAACGCCTGCACGGGACCTTGCGCGAAGTACGCATGGATACGGGGGGCTGGCCGGATGTATCGGAGGAGTCAGGAGACCGACCCAACGACGCCGCTCCGTGGGCAGAGCTCGACGCCAAGCCGCGGCTCGTTTGCGTCAACGTCGACGGCGTGGCGTTGCAGGTAGGTTCACGCGTCGTGCTGCATCCCCACGCGCGCGCCGATATCTTCGACCTGGCCTTGCGTGATCAGATAGCGACCATCGAATCGATCGAGCGCGATTTCGAGGACCACGTGCATGTAGCGGTGACGATCGACTGCGATCCCGGCCGTGACTTCGGACTGGCGCGCATGCCGGGTCATCGCTTCTTTTTTGCGCCCGACGAGATCGAACCGTTGCGCGAGGAGCGGTCGTCATGACCTCGATCCTGGTGGCCGGAATCGGGAACGTATTCCTTGGCGACGACGGTTTCGGCGTTGACGTCGTGCGGCGTCTGCACGCAAGACGAAGCGAAGCGTGGCCGCCTGAGGTCCGTGTGATTGACTATGGAATCCGGGGGATCGATCTGTATTACGCGCTGCTGGATGGCGTGGATCTAGCCATCCTCGTCGATGCAACGCATCGCGATGGATCGCCCGGGACGCTGTACGTGATCGAACCTTCCACAAACAACACCAATGAAGGTTTCAAAGGCGATGCTTCGCCCGTCATGATCTCGCCGCACGATCTGGATCCGGCGAGAGTCCTTCAGGCAGTGGAAGCGATGGGCGGCGAAGTGGGACGTATCGTATTGATTGGTTGTGAGCCGGAAAGTCTCGGCACGGAGGAGGGGCAGGAAGGCCGCATGGGACTGAGCGAACCCGTCGCGACGGCAGTGAATGAAGCGGTAAAAACCATTGAAACGATGATCGAAAACATGCAGGTGGGGACCACCGTGGCCAACGCCGGGAGCGTGTCGCAGGACCACTGGAGAGCATGATGAAGCTCTTGCTGAAGTACTTGTTATTGCCGGCGTTGATCGTTGGCATTGCGGCGAACCTGAAGGATATCCGCCGCTATATCCGTATCCGCAACATGTGACGGGCACGGCCATGAGCCTGTGCCCGCCAGCGGTTCGCGACGAACCGTCCGTGATATCGCGGGCCGGTGCGGTCATTCGTGTGCGCGGACTCGTGCAGGGTGTGGGTTTCAGGCCCGCGGTATGGCGTCTTGCGCGCGATTGCGGTGTCAGTGGCGATGTATGCAACGACAGCGAGGGCGTGCTCATTCACGCATGGGCCGATACGACCACACTCGATAATTTTGTCGCGGGCTTGCGCAGCGGCTGTCCGCCGCTTGGGCGGATCGATGCCATCGAGCGTTACACACTCCACGAATTACCGCCGCCTTCCAGCGGGTTTCGGATTGTTGCAAGCGAGGGCGGACATGCGCATACCGGGGTGGTGCCGGACGCGGTAACGTGCCGTGCTTGTATCGACGAGACCTTCGATCCGTCGAGCCGTCGATGCGGTTACGCGTTCACAAACTGCACGCATTGCGGGCCGCGCTTGTCGATCGTTCAGGCAATCCCTTATGACCGCCCGAATACAACGATGGCGATGTTTCCGTTATGTGCCGCGTGCAGAAGCGAATATGACGATCCCGCCGACCGGCGCTTTCATGCGCAACCGGTCGCGTGTCCGGATTGCGGACCGCATCTATGGCTGGAGCGAGCCGATGGTTCGCTCGAACAAGGTGATCCGCTGCATGCCGCGCGCTGCTTGATCCAGTGCGGCGAGATCGTCGCAATCAAAGGGCTTGGCGGGTTTCAGCTTGCGTGCGCCGCGGCGGACCATGCGGCGGTTGCGAAATTACGCGCGCTGAAACATCGCGAGCGCAAGCCATTCGCACTGCTGGCGCGCGACGTGGCGATGATCGAACGTTACTGCGTGGTGAGCGACGCGGACAGGATTCTTCTTGCAAGCGCAGCCGGGCCGATCGTCATCATGCCGATGATCGATCGCGGCGCAAGCGATCCGTTTCCGGGCGTAGCACCGGGCATCGCCACGCTCGGGTTCATGCTGCCTTCAACGCCGCTGCATCATCTGATGATGCAATCGCTCGACGGGCCGGTCGTGCTGACCAGCGGCAATCTCGCCGACGAGCCGCAATGCATCGATAACGACGAAGCTCGCACACGTCTCGCGGGCATGGCCGATGCGCTGCTGATGCACGACCGCGATATCGCTCGGCGAGTGGACGATTCCGTCGCGCGGGTCATCGGCGGCGTACCGCGGTTGCTGCGCCGCTCGCGCGGTTACGCGCCTGCGCCGCTGCGTTTGCCGAGTGTTTTTTCTAGCGCACCCGCGATTCTTGCGATGGGCGCGCAGCAGAAAAACGCATTCTGCCTGCTGCGCGATGGCGAAGCGGTCATCTCGCATCACATCGGCGAACTGGAGAACGGCGAGACGTATCGCGACTACATGGTGTCGCTCGCGCGTTATCAGCATCTGTTCGAACACGACGCGCGTTTTGTCGCGGTCGACCTGCATCCCGAGTATCTGTCGCGCAAGCTCGGTATCGATATCGCGCAGCAGCGGCATTTACCGCTGGCCGAGATCCAGCATCATCACGCGCATTTCGCTGCATGTCTTGCAGAAAACGATATCGGCTTGGGCACGGAGGTTCTTGGCATCGTGCTCGACGGGCTTGGAATGGGCTTGCACAACGCGCTTTGGGGCGGCGAATTTCTACTCGGTGGATACGTGGATTTCGAGCGTCTCGCCAGCTTCACACCGATCGCGCTGCCGGGAGGCACGCACGCGATCTACGAGCCGTGGCGCAACACCTATGCACATCTGCGTGCCAGCCTCGGATGGCGGCGTTTCGCGAAGCAGTACGCAAAGCTCGACCTCCGTCATTTCCTGGCCGACCGGCCGCTGACGGTCCTCGATCAGATGATCGACGGCGGGATCAATAGTCCGGCTGCGAGTTCGGCGGGTCGTCTGTTCGATGCGGTCGCCGCGGCGCTAGGCGTCTGTCGCGAACGTGTGCAATACGAAGGACAGGCTGCGATCGAACTCGAAGCGCTGATCGATACATGCACGCTCCATGACGAAGACGATGCTCTGGCGTATCCATTGGGCATCGTGGAAACGGATGGGCCGTTTTTGATCGACCCGCAGCCGATGTGGATCGCGCTACTCGATGATTTGTTGCGTGCCACGCCGATGCAGGTGATGGCCGCACGTTTTCATAAGGGACTCGCGATCGCCATCGTGCAGATGACCAGCCGTTTGCTGGCATCCACTAAGGTCAACACCGTCGCGCTTTCCGGTGGCGTCATGCAGAACCGCGTGCTGTTCGAACAACTCGCCGCGCGCCTCGCCGCGCGTGGCCTGAATGTGCTGGCGCATCGCCAGGTGCCGTCTAACGACGGTGGCATCGCGCTGGGGCAAGCGGCAATCACCGCCGCGCGTGCCCTTGCATCCGCGTAGGTTGAACCACGGAGTACGTCATGTGCTTAGGCATCCCGGGACAGATTGTGGAGATCCGCGACGCGGACAATAACCTCGCATTGGTCGATGTAGGCGGGGTGCAGCGCGTCATCAATATCGCGTTTGTCGTGGATGACGACCGGCCGCCGACCGCGTGTGTCGGTGACTGGGTGCTCGTGCATGTCGGCTTCGCGATGAGCCGTCTCGACGAGGTCGAAGCGATGCGTACACTCGCGCTGTTGCGCGAACTCGGGGAAGCGCAGGCGGAGATGGCCGCGATGATGGAAGGGGGCGGTGAGCCACCACCTCCGGTGCCGTTCAACAACCACAACGGAGCCCGCCATGACTGAACATCGGGCGCTACAGGGCCTGTATCCGTTTCTTCACGGCGATCATCAGGACGCGGCGAAACTTGATGCCGCGCTGCTCGAATCGATCGCGCAGAAGGCGCAGGCGAGCATCGATGCGAAGCGCGCGTTCTTCGCGGATAACGCCGCTGCCGTGGTCGCCGTCGCGCATGCAGTTGCGGATGTTTATCGTCGTGACGGCAGGCTATTTGCAATGGGCAACGGTGGCTCGAGTTGCGATGCCGCGCACATCGCAGTGGAATTTCTGCATCCCGTGACCGCCGGACGTCCGGCTCTAACCGCAGTCAATCTCGTCGCCGATACCGCGATGATGACGGCCGTGGGCAACGACGTCGGTTTCGCACATATCTATGTGCGGCAACTGGTGGCGCAGGCGCGTCGCGGCGACGGCTTGATCGGTGTATCGACGAGCGGCAATTCCGACAACCTGCTTGCCGCGTTCGCCAAGGCGCGAGAGATGGGCGTAGTGACCATCGGCCTGGCCGGGCACGACGGCGGCAAGATGGCGGCGCCGGGTGCGCTCGATCATTGCCTGGTGGTTCCGAGCGACAGTATTCATCGCATCCAGGAAACCCATGTCGCGATTTATCACATCCTGTGGGACCTCGTCCATACGCTGCTCGCCGATGAACGCGGCAGCCTGAGTGTTCCCGACGCAGCGGAGCGCGCGTCATGAAATACGTCGACGAATTCCGCGATCCGGACAAAGCACGCACGCTTACGCAAGAGATTCATAAGCTGGTCGAGCGGATCGTGCGCGACCGTGGCGGCTTGCAGCGGCCCTTGCAGATCATGGAAGTCTGCGGCGGTCACACGCATTCCATTTTCAGGTACGGGATTCACCAGATGCTGCCGCCCGAGGTCGAGTTCGTCCACGGCCCTGGATGTCCGGTTTGCGTCTTGCCGATGGGCCGCGTGGACGACTGCGTCGCACTCGCTGAGCGGTCCGAAGTGATCTTTACGACCTTCGGCGACGCGATGCGTGTACCCGGCTCGCGCAAGAGCCTGCTGAAAGCGAAAGCCGATGGAGCAGATGTACGGATGGTCTATTCGCCGCTCGACGCGCTGGCGATTGCGCGTGCAAATCCGCATCGCGAGGTGATCTTCTTCGGACTCGGTTTCGAGACCACGATGCCAAGCACCGCGATGACCGTGCTGCAAGCTCACGCTCAACACATCAATAACTTCTCGCTGTTCTGCAACCACATCACGATCATTCCGACGATCAAGGCCATCCTCGACTCGCCCGACCTCCATCTCGACGGTTTCCTTGGGCCGGGACATGTCAGCATGGTGATCGGCACGCGACCGTACCGTTTTATCGCCGAGCACTATCGGCGGCCAATCACCGTTGCCGGATTCGAACCGCTCGACGTGCTGCAATCGGTGTGGATGGTGCTGCGGCAGATCGCCGAAGGCCGCTGCGAAGTGGAGAACCAGTACGGCAGGATCGTGCCGGAAGACGGCAATGCGCAGGCACTGTCGGCGATCGAGCAGGTGTTCGAGCTGCGCGAGTTCTTCGAATGGCGTGGCTTGGGATCGATCGATCATTCAGGCGTGCGGATCCGCGAACCGTTCGCCGCTTTCGATGCCGAGCGCAAGTTTCCCGTCGCCAACCTGAAGATTGCCGATCCGAAATCCTGCCAGTGCGGGGAAGTGCTCAAAGGCGTCATCAAGCCGCAGCAGTGCAAGGTGTTCGGCACCGCGTGCACGCCGGAGACGCCGCTGGGCTCGCTGATGGTGTCGAGCGAAGGCGCGTGCGCGGCGCATTACCGTTATGCCCGCATCGATACATCGGCGTTGTATGCGCATGGTGCTGCATCGAATGCGGTAAAGCAGGGAGCACAGGCATGAACGACCGGATCGGCAGGCTACGCGATGTCACGATCAATCTCGCGCACGGCGGCGGCGGCCGGGCGATGCGCGATCTGATCGAGGACGTGTTCGTCACCGCCTTCGATAACCCGGCGCTCGCCGCGCTCGAAGACCAGGCGGTATTTCCGCTCGCAGACCTCGCGCGGTTGGGCGACCGGCTTGCGTTCACCACCGATAGCTATGTCGTCGACCCGTTGTTTTTCCCGGGCGGTGACATCGGCACGCTGGCGGTATCGGGCACAGTCAACGACCTCGCTATGTCCGGTGCAAAACCGCTGTTTCTATCGTGCGGGATGGTGATCGAAGAAGGGCTTGCAGTGGATGTTCTGCGTCGCGTGGCGGCCAGCATGCAGCGTGTCGCGATCGAAGCCGGCGTGTCGATTGTCACGGGCGACACCAAGGTCGTCGAGCGTGGCTGCGCGGACAAACTGTTCATCAATACTGCGGGCGTTGGCGTCGTTCCATCGGGCGTAAATATATCTGCGCGCCGTGCGCAAGCGGGCGACGTGGTGATCGTGAACGGCTTTCTCGGCGATCACGGAGCGGCAATTCTAGTCGCGCGGCAGCAGCTTGCATTGCAAGCCGATATTGCAAGCGATTGCGCGCCGCTGGGTTCGCTGGTCGATGCGATGCTGGGCGCGTGCAAGGACATCCACTGCATGCGCGATGCTACGCGCGGTGGCGTTGCTACAGTGCTGAACGAGTTCGCGGTGTCGTCAGGCGTGGCGATCCGCATCCAGGAAAACGCGCTGCCGATCCGCGAGGAAGTGAAGGGCGCCTGCGAGATCCTCGGGCTCGATCCTCTGTATCTGGCGAACGAAGGCAAGCTGGTTGTGCTAGTCCCCGCGCATGCCGCAGCACGGGTGCTCGCAGCGATGCATGCGCACCCGGCTGGCACGCGGGCGGCGATTATCGGCGAGGTCGTCGCGGAGCCTGCGGGCATCGTGGTGCTGCACACGGTGTTTGGCGGACAGCGCATCGTCGACATGCTGACGGGCGAGCAATTGCCCCGGATCTGTTAGCGAGTTTCGGGCATAAGGGGTTCAGCGTCATGCATGAACTGAGCATCGCGAATAGTGTCGTCGAACTGTGCGCCGAACGCGCGATGGGCGCACGGGTGCTGCGCGTGACGCTGGAGATCGGCAGGCTGTCGGCGGTGATGCCGGATGCGATCCGCTTTTGCTTCGACGTCTGCGCGAAAGATACAGTAGTGGAAGGCGCTGCGCTGGAGATCGTCGAGACGCCGGGGCACGCTCGCTGCCTCGACTGTGGCGGCAGTGTGGCCATGACCGACCTGCTGGATCGTTGCAAGTGCGGAAGCGTCAACCTCGAACTGCTGGCCGGCAGCGAGCTGAAGATAAAACAGATGGAGGTGGTCTGATGTGTACCACATGCGGTTGCTCTAAAGGCGCAAGCACGGTCATGACAGACCCTGAGACCGGCGAGCGGATTGAAACGCCGGCGAAAGGGGAAAGCGGTGCTGCGCGCGAGCCGGGTTCCTGGCGGAAGCTTGCAGGCGGGTCGGCCGGCGGGAGCGTGGCCGCGCATCTCCACGCGCGAGCGCATCAACATGGTCATGCTCATGGCGGACATGAGCATGTTCACCACCACGATATGCACGCGCCCGAAGCCGACGCTGCGCACTTGGGAAATCAACCGCACACTGAACACGCGCCCATAACCGAAGCCGCGATCTTTGCGGCAACCCACGGCACGACGATCGCACTCGAACAGGACGTGCTTGCGAAAAACCAGTCGATCGCCGAACGCAATCGAGGCTGGCTGGCGAGCCGTCGGATCACCGCGCTGAATCTGGTCAGCTCGCCGGGGGCGGGCAAGACCACGCTGCTTGAACGCACTATCCGCGACCTCCAGGCGCTACGCGACACACAAGCGATCCAGGTAATCGAAGGTGACCAGGCGACCCTCAACGATGCCGAGCGAATCCGCGCGACCGGTTGCCGCGTGGTCCAGATCAATACCGGTACCGGCTGTCATCTCGATGCCGGCATGGTGTCGCGTGCGCTTGAGCAACTCGACCCGCCGCCTCATTCGTGGCTGATGATCGAGAACGTCGGTAATCTCGTGTGCCCGGCGCTGTTCGATCTCGGCGAGCAGGCGAAGGTCGTGATCCTGTCCGTCACCGAGGGCGAAGACAAGCCGCTCAAGTATCCGCACATGTTCCGCGCAAGCCGCCTGATGCTGCTGAACAAGATCGACCTGCTGCCGCACTTGCGTTTCGATGTGGAGCGTTGTATTGCGTATGCGCGGCAGGTGAATCCTGCAATCGAGGTACTGCGGGTATCGGCTGAAACCGGCGCAGGGATGGAGGCGTGGTACGCGTGGTTGCAAGCGACAGCGTTAGCCGAAGTCGGGGAAGCAGTGCGTTAAAGCGTGAACCGGGCAGTCGAAACGTGAAGGGTCTGAGTGCGGGGCTCATGATGCTAAAAAACATGTCTCAGCTTTTCAACGACCGCCCGACGAGTCTGCGGCACAAGATTACCGGCATCTACGCGTTTCTGCTCGTGCTGAATGTGGCGGCGTGGGCTTGGGCGCTGACGGCTTTTCACGGGCAACCGGCACTGCTCGGCACGGCGCTTCTCGCCTACACGTTCGGGCTGCGCCACGCCGTGGATGCGGACCACATAGCGGCTATCGATAACGTCACCCGCAAGCTGCTCCACATCGGCCGCAGTCCGCTCACCGCTGGCTTGTTCTTCTCGCTCGGACACTCGACGGTCGTGGTCGCGCTGACTGTTGCCGTCGCCTTCGCGGCCACTGCCCTGACCACGCATTTCGATGCTCTCAGAGGCATCGGCGGCCTTATCGGCACTAGTATTTCAGCGATGTTCCTGTTCGTCCTGGCCTTCGCGAACCTGGTTGTGCTGGCGTCCGTGATCAGGACGTTTCGCGCCGTTCGCCGAGGCGAGCCGCTGGTCGAAACCGATCTCGACCTGCTGTTGAACAATCGTGGTTTCCTCTCGCGCTTGCTTCGGCCGTTGTTCAAACTGGTATCGCGCAGCTGGCATCTTTATCCGGTCGGTTTCCTGTTCGGACTCGGATTCGATACCGCGACCGAGGTGGCATTGTTCGGCATATCGGCTGCCCAGGCGTCGCACGGCGTGTCGTTCTGGTCAGTGCTCGTTTTGCCGATTTTATTCACCGCCGGCATGTCGCTGGTCGATACCACCGATGGCATCCTGATGCTCGGTGCTTATCGCTGGGCCTTTGTGCGGCCCATGCGCAAGCTCTACTACAACATCACGATCACGTTCGTGTCGGTGCTGGTCGCGGTCCTGATCGGCGGTATCGAGGTACTGGGTTTGCTTCAAGACCGCTTGGGGCTGAAGGGCGCCTTCTGGGATGCGATAGGCAGCCTCAATGAGCACTTCGGGCTGTTGGGCTACATCGTCATTGGTGTATTCATCGTGAGCTGGATCGTCTCCATAGCTATCTACAAGCTAAGGCGCTACGACGATATCAACGTGAAAACGCTATGACGGCAGCGCTGGAATGATTGTCAGCAGAACAATTGTAAGCAGCGTCCACATCCGGGTTGCTTCCGAGCTTTCATAGGTCGCCAATGGCCTTCGCGGACGCCTCGCGCCGGAAGTAGGTAAACTCGGCGTTTTGCAACCCCGGCCTGCCGGGGAGTTTTTTGCTAGCGTATAACCGGTTATCGGCATCAAAGAAGGAAGACGCATGATCAAACTTCATCCGCGACTGCAACTCGATCCGGATGCAGCGTCCGAGCGTCGCTGGCCTGTTACAGGATCTCCCCTCACGTTGAAGGTCACTGCCGCCTGGCACGTGCTTGCGCTGGCGGGCTGTGCCACCGCGCCTGAGATGTGGCCATGGTGGCTGGCAGGCACGGCGGTCAACCACGCCATAGTCACGATAGCGGGACTATGGCCGCGTTCGACGCTGCTCGGTCCCAACTGGACGCGCTTGCCGGCCATCCCCCGCAATGCAAACGCCATTGCGCTGACGCTGGACGACGGCCCCGACCCGGTCGTGACACCCCAGGTCCTCGACCTGCTCGATGCATACCGGGTACGTGCCACGTTTTTCCTGATCGGTGAACGTGCGCGGCGTTATCCCGCGCTGACCCGCGAGATTGTCGCGCGCGGGCATAGCGTGGAGAACCACTCGCAGAAGCACGTGCATACGTTTTCGGTGACGGGCATGGGCGCGCTGAGCCGCGAAATCGATGCGGCACAGCGCACGCTGACGGAACTGACCGGCGAGCGGCCGGCTTTCTTTCGCGCACCGGCGGGCTTGCGCAATGTCCTGCTCGAACCAGTTTTGCAAAAGTTCGATTTAAGGCTGGCCGCCTGGACGCGACGCGGCTTCGATACCCGCGAACGCGATCCGGACGTTGTCGCACAGCGGCTGCTGCGCGATCTGGCACCGGGGGACATCCTGCTGCTCCATGACGGCGATGCCGCGACCACCGACGACGGTCAACCCGTCCTGCTTTCGGTATTACCTCGTGTCATCGACGCCGCTAAAAAGCAAGGGCTGCACTTCGTGACATTACGGGAAGCCTTCTGACTTTCCGGTGGCACTCGTACGCGAGTTGTCAGGGAAAGTCGGCGAACGAGGCGGACCATTAAGTAAGAGACGTTACGCATTGTACGAAGCTGAGCGGGTCATCGATTAAGTCACGGTTATATGACTTAATGGGTGCGGGAACGCTTGGCATAACGTAGCGCCCTGCAATCAGACGCGGCATGGCGGCTTCAGTATCCTGACAATGCCAGCGCGCCCGGCGCAATGTACATTCCGTAACTTTTTCGACTTGGGCTTGCTGAGAAAGGCGGCTAAATTTCGATGACTCAGGACCGAAAATGGTTGGCTGTCGTGTGAATTTCTGATGTTTCGTCGCATATGTGAGACTGATGCAACCGGATATCTTTTTCCGGCTGATTTAACAGTCGAAGTTCAGTATGATTTGCCCCTTCATGCGGAGCCGATCCAAGTTCAAATAATTCATTTACCCGCATATGGCATTAAGCAATCGGCACAAACTGCCGTTAAGTCGGTACGAGCACCGGACTACCCGCCGGACATCTCCCGATAGCCGATTAAAATCATCCGGCCAGAGCGGGCCCATTCATGTGTTGCCCGCGCCGGCGGGTCCTCATGAAGTGCTGGTGCCTTTCAATTCGTAAACATCGTATGCACGATCTGCGCTGGACCATGCCCGTTGCACGATGGTCTGCCACTGCTGCCGCTGTCGCCGCCGATATCAACTTCATCGAGCCGATCGTCCGCCGTCGTCTGAGCAGCCTGTCCCGTATCGCCCTCAAGGTCGCCCATGACTGCGTGGCCGAGCGCGATCACGTGCGAGTTGTATTCGCGTCCCGGCACGGCGAACTAAGGCGCACCACGGACATCCTTCGCGCCATCAGCGCGGGCGAGCCGGTGTCTCCGACCGCATTCAGCCTGTCCGTGCTCAACGCAATGACCGGCATATTCGGCATCGCCCGGGGCGACCGTTCGCCCGCCAGCGCGATTTCCGCGGGCGCGGAAACGCTCGGTTATGCGTTGCTCGAAGCTCATGCGCAGTTCGCGGCGGACCCTTCGTCCCCCGTGCTCGTGGTGTATGCGGACGAGCAGGCCGATGCCGCGTACGGCACGATTGAAGACGAAGTGCAGGGCGGAGCGCTCGCGATCCTGCTCGACGCCCGCGCGGCGGCAGGACGTCTTGCATGCACGATATCGCGTACAGAGGGCCGCTCCGACACTCCGGCGCCGACATTGGCTCCGGCTCCCGCGCATGACAACTTCCGTACGCAGAGCGAAGCGGTCCAACGCTGTCTTGACACGCAGACGCCCGCCGCATGGCAAAACGCCGGCACCACCTGGCAATGGAGCTGGCATGAAAGCACGACTTAACTACGGCTGGCGGCTGGTCGCCACGGGCATGAGCTTCGTCGTGTTCGGCGTCTGCGGGCTATTGTTCTCGGTGCTGGTGTTTCCGCTCGCATGGCTGTGGCCGCATCGTGCGTCGCGTCAGCGTGCGGTGACGACGATCATCCATTGGTTCTTCCGTGCACTCGTCGCCGTTTTGCAGTGGATCGGCGTAATGGAACTGGAAGTGAAGGGCGCGGCCGCGCTACGTGCGAGCGGGCCCGTGATTGTCGTCGCTAATCATCCAACTTACCTGGACGTGGTGGTGCTGCTCGCGCTCACGCCTTCCGCGTGCTGCGTGGTCAAGAACGCCCACTGGGGTAATCCGTGTTTCTGGGGCATCGTGCGGGCCGCCGAATACGTCAGCAACGTCGACCCGATCGAACTCGTGGAAGCCAGCGCGCGCCAGATTGCAGCGGGCTATACCATGATCATCTTCCCGGAAGGCACGCGCAGTCCCGCGCCGAACCGGCTGCACGCATTCTCGCGCGGTTTCGCGCACATCGCCCTCAAGGCGGGCACGCCGATCCTGCCGGTGCTCATGGATTGCGACCCGCCGGCCTTCACGAAACAGATGCGCTGGTATCACGTGCCATCGCGGGCGTTTCGCATCCGCGTGAACGTGCTCGATCCCGTCGCGGCCGATCAACTCGAGGCTCACGATTCTTCTTCCCCGGCCCTTGCCGCGCGCACCTTGACCAGCGCTATTGAGGCACACATTAACCAGCGCCTGTTCGACTATGGATTCTTTGAAACTTGAAATTAAGCAGCTTCTGATCGATGCACTCGATCTGGAAGACCTGACGCCTGCCGACATCGACGACGATGCGCCGCTCTTCGAAACCGATGGCATCGGGCTCGATTCGATCGACGCGCTCGAGATCGGCATCGTGCTGCGCAAACACTATCAATTGACTATCGCGGCGAACGACGAACGCACGCGGGAGCACTTCCGTTCGATCAGCACCCTTGCGGCGCTTGTCGCCAGCCAGCAAGGCGGGTTGAGCATCGCGAACGACACCGGGGAAAAGGGGAGTAAATCGTGACCGAGACAGAGATCCTTGAGCGCATCCGCGCCATCTTCAAAGAGAACTTCGCGATCGAGCCCGATCGCGTGACGCCGCAAGCGCATCTGTACGAGGACCTCGACCTCGATAGCATCGACGCCGTCGATCTCGCGATCAAGCTGCAGGAAATGACTGGCCGGCGCATCAAGCCGGAAGAGTTCAAGTCGGTGCGCACGGTCGGCGATGTGATCGGCGCCGTGGAGTCGCTGCTGGCGGAACAGGGGTGATGCAAGCGGAGCATTCACGTTCCAGCATGCAGGATACCGCGGCGGATGAACCGGCGGCGGGCGAGGCCGTGGCCTTGGGCGCCAAGCCTCTTGGCTGGATGCGGGCTGTTCTGCAAGTCGCCTTGAAGCTTGCTTACCCGATCATGATCTTGTGCGCGTGGCGCTGGGATTCGCCGCGTTATATCGGCGCTGCACTGTTCGCGTTGCTGTGGCTGCAGCGCTGGGCAGGGACGGGCACGTTCGCCACGTCGCTGCGCCAGCTTACCGCGACGGACTGGTGCGTAGCCGGCCTTCTGAGCTGCGCATCGGCGGCGATCGTGTTGTCCGGCAGTGAATTGCTGCTGCATCTATATCCCTCGCTCGTGAACCTTGGCCTGCTGGTCGCGTTCGGCTCGACGCTTGTGCGCGGGCAAACGATGATCGAAAAATTCGCGCGTATGGGCAATCCAGAACTCGGTGAGCATGCGGTGCGGTACACGCGCCGCGTGACTCAGGTCTGGTGTGTGTTCTTCGCGCTGAACGGCGCGTTTTCCGCGTATACCGCGTTGTACTGGACGTGCGCCGCGTGGTCGCTGTACAACGGCGCGATCGCGTATGGCCTGGTCGGCGTGTTGCTGGCCGGCGAGATCGTGTGGCGCTATCTGGCCGTGCTGCCGCGAGCCGCGCGGTCGGAGGCCGCATGATCGCGTTGCACGATGTATTGCTGCTCGGCAAGCGCGATGCCGGCACGCCGGTGTGCCGCGACGGTGCCGACATGCTCGATTTCGCTGGGTTCCGTGCGCGAGTGCTGGCCATCGCCGCGTGTTTGAGCGAACAGCCGGCGCGACGTTATGCGTTGTGTATCGACGATCCATTCGACTTCGCCTGCGCGCTGTTTGCGTTATTCGCTTGCGGCAAGGAGCCGGTGATTCCCGCGCATGCAGCGCCCGGTTATCTGGCCGATCTCTCCGATGCTTACGATGTTGCGCTGACCGATGCCGACATGCCTTCGCTGGTCTCACGTTCGGAGTACGCCGCGTCGCCGGCATTGATCGATCCTCACGCGCCACTCACGCTGTACACCTCCGGCAGCAGCGGCACACCCAAGCCGATCCGCAAGACGCTCGCGCAATTCAACGCCGAAGTCCAGACGCTCGAGAAGCAGTGGGGCGAGCTTGCCGGCGACGCAACGGTGCTCGGCAGCGTCCCGCATCATCACATCTACGGGCTGCTGTTTCGCGTGTTCTGGCCGCTCGCAGCCGGGCGCGCATTCGACCGTGCGATCAGCATCGAGCCACGACAATTGCAGGCGCGGATCGCACAATGCGGGCGCGTGGGAGCGGTCGTGGTGTCTACGCCCGCGCAACTTTCGCGCTGGCCTGAACTCGATGGTTTCGCAAGCCTGAGTCCCGTGCCGCGCGTGTTCTTTTCGTCGGGCGGTCCGCTTGCGGCAGACGCAGCCAGCAAATATGCCGAGGTCTTCGGTGCTGCGCCGGTCGAGATCTACGGCAGCACGGAGACGGGCGGTATTGCGTGGCGCCGGCAGGATCAAACGGATGCCTGGCAGGCGTTGACCGGCATCGAGGTTCTTCGCGGCGACGACGGTGCGCTTAATCTGCGCTCGCCGCATCTGGGCCACGACGACTGGCATCGTACCGATGACATCATCGCGTTCGACCCTGATGGCCGTTTCCGGCTGCAAGGCCGCCTCGACCGCGTGATCAAGCTGGACGGCAAGCGCGTGTCCTTGCCGGAACTCGAAGCACGGCTCGCATTGCATCCGTATGTGGCGCAAGCGGCGGCGGTGTCGCTTGAAGGGATGTCGCGCGAGCGTGTCGGCGCGGTGGTGGCGCTCACCGAAGCCGGCAGCGAGGCGTTGCTGGAACGAGGGCGCGTGGCGCTCGCGAAAATCTTGCGCCGCCACCTTGCGGCGTATTTCGATATCGTCGTGCTGCCGCGTTTCTGGCGCTTCCGTTTCGCGCTTCCCTTCGATGCCCGCGGCAAGTTGCCGGCGGCCGCTGTTGCCGCAGCATTCGACGCGCGTGCGGACGGTCTCGAAGTGCTCTCCGAAGCCCGCAGCGAGAAGGCGTTGCACTACGAACTTCGCGTGCCGCCGACGCTCGTGCATTTCGCCGGTCACTTCCCCGGCTTGCCGATCCTGCCGGGTGTCGTACAGGTCGACTGGGCGATGCGATTGGCTGTTGACCACGTGCCGGGCGTCCGCGCGCTGGCATCGATCGATCAGTTGAAGTTCAAGGCGCCGGTGCCGCCGGGCGCACTGCTCGATCTCACGTTGACGCATGATGCATCGCGGCAGCGTGTGCAATTCGCGTATCGGCTGGGCGGCCGGGATTGCGCGTCGGGTGTTTTTGTTTATCGGGGGATCGCATGAGCTTCGCGCCGTGCATTATCATCCCGATCTACAACCACAAGGACGCTATAGGCGCGACCGTCGCGAATCTCAGTGTGCACGAGTTGCCGCTTTTTATCGTCGATGACGGTAGCGACGAAGCCACCCAGCACGTACTCGCCGCACTTCGCCAACAGTACGCGGACAAGATTACGCTGATCCGTTTGCCGGTCAACGGCGGCAAGGGCGCGGCGGTGATGGCGGGCCTGAAGGCTGCGCTTGAGGCCGGTTTCACGCATGGCTTGCAGATCGACGCCGACGGGCAGCATGACTCCGCCGATGTGCCGCGCTTCATCGAAGCGGCGCGTGCGGAGCCGGGCGCGGTGATTCTCGGTCGTCCCGTCTACGACGAATCCGTGCCGAAGTCGCGTCTCTACGGCCGTTATCTGACGCATGTGTGGGTGTGGATCGAAACGCTCTCGTTCACGATCCGCGACTCGATGTGCGGTTTTCGCCTGTATCCGCTCGACGTGGTCTGCGCGTTGATCGATGACGTCAGGTTGCCGACGCGAATGGATTTCGACATCGAGATCTTGGTGCGTTTGTACTGGCGCAGGATAGCGTTCCGTTCGATCCCGACGCGCGTCACGTACGCGAGCGACGGCGTTTCGCACTTCGACGTGCTGTGGGACAACGTGCGTATCAGCCGTACTCATACGCGGCTCGTGGCGGGCATGCTATTGCGCCTGCCGATGTTGCTTGCACACAAGCTGATGCCGCGAGCTTCGGCCACATCGGCGAATGAAAACGATCAGCACTGGTGGCAACTCGCGGAACGCGGCAGCCATCTCGGCATGTCCTTGCTTGCGCTGAGCTGCCGTGTCTTCGGCACGCGCTTCACGGCGCTGTGGCTGCATCCGATCGTCGCATATTTCTTGCTGACAGGGCGCAGTGCCCGGGCTGCATCGCGCAGCTATTTCATGCATCTTCAACAGGCCTCACCGCAAGACGGGACGCCTCGGCCGGGATGGTTCTCCGCGTATAAGCACATGCTCGCATTCGCGCAATCCGGCTTCGATAAACTTGCCGCATGGTCGGGCCGCGTCAACATAGATGACGTGAAGTTCGACGATCCGGCCGCGTTCGAAGCGTTGAGCGCGAGCGGGCGTGGCGCACTTGTGATTGGCGCTCATCTCGGCAATCTCGAGATGACCCGGGCGCTTGCCACGCGCGGGGCGCACGCGAAGGTCACCGCTGTTGTCTATACCGAGCACGCGCGCCGGTTCAACAGCGTGCTGGCATCGGCGAATAGCGAGTTCGCGCAGCGTCTTGTCGAGGTCAGCGACTTTGGCCCCGAGACCGCGATGATGATGCAGGATCGCGTGGATGCGGGCGAGTTGCTGGTGATCGTCGGCGACCGCGTGCCGGCGCATGATTCGGGCCGTACGACCGAAGCGCAGTTCTTGGGTTCGACGGCGCCCTTCGCGCAAGGGCCTTATGTGCTCGCCCATGCGCTGGGTTGCCCCGTGTACCTGTTTTTCTGCCTCAAGGAAGCGCAAGGTTACCGGCTCTATTTCGAGCCGTTCGCGGAGCGCATCGAGCTGCCGCGCCGTGAGCGTGCACAGCATCTCGCGGCGTGGGCGCAACGTTACGCGGCGCGTCTCGAACACTATTGCCGCAAAGCGCCTTATCAATGGTTCAACTTTTTCGATTTCTGGGCGCGTCCCAATGGCAATGGAGGCGCGAATGGCCGAACATGATCTGAGTCCCAACGTACGCGACGTAGCGGTTATAGCCGGCGAAGCGATCGTCATCGGCGCCCGGCGGTTGACTATCGAAGAAGTCGTTTCGATTGCGCAGCGGCGAACGCCGGTTGCGTTGAGCGCCGATCCGGCGTGGCGGGCACGCATCGAACGCGGCGCCGAATTCTTGCGCCGGCATTTGGCCCAGGGCGCAACCGTCTATGGCGTCAACACCGGTTACGGCGACTCGTGCGTGGTCGATGTGCCGATGGAACTCGTCGAAGTCCTGCCCCTGCAACTGCTGAGATATCACGGCTGCGGCATGGGCCAGCATCTCGACGACGCGCAGACCCTCGCGGTCATCGCCGCGCGGCTCAATTCGCTCGCGTATGGATTTTCCGGCGTGCGGACCGTGCTGCTCGAACGGCTCGCCGACCTGATCAATCATCGTGTGCTGCCCAGGATTCCATCGGAGGGATCGGTGGGGGCGAGCGGTGACCTGACGCCGTTGTCCTACGTGGCAGCGGCGCTAGTTGGCGAACGCGACGTGCAGTTCGGCGGTGAGTTACGCGATGCTCGCGGCGTCTGGGCCGAGCTGGGCCACATGCCGCTTACGCTCGCGCCGAAGGAAGGGCTCGCGCTGATGAACGGTACGGCGGTCATGACGGGGCTGGCGTGCCTCGCGTTCGCCCGAGCCAGTCATTTGACGCGAATCGCCGCACGCCTGACCGCGCTGTCGACCGTTGCGCTCGACGGCCGCGCTGCGCATTTCGACCCGATGCTCTTCGAAGTAAAACCCCACGCCGGCCAGGCCGAAGCCGCGGCATGGATTCGCGAGGATCTCGCCGGGCGCGAGGACACGCCGGGGCATCGTCTGCAAGACCGCTACTCAATCCGTTGCGCGCCGCATGTGATCGGCGTTGCGCGCGATGCGCTGTCATGGGTGCGTCGGGACGTTGAAAACGAACTGAACAGCGCGAACGACAATCCGCTGATCGATCCTGACGGTGAACGCGTGCTGCATGGCGGCAACTTCTACGGCGGCCACATTGCGTTCGCGATGGACTCGTTGAAAGTCGCCGTCGCGAATCTGGCCGACCTGATGGATCGCCAACTGGCGCTGCTGGTCGACGATAAATTCAACAACGGCCTGCCGCGCAGTTTGTCGGGCGCGGCGCCGGAGCGCGCATCGATCAATCATGGCTTCAAGGCCGTGCAGATATCGTCGTCGGCGTGGACGGCTGAAGCGCTCAAGCTGACCATGCCCGCCAGCGTATTTTCTCGTTCCACCGAAGCGCACAACCAGGACAAGGTAAGCATGGGCACGATCGCCGCACGCGATTGCCTGCGTATCCTGGAGTTGACCGAGCAGGTTGCCGCGGCACATACGCTCGCCGCCGTACAGGCTGCGCGTTTGCGCCAACGTTTCAACAATACGACACCCATCCCCGCGCCGTTGCACGCGTTCATGGAAAGCGTGACGGCAGCATCGCCGTTCGTCGATGAAGACCGCGCGCTCGAAAGCGACCTGCGCGCGTTGACTGCACGGATCGCGGCGTGCGAGCTGGTGAGCGGTTATCGTGGAGAAGGGCAGCATGACTGAAGCTGAGGCACCCAAGATCCTGACGGCGAGCGCGGCAGTCGAAGTGCCGTTCCACGACGTCGACGCCATGAACGTCTGCTGGCATGGCCACTACTTGAAGTACTTCGAGATCGGCCGGGCCGCGTTGCTGCGCGTGTTTGACTACGACTATCGCGAGATGCAGGCGTCGGGGTATCTCTGGCCCATCGTCGAAGCGCATCTCAAGTACGTGCGTCCAGCGACCTATGGGCAGCAGATTGAAGTCCGAGCGCAATTGCTGGAGTATGAAAATCGCCTGAAGATTGGCTATGAGATCGTCGATGCCGCCTCCGGCGAGCGGCTGACGAAGGGTTACACGATCCAGGTTGCTATCGACGCCGCGACGCAGGAACTGCAATTCGTGTCACCGCCGGTGGTGTTCGAGAAGCTGGAGCGCGCATGGCCACGTTGAAGTTGCGCAGTGTCATAGGTGTCATAGCGGCTGCGTTTATCGCATTCTCGCCGGCGGTGCCGGCCGCATCGGCGAATGATGCGGGCCTCGTTTCGCAGATAGCGGCGCATCTCGCGCAAGCGAAGGGCGTTCGCGCGCAGTTCACGCAAACCCAAACGCTTTCCGCGATGAAACAGCCGCTCGTCAGCACCGGCTCGCTGGTTTTTTTCCGCGAGCGCGGCGTGATCTGGCAGATCGATACACCGTACAAAGCGACCTACGTTATCACCGATACCGGCGTGAGCGAAGTGAACGCCAGCGGCCAGCGGACGAACACGAATAGCGGCAACGGCGTGCGCGGCGTGGCGCAAGTTTCACGGATGATGCGCGCAATGCTGGGTGGCGATCTCTCGGCGCTCTACGCACAATTCGACGTGCACGCGCACGGCACGCCCGCGCAGTGGCGTATGCAACTGACGCCGAACCAGCCGCAGCTCGCCCAGTCGATCAAGGGCCTGGAGATGAGCGGCGGCGACTATTTGCAGGCGTTGCGCATCACGCTTGCGAATGGCGATGTTACGCGCATCGACTTTGCGAACAGCGCGGCCGTGAGTGAGTTGGCCCCGGCTGAGCGCACGTTTTTCGGAGCGCCCTAATGCAGGTGCCGCAATCACGAGCCGCAAAACCGGTGTGGGGCACACGCGCCGCATGGCTGCTGCTCGCGCTTGTCGCAGCGCTTTATTGCGTGTGGCGCTTCGCCGGGCCTTCTCCACTGCAGACGAACCTGCTTGCGTTATTGCCCGCGACGGAGGCTGACCCAGTCGCTGAAAAAGCCGTCGATACCTTGGCCACCGCGCTCGGTGACCGCACTGTTTTTCTCGTCACCAGCAACGACGCAGCACACGCGAAAGCTGCGGCGAAACAGCTTGGCTCGACGTTGTCGGCAAGCGGCGCATTCGGGTCGGTGACAGCAGAGTTGCCACCGTTCGACGTATCGAAGATTGCCGGCCTCTACATGCCGTATCGATTCGGCTTGCTTGCACCGGCCGATCGCGCGGCGCTCACGGACGGCACTACGTCTCTGCACGACACACTCGCGCGACGCCTCTACAGCCCGCTGCGTAGCGGCCTCGCGACCCAGCTCGCCGACGACCCGTTCGGCTGGCTCGAACACTGGCTTGCGAACTTGCCGCTTGCGATGTCGAACCTGGAGATTGAAGACGGGATGCTGGTGGCGCATCGAGGGAACGCGACCAGCGTTCTCGTGATGGCGACGTTGCCGGGCTCGGCGTATGAATCGAAGGTCCAGCATGCGGTCCACGAAGCCGTGGCGAGCAGTGAAGGCGCACTCAGGCACGATTTCCCCGATGTAACCCTGGCCCGCACCGGCGCTGTTTTCTACGCCGAAGCGGCGCGTGCCGCATCGGAGCGTGAGGTACATCGGATCGGCGTCGCGTCGGTCTGCGGGATTGCGCTGCTGATGTTATTGGTGTTCCGTTCGCCCCGGCTGATCCTGCTCGGGTTCGTTTCGACGGCGCTCGGTATTGTCTGCGCGCTCGCTGCCACCATGCTGATATTCGGCAAGTTGCATCTGCTGACGCTCGTGTTCGGCGCGAGTCTGATCGGCGAGGCAGTCGACTATTCGATCCAGTATTTTGTGGTCTATCTCGGCGCAGGACGTGACTGGGATGCACAGCGCGGCGTGCGTGCCGTGCGGCCGGCACTGATGGTTGCATTGACGACAAGTTTGCTGGGCTACACCATCCTCACATGGGTGCCGTTCCCCGCGCTCAAGCAGATTGCGTGTTTTGCAATCGTGGGGATCTGTACCGCGTTCGCGTCGGTGTTGTGGCTGTTGCCGGCACTGCTGGTTCGAGCGCCCAAGCGCAGTCCGCAACGCGTATTCGCTGGCGCGGCGCGTCTGCTTGGTGCATGGCGTGCGCTGATCGGCGGGCGGCGCGCGTGGGGCGTCGCGGCTCTTCTGCTGATCGTCGCAGTGCCCGGCTGGCTGCGGCTCGCAAGCGACGACGACATCCATCTGCTGATCGAACGTGACCCTGTGCTTATGGCGCAAGAGCAGAAGGTGCGCGACGCGGTGGGTGTCGATAACAGCACGCAGTTTTTCGTCGTGCGCGGTGAGACGCCCGAACTCGTGTTGGAGCGCGCTGAAGCGCTGGGCACGAAGCTCGACGGTTTAACGGGCGCAGCGAGGCTGAGTAGCTGGCAATCAGTGACGTCGTTCGTACCGTCGGTGAAGCGGCAGGGCGAGGACCATACGCTGCTGAGCCAACGCGTATTCAACGATCCGGCCGCGTTGCGCGCGACGCTCGTTCAAGCCGGTTTCCGCGATGCAGTGGCCCATGCGTGGCTTGCGGCCTACGCGAAGTCGGGCCACGCGGTGCTAACGGTGGATGGCTGGCTTGCAGCGCCGTGGTCGCAGCCTTTCCGTCACTTGTGGCTCGGTAAAGTTGACATTGCGGGCTATGCCGCCGTCGTGATCCCGCAGGGCGTTACATCGGCGAACGAACCTGCGCTGATCGCCACCGCGCACACGCTGCCAGGCGTAAGCTTCGTCGATAAAGCCGCGAGCGTCTCGACGTTGTTCGGCGCATATCGTGTCGACAGCGGCATCTGGCTCGCGGGCGCGCTGCTGCTCGTGCTCTTGCTGATGATGGCGCGCTACCGGCCGCTCGGCGGCATCGTCGTCACGTTGCCTGTTTTGCTGGCAGTCGGCGTGACGCTCGCAGTATTTGGTTATGCAGGCGTGCCGCTAAACCTGTTCAACTGGCTCGCATTGATGCTGGTGCTCGGCGTGGGCGCAAACTATGCGGTGTTCCTGCGCGAAGGCGCCGCGCGCGCGGACGCGGATCTTGGCGCTGTGTGGACGGGCGTGCTGTTATCGGCGGCAACGACCTTGCTTTCCTTCGGTCTGCTCGCCATGAGCGCGATGCCCGCGCTGAAAAGTTTCGGCGCGACGCTTGCGCTCGGTATAGCGGTATCGGTGCTGCTTGCGCCGGTCGGCATGCCATCGGAACAAAGGAGGGCCGCATGAACGGGCCATGTGTTTATCTGCATGCGCTGGGGTTGATCAACGCGCTCGGCGGTGATGTCGACTCGATCGTGCCGGCGCTCGCTGCCGGTGTCGCACCCGGCATGGGGACGATCCATACCGGTATCGGCGATGCGTTTGTCGGCAGCGTGACTGTGCCGCTCAATCTCGCGCCTCCGGAATCGCTTGCGCGTTACGACTGCCGCAACAACCGGCTGCTACTCGCGGCGCTCGCGCAGATCGCGCCGGCTGTGGGGGCCGCCCGCGAGCGTTACGGCGCACATCGGATCGGCGTGGTGCTTGGCACGAGCACGTCGGGCATCGAAGCGGCCGAGGCTGCGTTCGTCTACCAGGCACAAGCGGGCAAGTTGCCGGTGAGCTTCGACTACCGGCAGGTGGAGATCGGCACGGTGGCGCCGTTTGCCGCCGCTGCACTCGACATCCACGGCCCCGCATTCACGATCTCGACCGCGTGTACGTCCAGCGCGAAGGCGTTTGTCTCGGCGCGCAGGCTGCTGCAATTGCAGTTGTGCGATGCGGTCGTGGTCGGCGGGGTCGATTCATTGTGCGAGTTGACCGTGCAGGGTTTTGCGTCGCTCGAATCGACCAGCGTGGTCCGCTGCAATCCGATGAGCCGCAATCGCTGCGGGATCAACGTCGGCGAGGGCGCGGCCGTGTTCCTGATGAGCCGCGACGAAGGTCCTGTGGTGCTCGCCGGCGTGGGCGAATCGAGCGATGCGCATCATATCTCCGCCCCCGATCCACACGGCGCGGGCGGTGAAATCGCATTGCGTGCCGCACTGGCGGACGCGGGTCTTGCACCGGCTGATATCGCCTATGTGAACCTCCATGCAACCGCGACGCGCAAGAACGACGACATGGAAGCGCATCTGATGGCGCGGGTATTCGAGGACGGCGTCGCGGCGAGCGGCACCAAGCCGTTGACCGGGCATCAACTCGGCGCAGCGGGCGCGACTGAGCTGGGGTTCGCGTGGCTTACGCTTGCACGCGACGGCGTCGCATTGCCCCGTCACCTGTGGGATGGCGAGGCGGACCCGGCCTTGCCGCGGCTCGACCTTGTAGAGAGCGAGCGTTATCTGCCGCGCGCGACGGGTATGACGGGCACGCAGTACGTGATGAGCAATTCGTTTGCGTTCGGCGGCAGCAACGTCAGTTTGATTCTCGGCCGGTGATGACCATGACGACCCTTACGACCGACAGCGGCTTTGGCCCCATCGAAACGATCTTGCCGCACCGGGGCACGATGCTGCTGCTCGACCGGATTATTGACTGCACCGACGAAACGCTGAAAGCCTGCGCAAGCGTGCGTGCCGATGCGTGGTACGCCAATGCCGATGGTGCGATGCCGGCGTGGATCGGCATCGAACTGATGGCGCAGGCGATTGCCGCGCACGTCGGTTTGCTCGCGATGCGCGCGGGCGGCAAGGCACGTCCCGGCGTACTGCTCGGCTCGCGCCGGTACGAAGCGCATATCCCGGCGTTTGCACGCGACGCCCAACTGCGCATCGAAGCGAAAGAACTGCTGCGTGGCGACGACGGCCAAGGCCACGGCGCCTACGAATGCGTGATCCATCACGACAGCGTGTGCTGCGCCGAGGCGGTCATCAAAGTGTATCAACCGGCTGATTTTCAGTCGTTCATCGAAGGGAGTTTGGGATCATGAGCCGGCGTGTTCTTGTAACGGGCGCGAGCCGCGGCATCGGCCGCGCGATCGCGTATCAACTCGCGGCCGACGGCTTCACGGTCTCCGTGCATTGCCGCAGCGGCCGCAGTGAAGCCGAAGCTGTCGCGACGGGCATTGCCGCGCAGGGTGGCACGGCGCGGGTGCTGCAATTCGATGTACGCGACCGTGCCGCGTGCCGAGAGGTCCTGGAAGCGGACGTGGCGGCGTACGGCGCGTATTACGGCATCGTCTGCTGCGCGGGCGTGACGCGCGACGCGGCGTTTCCGGCACTGACCGAAGAGGACTGGGACATCGTGATCGAAACCGGCCTCGACTCTTTTTATAACGTTGTACATCCGCTGACCATGCCGCTCGTGCGCGCGCGGCATGGCGGGCGTATCGTCACGATCGCCTCCGTCTCAGGCGTAATGGGCAATCGTGGCCAGGTCAACTACAGCGCGGCGAAGGCCGGATTGATCGGCGCCACGAAGGCGCTCGCCGTCGAACTGGCAACGCGCAACATCACCGTCAACTGCGTGGCGCCTGGACTGATCGACACCGGCATGCTTGACAGTGTGCCGCTCGAACAGGCGTTGAAGACGGTGCCGATGAATCGCGTCGGGCAACCGGCCGAAGTGGCGTCCGTGGTGAGCTTCCTGATGTCGGATGCGGCCTCGTATGTCACGCGGCAGGTGATCGGTGTCAATGGCGGGATGATTTGATGAAGCGCGTGGTCATTACCGGCATGGGCGGCGTTACGGCGTTTGGCAACGCCTGGGACGAGATCGAGGCCAAGCTGAAAAGCGGTCGCAACGCCGTGCGCCGGATGCCCGAGTGGGACTACTTCGAGCTGCTGCATACGCGGCTCGCCTGCCCGTTGCCCGACTTCGCCGCGCCGGCGCACTATCCGCGCAAGAAAACCCGTTCGATGGGACCCGTCTCCCTGTATTCGGTGCGCGCGAGCGAACTGGCGCTGACCGATGCGGGTCTCGTCGACGACCCGACGATCAAGGACGGTCGCATGGGCGTGGCCTACGGATCGTCCTCGGGATCGGTTCAGCCGATTCGCGCTTTCGGCACCATGCTTGAAACCGGTTCAATGAGCGATGTAACGTCGAATAGCTACGTGCAGATGATGCCGCACACAACGGCCGTCAACGTGAGCCTGTTCTGGGATCTGAAAGGCCGCATTGTGCCGACGTCCTGTGCGTGTGCATCGGGTAGTCAGGCAATTGGTTACGCCTACGAGATGATCGCGGCCGGCAAGCAGACGTTGATGCTCGCGGGCGGGGCGGAAGAACTGTCCGGGCCGGCCGTTGCTGTGTTCGACACGCTCTATGCAACCAGCACACGCAACGAAGAGCCGCATCTGACGCCGCGTCCCTTCGATGTCGCACGCGACGGCCTCGTGGTCGGTGAAGGCGCAGCCACTTTAGTCCTTGAAGAGTATGAGCACGCACTCGCACGCGGGGCGCACATTCATGCGGAGATAGTCGGCTTTGGTTGCAATTCGGATGGCGCGCACATGACGCAGCCATCGGCCGAGACCATGGCTTTCGCCATGCAGCTCGCACTGCGCGACGCGCAGCTCGCCGCCGAAGCCATTGCCTACGTCAACGCGCATGGTACGTCGACGGATCGCGGCGATGTAGCCGAAAGCCACGCGACCGCGCAGACCTTCGGCGCACGCATGCCGATCAGTTCGCTGAAGAGTTACGTCGGCCACACGCTGGGCGCGTGCGGTGCGCTGGAGGCGTGGTGGACCATCGAGATGATGAAACGCAGCTGGTATGCGCCGACTCTGAACCTGACGCAGGTCGATCCGGCTTGCGCACCGCTCGACTACATCGTGGATAGCGGCCGCACGATCGATGCCGAATATGTCATGAGCAACAACTTCGCGTTCGGTGGCATCAACACGTCGCTGATTTTCCGGCGTGTGCCATGAGTGAGGTTATGCCTACATCTACGCCTGCGCAGCGCAGTTTGTCACGCGTGGTCGTGACCGGTATGGGCATTGTGTCGTGCCTGGGCAATACGCTCGACGATGTCTCCACCGGTTTGCGCGAAGGACGCAGCGGCATTACGCGCGTCGATGCGTGGTGTGACCGTGGTCTGGCGAGTCAGGTAGCGGGCGTGGCGTCAGTCGCGGGCGAACCGCCATTCGATCGCAAGCTTGAGCGCTTCATGGGCGACACGGCGCGTTTTGCATGCCACGCGGCGCGCAAGGCGATAAACGATGCGGGACTCGATCCCGCCACGTTACGTTCGCCGCTCGCGGGCGCGGTGATCGGTTCGGGTACCGGCACGATCTCCGCTTATGACGCAGCAATGGCGATTGCCCGCACGCGTGGTATCGAAAGAGTGTTGCCGTACGTGGTCCCGCAAGTGATGGGCAGCACGGCATCGGCGAATGTTGCGCAAGTGTTCGGGCTGGAGGGCGTGACGTACTCGCCGTCCTCGGCCTGCACGACGTCGGCGCTGGCGATCGGCCAGGCGATGCAACTGATCCAGACCGGCCGCCAGCAGATTGTGCTGGCCGGCGGCAGCGAAGGATTGCACGACAACATGACGCTGATGTTCGCCGCCATGGGCGCATTGTCGACGCGTTTCAACGACACGCCGGAACGTGCCTCGCGGCCCTATGACAGTACGCGCGACGGTTTCGTGATTGCGTCGGGCGGTGGCGTGCTGGTGCTCGAATCGCTGGACCATGCGTTGTCGCGCGGCGCGCGCATCCACGCAGAATTGACGGGCTTCGGCCATTGCACGGACGGTGCCGGCATGGTGACGCCTCACGCATCGGGGATTGCGCGCGCCATGCGCGGCGCACTCGATGAAGCAGGCACGCGTCCAGCCTATATCAACACGCACGCACCGTCGACACCGCTTGGCGACATCGAAGAACTGCATGCATTGTCCGTTGTATTCGGCAGTGACATCCCGTTGTTTTCATCGACGAAGAGACTGTCGGGTCACCCGCTTGGAGCATGCGGCGTGCACGAGGCGATCTATACGCTGCTGATGATGCGCGATGGTTTTATCGCCGGGACAGGGCCGATCGAAACGCCCGATCCATGCTTGAACGGCATGCCGCTTGTATGCACATCCCGTGCGATGAAGATCGACACCGCGATGTCAGTTTCGTTCGGGTTCGGCGGCAGTTGCGCCAGCCTGATCTTCGATGCGTGGAAGGGTGGCTGAAGTTTCCGATGTCCGTAACAAACATAACGAACATAACAAACACAACGACCGTAACAATAACTAACCGGGGAAACACGATGAAAAGCAAGTATGCGTTTGGCGGGCTGATGGTGGTTATTGCGACGTTGACCGGGTGTGCGACTCAAGTGAAGTCGCTGCCGCTTGCGCCGGTTGTCGCTCAGTCAGCGCCGGGCGCGCAGGTTGCGTTGTATTTCGGCTCGCAGGCTCATCCTGCCGTGCAGAGCCAGTTGGGACAAACCTCGACGTCGGTGCGTATCGCGCGTGACCCGAACGGGCAGGATGCGTCCTGCAATCGGGCGCTTGCCGATGCGTTGCAGAAGTTGCGGGCGTATGCGCGTGCTCACAACGCGAATGCCGTCATCAACATCGGGACGAGTTTTCATAGCACTGAATCGGCGTCGGCGACCGAGTTCACGTGCGGCGTGAGTATGAGCGCGGCGGCTTTGCGGGTGCGTGGAGATGTGGTCGTGCTCGACGCGCAGTAATGCTGAATCGATGCAAAGCTGCGATCAACCGGCCTTGGTCGCAGCAACATTGACGAGCGTTTCACGACGCTTGCCGGGCAGCGTCCGATGCAGCCCGAGCCGCTCAAGGAGCCCGAAGTCAGCCGCACGGCTCCACCATAGGTAAGGCATGGAAACGTTCTGTAAACCGAACGAGAACCCGGCATCGCGGATCATATCGAGGTAACCGTGCGCACTTTTCTGCACGTGCATGGGATGGCGAAACAGCAGCCGGATCACCCAGGACTTGATGTAGGCGTCGGTGGATTCAGCGAATAGCAAAACCCCGCCGGGTTTCAATACCCGGCGAAATTCGTCAAGGGAACGGCCTTGCTCGACGAGATGATGAAAGGTCTGATGGCAGAACACGATGTCGGCGCTCGCATCGGGCAAGGGCAGCTGCGCGCAGTCGCCGTGCAGCAACTCGATCTCGCCGGTCCAGCCGTCGTCCTGCAAGCAAGCCCGCGCGGCGCCCTGGGCTTGCACGAGCGAAGGCTCATGGAAATCGACTCCAACGATCCGGCCGGGCCTGAACGCCTTTCCGAGCAGCCGGAACGATTGGCCTTGCCCGCAACCCACGTCGACGATCACGGGGGCGTCGGGCAGCGTTGTATCGATCAGCCGCTTGAGGTCGTTGATCGCCACGCGCAGTACGTGATGTTCCCAGGTAGCGGTACGCAGAAACCAGAGCCCGAAGGCCGTCTCCGGCACAAAGGCAACGCTGGATGTTTCGGATGACGACACGAGTTGCTCTCCGGCAGGAAATGACGCGAACAGGGCGCACGTCATTGTAATGGCAAGTAAGGCATGTGCAGAAGCACGAGATTGACAACCTGCGCCGCACGCCCCCACAGATAGTCCCAGGCAAACGAGGTCCCATTGAATACCGATTCATCGCAGCAAAACATGACCGTTGATGTGGCCATCATCGGCGCGGGTCCCTCGGGTGCGGTCGCGGCTGCGCTGCTGAGAAAGGCGGGCCGCTCGGTCCTCGTGCTGGAGCGCCAGCATTTTCCGCGCTTTTCGGTCGGAGAGAGCCTGTTGCCGCAAAGCATGGCGTACCTGGAAGAGGCAGGCATGCTGCAAGCGGTTGTCGAGGCCGGCTTCCAGTACAAGAATGGCGCTCATTTTGTCTATCGGGACCAGTCGTCGTCCTTCGATTTCCGCGATAAACACTCACCGGGATGGGGCACGACGTATCAGGTCGAACGCGCCGTGTTCGACGATCTGCTGATCCGGTGCGCAGCGGAGCAGGGCGCCGAAGTGCGTTTCGGCCACACCGTGCAGGCGATGCAAACGGGCGCCGCACCCGCGCTGGATGTCATCGATGAAGCGGGGGTTGCATACCGCGTGCAAGCCCGTTTTGTACTCGATGCAAGCGGCTTCGGCCGTGTCTTGCCGCGCCTTCTGAATCTCGAAGCACCGACGCGCATGCCAACACGCGCGGCCATCTTCACGCATGTGCGCGACGGCATTCCGTCCGGCGCCACGGACCGCAACAAGATCTGCGTCGCGACCCATCCTGAGCATCGCAATGTCTGGTTCTGGATGATTCCGCTGGCGGGCGGGCGCTCGTCGGTCGGGTGCGTAGCCGAAGCGAGTTTCCTCGAGTGTCCGGAGAACGAACGCGATGCAAAACTGCGTGCGCTGATCCAGCAGGAGCCGACGCTCAACGGGCTCATCGGGCAGGCGCCGTTCCTGATGCCGGTGCGGCATATCGGCGGGTATTCGGCGAACGTCGAGCGGCTGCATGGTCCGGGCTATGCGCTGCTCGGTAACGCTGGCGAGTTCCTCGATCCGGTGTTTTCATCGGGCGTGACGATCGCGCTGCGCTCCGCGCACCTGGCGGTGCAGGTACTTGAGAGGCAGTTCAACGGCGAGACGCTCGACTGGCATGCGGCTTACGATGTGCCGCTGCGAAAGGGTATAGATACGTTCCGCGCGTTCGTCGAGCGGTGGTACACGGGCGAGTTGCAGGACATCATTTTTTATCGGCATAAGACAGTGCATATCCAGCGTTATATCAGCGCGGTGCTGGCAGGCTACGCGTGGGATGAATCGAATCCGTACGTGGCCGATCCGGTGCGCAGGCTCAACGCGCTGCATGAGATATGCAACGGTTCCTGATCGCCGATGCATGGGTCTTGCGGGCATCACTCCCTGCCCCGGAAGCCTGCGGTGCGCGGTAAGCACAGCCGCGTCGAAGCCATCGCCATGTCGCGAAAACTTTCGTTCTGTAAGGCTTGGGCCGTGCAGACATAGGCATTAAACGGGTAGCATGTAACGCCTCGGGCAAGCACGTGGACGCGTGCTTGCCCGAGCCGATCCTGCGTTCGCTCGTGGCGTCGCAAACGAGCATCGTAGATAAAAAAACGTGCCGTACCGGAGGAGACAAAGTATGCGCAAGATGCGTTGGATGGTCGTATTTCTATGCTTCCTGGCAATCGCGATCAACTATGTCGATCGTGCAAACCTCGCTGTAGCCGCACCTCAGATAGAGAAGGCGCTCAATATCGGCCCCGCGCAAATGGGCCTCGTGATGAGCGGCTTCTTCTGGACCTACGCGTTGATGCAGATGCCGTTCGGCTGGTTCGTCGATAAAGTCGGCGCACGAATTGCATTGCCGCTCGCCGTAGGCTGGTGGTCGGTATTCACCGCGCTGACGGCGGCGGCCACGAGCGTCGCGGGCATGTTCGGCTGCCGCCTGATGCTCGGCGTCGGCGAAGCGGGCGCGTATCCGGCCTGCGCGAAACTCGTCGCGCAATGGTTCAAGCCGGCGCAGCGTGCGTTCGCCACCAGTATCTTCGACAGCGGCTCGCGCGTCGGCTCCGCACTCTCCATCCCCGTCGTCGCGCTGATCATCAGCGGCTTCGGCTGGGAAGCATCGTTCATCGCGACAGGAGCGGTCGGCCTGGTATGGGTGCTCGGCTGGTTCCTGATCTATCGCAATCCGTCGCGTGGTGACCTGACCGGCGCAGAAAATGCGGCGCCCGCACCGCGTGAAAAAACATCGGGCCAGAACGTCACATGGGCGTCGCTCTTCAGGCATCGCACACTGTGGGGCATGATGCTCGGCTTCTTCTGCCTGAACTTCGTGATCTACTTTTTCATCACGTGGTTCCCGAGTTATCTCGTGCAGACGCGCGGTTTTTCGCTCAAGTCGCTCGGCACGCTCGGCATGATTCCGGCGCTTATTTCGATTCCCGGCGGCTGGCTGGGCGGCATTGTTTCGGATGCGCTTTATAAACGCGGCTGGAGCCTGACGAAGTCGCGCAAGACCTGCATGGTCGGCGGCATGCTGCTCTCGTCGATCATCACGCTGTCCGCGTTCACCACGAGCACGTATGTGATGCTTGCGTCGTTCGGGATTGCCTACGGCAGCCTCGCGTTCGCCGCCGCCAGCATCTGGTCGCTTCCCGGCGACGTGGCGCCCACGCCGGATTACGTTGCATCCATCGGCGGCATCCAGAACTTTGCGTCGAACCTTGCGGGCATCGTCATCACGACGTTCACCGGCTTCATGGTCGAGCTCACCAAAGGGTCGTTCACCATTCCGTTGGTTGTCGCGGGCGGATTCTGTTTCCTCGGCGCGTTCAGCTATCTCGTGATCGTGGGCAAGATCGAGCCGCTTCGGATCCGCGATGCCGAGGCACGCGACATCGCTGCATCGCAGGGTGCGGAGGGGGCTTAGAGCCTTAGTGTGGTAAGGCCTTTGCTGCGTCGCATGAGAAAATTTCGCATCGTCTGATTTTTCGTTGTATACTGCGTCCCCGATTGAGCAAACGGTTGTGGAGCAAGGCTAACCGGCCGTGCGGATCTCGTCTCGGATCGTTGCAAAAGATGTAAAAAAGGAGTGGTAGTTCAGTTGGTTAGAATACCGGCCTGTCACGCCGGGGGTCGCGGGTTCGAGTCCCGTCCACTCCGCCAGCATTCACGAGAAAGGCGAACTCCGGTTCGCCTTTTTTATTGCCCGCTGCTGTAACATCGGGCGTTTCGTATTAGGCAGAATCGTCACGCATGCTCGACTTTTTCCGTAATCACCAACGCCTGATGATGGCCCTGTTGATCCTGATCGTCGTGCCAGGATTGGGAATTGTGGGTATTCAGGGCTTCAGCAGTTTCTTCGACGAAAACGCGAACGTCGCCAGCGTCAACGGCCACAAGATCACGCGTGTCGAATTTGACGGCGCGATGCGTCAGCAAGTCGATCGCGCGCGGCAGATGCTCGGCGCCCAGTTCGACCCGAAGATGTTCGAAACGCCGGAAATGCGCGCCTCGTTGATCGACAGCCTCGTGCAGCAGCGCACGCTCGCCGACGAAACCCAGCGTCTTCACCTGACCGCCTCCGACGAAGCCGTGCGCCGTGCATTGCTGGCCGATCCGACCATTGCTTCGCTGCGCAAGCCCGATGGTTCCATCGACGTGGAACAGTACAAGCAATTGCTCGCCATGCAGGGCATGACGCCTGAGCAATACGACGAACGCGTGCGTTATGGCCTCGCTTCCCAACAGATTCCGGGCAGCATCCAGGCCACCGCCTTCACGTCGAAGACGCTGGCGCAAAGCCTGACCGAGATCGCCGAGCAACGCCGTGATGTACAAGGTCTCGCGTTCCGCACAGTCGATTACACCGCGAAGATCCAGCCCACAGATGCACAACTGAAGTCGTATTACGACGCGCATCGTGCCGAGTTCGCGACACCTGAGTCCGCCACGATTCAATATCTCGTGATGTCGCCGGCTACGTTGTCGGCAGCGCTCAAGCCGTCCGACGCCGACCTGAAGAAGTATTACGACGACAACATCGCGCGTTTCAAGACGCAGGCGCAAGTCCGCGTGAGCCACATCCTGATCACAGCGCCGAAAGACGCAAGCGCCGCCGACAAGGCCAAGGCCAAACAACAAGCCGAAACACTGCTCGCACAGGTCAAGGCGCATCCGGACCAGTTCGCGCAGATCGCGCAGAAAGATTCGCAGGACCCGGGATCGGCGTCGAAGGGCGGTGACCTCGGTTATTTCAGCCGCGGCATGATCGCGGGCGGCCAGGCATTCGACGACGCCGCGTTTGGCCTCAAGAAGGGTGAAATCAGTGGGGTCGTGCAGACCGATTTCGGCTATCACATCATTGAAGCAACTGACGTGAAGCCGTCCGTCACGCAGTCGCTCGACGAAGTGAAGGACACGATCACGAGGGACGTCGTCGCGCAGCAAGCGGCGAAAAATCTGGCTGACGACGCGGAAGGGTTCACCTCGACAGTGTACGAACAATCGAAGTCGCTTCAACCCGCCGCCGATAAATACAAGCTGCAAGTCCAGAGCGCAACCATTGGATCGAAGCCCGATCCGAAGCTGCCGCCCGATAGCCCCTTGAACAATCCGAAGTTCCTGGCTGCTGTATTCGCGCCCGACTCCGTGAAGCAGCACAACAACACGCAGGCTATCGACGTTGGCAGCAGCACGCTGATTGCAGGCCGTGTGACGGACTACAAGCCGGCCGCCATTCCCGCACTCGATGCGATCAAGGACGCGGTACGCACGAAGGTCGTGGCTGAACAAGCGGCGCAGGCTGCACGCAAGGACGGCGAAGCCAAGCTGGTCGAATTGCAGAAGTCCAATTCGACTACGGGGTTTTCGTCGGTATCGAAGGTTTCGCGTAACGACGCGCAGGGCATGCCGCCCGTCGCGCTCGCTGCTATCTTCAAGGCGGATTCATCGAAGTTGCCGACCTATGTGGGCGTCGATCTGGGTGCGGACGGATACGCTATCTATCGTGTGAATGGCGTCGAAAAGCCTGAACCGGTGACCGCAGATCGTCTGGCCGGGGCGCAACAGCAAGTAGCGCAGGTCTACGCGCAGGCCGAGATGGAGTCGTACCTCGACGCATTGAAGGCGCGCTCGAAGGTGAAGATCACGAACGTGCCGACCACGGCCGATCAGACGCAGTGATCCTCGTGATCTAATAAGCTTCAATAAGCTTCGCGACACCCATAAAAAACCCCGCTGGCGCAAACCAGCGGGGTTTTTTCATATCGGGCTTCTTCAAATCGAAGATGCTCGATGGCAGGGTTGAAGGAAGACCTGAACGGTCAGAGGCAAGCCTTGATGTCGCCGGTGGCGTCGCTGCCGGCCGCGCCCGCAGCGCGGAAGCCGACCCATGAGCCCGGACCGGAATAATTGGGGCGTACGACGGCGGCTGCGCCGTTCGGCGGTTGCTGACCCGGAACGTAGACATCGGCTGCCATGTCGTTCGCGAGCGTGTCCTGCGAAATGACTTGTTGCTGTGATTTATCGGCCCATTTCTGCGCGATACATTGTGCGACTGCCTTCGGCAGTTGCTGGCTCGTGCCAACCTGGCTGACGCCGGGGGACATGGGCGCGGCGCAAGCCGACATCGCGACGGTTAAAGCGAGAACTGGTAAATATTTCACGTTACCTCCTTTCAATGCGCTCACAGCGGAGCCGGGGTTTTTCAGAGTTACGCGAAAGTCTTGATACTGAATCGTGGCCCTATTCCGCGCATGGCTGAAAGCCAACCGGGCGGCGCGCTGACAGGATTCAAGCGGGGATATCGATGAATTGCTTCAATAGTGATGTCCCCCGGTCATTTCGATGGCGCGCCCAGCAAAGGTCTTAAAACTGGCCAGACGTTGTTTAATAGCAAAGGCTGGGCCTGAGGGGTCGGATGAATCTGGTCGGCCTGGAACATTTCCGGCTTGTTTTCGATCCCAGCCAGTAAGAACGGGACCAGCGGCACGTGTTCTTCTTTCGCTAATTGTTCATAGACGCCGTGAAACTTTTGCGAGTAGTCGAGGCCATAATTAGGCGGAACGTACATGCCGACGAGTAAGACTTTCGCGTTGATCGCCTGGGATTGTTCGATGATGGCCCGCAAGTTAGCTTCGGTCGTTGTAAGCGGCACGCCGCGCAGCGCGTCGTTGGCGCCGAGTTCCAAAATCACGATCTTCGGCTTGAGCCGGTTGAGCGCGGCGGGCAGGCGGGCGAGGCCGCCGCTGGTGGTGTCGCCGCTGATGCTTGAATTGGCGACGCTATAATCGAAGTGCTCCTGCGTCAGCTTCGTGCGCAGCAACGCTACCCAGCCTGTATCGCGCGGCAGGCCGTATTCCGCGGAAATGCTGTCGCCGAGGACCACGATCGACGGTTTGCCGGCCGTGGCCGCCACTGCGGCCGCGTTAGTCGTTGTGTCCGCAGCGAAGGCTCGCGTAGCGCACGTGCATACAAGCAGGGCCAGCGTGGCGCGCGTCGTCCAGTTCACCTTAAGTCTCTCCATGCAAAACAATATCGAACCAGTCATTGAAGTACGGGGTTTAAGCAAGCGGGTGAAAGACGCGACGGGCGAATTGATCATCCTCGATCAGATCGACCTGTCGATCGAAAAGGGCAGCAGTATCGCCATAGTCGGCGCATCGGGCTCGGGCAAATCGACGCTGCTCGGTCTGCTCGCCGGTTTGGACAGCGCCACCGGCGGCTCGGTTCGCCTGCTCGGGCACGACCTGGGCACGCTGAACGAAGACGAGCGCGCGGCATTGCGCAGCGGATCGGTGGGATTCGTATTCCAGTCGTTCCAGTTGATGCCGCATCTGACCGCGCTGGAAAATGTGATGCTGCCGCTCGAATTGCGCGGCGACGTGCCGCATAAAGAGATCGCGACGCGTGCACGGGACCTGCTCGAACAGGTCGGTCTCGGTCAACGCACGGCGCACTATCCCAAGCTGTTGTCCGGCGGCGAGCAACAACGTGTCGCGCTTGCCCGTGCATTTGTCACGCATCCGGCGGTGCTTTTCGCCGATGAACCCACAGGCAGTCTGGACGCGGCAACGGGTTACGCGATCATCGACCTGATGTTCGAGATGAACCGGCGCAATGGGGCAACGCTGATCCTCGTTACGCACGATGCCGAACTCGCCGAGCGATGCGACGCGACGGTGACCATAGAAGCAGGGCGTCTCGTGAACGGCTTGAGCGTGTAGTGGGTTGCGGGCGTCTTCTCATGCGAAAACGCCCGCAACTCGCCCGCAACTCAACAACAGCGCTTACAGACTCTTCAACGCAGCCTGCGCACGCGCGATCAACGCCGACGTCGACGAATCGTGCTTGGCAGGATCGGCCTTCTCGCTGGTGATATCGGCTTCAACCACCTTGCCGAGAATCTTGCCCAGCTCCACGCCCCACTGATCGAACGAGTTGATGTCCCACACCGCGCCTTGCACCAGCACCTTGTGCTCGTAGAGCGCGATGACTGCACCGAGCGTCTCCGGCGTGAGGGCATCGAGAATGATCGTGGTCGTCGGGCGATTGCCCGGGAAGCTCAGGTGCGTCGCGAGTTCTTCCTTGCCCGGTCCTGCGACCTTCTTCGCTTCTTCCAGCGTGCGTCCGAGCATCAGCGCTTCGCTTTGCGCGAAGCAATTCGCGAGCAGCTTGGCGTGATGATCGATGAGCGGATGCTCCGGCTTCAACACCGCGATGAAGTCGATCGGGATCAGTGTCGGACCTTGATGCAGCATCTGATAAAACGCGTGCTGGCCGTTCGTGCCGGGCTCGCCCCAGATCACGGCGGCGGTCGCGTAATCGACCATGGTGCCGTCGAGCCGCGCGGACTTGCCGTTGCTCTCCATCTCGAGTTGCTGGAGATACGAAGACAAATAACGCATGGCTTGCGAGTACGGCGCGACCATCACGCTTTGCGACCCGAAGAAGTCGCGATACCAGATGCCGATCATGCCCATCAGCACAGGCAGGTTGCGTTCGAACGGCGCCGTGCGGAAATGCTCGTCCATTGCGTGCGCGCCGGCCAGCAGCTTTTCGAAATTCTCCGGGCCGACCGAGATCACGATCGACAGGCCGACGGTGGACCATAGCGAATAACGGCCGCCGACCCAGTCCCACATCTCGAAGACGTTTTCTTTCGCGATACCAAACTTGACCACTTCTTCCGGATTCGCCGATACCCCCACAAAGTGCTTCGACAGCGCTTCTTCAGGGCAACCGCCCTTCAGGAACCACTCGCGCATGGAGCGCGCATTCGTCATGGTTTCGAGCGTGGTGAACGTCTTCGATACCACGATGGCCAGCGTCTCTTCGGCATTCAGGCCCTTGAGCACGTTGTAGATATCGGCGCCATCGACGTTCGAGACGAAATGCGTGTCCAGACCCGGCAATGCGAGGTGCTGCAATGCATGCACGACCATCTTCGGCCCGAGATCCGAGCCGCCGATACCGATGTTCACTACATGCCGGATCCGCTTGCCCGTGTACCCGGTCCACGAACCGTCGCGGACCTTGTTCGCGAACGCGGCCATCTTGGCTTTTTCAGCCCGGATTTCCTTCTGGAAAGGGGAGTTGTCGTCGGTGGAACGCAGGGCCGTGTGCAGCACCGCCCGATGTTCCGTCACGTTGACGATATCGCCGGCAAACACGGCGTCGCGCTTTTCCGCGACCTTTGCTTGCTGCGCGAGTTCTACAAGGAGCTTGAGCGTGGCTTCGGTGATGCGGTTCTTCGAGAAATCGATGGAAATGCCGCCGCCGTCGAAAGTCAGGCGCTCGGCGCGGGATGGCGTTGTGTCGTTTTGCGGCGCGAACCAGTCGCGCAGGCGCTCGTCACGGATGGCATCGTAATGCGTCTGGAGCGCCGGCCAGGCAGGGAGCGAATTGAGCGTCATAACGGTCCGTTTGTCAGAGGGTGGCGGGGAAATGCGAATCGCACATCGAATCGCACATCATCACGCGGGGTCTGATTATGTTCCATCCCGACCCGCTTACGCGCGAGTCAACAAGTATAGCCACGATGGATGAAAGAATGCTTGCATGGCCGCAAAGGCATGCTGCCCAGGGTTCCATGCGCCACGAATGAATGCCTCGCGCGGCCTGGTCACGCCATGTAGAACAGCTGATTGAGCAAACGGCGCACCTTGGGCGCCAACTCACCGGCGGTCAGTCCCGCCGGACCCTGGCCCTCTTGAGTCAACACCTCCGCGGCCAGCCCATGCAGATAAACGCCTGCAAGCGCGGCTTCATAAGGGGGCAGCCGCTGTGCGAGAAACGCGCCGATCAACCCGCCGAGCACGTCGCCAGTCCCGCCCGTCGCAAGCGCCGCATTGCCGGTGGGGTTCACGGAAATACGGCCATCCGGCGACGCCACGATCGTGCCCGTGCCTTTCAACACAATCACCGCGCTGTAACGCGCCGCCAAGTGGCGCGCCGCCGAAATACGGTCCACCTGTACCTTCTTGACATCGGAGCCGAGCAGCCGCGCAGCTTCCAGCGGGTGCGGCGTCAACACGCAGGGATCGCCGCGAGCACCCCGTTCGGCCACCTTCGCTGCCAGCTTTTCATCCGATGAAATCAGGTTCAGCGCGTCGGCATCGAAGAGTTTGGGGACGTCGAGTGCGAGGACGTCGGCGAGAACCTGCTTCGCGCGCTCGCTCTGGCCCATGCCGCAGCCCACTGCGAGCGCATCCATTTTGTCGAGGGAAAACTGGTCCACGTGGTGCAGCATCAGTTCCGGATGCGGCGGGTCGTAAGGCGGCGAATCCGTGCCGATGAACGCCACGTTCACCTTGCCCGCGCCCCCGTACAACGCCATGCGTGCCGCGAGAATCGGCGCGCCGCACATGCCGGTGTCACCGCCGAGCACGGCCAGCGTGCCGAACGTGCCCTTGTTGGTCGCGTAATCGCGAGGTGGTAAATGCGTGCCGAACAACGACGGCGCGTTGAGCACGATGGACGGTTCGAGCGGCGGCTTGACGCCCAGATCGGCGATATAAAGCTTGCCCGTCAGGTCGCGGCCATCGCCGGTGAAATGACCCGGCTTCGCGCCGATGAACGTCATGGTGTGCGTGGCGCGCACCGCTTGCGGACGGCCGTCGGCGCTGCGGCTGACCGGCTCGCCCGTATCGCTCGACAGCCCGCTCGCGATATCCAGCGCAAGCACGCCGCCGCTCGCTTTCGAACGCCGCGACAGACGCGCGGCAAGATCCGCGAACACGCCGTCCAGCGGCCGTGCGAGACCGATGCCGAACATGCCGTCGACGAGCCAGCCGAAGTGATCGAAGGAGTTGGGCGCTTCTGTCGTGATTTTCACACCGGCTTTTTTGGCTTCGGCCAGCGCCCAGCGGGCGTCGTCCGGTTTGACTTCCACCGGCATGCAGACTTCCACATCGATACCCGTTTGCTCCAGGCGGGCCGCCATCACAAGCGCATCGCCACCATTGTTGCCGGGGCCGGCCACGATCCAGACGGGAAGCCCGGCGAGATGCGGCGCATGCCTGTCCGTATCGATGACAAATTGCGCCGCAGCAGCCCCGGCGCGCGCCATCAGCGTATTCGCGGGCAAGGCAGCCGCCGTACGGCGTTCGAGCGTACGGAGTTCATCGAGTGTGAGGAGCGCCAGCGCGTGATCGCGCGGCTCGATATACGGCGGGGCAGTATTTGAGGCGGAGTCGGTCATGGCGGCAGCGGAAGAGAAGTGCGTGAACTCATCGCAATTATCACGCCCAAATGCCCGCAAGCGTCGAACGCCGGGGATTTGCGAAGCGCCTTGCTTCCACTAAAACGCCAACGCCGTGCCCGATGCCCGTCAAATCATCCTAGAACCGATCCATCCGCAACGCGCTCAGCGTTTCGGCGGGCACGTCGGGCGTGGTCCCGGAGACCATCGCCGCGATCACTTTAGCGGCCCCGCAAGCGATGCCCCAGCCCGCCGGACCATGCGCCGCATTGACGAACAGGCGGGCGTGCGCGCTCGGGCTCACCACGGGCAAACCATCGGGCGAGATAAGCCGGATGCCGTCCCATGCCCGCGCCGCCGATACCTTCGCCGCCCCCGGAATCCAGTCGTGCGTCGCCTGGCCGAGCAGCGCCAGAGCGCGGCGCGTCATGCTTTCGGTCATCGGCTTGTGCGCCTTGGCCACGCTCTCCAGCACCGCGCCACCCGTCACGCGCATGCGCTGGTTGATCCGCGTCATCGTGATGCGTTTCACCGAATCGACGACCGTAATGTGCGGCGCGCGCTCCTCGTAAGCAATCGGCGCGGTCAGCGTGTGCAGGCGCAGCGGGTGCAAGGGCAACGCGATTCCCAGCGTCGCCAGCAACGCCGGCGTGCCGGTACCAGCCGCCACGACGATGGCATCGGCGCCGATCAGTTCCACATCGCGGGACTTGCGGCCTTTGCCATCGACTTCACCTGCGCGCGGCCCGAGTTCCACGGCGGCGCGCTGGGCATCGGCGCGGATTGCCGTCACTTCGCGGCCAAGCTGAAACTGCACGCCGCTGTCTTCCAGCGCCTGCTTCAGCAACTTGGTGAACAACGGGCAATTGGCGGTGCGGGCATCGCCGAGCAACACGCCGCCAGCGAGCGGCGGATCGTCGGGAATGGACGGTTCGGCGGCCACGCATTCGGCGGGCGTCAGCATCTTGTGCGGCGTCTCGAAGCGCTGCAGCAACGCAATGGCCGACTGCGCCAGTTCGAGATCGCGTGCATCGCGGAATACGTGCAGCACGCCGGTGCGCTGTTCGTAATCGAGCGCGTATCTCGTGTCGATATCTGCGATGACATCGCGCGATATCTCCACCAGCGGCCGCAACGCCGCGTATTGCCCGGTGAAACGCTCGGGATCCTTGAGCAGCGCAAGTTGCTTCGCGAACTCGCGGGTGTCGGAATTGAAGCCGGGTTTGAACACGACGCCGGTTTTTGCTGCGCGGCGCGTCTGCATGAAGGTTGGTCCGAACCACACATCGAGCGGCGAGGGCAGCACGGAGCCGCCATGACCGTAGGTCGCGCCCTGCGCAACGGTGGCATGGCGCTCGACCACGCAGACGCGGTGCCCGTTTGCACGCAATTGATACGCGGTGGCGATGCCGGCGATTCCGCCGCCGATGACGATGACATCCATGATTCGTTCTCGCCCGAAGGCGCAAGACCAGACTGGTTCACGAGCCGGCGCCCGAATGTGACCGGGCGCCCGGGATTCGCCGGGATTCTCGTGAGAGAAGCGAAAGAAGCGAACCGGCGTTTAACGACAACTACGCGACGACTACGCCGGTCGGGGAAAGCGCGCCATGATAGCGCCAATCGCGCGCCGCCGGGATGGCGAGAAGTCCGCCGCAACCGCGCCGAAGCCCCGCCCGGCGGCGGGAAACCCAGGCGTGGCAAGGCTTCTGAAGCGCACCGCAGAACCTTCGTAAAAACATTACAGCGGCATTTGAGAGATTGGGGCATCTCATTCGGGGCGTTTCACAGCTTGGCCGGGGGTCCGTTTTCGAGACACTTCCGGGTTATAATCCGGGTCTTCTCACCGCCAAATGCGGCACTGCCGCAAGCGGCTCCGACGTCTCTCGTCTCGACGTCGCCTCGGCGTCTCCGACGTCATTTAAGCACCGTGACAATGGCCCACTTCTCGTGTTTCCCCGGCGCTTCGGCCCTCTCCGATTTCCGTCAAACCCGCCTGCTCGAAACATTGACGCGCATCGACCCGAATATTGTCGGCGTGCGCGGCCAGTATCTGCATTTCGTCAACTCGACCGAACCGCTCTCCGATGAGGACAGCAACCGCATCCACGCGCTGATGCACTACGGCACGCCGTTTGAGGCAACAACCGAACGAGGCGCACACGAAACCTTCATGGTTGTGCCGCGTTTCGGCACGGTGTCGCCGTGGGCGAGTAAAGCGACAGATATCGCGCATCACTGCGGCCTCGCGCAGGTCCGCCGGATCGAGCGCGGCATCGAATATACAGTTTTGCTGAAGGGCGGATTGCTCGGAACCGGCATCGGCGGCAAGAAGGCGTTGAGCGAGCAAGAGCGCACGGCGGTCGCCGCCGCGTTGCATGACCGGATGACCGAAAGCGTAGCGCCGTCGCGGGACCACGCGCTGCATCTCTTCGACGAACTGCCGGCCCAGCCGTTGCAAGCCGTCGATATCCTCGGCCGCGGCCGCGGCGCGCTGGAGACGGCGAACGCCGAACTGGGCCTGGCGCTCGCGGAAGACGAAATCGACTATCTCGTTGATTCGTTCAAGCAGTTGCAGCGCAACCCGACCGACGTCGAATTGATGATGTTCGCGCAGGCCAACAGCGAACACTGCCGCCACAAGATTTTCAACGGGCAGTGGACCATCGACGGCGAGCCGCAGGACATTTCGCTCTTCAACATGATCCGCAACACCGAGAAGCTAAATCACGCCGGCACGATTGTCGCGTATTCGGATAACTCGGCGATCATGGAAGGCGGCACGGCCGAGCGCTGGTTCCCGCGCGGTTCGAACGAGCATTACGGTCGTCACACCGAATTGACGCACACGTTGATGAAGGTCGAGACGCATAACCACCCGACCGCCATTTCGCCGTTTGCGGGCGCCGCGACGGGCTCGGGCGGCGAGATCCGCGACGAAGGCGCAACCGGTCGCGGCGCGCGTCCGAAAGCGGGTCTGGCGGGTTTCACGGTATCGAACCTGGACTTGCCCGATGCACGCCAGCCGTGGGAAAACGCCCGCGACAGCGCCGTGCCGGTGCCGCAGCGCAATCCCTCCGATGCCCATGAGCCGTATGGACGGCCGGAGCGCATTGCTTCGCCGTTGCAGATCATGATCGATGGCCCGATCGGCGCGGCTGCGTTTAATAACGAGTTTGGCCGACCCAATCTGGGCGGCTATTTCCGCGCTTATGAGCAAAACGCCGCCGGGCGCGTGCGGGGTTATCACAAGCCGATCATGATCGCGGGCGGCATCGGCAATATCTCGGACCAGCACACGCACAAGATGGATCTGCCGGCGGGATCGCTGCTGATCCAGATCGGCGGTCCGGGCATGCGTATCGGCATGGGTGGCGGCGCAGCGAGCTCAATGGCGACCGGCGCGAACACCGCGCAACTCGACTTCGATTCCGTCCAGCGCGGCAACCCGGAAATCCAGCGGCGCGCACAGGAAGTGATCAACGCATGCTGGCAGTTGGGCGCTGAAAACCCGATTCTGAGCATCCACGACGTGGGCGCGGGCGGGTTGTCGAATGCGTTTCCTGAACTGGTCGATGGGGCGGACAAGGGCGCGCGTTTCGAACTGCGTCGTGTGCAGCTTGAAGAATCCGGTTTGTCGCCGCGTGAAATCTGGTCGAACGAGGCGCAGGAACGCTACGTTCTCGCGATCGCGCCGGAAAGCCTCCCGGCCTTCGAAGCCATCTGCACGCGTGAACGCTGCCCGGTGGCAGTGGTCGGTGTGGCTACGGAAGAACGCCAGTTGCAGTTGATCGACGACTTGAAGAGTGCGGACGAAAAGCTCGAACCCGTCGATATGCCCATGGAAGTCCTGCTCGGCAAGACGCCAAAGATGCATCGCGACGTGAAGCGCGAAGTCTTGAAGTTTGAACCCGTCGATGTGACCGGTTTGGTGTTGTCGGAGATCGCGGTCAGCGTGCTCAAGCACCCGACGGTTGCCAGCAAGTCGTTCTTGATCACGATTGGGGATCGGTCGGTGGGCGGCACGACCGCGCGCGATCAGATGGTCGGCCCGTGGCAAGTGCCCGTCGCCGATTGCGCAATCACCACGATGGATTACGCGGGCTTCCGCGGCGAAGCGATGACCATCGCCGAGCGCACGCCGTTGGCTGTTATCGATGCACCGGCGTCGGGCCGCATGGCCGTGGGCGAAGCGGTGACGAACATTGCGGCGGCACCCATCGAATCGTTGAACAAGCTGAAGCTTTCCGCTAACTGGATGGCTGCATGCGGCAGTCCTGGCGAAGACGCAGCGCTGTTTGACACCGTGAAGGCCATCGGCATGGAATTGTGCCCGGCGCTCGGTATCAGTATTCCAGTCGGCAAGGATTCGCTGTCGATGCGCACCAAGTGGCAGGACGCCACGGGCGCGGCGAAGGAAGTGGTGTCGCCGGTGTCTCTGATCATTTCGGCGTTCGCGCCGGTTGAAGATGTACGTCGCCAGCTCACGCCGCAGTTGCAGCGTGGCACGGATACGGTGCTGATCTCTATCGACCTGGGTCGCGGCAAGAACCGTCTCGGCGGCAGCATTTTGGCGCAGGTGACGCAGCAGATCGGCGACACGGTTCCTGACGTCGATGATGCCGAGGACCTCAAGCGCTTCTTCAACGCGATCCAGTCGCTCAACGCAGCAGGCAAATTGCTCGCGTATCACGATCGTTCCGATGGCGGCCTTTGGGCCACTGTCTGCGAAATGGCGTTTGCCGGGCACGTGGGTGTGTCGCTGAATGTGGACATGCTGATACTCGATCCCAGCCACGAATCCGATTACGGCGATGCCAAGGACTGGGCGAAGCAGACCAGCGGGCGTCGTGAGGACCGGACCATTCGCGCGTTGTTCGCCGAGGAGTTGGGTGGCGTGATCCAGGTGCCTCTGGCGGATCGCGATGCTGTGCTGGCTGCGTTGCGCGAACACGGGCTGTCAGCGTGTTCGGAAGTGATAGGCAAGCCGAACGAGCGTGACACCATTGAAATCTATCGCGACGCGAAGAAGATCTTCGACGCCCCGCGCCATGATTTGCAGCGTGCGTGGAGCGAAGTGAGCTGGCGCATTGCCCGGTTACGCGATAACCCCGCCTGCGCCGATGCTGAATATGATGCGTTGCTCGACCCTGCAGATCCGGGCATTTCGCCGGTTTTGACTTTCGATGCGGCGCAGGATGTATCGGCTCCGTTTGTTGGCAAAGGCGCGCGTCCGTGCGTTGCAATCTTGCGCGAGCAGGGCGTCAATTCGCATCTGGAAACGGCTTACGCATTTGACCGCTCGGGCTTCGATACGCACGACGTTCACATGAGCGATTTGCTGGAAGGCCGCGTTACGTTGGCTGACTTCGCGGGCGCAGTGGCGTGTGGTGGTTTCTCCTACGGCGACGTGCTCGGCGCAGGCGAGGGCTGGGCGAAGACCATCCGCTTCAATCCGCGGCTTGCGGACATGTTCGCCGAGTTCTTCGGCCGCACCGATACCTTTGCGCTGGGCATTTGCAACGGTTGCCAGATGATGAGCAGCCTCGCTTCGATGATTCCCGGCGCCGATGCATGGCCGAAGTTCACGCGCAACAAGTCGGAGCAATTCGAGGCACGCTTTTCATCGGTTGAAGTACAAAGCTCCCCGTCGATATTCTTCGCCGGGATGGAAGGCTCGCGAATTCCAGTCGCGGTTGCGCACGGTGAAGGCTTCGCGGATTTCTCGCAGCAAGGCGATTCGGCAAACGCTCTAGTCGCCATGCGTTTCGTCGATAACCAGGGCGCTGCTACCGAGCGTTATCCGTTTAATCCGAATGGCTCGCCGCAGGGGATTACGTCGGTGACGACGCCCGATGGGCGCTTCACCGTGCTGATGCCGCATATGGAGCGTGTGCACAGGAATGTGCAGATGAGCTGGACGCCAGGGGATTGGACTGCAGACGCAAGCCCGTGGCTGCGCGTGTTCCAGAACGCGCGGCGCTGGGTCGGATAAAGATGGAGCGGGTGCCCTTGGCTAACCAAACAAGGGCATCAACTAAGGGACTGAAAGCCCAATGAAAAAGCCCCGCTGGTGCAAACCAGCGGGGCTTTTTCACATCGGCAAAAAGCCGACAATTACTTCAATTACTTCAATTACTTGATAACAGCCTTCTTCTGCAAACCTTCTTCAAAGGCCTGCAGCTTTTCCTGCTGAATCTGCTTCGCAATCTGATCCTTGACCTGCTCAAGCGGCGGGGGCGCAACATCGCGAATATCGTCCAACCGAATGATGTGCCAGCCGAACTGCGTCTTCACCGGCGTATCCGTCATCTCGCCCTTCTTCAGCTTCTCGGCCGCCGCGCCGAACTCCGGCACGTAAGCCTGCGGGCTCGACCAATCCAGATCGCCGCCATTTTTGCCCGATCCCGGATCTTTCGAATACTGCTTCGCCAGATCTTCAAAGCTCGCGCCAGCCTTGATCTTCGCGATCAAGTCCTTCGCCTGGGCTTCATCGGCTACGAGGATATGGTGCAGGTGATATTCCTTGCCACCACCGACTTGCTTCACCATATCGTCGTAACGCGCCTTGATTTCAGCGTCGGTCGGTGCATTGGTCTTCACGAAATCTTCGATCAACGCCCGCAATACCACGGTCTGCTGAGCCACCGCAATCTGCGCCTTCACCTCAGGACGCGTGGCAATACCGCGCCGCATGGCTTCCTGCATCAGGATCTCGCGATTCACCAGCTCTTGACGCACGGCCGCCTGCAATTGCGGCGTGTCCTGCTGACCTTGCTGAACGAGTTGCGCAACGAGAGCGTCCACGCGGGACTTGGGAATCGGCGTGCCGTTCACCACGGCAATGTTCTGAGCAAACACAGGCACCGCCGCAAACGCGGCCAGCAGCACCCAGATACGGGGATTTTTCAAAATCATCAATAGTTCCTGATCAGAACGAGGGCTGGGAATCTTGGCTGAAAGCACAACTGAGCTGAGGGACGGTCACCCGGTCACTCGAACTGTTCTGCGAATTCTTCGGGTGTAAAAGCCTTGATGGCGAGTGCATGAATTCCCTGCCGCAGCTCATCGGCCAGCGCATCATACACCAGCCGGTGCCGCGCCACGCGTGGCTTCCCGGCGAATCGGGCAGCCACGATAGTGACCGTATAGTGGCTGCCCGCCGAGGCTCCGGCATGGCCGGCGTGCGCCGCGCTGTCGTCGTCGATATGCACCGAGTCGGCCGCGAGCGCCGCGTTAAGCCGCGCTTCAAGATAGGCGATCTTGCCTTCAGCGGACGCGTTGACGAAGTTCTCGATAAAACCGGGATCGCTCATTTCCCTTCGTCCTCTTTCATGTACTTCGCGAGCCACAAACTCTGCGCGACGATAAACACCACCAAACACCCGGTCGCGCCGAACAGCTTGAAGTTGACCCACTGATCGGTGGTGTAGTTGAAGGCGACGAACAGGTTGACCACGCCGAGGATCGCAAAGAACACGGCCCAGGCGAGATTCAACTGGCCCCACACGCGATGCGGCAACACGATCTGCTTGCCCATCATCGCTTCAATGAGGTTCTTGCCAAAACCGACCTGCGACACAATCAGCGCGCCGGCGAAGAGCCAGTAGAGCGCGGTAGGTTTCCACTTGATGAACGTATCGTTATGCAGCACGAGCGTCGCGCCGCCGAACACGACCACGACCCCGAGGCTCACCCACAGCATAGGGTCAACTTTGCGATGCCGGAACGCGACCCACGCAATCTGCACGAGCGTGGCGACAATCGCGACAGCGGTTGCGGTGTAGATGCCCCAGATCTTGAATGCGACGAAGAAGAGGAGGATCGGAAACAGATCGAACAGAAATTTCATGTCGTAGGGACGAGGAGGGCATCGATTTGAAAGCGCACACACGCCGCGCGTAACCGGGTCACTGCGGGTCATAACCGGCACGCGACGACGTTTGCGAGTGAATAACCGCAGGTCAGGCCGCATTTATTTGAAAGCGCGCGGCGAGTTGACTCGCCGCGGCAAGGCCGACTGACTGGCTCACTCGCCTGACGCTTACTTGGGTTCGAATTGTAGCGCAGCCGAGTTGATGCAGTAGCGCAGGCCGGTTGGCGCGGGGCCATCTTCGAAGACGTGGCCCAGATGCGCGCCGCAGTTCTTGCATTGCACCTCGATGCGCAGCATGCCGTGCGCGTGGTCGGTCTTTTCCTTGATCACTTCGCCGTTGATCGGCTTGAAGTAGCTCGGCCAGCCGCAACCGGCATCGAATTTCGTATCCGATTCGAACAGCGGCGTGCCGCAGCACACGCAGTCGTACACGCCACGTTCCGTGTGATCCCAGTACTCGCCGGTGAACGGCCGCTCGGTGGCCGCGAGGCGCGTCACCTGATACTGGATGTCGGTCAATTCCTTGCGGTAGGCGGCGTCGTCCTTCTGCAGCGGAGCAACGGGGTCCTTCGTAAGGTCGTCTCGGTTCATGGTTCTATCTCCAGAGCTTGAGTTGCGCCCAACAAGGCGGCTCAATTATTTGGGGGCTGTTTCAGGAAGAGCAACTGACTTCCAGGTCGCTCGCCCAGTCGGGCGGCAGGCCGGCATACGCTTCGAATTCAGGTTGTTCGTCGAACGGGTTCCGCAATACGCGCGCCAGTCTTTCGACCTCGGAAAAGTCCTTCTCCTTCGCCAGCCGGATGGCGTTTTCGGCCAGATGATTGCGTAAGACATATTTTGGATTCACGGCGTTCATCGCGTTTGCACGCGCTTCGTCGCTCCGTGTTTCCTCCGACACACGCAGCCGGTAGTCGTTTGCCCAGACATCGAAAGCGGCCCGATCGAGGAACAGATCGCGTACCGGCGCGTCGCCGGAAGCATCCGCCTTGCGCATTTTGGCAAGATTGCGCAACGTCAGCGTGAAATCAGCGCGATTCGCGTTCATCACTTCGAAGAGGCGGCTGACGAGTTTGTCGTCGCCCTCGCGGATCTCGGCCAGACCGAGTTTCGCGCGCATCAGGCGCTCGAGCGCGGGTGCAAAACGGTCCTTGAATCCTTCCAGCACTCGCTGCGCGTCTTCGATGATCTTTTCGTTGCGCTTGTCACCGTTATCGCCGTCGTATTGCGCACCGAACAGCGGCACCAGCGCCTGCGCGAGGCAAAACAGATTCCAGTAGCCAATCTGCGGCTGCATTTTATAAGCGTACCGGCCTTGTGAATCCGAGTGATTGCAGATGTGATTCGCGTTGAATCCGTCGATAAACCCAAACGGGCCGTAATCGATTGTCAGCCCGAGAATCGACATATTGTCCGTGTTCATCACGCCATGGCAAAAACCAACGGCTTGCCAGTCCGCCATCAGGTCGGCGGTGCGAAGGGTGACTTCGTTGAGGAGCGCGAGGTAAGGATCGTCTGCTTTGCGGCAGTGCGGGTAGAACCGGTCGATCACGTGATCGGCGAGCTTTCGCAGTTCGTCCACGCGGTCGTTCGTGTAGAAGTGCTCGAAGTGCCCAAAGCGCACGAAACTCGGCGCGACCCGCGTCACGACGGCCGCCGTTTCCATGGTTTCGCGCCTGACCGGCTGGTCCGATCCAATCACGCACATCGCCCGTGTAGTCGGAATGCCGAGATGGTGCATGGCTTCGGAGCACAAATATTCGCGTATCGATGAGCGCAGCACTGCGCGCCCATCGCCCATGCGCGAATACGGCGTGCGTCCCGCGCCTTTTAACTGCAGCTCGAGGCGCTTGCCGTCGTGTTCGATCTCGCCCAGGCCGATCGCGCGGCCATCGCCGAGTTGGCCGGCCCATACGCCGAACTGATGCCCCGAATACACCGACGCATACGGCAACTTCTCCGCCGGCCATTCGCGCGTGGGATTTCCCGCGAACAACGCGGCAAACGCCGGATCCTGCGCATCCGCGGCGTTAAAGCCGAGTTGCGCGGCGATATCGGCGGAAATGCCTACCAGATAAGGCTCCGGCAAAGGCGCGGCGGGCAGGCGGGTGAGGAAGGCGGAACCGAGTGAAACGAACGCATCGGGCCGGTCGGTTTCGATCGATGCGAGCAGCGAATCCACGGGCGCAGGGCTTGCCGGTTCGGCAACTGCTGCGGTGCTGCTTGGGGAAAACGACATATTGAGCACCTCATGATTAACCGATATTGTAAATCCGCGCCCGCGCCGCTGCACAAGCGCGCGCCATGCGGCTTGCGCATTGGATTAAGAATCAACTCAGGAGTCGAAAAAGACGTCAATCCAGCAGTAGATCAGGCATTAAATCCCGTGCATCCGGACTTGTGAGGAACTCGCCCATGACGTCGCCGCTTTTCGGCCAGATGATGGATGTACCGCTGCTCGCTTCATCGTTGATATCCCACGCTGCACGCCATTTCGGCGACACCGAAATTGTCTCGCGCCGTATTGAAGGCGATATTCATCGCTATACTTGGCGCGATTGCGAAAAGCGCGCGAAACAAGTGGCGCAGGCATTGATCGGACTGGATGTAAAACCCGGCGAACGGGTTGGTACATTGGCGTGGAATGGATATCGCCATCTGGAATGCTATTACGGCGTGACTGGCATGGGCGCCGTCTGCCACACGATCAACCCGCGGCTGTTCCCCGATCAGGTTGCGTTCATCGTCAATCACGCTGACGATGAATACATCGTCTTCGACATGACGTTCAGCGCGCTCGTCGACATCATTGCGCCGGAGTGTCCGAACGTGAAGGGCTGGATTGCGCTGGGTGACGAGACCTGTATCAGCACCCATCTCGCCAATATGGCCACGCCCGTGCTCAGCTATGAAACGCTGCTGGCGAAATACGACGGCGACTACACGTGGCCAGTCCTCGACGAACGTTCTGCATCGTTTCTCTGCTACACATCGGGCACGACCGGTAATCCAAAGGGCGCGCTCTACAGCCATCGATCGACCGTGCTGCACGCGTTCGGCGCGTCGCTCCCGGACGCCATGGGCTGTTCCGCCCGTGACGCGATCCTGCCCGTCGTGCCCATGTTCCACGTCAACGCCTGGGGCATTCCGCACGCCGCGCCGCTGGTCGGCGCGAAGCTGGTGCTGCCCGGCAATTGTCTCGATGGCAAAGCGCTCTACGAACTGATGGAAGCCGAGGGCGTGACGTTTTCGGCAGGTGTACCAACGGTCTGGCTCGCCTTGCTGAACTACATGAAGCAGGCGGAGGTGCGCTTCACTACGCTCAAGCGCACGGTGATCGGCGGCTCGGCGTGTCCGCCGGCCATGCTGCGTGCATTCGAGGACGACTACGGCGTGGAAGTCATTCACGCTTGGGGCATGACGGAGATGTCGCCGCTCGGCACGCTCGCCAAACTGACCTGGAAACAGCAGCAACGCTCGCCGGAAGAACAACGGCATCTGCGTGAGAAGCAGGGTCACGTGATATTCGGCGTGGACATGAAAGTCGTCGGCGATGACGGCCGCGCGCTGCCGTGGGACGGCAAGTCGTTCGGCGACCTGCACGTACGCGGGCCGTGGGTGATTGACCGGTATTTTCGCAAGGACGATTCGCCGCTGATCGACGGCTGGTTTCCGACCGGCGATGTAGCGACTATCGATGCCGATGGTTTCATGCACATCACCGATCGCAGCAAGGACGTGATCAAGTCGGGCGGCGAATGGATCAGCTCGATCGATCTGGAAAACGTGATGATGTCGCACCCGCAGGTGGCGGAAGCGGCGTGTATTGCGTGTTCGCATCCGAAGTGGACGGAACGGCCGCTGGTGGTGGTCGTACTGCGACCCGAAGCGAGCGTCACGCGTGAGGAATTGCTCGCGTTCTACGACGGCAAGGTGGCGAAGTGGTGGAAGCCCGACGACATTATTTTCGCCGATGAACTCCCGCATACGGCCACCGGCAAGCTGCAAAAGCTACGGCTGCGCGAGTTGTATCGTGAACATGTGCTGCCGGGTGTCGACGAAAAAGTCGTCTGATTCTCCTGTTTTTCGTGTTTAAGCCGGGCCACAAGCGAGCGGCCCGGTTCCCTCTCTGGTGCGTTTCCCCCTTGTTGAGCAAAGATAAAGTCGTATAAGCGCCGTCGTTGCTTGAAAGCCTCTTTCCTGCCGCCGTGCGATTCGCATTGGGCAAGCAAGCCAGGCATGGGAAATTCATGAGCGAATTGGTGATTTACCAACCCGAGGCCGGCGCGCCGGTGGCGGTACGGTTGGAAGGGGATACGCTGTGGTTGAAGCAAGAACAGATGGCCGAACTATTTGGTCGTGAACGTTCTGTGATTACCAAGCACCTGAAGAATGTTTTCAAGGATGGTGAATTGATCGAGGAAAGCAATGTGCAATATTTGCACATTGCTGGTTCAGATAAGCCTGTGAAATTTTACATTCTGGACGCGATCATCAGCGTCGGCTATCGGGCCAATTCGAAACGCGGCACGCTGTTTCGTTAGTGGGCACCTGGCGTTCTGCGTGGCCATTTGACCCAAGGTTGGACGCTCGACCGCGCTCGGATGGAGCGCAACGCAGCCGAGTCAGCGCCGCCCCAAAAGGAAACCATCGTTCGGCTGATCGAGAACATGCTTGCACCGCCACAGCGAGCCTGAGTCGTATAGTGCTCCGTTGATTCATACACATTTCCCTCGATATCCACCCGTTTCCTCCCGGCTTTCCTCCAACTCAAATTTAATGAAATTGAACGAGCGTTCTTTTTTGTGTATTCTTATCGGGCAACTCACAATCACGGCAACAGGATAATCAGCGCTTTTCGGGAATTTCCCGGAAAATCTGGTTAGCGCAGGCATCGAATGGAGGTAGACAAATGGCAGTGGATTACACGACCCGCAACGGCATCGCCGTTATTACGCTGAACAATCCGCCGGTGAACGGCCTTGGATTCTCCACCCGACTGGGCATTGTCGAAGGCGTCGAGCGCGCGCAGGCGGATGCGTCCGTCAGCGCGATCGTGATCGTCGGCGCAGGGAAGGCGTTTTCCGGCGGCGCCGATATCACCGAATTCAACACGCCCAAGGCGACCCAGGAACCCACGCTGCACACGGTCATCAAGGTCGTGGAAGGGAGCACCAAGCCTGTCGTGGCCGCAATCCACAGCGTGGCAATGGGTGGTGGCCTCGAACTGGCGCTCGGCGCGCATTATCGCGTGGCGTTGGCGGGCGCGCAGATCGCGTTGCCCGAAGTCAAGCTCGGCATCCTGCCGGGCGCAGGCGGCACGCAGCGCTTGCCGCGCGCGGTCGGCCTGGAGACTGCGCTGAACATGATTGTGTCGGGTGCGCCGGTGATGTCGGAGAAACTGGCCGGCGCGGGCTTGTTCGATCAGATGGCAGAAGGCGACCTGCTCGGCGAAGCCGTCAAATTTGCGCAAAAAGTGGGCGCGCAAAGCGGCCCGCATCCGAAGGTTCGTGATCGCAAGATCGAGCATCCGAACGCGGAAGGTTTTATCCAGTTCACGCGCAACATGGTCACGCCGATGGCGAAGAACTTTCCGGCGCCGCTCAAATGTATCGATGCAGTGGACGCCGGCGTGAAACTCGGTTTCGATAAAGGCCTGGCCGCCGAGCGCGAATGTTTCGTCGCGCTGGTGCAGACGCCGGAAAGCCGTGCGCTGCGGCACGCATTTTTCGGCGAACGTGCGGCGAGCAAGATTCCGGACGTGCCTTCGACCACTCCTGTGCGCAAGATCGAACGCGTTGGCGTGATTGGCGCGGGGACGATGGGCGGCGGTATCGCGATGAATTTCGCCAACGCAGGATTGCCGGTCACGCTGCTCGAGACGAAGCAGGAAGCGCTCGATCGCGGTCTCGCCACCATCCGCAAGAACTACGAAAGCGCCGTGAAGAAGGGCCGTCTGACGGCGGAGAAACTGGAAGAACGCATGGCGTTGATCACGCCCACGCTCGCTTACGAGGGCCTCAAAGACGCCGACCTGATCATCGAAGCGGTATTCGAAGAACTCGGCGTGAAAGAGCAAGTGTTCTCGAAGCTCGATCAGGTGGCGAAGAGGGGAGCGATCCTCGCATCGAATACGTCTACGCTGGATGTCGACAAGATCGCCGCGTTCACCAAGCGTCCCGAAGACGTGGTCGGTATGCACTTCTTCAGCCCGGCCAACGTCATGAAGTTGCTGGAAGTCGTGCGCGGCGCGAAGACGTCGAAGGACGTGCTCGCGACCGTCATGCAACTCGCCAAGAAGATCAAGAAGACGGCCGTGGTGTCGGGCGTATGCGATGGTTTTATCGGCAACCGGATGATCGAGCAGTATCTGCGCCAAGCGCTCTTCATGCTCGAAGAAGGCGCGTTGCCGGCGCAGGTTGATCGCGCCATCGAAAAGTTCGGCTTTGCAATGGGACCGTTCCGCATGAGCGATCTGGCGGGCAATGACATCGGCTGGGCGATTCGCAAGCGGCGTTATCTGGAGAAGCCGGATCTGAAGTATTCGAAGATCGCGGACCGCTTGTGCGAAACCGGACGCTTCGGACAGAAGACAGGTGCGGGATGGTACGACTACAAGGCGGGCGATCGGGCCGCACATCCGTCGAAGATCGTGGACGAGATGGTCGTGGCGTATTCAAAAGAACGAGACGTCACGCGCCGCAAGATTTCCGACGATGAGATTGTCGAGCGGCTGGTGTTCGCGCTCGTCAACGAAGGCGCGCTGATCCTGGAGGAAGGGATTGCATCGAAGGCATCGGACATCGACATGGTCTATCTGACCGGCTACGGTTTCCCGCTGTATCGCGGCGGACCAATGTTGTATGCGGATACGGTCGGCCTGTACAACGTCGAGCGCGCGATGCGCAAGTACGCCGCGCAACCCAACGGCGATGCATGGAAACCCGCGGCGCGCGTAACCGAACTGGCTGCGGCAGGCCGCGGCTTCAACAGCTAGCAACTACCCGGTGAGATCTGCGATGAAAGGCGCTGACGAAGTCCTGCTCGTGATAGATGTCCAGAATGATTTCATGCCTCGCGGCGCATTGCCGGTTGCTCACGGTGACGAAGTCGTGCCCGTGATCAATCGGCTGGCGAATGCGTTTTCGCATGTCGTGTTGACCCAGGACTGGCATCCGGCGAAGCATGTTTCATTCGCCGAACATCACCCAGGGCGCGCGCCTTTCGACATGGCCACGCTGAGCTATGGTCAGCAAGTCCTGTGGCCGACGCATTGCGTGCAGGACACGGACGGCGCGGCGCTGCATCGCGATCTGCACGTGCCGCACGCGCGGCTGGTGATTCGCAAGGGTCATCACGTGGATGTCGATAGTTATTCGGCCTTCATGGAAGCCGATCGCAAGACGCCGACAGGCCTCACGGGGTATCTCCGCGATGTCGGCGTGAAGCGCGTCTATTGCTGCGGGCTGGCGACGGATTATTGCGTCGCGTGGTCCGCGCTCGATGCGCGCAGCGCGGGCTTCGAAGCGGTCGTTATCGACGATGCCTGTCGCGCGATCGATCTCGACGGCTCGCTTGCGCGGGCGTGGGAGCAGATGACGGCGGCGGGTGTATCGCGGATCGGATCGACCGACTTGCTGCGCTGAACACGGTGGACCGGATGATCCGGATAAACCGACAACACTATTCGTATTCGAAGTGGAGACAAGCATGACTGACGCGGTAATCGTATCGACAGCACGCACGGGCCTCGCCAAATCCTGGCGCGGCGCATTCAACATGACCCACGGCGCGACGCTTGGCGGCCATGCAACACAAGCGGCTGTGGCGCGCGCGGGCATCGACCCGGCGCGCGTGGAAGACGTGATCATGGGTTGCGCAAATCCGGAAGGCGCGACCGGCATGAACATCGCGCGGCAGATCGCGCTACGGGCAGGCCTGCCGGTCAGCGTGCCGGGCATGACCGTCAACCGCTTTTGTTCGTCGGGGCTGCAAGCCATTGCGCTCGCGGCGCAACGCGTGATCGCCGGTGAAGGCGACGTGTATGTGGCGGGCGGTGTGGAATCCATCTCGTGTGTGCAGAACGAGATGAACCAGCACATGCTGTTCGACGGGTGGTTGAAGGAACACAAACCCGGCATCTACTGGTCGATGTTGCAGACTGCCGAGAACGTCGCCAAACGCTACGAGATCTCGAAGGAGCGGCAAGACGAGTACGGCGTGCAGTCGCAATTGCGCGCGGCGGCGGCTCAGGCTGCGGGCAAGTTCAACGACGAAATCGTGCCGATCACGGTGCTCGCCGGTGTCGCCGACAAAGCCACGGGCCGCATGTTCACGAAGGAAGTCACGCTATCTTCCGATGAAGGCATTCGCGCCGATACAACGCTCGAAGGGGTATCGAAGATTCGCACCGCGATGCCCGGCGGCGTTGTCACGGCGGGCAATGCGAGCCAGTTTTCCGATGGCGCATCGGCTTGTGTCGTGATGAACGCTTCGCTCGCCGAGAAGGAAGGGCTGAAGCCGCTGGGGATTTTCCGGGGTTTCGCCGTTGCGGGTTGCGAGCCGGATGAAATGGGGATCGGGCCGGTGTTCGCGGTGCCCAAGCTGCTGAAGAAAGCGGGTCTCAAGGTCAGCGACATCGACTTGTGGGAACTGAACGAAGCGTTCGCTGTGCAAGTGCTCTATTGCCGCGACACGTTGGGTATTCCCGCCGACCGCCTGAACGTGAACGGCGGCGCCATCGCGGTGGGGCATCCGTATGGGGTCTCGGGCGCGCGGCTCATGGGTCATGCATTGATCGAAGGCAAGCGGCGCGGCGCGAAGTTTGTCGTGGTGACGATGTGTATTGGTGGCGGGCAGGGCGCAGCCGGGTTGTTTGAAGTGGTGTGATTTTGTACGGTCGCCCGGCGTTTTTGATACGCTTGGGCGATCGGCACAAATCATTCGCTACAACCGGGAGCCCGTCTTGTTACGTCACATCGTCATGTGGAAGTTGAAGGAAAGCGCCGAGGGCGCCACTCGCGCTGAAAACATCGTCAAGCTGAAAGCCGCGCTCGAAACCTGCCGCAGCATCGTTTCGGGCCAAGGCCACTTCGAAGTCGGCGTTGCGCAGCCCGGCTACGAAGCCACGTACGACGTGGTCCTTGTCTCCGATTTCGACAATCAGCAAGCCCTCCAGGCCTATCAGGTTCACCCCAAGCACCTGGCGATCAAGGACTTCGTTGCAGCGGTACGTGAATCGCGTCAATGCATCGATTACGAAGTCTGAGGCCATGACCGATTTCTCCATGCTCCCTGAAAGCCCGTTCGTCGATTCGCTCGGCGTGCAGCTGGTCACCGCCGAAGATGGCTCAAGCGAAGTCGTGCTGCCATTGACCGGCACGCACATGAATACCTGGGGCATTGCACACGGCGGCGTGACCATGACCCTCGCCGACGTCGCCCTCGCGATGGCCGCGCGCAGCTTGGCCGATGACGGTATCGGCGTGGTCACCGTCGAAATGAAAGTCAACTTCATGCAACCCGGCCGCGGCGAACTGCGCGCGTTTGCCCGCGTGCTGCATCGCTCCACCACCATGGCGTATTGCGAAGGCGAAATCCGCGACAGCGAAGGCCACTTCGTCGCCAAAGCGCTCGGTACCTTCAAATACATCCGCAAGCTCGCCGTCGGCCGCGATATCGCGCAGCAACGCCTTCGTTCCGATCCGTCCGCAACACCCGGTCCCAGCGACGCCTGACGCCGCTACCAGGGCGCGGCTCGCGCCCTGGCTTATCCCGGGACCGCACAGGAGTATCACGATGTCAGAACACAATTCAATCAATCGCCAGATCCTCCTCGTTTCGCGCCCGCAAGGCGCGGCAAGCGTCGATAACTTCAAACTCGTCGAAACCCCGCTCGAGCCGCTGGCCGACGGGCAAGTGCGGGTGCGCAATCACTTCCTCTCGCTCGATCCGTACATGCGCGGCCGCATGGACGAATCGAAGTCATACGCCGCGTCGCAGCCGCTCAACGAGGTGATGATCGGCGGGACCGTGGGCGAAGTGGTGGAATCGAAGAATCCGAAATTTACTGTCGGCGACAAGGTGGTCGGGATGTATGGCTGGCAGGAATTCGGTACGTCCGATGACAAGGGGCTGCGGAAGGTCGACGATACCCATATTCCGCTTTCAACGTATCTCGGCCCGGTCGGGATGCCCGGCGTGACCGCGTGGCTCGGACTCAACAAGATCATCGAGCCGAAAGCGGGTGAAACGGTCGTCGTCAGCGCGGCGAGCGGCGCGGTGGGCAGTGTGGTCGGCCAGTTGGCGAAAGCGGCGGGCTGCCGCGCGGTGGGCATCGCGGGCGGGGCGGACAAATGCCGCTATGTCACCGAGACGCTCGGCTTCGACGCGTGCGTCGACTATAAAGCCGGCAACCTCTATGAGGACCTCAAGGCGGCGTTGCCTGACGGCGCCGACGGTTATTTCGAAAACGTCGGCGGCGAGATACTGGACGCCGTGCTGTCGCGCATGAACGCGTTCGGCCGCATTGCGTTGTGCGGAATGATCGCCAGTTACGACGGCTCGCCGATGCCGCTCAAAAAACCCGCCCTGCTACTCACGCAGCGCTTGAAGGTGCAGGGTTTTATCGTCAGCGAATCGCCGGAAGTATGGCCCGAGGCGCTCAAACAACTCGGCGGCCTCGTTGCGCAGAAGAAGCTGCAATATCGCGAAACCATCGCGCAGGGACTCGAAAACGCGCCGGAAGCGTTTCTCGGATTGCTGAAAGGCAAGAACTTCGGCAAGCAGCTCGTCAAGCTGATCTGAACGTTCGGGTTTATAAGATCGAAGGAGACACAGTGAACCAGTTCGACGGCAAGGTGGCCGTGATCACGGGTGCCGGCAGCGGCTTTGGCCGCGAGTTTGCCTTGAAGGGCGCGGCGCTTGGCATGAAGCTCGTGCTCGCCGATGTCGATGTCAAAGGCCTCGCGGAAACGGTGGAGCTGGCGCTCGCTTCAGGCGCTGAAGCGCTCGGCGTGTATACGGACGTCTCGGATGCAACTCAAGTCGACGCCCTCGCACGCGCAACCATCGATGCATACGGCGCCGTGCATCTGCTCTTCAACAACGCGGGCGTCGGCACGGGCGGTTTTGTCTGGGAAAGCAGCGCGAACGACTGGGCGTGGGTGTTCGGCGTCAACGTAATGGGCGTCGCGAACGGCGTGCGCGTGTTCACGCCGTTGATGCTCGCGCAGAAAGAACCCGCGCATATCGTCAACACGGCGTCGGTGGCGGGTTTGCTGTCCGCGCCGGGGATGGGCGTCTATAACGCATCGAAACATGCGGTCGTCGCGTTGACGGAGACGCTGTATCACGACTTGAAGATCGTCGGTGGGCTCGTGGATTGTTCCTTGCTGTGTCCCGCATTCGTGCCGACGGGCATTGCGAATGCCGAGCGGGTGCGCCCCGAGGGCTTGCGCAACGATGAACCTCTGACGGCTTCACAACGCATGGCCGGCCAGCAGCTCACGAAGGCGGTGGAGGGCGGGAAGCTGAGCGCAAAACAGGTAGCGGAACTGACCTTCGACGCCGTGCGCGAACGGCGGTTTTATGTACTGACGCATCCGAAGATTCTGGCGTCGGTGCAACTGCGTTTCGATGACATCACGCAACTGCGCAACCCGACCGATCCGTTGTCGTTGAAGCCGGAGGTGAAGGCGCGGACGTAGGACGAAAGTGAGTTGACGCCGGCCTTATGTCATCATCGTGAGCTTTCAACGCCAGCCACTGCCCATGCCGCTTAATCCCGCCGTTGCACAGGTACTCGAACTTATCGCGAAGGCCAAGCGGCCGCCGTTCCATACGCTTGAACCAACTGCTGCGCGGGCTTCCTACGAGCGCAGCGCGCTGATCCTCGACATCGCGCCGGCAGAGATGTTCGACGTTCACGAATTCGATGTCCCCACGCGCGATCACGCATCCATTCGAACGCGCCTTTATTACCCTGTCGAACCCAACTGGGCCGCGCCCACACCAACGCTGGTCTACTTTCACGGCGGCGGTTTCATGGTCGGCAGCATCGATACCCACGATTCACTGTGCCGACGCCTCGCCGCTGACTCCGGTTGCGCGGTGGCATCGGTCGATTACCGGCTCGCACCCGAGCACACGTTTCCAACCGCCGTGCACGATGCCTTCGACGCCCTCACATGGCTCCACGCGCAAGCACCCTCGCTCGGTCTGGACAGCACGCGTTTCGCGGTCGGCGGAGACAGCGCGGGCGGCACGCTTGCAACCGTGTGCGCATTGCTCGCACGCGATGCCGGCATCGCACTACGCCTCCAGTTGCTGATTTATCCCGGCGTAAGCGCGCGGCAGGACACGCAATCGCATGCGCAATTTGCCGAGGGTTTTGTGTTATCGGCGAGAACTATCCAGTGGTTTTTCGCGCACTATCTACGCAACGATAAAGACCGCGACGACTGGCGTTTTGCCCCATTGGACGCGCGTGGACCCATGCCGGATTTCACCAGCATCGCTCCAGCGTGGATTGCCGCCGCCGATCACGATCCGCTTTTCGACGAAGACATAGCGTATGCGGCCAAACTCGAAAGAGCGCACGTCCCGGTCGAATTGATCCGCTACGAAGGCATGACGCACGAGTTCTTCAAGATGGGCGGTTTCGTGCCGGACGTGGCGAACGCGCACGCGGATGCAGTGAATGCGTTGCGCCGATACCTGGACGTCAGTGAAAGCTAGAGAGGAGCGCCGAAAACTTTACGCGCACAAAGTCCAGCCTGAAGGTTCTAAGCCACCCGCACGATCGTGAACGCATCGCTTCGTTCGAACGCACCGGGGCGTGTGATCTGATGTGAGCCGTCGTCGTCGCTGAGTTCTTTGATTTGCAGCGTCAATTCGCCGTCGAGGGCCGCCACCCGCAGAGCAGTCGTACTGCGCGTGCCATAACCTTCCGACTCGATAAACGCCGCCGACAACACGCGCTCACGTTCAAGCGAGATACCGGTGGACGGCAGCAGGTGGTCATCGGCGAGTTGAGGGTTGCGCATAGTCTCGATCAACTGGTCCAGCGACGGTCTTTCGTCGACATGAACCAGGTCTCTTAACGCCTCGCGTTGCGCGACGAGCTTGGGCCAGGGCGTGTCGAGCAGACTATTCGATAACCCGTGGATGCCCGCATCGAGCAGCGAAGGCGGGGCATCGGCGCGATTACCGTACCAGGCGAGTTCCCGCCGCGTAAAGTCGCCGACGATCAGATTGAAGCCGTTGTACAAATGTCCCTCGCGGGCCACGGCGTCCAGATAGACCATCGGCGCGACCGGTTCGCCGGATAAAAAGTCGCTGACGAGCGTGCCGCGAGTGGGCGCGTTGGGCTGCATTTCCGCCGGCGCCCGATAATTCGTCAACGCGGCGAAACGGCCATCGCGCGTGACACCAAGCCAGGTGCCCCCGCCCGTGAGATCGCGTCCAGCTAGCACGCCAGGCGCGTCTTTCCACCAGTGCAACTGCTCCGTTTCACGATGAAAAAACTCGTCGCGATTGGCGGCGAGCGTGATCAATGGACGGTCAAAACCCGACGACACCGCGTCCGGTTGCCAATCGAAGACGATCAGGCACATGAGCGAACCGTCCGCGATAAGTCAGGCTTCGCTCGGCAGCGCATACGGCAGCGGCGAAAATTTAAGCGTTGGGCCATCGGCTGCGCCGACGTGCACCGACCCCTGATCCAGGGCCGCGAGCTTGATTTCAACGAGCGCATCCACGCCGCCGCCGGGCGCGGGCGCGACGTTGACTACCAGGCCGCACGGTTGGCCGGGGTCGTCGGAGTGGAACAGTTCGTCGCCGGGTTTAGCGGCATCGGCATGGGCGAGAGACGTCCGCCGCTTGATCGTGCCGCGATATTGGCTGCGCGCGACAACTTCCTGCCCCGGATAACACCCTTTCTTGAAATTGACGCCGCCGAGCACGTCGAAGTTGACCATTTGCGGGACGAATTGCTCCGAAGTCGCGTGCGTGATGCGCGGCTCGCCGGCGTGAATGTCGAGCCAGTCCCATACCTCGGCCGGCGCGCGCGTCAACTGGTTCTCCATCCCGGCGAGGCGCGCTTCGACTTCGGCTTTCGGGCCAACCCACAAAAAGCGCGGCCGGCCTGCGGCATCGGGGACGCGGATCAGCGAACCCAGCGGACCGTCCACTTTCACATGCACGCCGTCGGGCATGGCGTCGAAGAGATGGGACAGCGTCTTGCGGACATCGCCGGCAAAACCGACGGCGGCGAGCGACGGGGTGGCATCGACGAGCTTCGCTTTTGCGCGCATCACGAACATCGACAAGCGTTTTTGCACCGATGCCTGCACGTCGGCGGCGAGCATCAAACGCACGGCGTCACCGCAGCGCCACATCAGGAACGACGCCAGCAAGCGGCCTTTCGGCGAGCAATAACCGGCCAGACGCGCTGTGGATGCATCGAGATGCTGGACGTCGCTCGTCAATTGCGTGTGAAGGAAAGCAGCGGCGTCGTCGCCGGTGGTGTCGATGATGCCGAACTGCGTCAGCGGCACGAACACGCCTGCATGAAGGACGGCATCGAAAGGGGACGAAAGCGATGAGACGGTCGGGGAATTCATGAACCTGACTTTGACGGATGCGAACAAAGTTATTATATGGGTCTAATCCCGAGCGTGTTTCGCATGTCCCTTTTAAAGAAATGTTTGATCGCGGCTGTCGTCGCGGTCGTGGTTGCCGGTGCGTCCGTCGCGGGCATGTTCAAGTGGGCGAACAGCCCGGTCGACCTGGCCTCACCTGAACTTGACATCACCATCAAATCCCACAGCACGTTGCGCAGCGTGGCCCTCCAGCTGGACCGCGGCGGCGCGCACGTCCAACAGCAGTTGTTTGTGCTGATGACGCGCGCGCTCGGTCTTTCTTCGCAGCTCAAGTCCGGTAACTACGCGTTCAAGGAGGGCATCACGCCGTACGAGATGCTGCAGAAAATCGCTCGCGGCGACGTCAACGAGTACGTGGCGACGGTGATCGAAGGCTGGACGTTCCAGAAAATGCGTAACGAACTGGACGGCAATCCGGCGCTGCAGCACGACACGGCGGGTATGACCGACACCGATCTGCTGAAGGCGATCGGCGCGCCGGACGACGTGATTGCGCGGGCGAGCGCGGAAGGCCTGTTTTTCCCCGACACCTATCTCTTCGATAAAGGCACGAGCGATATCGCCGTCTATAAACGCGCGTACAAACTGATGCAGCAGCGCCTGACCGAAGCCTGGAATACCCGCGCGCAGAATCTGCCGTACAAGACGCCGTACGACGCGCTGATCATGGCGTCGATCGTCGAAAAGGAAACCGGGCGCGCTACCGACCGGCCGCTGGTCGCGGCGGTGTTCGCCAACCGGTTGCGCATCGGCATGCCGCTGCAGACGGACCCTTCGGTGATCTACGGCCTGGGCTCCGCCTACGGCGGCCGGCTGCGCAAGAAAGACCTGCAAACCGACACTCCGTACAATACCTACACGCGCATGGGGCTTCCGCCCGGTCCGATCGCGCTGCCGGGCGTCGCGGCGCTCGCGGCGACGGTCAATCCTGCGTCCAGCTCGGCACTCTATTTCGTGTCGCGCGGTGACGGCAGCAGTTTCTTTTCAGACAATCTCGGCGACCACAATCGGGCCGTCGACAAGTACATCCGGGGTCAATGATGGTGCGCGGCAGATTCATTACGTTTGAAGGCATCGACGGGGCGGGTAAAACGACGCACCTCGCGTGGTTTCGTCAGCGCCTGGACGAAAAAATCGCATCGACGGGCCGCTCGGTCGTGATCACGCGCGAACCCGGCGGCACGACGCTCGGAGAAAGCCTGCGCGACTTGTTGCTCAATCAGCCGATGGATCTCGAAACCGAGGCGCTGCTGATGTTCGCCGCGCGCCGGGAACACCTGGCCCAGATCATCGAACCGGCGCTGGCCCGGGGCGACTGGGTACTGTCGGATCGTTTCTCCGATGCCACCTTCGCGTATCAGGGTGGCGGTCGTGGCCTGCCGCGTGACAAGCTGGAAGCGCTGGAGCGGTGGGTGCAGGGCGGTTTTCAGCCGGACCTGACCGTGCTCTTCGACGTACCGACGAACGTAGCCAGTGAGCGGCGCGGCGCAGTCCGCTCGCCGGACAAGTTCGAGAGCGAATCCGATTCGTTTTTCGGTCGCACGAGGGCCGAGTATTTGCGGCGAGCGGCGGAATCCCCGGAGCGGTTTGTGATAATCGACGCTACGCAGTCGATCATCGACATACAGAAACAACTTGAGAAAGTGATCGCAAATATATGATTTTTATAAATATTTTATAAAATATAAATCACTTTAAGTCTCTGTGCTCGAAGGCTCTTCAGCGTTAAAGCAGCGCTGCATCAACCTCGAAAAAACCTCAAATATTGTCTGCAAGCATTTGAATTGATTGAATTTTAATTGCAAGTTAAAGTAAATTTAAACTCGCAAGATTACGTCACAAACACCTGATCCAAAAGACTTTTCATGATCTATCCGTGGCAAACCGATGACTGGTCCCGTCTTGAGCAACTGCGTACGAACTGGCCGCACGCGCTGCTCCTGCACGGTCGCGCGGGTATTGGCAAATTGCAATTCGCGCAGCATCTTGCTCAAAGCCTGCTCTGCGAATCTCCGACTGAAACGCGCGAACCGTGCGGACACTGCGTTGCCTGTCTGTGGTTCAGCCAGGGCAACCATCCCGACTATCGCGCAGTGCTGCCCGAGGCGCTCGCCGGTGAATTGATCAGCGACGACAAGGCGGCGGACGCCGAGGACGGCAAGAAATCGAAGGTGCCGAGCAAGGAGATCAAGATCGATCAGGTGCTCGGGCTGATGAATTTTTTTAGTATCGGTTCGCATCGCGGCGGTTTGCGGGTCGTGCTCGTGTATCCGGCCGAATCGATCAATGTATTCGCCGCGAACGCGCTGCTCAAGACGCTCGAGGAGCCGCCGGCGGGCGTCGTGTTTATCCTCGTGACGGCGCGGATTGACCGCTTGCTGCCGACGATCATCAGCCGCTGCCGTCAATGGCCAATGAGTCTCCCCGCCACCGAGCCCACCGTTGCATGGCTGGCGCAGCAGGGCGTTGAGCGTCCGGCGGCTTTGCTGGCGGAAGCGGGCGGTGCGCCACTGACCGCACTCGCGCTCGCCACCGATGAAAACCGTGCGCTGCGCGATTTCGCGCTGGCGCAACTGGCTGAAGGTCCCGCTTGCGACGCTTTTGCGTGCGGTGAAAACCTGCAGAAGCTGCCGGTACCCATGGTGCTCGGCTGGCTCCAGCGCTGGCTTTACGATCTGCTCGCGCAGAAAACGGCGGGGCGTCCACGCTACTTTCCGGCGGCATCGAAGGCGCTCGAGCGCTGCGCCAAGCAGATCGATACCGAGCGTTTTGCCCGCTTTCAAAAGACGGTGACGCGGCAACGCGCGGTGGAAAATCATCCGCTGAACGCGCGGCTGGTTTTCGAGGAACTGTTCCTGGGCTATCGCGACGTGTTTAACGCCGCCTGATTATCGGCTCGCTTTATCGACTCACTTTTTTGCACACGAACGCATTATGAAACTCAATTTCCGCGACGCTGCGCTCGACGATCTCCCGGGCATCGTGGCCATCTACAATTCCACGGTGCCGTCGCGTCTCGTGACCGCCGATCTGGAGCCGGTGACAGTCGAAAGCCGGCTCGCGTGGTTTCACGCCCACGGCCCGCAGGCACGCCCGCTATGGGTGGTCGAAGAAAACGGCACGGTGGTCGCGTGGTTGAGTTTCTCCGATTTCTACGGCCGCCCAGCCTATCTGCGCAGCGCGGAAGTCAGCATTTATCTCGCTGAAAGCGTGCGCGGCAAGGGACTTGGTAAGCAGTTGTTGCAAGCGGCGCTGGAACGCGCGCCGGCATTAGGTATCAATACACTGCTGGGATTTATCTTTGGCCATAACGAACCGAGCCTGCGCCTGTTCAAAGGCTTCGAATTCCAGACGTGGGGTACGCTGCCGCGCGTCGCGGTGCTGGATGGCGTTGAACGAGACCTCGTGATTCTCGGCCGACGCCTGAGCTAGAGACTCAGCCCAACACGCTTTAACGGAACCCCCATGTTCGTCGATTCGCATTGCCACATCAATTTCGAAGGTCTGGCCGACCGTCTTCCCGAAGTGCTCGACAAGATGCGCGAGCTGAAGGTGACGCATGCGCTATGCGTGTCAGTAGATCTGGAAACGCTGCCTTCCGTGCTGAAGATTGCCGAGGAAAACGAGCACATCTACGCGTCGGTCGGCGTGCATCCCGATCACGAGGACGCGCGTGAACCGAGCGTGGCCGATCTCGTGGAACTGGCGCGGCACCCGAAAGTGGTCGCTATCGGCGAGACGGGGCTGGATTATTATCGGCTGGAAGGCCGCAGCATCGCCGATATGGAATGGCAACGCGAGCGTTTTCGCACGCATATTCGCGCGGCGCATGCGAGCGCGAAACCGCTGATCGTCCACACGCGTTCGTCGTGGGAAGACACCTTGCGGATCATGGCCGAGGAACGCGCGAGCGTGCCGGGCGGCGTGATGCATTGCTTCACCGAACCGTGGCACGTCGCCGAGGCAGCGCTCGCTCAGGACTTTTACATTTCGCTGTCGGGCATCGTGACGTTCAAGAGCGCGAAAGAGGTACAGGACGTCGCGGGGCGCGTGCCGCTCGAGCGTTTGCTGATCGAGACGGACTCGCCATACCTCGCGCCGGTGCCGTATCGTGGGAAATCGAATGAACCTGCGTACGTAAGTTATGTCGGACGCTTCATCGCGCAATTGCGCGAGATGCCGGAAGACGCGCTGGCAGCCGCCACCACGCGTAATTTTTTTACGCTGTTCAAGATCCCGCAGCCGGCCGGTCACTGAGCCCGCAACGGTTCTTCGCCGCAGCTCGTGCTTGAACGCGTGTTTGACTGACTATTAGAACGTTAAGTAATCCCCAAGGAACACATGCTTACATTTTCGACGGTTTCCTCTTCGACCTCTTTTACTTCTCCGACGCCCTCGGCCAATCAATCCGCCTTGCCGGGCAAAACGTGGCGAACCTTCGTGACGGGCCTGGTGCTGACGGCCGCCGCCATGGCGCAACCGGCCTTCGCCGCGCCCGCCGATTCGATGATCAAGGCCGTAAAGTTCGACGACGTTTCAGCCGTTAAGAAGCTATTGGCGCAGGGCGTGGACCCGAATCTGGTCGATAACACCGGCGCGCCGCTGCTCGTCATCGCGGCGCGGGAAAAGTCGGACAAGGTCGGCAAGCTGCTTGCCGACAACCCGAACATCGACCTCGAAAAGCTCGATTCCGCTGGTGAAAACGCGATGATGCTGGCCGCGCTCAACGACGACCTGAACTTCGTGAACATGCTGATTGCGAAAGACGCGGAGGTGAACAAGAAGGGCTGGACGCCGTTGCACTACGCCGCGACCAACGGTCACGACGACGTGGTCAAGGTGCTGCTCGATCATTCGGCTTACATCGATGCCGGTTCGCCCAACGGCACGACCCCGCTGATGATGGCGGCGCGCGGCGGCCATTTGTCGACGGTCAAGTTGCTGCTCGATGAAGGCGCCGACTTGCGGGTGAAGAACCAGATTGGCCTGACGGCGGTGGATTTCGCGAAGCAATATCACGAGAAAGACGTGGCGGAAGGGCTGGCGGCGCGGCTTGCATCGATGCAAAACCAAGGTGCAGCGGGCGCATCCGGGGTCCCGCAAACCGGTACAAACAGTGCAAAATGACGCTCGCGCGGCGAGGAACCTGACTCACGTCTGATGCAAGTCCGACTGACAACAACAGATCCCGTCCGCGCGATACGAGGAACAGCGAGCAACTATCCGGGGAATTGTGAGCCCAGGGAGGGCGTCACTCAGGGTGCGCTCGCTGAAAAGCCGGGCTTGGCCAATTAAAAACGCGCTGTTTTCAATAGCGTTTCAAGGCCGGCCCGCAACTGCCAACATAAGAAAGGATCATCATGCAGCGGGTTTTTGTCATGGCCAGTGTGCTTGCGTTTCCGCTCAGCGCGGCCGCGTTCACGGGCAACGATCTGAACATGCTTTGCACCAAGACGGACACGGCCTCGCGCAGCGCATGCGCGGCTTACATAGAAGGTGCCGCCGATGGCATCTACAACACCATCGAAGCCATTGGCGGCACGTCGGGACCGCAGGTGGGCCAGTATTTCTGCCTGCCAGTCGATGTCAAACCGCAGGAACTGACGGACGCGGTACGCAAGTTCATCGCCGACAATCCCACGCGCAGCAACTTCAACGCGACGACCATGGTGTCGCTCGGCCTGGGCAAGGCTTTTCCCTGCAAGGCTGAAAAGTAAGCTGCGCTCTGACGTGACAGGTTTGTTCATGCCGCCCGCCGGTTCATCGGCTGGCGCCGCTGTGTCCCATGCCGTCATGCCATAGAATACTCATCTCATCATGTGCCACGCTGGTCAGGCCAACTGGCTGCTGGCGTCGCTGCGCTCAAGGTACCAGCGGCTTTCTCACCATCCCGCGTCGTATGCATCTCTCCGACATCACCTTTCAAGGCTGATTCCACGACGACGATGATCTCTTTCGACTCCTTCGAGCGGATCGCTTCCGCCCCGCTCAATTCCTGGCCCGGCACGTTTGTCGTGGCGTCGCTTGCCGTGGTGTTCGCGATCGGCGCGCATTGGGTCGGCGCGCGAATCCTGGTGCGCATTGCGCGGCCGTATCCGTTGATGAGCGTGGTATTGCGTTTTATCGACAACCCCGCGCTCGCGCTGCTGATCATTCTCGCGCTGGGTTTCGTGGTGGTCGAAGCACCCGATACGCTGCCGTTCGCCGCGGCGCTGCGCGACTTGCTTACCGTGTTGCTGATCGTCGCGCTGACCTGGCTTGCGGTGCGTTCGGTGGGTGCTGTGGCCGAGGCGCTGGTGCAGGCCCATCCGCTCGATAACCAGGACAACCTGCAGGCGCGCCGGATTCACACGCAGGCACGCGTGCTGGCGCGTTCGGTGATGGTGGTGATCGTGATCATCGGCTTTGGCGGCGCGCTGATGACGTTTCCCGCCGTGCGGCAGGTCGGCGCGAGCTTGCTGGCTTCAGCGGGCGTGGCGGGACTGGTCGCCGGTATCGCGGCGCGGCCGGTGCTGGGCAATTTGATCGCGGGATTGCAGATCGCGCTGTCGCAACCCATCCGGCTCGACGATGTAGTCGTCATCCAGGGCGAATGGGGGCGAGTGGAGGAAATCACCGGCACCTACGTCTCTATCCGCATCTGGGACCAGCGGCGTTTGATCGTGCCGTTGCAATGGTTTATCGAGAATCCGTTCGCGAACTGGACGCGCAACAGTTCGCAGATCATTGGCACGGTGTTTTTCTACGTCGATTACCGCATGCCGGTCGCGCCGTTGCGCGAAGAACTCGACAGAATTTTGCAGAACGCGCCGGAATGGGACAAACGCGTGCAGGTCCTGCAAGTCACCGACGCCACCGAAAAGTCCATGCAGATTCGCGTGCTCGTCAGTTCCTTCGATTCGGGCTTGAACTTCGATCTTCGATGCCGCGTGCGCGAGGGTCTGCTGAACTTCGTGCAATCGGCGTATCCGCAGTTCCTGCCGCGCGCGAGAGCGGATTTGTCGCCGGAGGGGGAGCACGTCGACTTTGCCGCGCCGCTTGAACGCGGCGTGGCGGATGGCGCAAACGCCACAAACAGAGTAATCAGGCCGCCGGCATCGAGCCGGACAGCCAACACGGAAGCCGATCCGGTGGCAAGCCGGGGAGAGCGTTACGGACCGGATGCATCGGCGCATTCGGCGGCGACAACGGCCCCGAACGCGCCTGCCGGCACTGCGGCCAAACCGGCGGAACGGCGTTGAGAAAATGCCGTGGCATCGAGATTGCGGGCAAGCTCATGAAGCGAACGTACGCGAGCACGGAAAACCCGAAACGCGACAAACCTTGAATTGAGATTGAACTGAGGCCTCCGCACGAAGCCGAACGAAGACCGCTCATGGAGAATGAAGAGAAGCGCACCGGCACTCACAAAGGGCCTCAACCGTCGCGCCGGGTACCGCCCTGAAAAAACACACACCCGAACAGAATTGCAAAAAAAGGAAGCCAGCAATGAGCCGCTTAGTCGTTGTATCGAATCGCGTAGCCTCGCCAACAGAAACCAAAGGCTCGGCCGGAGGCCTCGCAGTGGGTGTCTTCGGCGCGCTGAAGGACAGCGGCGGGGTCTGGTTCGGCTGGAGCGGCGACGTAGTGAGCGACAGCGTGGCGAACCAGGGCCCGAAACTCGAACAGGACGGCGCGGTCACGTTCGCGACGGTCGGCTTGCCGAAGAAAGACTACGACCAGTATTACCGCGGTTTTTCGAACGCAACCTTGTGGCCCGTCTTCCACTATCGCAATGATCTGGCCGTCTACGACCGCGACGAATACGCGGGTTATCGGCGGGTCAATTCGTGGCTGGCGCATCGCGCGATCAAACTGCTGCAACCCGACGATGTCATCTGGGTCCACGACTATCATCTGATCCCGTTCGGCGAAGCGCTGCGCTCGGAAGGCGTGACCAACCGGATGGGGTTTTTCCTGCATATCCCGTTTCCGTCGCCGCAGATCCTGCTCAACATTCCGCCTCATGAGGAACTGGTCAAGTCGCTGTGCTGCTACGACGTCGTGGGCTTCCAGACCCCGGGCGACCAGACCGCTTTCCACGATTACATCGTCCGTCACGCGCATGGAAAAGCGTCCCCCGACGGCGAAGTCGAGGCGTTCGGCCGCAAGCTGAAAACCGGCGTGTACCGCATCGGTATCTTCCCCGATGAAATCGCCGAACAAGCCACTCGGGGCGAAGCGCGTCAGGACGTGATGGACCTGAAGCAGAGCCTGGAGGGCCGCAAGCTCATCATGAGCGTGGACCGGCTGGACTATTCGAAGGGTCTGGTCGAGCGCTTCAAGGCGTTCGAGTATTTCCTGGAGAAATCGCCGGAATGGCGGGGCAATGTCACGCTCGTGCAGATCGCGCCGCCTACGCGCTCGGACGTCGATACGTATCAGCAGATCCGTCATAACCTGGAATACGAAGCAGGACGTATCAACGGCCGTTACTCGGGTCTCGACTACACGCCGATCCGCTATATGAACCAGCGCTATGACCGCTGGAAGCTGATGTCGCTGTTTCGTGAATCGCAGATCGGACTGGTCACGCCGCTGCGTGACGGCATGAACCTGGTCGCGAAGGAATATGTCGCGGCGCAAAATCCCGACGATCCCGGCGTACTCGTGTTGTCCCAGTTCGCGGGCGCCGCCGACGAGATGACGGGTGCGTTGATGGTGAATCCGCACGACATCGTAGGGATGAGCGAGGCAATTGGACGGGCGCTTTCCATGCCGCTCGCCGAACGCCGCGAGCGTTACGAGACCAACATGGTCATGCTGCGCAAATACGATCTTGGCGTGTGGCGCGACTCTTTTCTCGCCGACCTGCGCGGCGTGAAGCTCAACAAACGCCCGGCGAACAGCAAATAAAACCCGCGCTTGACGACTGGATATCGGGCTGAAAACCGCAAGAAATCAACGATGTTCGAGTGTTTCGCGACTGTAACAGCGTCGCGCAAATGAAAGTTTTGCCAACTTTCAGGCATCCGCGGCCAATAATACGGTTTCGTGCTCTCGCGCTGCTCGTCGCGCGAGTACGACCGGCGATCGTGCCGAGCACTATCACCGACTAAACATCACGGCGACGTGAGACCGAGTGGAGACGCGAACAATGAGAATTGCACAGATAGCCCCCTTGACCGAATCGGTGCCGCCCAAGCTGTATGGCGGGACTGAGCGGGTCGTGTCGTATATCACCGAGGCGCTGGTCGAACTCGGACACGACGTGACCTTGTTCGCTTCAGGCGACTCGCAAACCAAGGCGAAACTGGAAGCCGTATGGCCGCGCGCGTTGCGCCTGGATCCGGCCATCCGCGACCGGATCGCCCCGCACATGCTGCTGATGGAAATGGTGCGACGCCGCGCCGACGATTTCGACGTGCTGCATTTCCACATGGATTACTACTCGTTCTCGCTGTTCAAACGCCAGGACACGCCGTTCGTCACCACGCTGCACGGCCGTCTCGATCTGCCCGAGCAACAGCCGATCTTCAACACGTTCAATACCGCACCGGTAATCTCCATTTCGGACGCGCAACGTCATCCGTTGCCGCAGGCCAAGTGGCTGACGACGGTGTATCACGGACTGCCGGAAATGCGTTACATGCCGCAGCCGGTCGAACAGACTTACCTGGCGTTCCTCGGGCGGATATCGCCGGAAAAACGCGTCGATACCGCCATCCGGATCGCCGGCCGCTGCGGCATGAAAATCAAGATCGCGGCGAAGGTGGACTCGGCGGACCGCGAGTATTACGAACGCGAGATCGCGCCTCTGATGGAATTGCCGTACGTGGAATTCATCGGTGAAATCGACGACGGCCAGAAGGCCGACTTCCTCTCCGGCGCCCACGCGCTGCTGTTCCCGATTGACTGGCCGGAGCCGTTCGGTCTTGTGATGATCGAGTCGATGGCGTGCGGCACGCCAGTGATCGCGTTCAATCGCGGCGCGGTGCCGGAAGTGGTGGACGATGGCGTGACGGGGTTTATCGTCGAGGACGAGATTGGCGCCGTGGCCGCGGTGAACCGGTTGCATACCGTGTCACGCGAAGGCGTGCGCAAGCGCTTCGAAGAACGCTTTACGTCGCGTCGCATGGCGCAGCAATATGTCGATGCTTATCAGGCGGTCGTGCGTGCGCAAAAGCGTTCGCGCTTCAAACTGATCGACAGCGCGACCAGCTAAAAGGCGCGTCCACCAGGAACGTCGCAAAAAAACCGCCGCGCGGTACGACCTTCGGGTCGTGCTGCGCGGCGGTTTTGTCTTACGTGCGTGATTCGGGACTCGGGCCGGCTTTCGCGGGCCGACCAAGCTCCTTAGATCTTCAGGCGCGATACCTTCGTGCCTTCCAGCGACAGGTTCGCCATCAAGCCGGCGTTCGTCAACACGAACACTTCGACCGGCGCCGTAGCGGTAGTCGAATCGATATTGCCGTTCGCGCCCATCTTCACCAGCGCCACCGATGCGTCGCCGCCCACCGACCAGCCGTCGGTATTGCGGAATTTGTCGAGTGAGTCCTGCGTCATGAACAGGAAGATGATGGCTTTCGATTGCGCGCCAGCTTGCAGGCCGATCGACCCCGATGTCGTGCTGTAGTAGCCGACCGAGCTGCCGCCAACGCGCAGCGCGCCCTTGCCGTACTGCGCCCCGACGATAAAACCTGCTGCCAGCACCGACGGGAATACGAGCACGCCGCGCGCCTTGCCGACCAGTTCACGCGAACCGCGAGCGGTCACGTAGAGGCGTTGCATGGTTGCGTCGATATCCGCATCGATCGAACGGCGTGCGTCCGCGTCGCCAGCGGTCTGTTGTGCGCCCTGATTCGACGTGGTCGTGCATCCGGCAAGCGCGAGGCCCCCCAGCGCAAGCGCGGCAGTCGATTTGATCATGAAGTTTCGTCTTTGCATCGTTTTCTCCATCGTGGTTTTTTGGGAAACCCCATCTACGGGTGTTGCAGCTTGGCGTTTTATAACACGGCACGTACTTGCACAACATGTCGTGAAACCTCGCGAAGCCTTACCCCGCTTGGCTTTCGCCGGAACACATCAACGCGACGAGGTAATTTTGACCTGCCCGGCCGAGGCATTGTCGACGTGAGAAAACGCTTGTTTGTTCGAAACATTCGTCTTTCACGCCAGACAAAACCAAGAGACGCAAACGGCGGGCCAGCCCGTCGAGATCGCCCGGTTTTCGGTCAAACTTACCCGTCGAAATAAATTTAAAAATGCCGCGGACGGTGCAAAAAACCGCGCAAGGCTTCTGCCGCCACGCCGCAAAGCCCTGTTTAAGGCTTGGCGGAACTCGTCGATTCGTTGGCGGGCTTCGGGTCTTGTTTTTTGGTAGCGGGACGCCGCAGCGCGCGTCGAATCAACCCGATCACCGCGCCGAGCAAGAACAGCGTGACGGCCGGCACGATCCAGTAACCGACAAACGCATGCCATAGATAACCGAACAGCACGCTGCGGCGAATCGAATACTCCTCGATTGCGTCCCGATTCTTGGCGGCATTGGCAGCCAGCACGTCCGGCGGACAACCGGCTATGCGAGCTTCATCGAGGGAACCGTGGCAGCGTGAAGCCGTGGGAGACGCGTGTTGTGCGTCTGTGAATATCCAGGCGGACTGGATGCGCTCGAGGTCTTGGGCGTCGTAGGCCAGTTGCTCGCGAATCTCGTTTACAGCAACGATCATGACTGGAACCGCCCAGAAAATGATCAAGACCAGCCACCGCCTGAACCAGCGGTTTTTATATCGCCATACCATCCTTGGGCCTCCGTCCGTTGCAGTGCTGCAAGCCGGCTAGATTGCGGCGGACCGATGGCGCATTAATTGTTCTGGTGGCCGCCTCGCGTTCATCTTATGAGATAAAACGCGCGTCGCGTAGCACGACCGTAGCTGCACTGCAATAAGACGGGGCGGGGTTTTCCCGCGTTCGGGACTTTACCTATGCACGATTCAATCGCGAGAAACCATGAAAAAAGCCGCGTACCCAACAGGCCCGCGGCTTCAACAAACAATGGAACGTCACCTCGCGCGCTTCAGCTCTTGTTGCTGAGGCAGCTCTTCATGTAGGCCTTGCGGTCGTCGCCAGTCTTGCCCGTCGCCGATTTGTTGCACGCCGTCATCTTCTGTTGCTGGGTCATCGGTGTGGCGGCCGCTGTCGGTGTCGAGGAGAGGCAGTCCTTCATGAAGGCCTTCCGGTCATCGCCTTTCTTGCCCGCCGCCTGCGCGTTGCAGGTAGTCATCTTCGATTGCTGGCTGTTATCGGCAAACGCCGGTGTTGCAGCGAAGCTCACGCTTAAAGCTACGCCCAGTGCGAGCGCTGCCATGGTTGCCTGGATCTTCATTCGATGCTCCCTTTAAGTGGATGACGTGAAACGAGGTGAGGTGATGCAAGGTCAGGCGCGTATCAATACCACTGCGGCTTTTGCTGTCATTTATCATCGTCAGGCGGATCAATCGGGTAGGCCGGTCATGCAGGCTAATCATGCAGGCCAGTCATGCAGGCCAGTCACGCAGCCCATTATGGCAAAAAGCCATACAAATGCCGTACGGTTTCGAACCCACGGCACTGAAAACCGCGCGGGGTTCGTTGTTTTCAAAAGGCGAAGACATTACCCCACTCGAGCTTCTCAACGCCTCGATATACGCTTTGTAAGCTTCTGCTGCATAACAGCAACGATTTTGCCCAGGAGGCTTACAATTTCCGCTTGTCCGCCCGCGTGTGTGAACGGTCGGCGATTTCGCGGCCCGTAACAATGGCGGGAAGCCCTCGTTGTAACGTCACAACATCCGCGATAACCGCCTGTCATCACGCCGACAAAGCGCCTTAGCAGAGTCTCTTCAGGCACTGTCCATGCGCTGCCATGTGGTTGTGTTACCAAGGTTGTGTTACCAAGGTTGAGTTATCAAGCCGTGCGATCCTGTCGTTCAACTTGCCCAGAGGAGTCGCGTATGTCCCACCCCTTGTCCGATCACTACAAAGGCTTTGAGATCACCGTCCAGGCGTTGCGCCGCGCGAAAGAACGCGACGAACCCGACGACGGCCCGCGCCATTTCGATATTGTCGTGACCATTTCGCGCAGTGCGAGCGGCGAGAGCGGCAAGTCGGAGATGTTCGGCGTCCCGGAGCAGGAACCGTTCGACAGTCCGATCGATGCGACTCGCGCAGGTATCGACTATGCGCGAGCGATTATCGACAAGAAGGTGGACGGGGAATCCGTCGATGATCTGTGAGAGCTTGCCGGCCCTGCTGAGCCGGGCGGATCCATCCGCGTTTCGCGAGCGGGAGGTCAGCTGCCTGGTCATCGTCGTTACGTGGCGCGGCAAGATCAGGGCCAACAGCAATTGCGGCGCGTGGTGGAAACGTCCACGCTCATCGGGCTGTGCGAGCTTGCTGCGCAACTTACGTTCGCCAGGCCGATGGCATGCAAGACCGCGCGGGGATCTGACGGAGTGCTCAATCGAAGCTCTTTTCGACATCTGACACAACGGCTGAATCCGAACCGGGGAACACGAAGTCGCCCGGGCGAGAACCTGCCGGAGCCGAGAACCCGGACATTCATCCTGTTTCATCCAACAACTCAAAACAAAACCAGGAGATTCGCTGCATGAACTCACATCACAAGTCTGTCAAACCCGCACTGCGCCGCCGTTTCATCTCGATCGCACTGTCGCTGAGCGCCTGCGCCGCCCTGCCGTTGTCGCTTTACTCCACGAGTGCCGCCGCGCAAGCCGCACACAAGCCGAAGGTCGCGCTCGTCATGAAATCGCTGGCGAACGAGTTTTTCCTGACCATGGAAACCGGCGCCAAGGATTACCAGAAACACAATCCGAACCAGTTCGACCTGATCACCAACGGCATCAAGGACGAAACCGACACCGCGAACCAGATTCGCATCGTGGAGCAGATGATCGTCTCGAAGGTCGATGCGCTTGTGATCGCCCCGGCTGATTCCAAGGCGCTCGTCCCGGTCATCAAGAAGGCCGTGGATGCCGGAATCATTGTGGTGAATATCGATAACCGGCTCGATCCGGACGTGCTCAAGTCGAAAGACCTGAACGTGCCGTTTGTCGGTCCGGATAACGCGAAGGGTGCGAGAGAGGTGGGCGCCTATCTTGCCAAGAAGCTCAAATCCGGCGATGAAGTCGGCATTATCGAAGGCGTATCGACCACGACCAACGCGCAGCAACGCACAGCCGGCTTCAAGGAGGCGATGCAGGCGGGCGGCATGAAGGTCGTGGCGCTGCAGTCGGGTGACTGGGAAATCGACAAGGGCAACGCAGTGGCATCGCAGATCCTGAACGCGAACCCGAACGTGAAAGCATTGCTGTGCGGCAACGACAACATGGCGATCGGCGCCGTCTCCGCCGTGCGGGCGGCCGGCAAGGCGGGCAAGGTGCAGGTGGTCGGTTACGACAACATCAACGCCATCAAGCCGATGCTCGCCGATGGCCGGGTTCTCGCCACCGCCGATCAATACGCCGCGAAGCAGGCGGTATTCGGTATCGATACGGCTTTGAAAGCGATTTCCGAGCACAAGAAACAGTCGGAATTGTCGGGCGTGGTTGAAACACCAGTTGACCTGATCACGAAAAAGTAGGTAAGAGTAGGTAATACGCGCATAGGCAATAGGATTTGTCTGTTTAAAGTCTCAAGATCCGGGTGCCACTGCCGATATAACGAGAGAATGGGACGACCAAACATTTTTCTCGATGAGCGGCAGCAGTGCCCGGCATCTTGGCTACCAACGTAGTGGGCCGCTCAGGGTTTCGCGCACAAACCTGATTGCAAACGATTGCGATCAGGCCGGTGCCGGGTTGGAGGCGGGTTGCAAACGCCGACAACCGAAGCCCGGTTTGCGGCCCGGCGCAGCGACAAGGCACGCGCGCTTCAAGAGCGCGGCGGCTTTTCGCCAGGGAAGATGATGGACGACATGGTGGAAACCGCGCCCGTGCTGACGGTGAGCGGTATCGGCAAGACCTACGTAGAACCGGTTTTATCCGATGTCACGCTGGATCTGCACGCAGGCGAAGTGCTCGCGTTGACGGGGGAAAACGGGGCGGGCAAAAGCACGCTGTCCAAGATCATCGGCGGCCTGATCGATCCGACCACCGGCACCATGACCCTGGGTGGAGCGCCTTACGCGCCGGCCAGCCGCAAGGAAGCCGAAGCGCTCGGGGTGCGGATGGTGATGCAGGAGCTGAACCTGCTACCTACGTTGTCGGTGGCTGAGAATTTGTTCCTGAACCGCCTGCCGCAGCGCAAGGGGTTCAAGTTCGGCTGGATCGACCGGGCGACGCTGCGCGAGGATGCCCGGCACGCGATGCAGCAGGTCGGACTGGATGCGATCGACCCGGACACGCTCGTGGGCGCGCTGGGGATCGGGCATCAGCAGATGGTGGAGATCGCGCGGAATCTGATTGGCGATTGCCGGGTGCTGATCCTGGACGAACCCACTGCCATGCTGACCGCGCGCGAAGTGGATTTGTTGTTCGAGCAGGTCGAGCGGCTGAAAGCACGGGGCGTGGCGCTGGTGTACATCTCGCACCGGCTGGAAGAACTGAGGCGGATCGCGGGGCGCGCGGCCGTGTTGCGCGACGGCAAGCTGGTTCATATCGACGCCATGCAGAACCTGACAAGCGACCGGCTGGTCACGCTGATGGTGGGACGCGATATAGGCGAACGGATTGATCTGGGCGAACGGCGGATTCGCGAGGTCGCGCTGAAAGTGGCGGGCATGAGCCGCGGCGACGTGGTCCGCGACGTGTCTTTCGAGGTGAAGGCGGGTGAGATTTTCGGCATCAGCGGGTTGATCGGCGCCGGCCGTACGGAGTTGATGCGGCTGATCTACGGCGCGGACCGGGCCGATAGCGGCGTGGTGTCGGTGGCGCGCGCGGGCGCGGCGCTGACAGCGGTGAAGATAGCGTCGCCCACGGACGCCGTGAAGCACGGCATTGCGTTGATTACCGAGGATCGCAAGGGCGAGGGTTTGCTGCTGCCGCAACCGATTGCCGCGAACATTTCGCTGGGGAACATCGGCGCGGTGTCGAGCAACGGTGTTGTCGATGGACGGCGTGAAGCGGCGCTGGCGCAAACGCAGATCGACGCGATGCATATTCGCGCCGCCGGTCCGTTGCAGCCGGTGTCGGAGTTGTCGGGCGGCAATCAGCAGAAGGTGGTGATCGGGCGTTGGCTGGCGCGAGATTCCACGGTACTGCTCTTTGATGAACCCACGCGCGGCATCGACGTGGGCGCGAAGTTCGATATATACGCCTTGATGGGTGCGCTCGCGCTGGAAGGGCGGGCGTTGGTGGTGGTGTCGAGCGATCTGCGTGAATTGATGCTGATTTGCGACCGGATCGGGGTGATGTCGGCGGGACGGATGACCGGGGTTTTCGAGCGGGACACATGGTCGCAGGACGCACTGCTGGCAGCGGCCTTTGCCGGTTATGCGAAACGCGACGAGATTCTCCACGAACCGATTGAACCGGACGCGAAAGCGCCGCCTCAGCCGGAGATTGACGGTCAGGCGAGTCGACCGGCCGCGGAGCGCTGAATGAGCGGACAAGCAGGTGTAGAAGGGCAGGACCGAGCAGGCAACCGGGAACGCAAGGCTGGAGGGGCAGCGCAAGCAGGATGCGCGTTGCGGTAGCCAATTAAGAAGAGCAAAAAGCAAGACCAAGTCAGAGAGAAGGACCAAGTATGGCGACGATCAAAGATGTGGCAGCCATTGCGGGCGTGTCGTTCACTACGGTGTCGCATGTCGTGAACAACTCGCGGCCCGTCTCGGCGGAAGTGCGGCTGAAGGTCGAGCGCGCGATCCAGGAACTGGATTACGTGCCGTCGGCGGTTGCCCGTTCGCTCAAGGCGCGCAACACGCTCACCATCGGCTTATTGGTGCCGAATGCCACCAATCCGTACTTCGCGGAACTGGCGCGAGGAGTGGAAGACGGCTGTGCGAAGAACGGCTATTGCATGTTCTTCTGCAATTCCGACGACGACCCCGCCAAGCAGCGCAGCTACTTGCGTGTACTGCAGGAAAAACGCATTGACGGGCTCGTGATTGCATCGGCGGGAGAAGATGCGGTGCTGGCGCAATGTCTTGCCGGATCGCGTGAACCGCTGGTGATCCTGGACCGGAATATTGAAGGGGTATCGGCGGATCTGGTGCAGATCGACCATGAGAAGGGCGGTTACCTGGCCACGCGCCACTTGCTGCAACTCGGCCATTCCCGGGTGGGCTGCATCACCGGCCCGATTGCCACGGCGGTCAGCGCGATGCGCGTCCACGGGTTTATCCGCGCAATGGCCGAACGCGGTATCGAGATCGAGCCAAACGCCATCCAGCAGAGCGCGTTTTCCGCGACGGGCGGCTATGAAGCGGCCTCCCAACTCTTCGATACCCTCAAACCCACCGGCATTTTCGCGTGTAACGACATGATGGGCGTGGGTGCGTTGCGAGCGGCGGCGGAGCGGGGCATTAGCGTGCCGCGTGACTGCTCGATTATCGGTTTCGACGATATCGAATTGAGCCGGTACACGTATCCGGCATTGTCGACGGTTGGGCAATCGGTTCGCGAACTCGGAGAGCTGGCGGCTCAGACGCTGATCGACCGGATTGCGGGGAAGGTGCCGGCGACCACGCGGCGACGGGTGGTGACACCGCGGATGATCTTGCGTGAATCGACGGGGGTCGTGCCGGAAGTGTTGCCGCAGGCCTATAGGAGGGAAGCAACGTCCGCTCCGCCGAGCGCTTCTGCCATTGCACCGCAATCCGTTGCACGAGGTAATACGGAAAAGGCTTGAACGCAGACGAGCGTTCGTTCGCACCTGAGTTTTAGCGTGTAAGCGGTGTTTTGCTTGCGGCAGGTTGGTTTGCTGGCGCAAGCAAAACCCGGCTGTAAAACAGCGCTAAAGAGACTATTCAAACCACGCCCTTAGCTGCGGCTAGCAACTCCACTTCCATCCGTCTTCAGAATTCATCCCGCCCGTCCAACGCGAGCACTCGCGAATAATCCTGCGAACACTTACAACAAACGCATTAATGCGTGGGCGTACTCGTAAACGTGCATCGAAAACTCCTAGGGTTATTCATTAGATGAAATAACATTTCACGAATTTCCTCAAGTGCTGCGCACACACGCCGTAAAAGAAGTCCAAGCAGACGAAATTTGGCCACGCATTGAATCGTGATTCCAGAACGCACCGCCGACACTTTCAATTGCCGCTACGAGGAAAATCATGAATATGAGTTTAACGATCAAGGCCCGTCTCGGTCTGACGATGGCATTCCTGGGGCTGCTCCTCGTGGCCATCGGCGGATTGGGGCTCTATGGCCTGAATGAATCTACCAGTGCGTATCGCGACACGTTTGAAAACCAGATGCCAAGCGCCAACGCCGTCAGCAACGCGGAACTCTATACGGCCCGCGAACGGCTCGTGTTCGACCGCGCGGCGCTTCTTGCCGGCACGCCGGAAGCCGCCTCGATCATCGAGCGCGGTGCACTGATGCGCGGCCTTGCCAACGATTTCTGGAAGAAATACAGCGAGCTGTCGCAGACCGCGGCCGAAAAGCAACTCGCCGATACCTCCAACGCCAAGCGCCTGGCGCTGCAGAAAGCAATCGACAGCGGTTACGAGGCCGTCAGGGCCAATGACCAGCCGCGCATTATCCAAACGGCCAGGGCGATGCAGGCCGCGTACGGTGAGCTTTCAACCGCCAATGACGCCCTGCGCAAATACCAGTTCGACGAAGCGAGGCAAGGCTACGACGCCGCCCAATCGGCGGCCGCAACGTTTCGTACATTAAGCCTGGGCGCAATCCTGATCGGCCTGGGCGCTGCCGCGTTTTCCTGGTTCGCGCTGCGCCGTGCGATTGGCCGGCCGCTGGACCAAGCGCTCGCGCACTTCGAAGCGATCGCTGGCGGCGATCTGCGCGGCAAGGTCACCACCACGTCACGCGATGAAATGGGTCTTCTGATGCAAGGTCTTGCCAAGATGCAGGCCAGCCTCGTCGGGACGGTGCGCACGGTGCGCTCGGGCAGCGAATCTATTGCGACGGCGACCAAGGAGATTGCGGCGGGCAATATCGACTTGTCGTCGCGCACGGAAGAGCAAGCTTCGGCGCTGCAGGAAACGGCGTCGAGCATGGACGAACTGACCGGCACCGTGAAGCAAAATGCCGAAAACGCCCGTCAGGCGAGTTCGTTGGCTGCCAACGCGTCGGAGATTGCCAACAAGGGCAGCCGCGTGGTGGCGCAAGTGGTCGGCACAATGGGCGAAATCAACCAGAGTTCGGCGAAAATCGCGGACATTATTACGATCATTGAAGGAATTGCGTTCCAGACCAATATCCTCGCGCTAAACGCGGCCGTGGAAGCAGCCCGCGCGGGCGAAGAAGGGCGCGGTTTCGCGGTCGTGGCGGGTGAAGTGCGCAGCCTTGCGCAACGCTCGTCGGCGGCGGCGAAGGAGATCAAGGGCCTTATCGATACCTCGGTCGAACGTGTGCAATCGGGCACCTCGCTGGTCGATGAAGCCGGGCGCACGATGAGCGAGATTATCGGCGCGGTGCAGCGCGTGACCGACATCATGGGCGAAATCGCGGCGGCCTCCGAAGAGCAGAGCAGCGGCATCGATCAAGTCGCGCGCGCGGTCACGCAAATGGACGAAGTGACGCAGCAGAACGCGGCGCTCGTGGAGGAAGCGGCGGCCGCGGCGCAATCGCTGGAAGATCAGGCGGCGAAGTTGCGGCAGGCCGTAGCGGTGTTTCATCTCGACGATGACAGCTCGGTCGAGACCGGTTCGAGTCGCCCGGTTGCGCGGCCCGGGTCATCCGCGGCGGCAAAGTCGCGCGTAGCCGTTCCGGCGAGAACGCGGCGCGCCGAGCCGGCGATGCCATCGACGAAAACGCCGGTCGCAGCAGCACGGCCGGCGGCGGTCGCGGCTACCGGCGACTGGCAAACCTTCTGATCGGCTGCCCCTGGATTTATCGGGTCGGACAACCGGTGTGAACGCGCCCCGCGAATTGGATTCGCGGGGCGCGTTTTTACTGATGGTTTGTTTTTCCTTAAGCCTTCGCTGCTGGCCCGCTTTCAGTGACCGGCCCGCGCTCGAAAACCGCTCCCGACGTGTTAAATACGCGTTCCAGCGAGTGCCAGAGCGGTGAGGGTCCGTTTCACCGTTCGGCCGTCAGCGGCTTGAACACAGCCTTCGGCCAAAGCAAAAGGCCGTCGATATCCAGGGCGTTCGCCATCGCAGAAGCCCTGTCGTCCGGACCCGAACTCGCGATTCCTGGCGACTTCCCCGTACACTGAGCGCACTTCGTTCAACCCGCATCTGATCAGAATTCGTTTCGATGCCCACCACAGGACGCTCGCCATGACTGAATCCACCCTCGCTGCGCAACTTGTCCAGGCCCGCAGACAGCGCACCCTGATAGAAGACCTCGAGTCAGTCGATATCCCCGCCGATGCCGAAGCGGCCTACGCCATCCAGCACAAGGTTCTGTCCCTATCCGGCGCGCGCATTGGCGCCTGGAAAGTCGGTGCCCGGGCGCCCGGCGCGCAGGCGAACGCGGCGCCGATCGATGCAGAACTCGTCCACACATCGCCCGCGCGCGTCCCGCATGCGGCGTTCTTTCGGGTGCTGGTCGAACTGGAGATTGCGTTTCGATTTTCATATGCGTTGCCGCCCCGCGATGAACCTTACAGTCGCAGCGAAGTGTTCGCGGCGCTCGGCAGCATGGCGGTGGCGCTTGAAATTGTGGATAGCCGCTTCGCGCAATGGCCGAACCTCGCGACGCTGGCACAACTTGCCGATTCGCAGAACAACGGCGCACTGATCGTGGGCAAGATGGAGCCGTACGAGGTGATCGCGCCGAACTTCGACTTCCTTTCACCGCTGCTCGAACTGGCCGTCGACGGCGTCTCGATCGTGCCGCCGAGCACCGGCAATCCGGCGGGCGATCCGCGCGAACTGCTGGTCTGGTTCGTCAATCATTGCAGCGCGCACGGCCACGCGGTCCAGCCGTTCTGGACGGTGACGACCGGCTCCTACACGGGCGCGCGGCGGGTCGATGGGCCGAGCGTGGTGAGCGGCCGGATCGACCGCATCGGCGAGATCGAACTGACGCTGGAGTGACATCCGGACGGAATGCCGGCGCACAATGAAAGCATGCTGAAACAGATATCCATGCGCCGTTGTTACATCAAAAAAGGCACTCGAACGAGTGCCTTTTTACCTTCTAAATCCCTCTGCACGTAGCGGGTATAGGCGGTCAACGGATGCCTTTGCGCATCGTTTAGTAAGAGAGCGGCGCATGACATTTTAGAGCCCGCAATCGAATGGACATGAGAGCGGCGGCGCCAAAAATGCATCGGAACTTGCATCGTTCCGGTGCTACGAAGCGTATATGACATAAGCACGGGGATAAGCGGTGGATAACGTGTGGATGAGCGGGGGACAACACAGGGACAACTCGACATGCGCGAGACTTAAGTGGGACCTAAGCACTCAATGCATAAACGCGGGGTACGCTGACCCTCGGCAGCAGCAGTCGGGGTATTCGGCTGCCAGCATGTCGCATGGGTCGAGGGCTTGTACAGCAAGGCTGTGCAGCCAATACGGAAAACGTTTCGCGAGTCGGGATGATGATTGTAGGTGAACGAAAATATTCCACCAAGCTAGGAATACTTCGAAGCAAATCAACAACGCATTTGCATGAAAAAAAATTCGAATAGGTTTAGGATGAACTGAAGCGATGTTGTTCTGATTAGGCGCGCCGCGCACACATTGCTTTCTGACTTCGGCGAGGAGGTAGCATGGATATCTACAGCAGTTTCGCGACCCGCTTCGAAAAGACCCGCGAGGAGGAATTCTCGCTCGAAGAGTATCTCGCGCTCTGCAAAGACGATCCTGCAACGTATGCAACAGCGGGCGAACGGATGTTGGCGGCTATCGGGGAACCGGAGTCAGTCGACACGCGCACCGACCCGCGTTTATCGCGTGTGTTTGCAAACAAGGTGATCAAGGTGTATCCGGCATTCCGTGAGTTCTACGGAATGGAGGAAGTGATCGAGCAGGTGGTGTCGTACTTCAGGCATGCGGCCCAAGGGCTGGAAGAGAAGAAACAAATCCTGTATTTGTTGGGACCGGTAGGCGGCGGCAAGTCATCCATTGCTGAGCGTCTCAAGCAACTCGCCGAGCGTGTTCCGTTCTATGCAATCAAGGGTTCGCCTGTCAATGAGTCGCCTCTTGGGCTCTTTGACTACGACGAAGACGGCCCGATCCTAGAAGAGCAATACGGCATTCCGCGCCGCTATCTCAAGAACATCCTGAGTCCGTGGGCAGTGAAGCGCCTTCACGAATTCAATGGCGACATCCGCAAGTTCCGCATCGTTCGCCGCTACCCCTCCATCCTGCGCCAGATCGGTATTGCCAAGACCGAACCTGGCGATGAGAACAATCAGGACATCTCGTCACTCGTCGGCAAGGTCGACATCCGCAAGCTTGAAACTTACTCGCAGGACGACGCTGACGCCTACAGCTACTCCGGCGGACTGTGTCTTGCGAACCAGGGCTTGCTTGAGTTCGTCGAAATGTTCAAGGCGCCAATCAAGGTGCTGCACCCGCTGCTCACTGCTACTCAGGAAGGCAACTTCAAGGGCACGGAAGGTTTCGGTGCAATCCCGTTTGATGGTGTGGTCCTCGCTCACTCGAACGAGTCGGAATGGAAGACGTTTCGCAATAACAAGAACAACGAAGCACTGCTCGATCGTATCTTCGTGGTCAAGGTGCCGTACTGCCTGCGCTACAGCGAAGAGATGAAGATCTACGAGAAGCTGCTGCGTAATTCTTCGTTGACGAACGCTGTTTGCGCGCCCGGTACGTTGAAGATGATGGCGCAGATGGCGGTGCTCACGCGCTTGCATGAGCCGGAAAATTCCAGCCTCTTTTCGAAGATGCAGGTCTACGACGGCGACAACCTCAAGGACACGGACCCGAAGGCGAAATCGTTCCAGGAGTACCGCGATTTTGCAGGCGTCGATGAAGGCATGAACGGCGTTTCAACCCGCTTCGCATTCAAGATCTTGTCGCGCGTATTCAACTTCGATTCTGCCGAAGTCGCGGCCAATCCGGTGCACCTGATGTACGTGCTGGAACAGCAGATCGAGCGCGAACAGTTTCCGCCGGAAACCGAACAGAAGTACCTGTCGTTCATCAAGGATGTGCTGGCATCGCGCTATGCCGAGTTCATCGGCAAGGAGATTCAGACCGCGTATCTGGAATCGTATTCGGAGTACGGACAGAACATCTTCGATCGTTACGTCACGTATGCCGATTTCTGGATCCAGGACCAGGAATTCCGCGATCACGATACCGGCGAAAGTTTCGACCGTGCGTCGTTGAATGCGGAACTGGAGAAGATCGAGAAGCCGGCTGGCATCAGCAACCCGAAGGACTTCCGCAACGAGATCGTGAATTTCGTGCTGCGGGCGCGGGCGGCGAATGGCGGCAAGAATCCGGCGTGGATCAGCTACGAGAAACTGCGCGTGGTGATCGAGAAGAAGATGTTCTCCAATACCGAAGAACTTTTGCCAGTGATCTCGTTCAATGCCAAAGGATCGGCGGAAGAACAGCGCAAGCACGAAGACTTTGTGAACCGGATGGTCGCGAAGGGCTATACGCCGAAGCAAGTGCGTCTGCTCTGCGATTGGTATCTCCGGGTGCGCAAATCGTCGTAATGCGGCCTGCTTTTTGGTCTGTTTTTGGTCTTTTCCACAGGGAGATTGATGACTTCTCAGCGAAAGCGGGTAAAACGTGATTGAATCGTAGTTGTGTTGTCAGTTTTGAGTCATACGTTCGCGTAACGCTGGCTTTGGAACCAGCGAAACGCGAGCACCTTGGCGAGTGCTGGCCTTGGCGCCACAGCGCGCGGTTCCGGGCCAACAGCGCTTCGCTTCCTCGCCAATTACGCGGGAGACTGGATGTGCTGCATCAAATCATCGACCGCAGGTTAGCCGGTAAGAACAAGAGCATTGCCAACCGCGAACGCTTTTTGCGTCGTGTCAAAAACTATATTCGCCGCGCGGTGTCGGATGCCGTTCGGGACCGTAGCATCAAGGATATCCAGAGCACGCAAAGCATCACGATTCCGAAGAAGGACATCGCCGAACCGTCGTTCCGGCATGGCCCTGGCGGTAAGCGTGAGCTCGTGCATCCGGGTAACGCCGAGTACATTCGTGGCGACAAGATCGCACGCCCGAATGGCGGCGGCGGTGGTGGCGGCAAGACCGCGAGCAATGAAGGCGAAGGGCAGGACGACTTCGTGTTCGAGTTATCGCGGGAAGAATTCATGCAGTATTTCTTCGACGACCTCGAGCTTCCGCGTCTCGTCAAAACCCAATTAGCAGCCGTGCCGACATGGAAGAACGTACGGGCGGGGTTTTCGGCTGAAGGAACGCCAAACAATATCGATGTCGTGCGTTCGCTGCGCAGCGCGCTCGGGCGGCGGATTGCATTAGGGTCGCCGTTATCGCGCCAGTTGCTGGAGTTGGAGCGGCAGCTGGAAGCGCTTCAACTGGAAAATGGCGACCCCGAAGAGATTGCGCGGCTGGAAGCTGACATTGTGATCATGAAAGGGCGCATCACGCGAATTCCTTTCATCGACCCATTCGACTTACGCTACGTCAACCGGACCAGACAACCCACGCCATCGAGCAAGGCCGTGATGTTTTGTCTGATGGACGTGTCCGGTTCCATGGACGAGCAGCGCAAGGATCTGTCGAAGCGTTTCTTCATTCTTTTGTACCTGTTCCTGAACCGGAACTACGAAAAGATCGAAGTGGTCTTCATCCGGCATCACACGCGCGCGGAAGAAGTGGACGAAGAAACCTTCTTCCATTCGACCGAAAGCGGTGGCACGGTTGTGTCCAGCGCGCTTGAGTTGATGAAGAAGATCATGGATGAGCGTTATTCGCCCACCGAATGGAATATCTACGGCGCGCAGGCGTCCGACGGCGACAACTGGACTGACGATTCGCCCAAGTGCCGCAAGCTCCTAGCCGAAGACATTCTCCAGAAGGTGCGCTATTTTGCCTATATTCAAGTAGCGCCTGAAGAGCAGAATCTCTGGGTGGAATATGCTCATCTGGCACAGAGTGCGCCTGAGCTCGCGATGAAGAAAGTCGAATCGGCTGCGGATATTTATCCGGTCTTTCGCGAACTGTTCGAGAAACAACAGGCGGCTGCATGACGACACGGCATTTGAACAACGAAGCACGTGGGTATCACCTCAAACCCGGCGAAGAACTGAAAGCACAAGACAGCGCGCCCCAAAAGGCCAGGAAGCCACGCAAAAGCGCGGCGTCGGAAGGAGACACCATGAACGTGGCGGAAAAAAGGCCGTTGCCGTGTCCATCGGACTGGACCTTCGAGTTGATCGAGGAATACGACACCGAGATTGCCCGTGTCGCGCAGCGGTACGGTCTCGACGTCTATCCGATCCAGCTCGAACTCATCAGCGCCGAGCAGATGATGGACGCGTACGCGTCGGTCGGCATGCCGGTGAACTACCGGCACTGGTCGTTCGGCAAGCACTTCCTCTCCACCGAGAAGAGTTACCGGCGCGGGCAAATGGGCCTTGCGTACGAGATCGTCATCAACTCGAATCCGTGCATTGCGTACTTGATGGAAGAGAACACGATGACGATGCAGGCGCTCGTCATCGCGCACGCGGCGTACGGGCACAACTCGTTTTTCAAGGGCAACTACCTGTTCAAACTGTGGACAGACGCGCACGCGATTATCGATTACCTCGTTTATGCGAAGAATTACATCGCGGAATGCGAGGAGCGGCATGGCATCGACCGGGTGGAGGAATTGCTCGATTCCTGCCACGCGCTGATGAATTATGGCGTCGACCGGTATAAGCGACCGCAGAAACTGTCGCTGGCGAAGGAAGTGGCCGCGCGGCGCGAACGCGAGGCGTATTTGCAGTCGCAGGTGAATGAACTCTGGCGCACGCTGCCGAATAAAAAGGCGACCACGACCGAGGAAATTGAAAGCCGGTATCCGCCGGAACCGCAGGAAAACCTGCTGTATTTCGCGGAGAAGAATGCGCCGCTGCTCGAACCGTGGGAACGCGAAGTCATTCGCATCGTGCGCAAGGTCGGCCAGTATTTTTATCCGCAACGGCAGACGCAGGTCATGAACGAAGGCTGGGCCACGTTCTGGCATTACACGCTGCTTAATACGCTTTATGCGGAGGGTCGTCTGGAAGATGGCTTCATGATGGAGTTCCTCCATTCGCACAGCAACGTGGTGTATCAGCCGCCCGTGACCAAGCAGTATTACAGCGGCATCAACCCGTATGCGCTGGGATTTTCCATGATGAGCGATATTCGCCGCATCTGCGAAAACCCGACGGATGAGGACCGCGAATGGTTTCCAGAGCTTGCCGGCAGCGACTGGCTGGAAGCGCTGCATTACGCGATGCGCAATTTCAAGGACGAGAGTTTTATCGCGCAGTATTTGTCGCCGCATCTGATTCGCGAAATGCGCCTGTTCTCGATTCTCGACGACGACATGCGCGACTCGCTGGAAGTGTCCGCTATTCATGACGAAAGCGGGTACAGGTATGTCCGTCAGGCGTTGTCGCGGCAATACGACATGCATCATCGTGAGCCGAATATCCAGGTGTATTCGGTGAATACGCGCGGCGATCGCAGCCTGACGCTACGCCATTTCATGACCGACAACCGTCACCTCACCAATGACAGCGAAGAGGTTCTCAAGCACATGGCGCGGCTGTGGCAATTCGACGTATATCTTGAGAGCGTCGATGAAAACGGCACGGTGAGAAAGCGCTTCGATTGCAAATACACCGGAGCGGAGAAACGCTGAGTTTTCAGTCTACGTTGCGGTATAAAAAAAACCGGCTTGCTGATTACTCAGCAAGCCGGTTTTTTTTAAAGACGAGAAAAAAAGCCAGACGCTAGACCTTCTTATCTATTCTCCGTTCTTCCTCTTCCTGTGTGAACAAGTCCCAACTCGCCATGAACAGCGCGGCGATCAGCGGTCCAATCACGAAGCCGTTGATCCCGAACAATCCCATTCCGCCCAGTGTGGAAATCAGCACGACCCAGTCGGGCATTTTCGTGTCCTTGCCGACCAGGATCGGACGCAGCACGTTGTCCACCATGCCGATCACCACGACGCAGAACACGATCAGGATCACACCGCGCCAGATATCGCCGGTGAGCAGAAAATAGGCTGCAGCCGGCGCCCAGACCAGCGCGGCGCCGATCGCGGGAAGCAGCGAGAGGAACGCCATCAGCACGCCCCACAGCAGCGAGCCCTGAATGCCCAGCATCATGAAGATCATCCCGCCGAGGAAACCCTGCACGGCGGCGACCGCGATGTTGCCCTTCACCGTCGCCCGGACGACGGTCGTGAACTTGGCGATCAAGTGCTGCTTGGGACCTTCGTCGAGGGGCAGGGCGCGGCGAATGCGACGGCCGATTTCACCGCCATCGCGCAGCAGGAAAAACACCAGGTACAGCATCACGCCGAAGCTGATTACGAACTGGAACGTGTTCTGCCCGATGCTGAACGCCTGCGTAGCCACGAACTGGCTGATGGCGGCAGCGCCGCTGGTCAGCCGTTGCTGGATGCTCGGGATATCGGTCAGGCCGAAGCGGCCAAGCAGCGCTTGCAACGAATTCGGCAGTGCGTGAATGGCCTGCTGGAAGTAGGTCGTGAAATTCGGCTGGCCGGCCTTGACCTGCGCGTAGGCAAGGCCGATTTCCTGCACGAGCGTAGCTGCTACGAAGCTAAGCGGAAGGATCACCACCACGATCGTCAACCCCAGCGTCGCGAACGCCGCCAGATTGCGTCGCTTGCCGAATTTAACGGCCAGATAGCGCTGCAGCGGCTGGAACAGGATTGCGAGAATCGTGCCCCAGAAGATCGCCCCGAAGAACGGCAGCAAGATCCAGCAGAGCGCAACGGTGACGACGAACAGCAAGATGTGGAAGAAGTTCTGGTGAACCGAGCGGTTATTCATAAGATCCCTGAAATGAAGCTGGAGTCGTGGTGCGGTCATAGCGAGCTTCAGTGCCCCGAACACCCTTACCAATGCGATTGCCGGATGCTAGCACGGTCAAGTTTTGCCCCGTCCGGCAGACTTGGTAAGCTTTTCCACCGCGTGACGTTTGGCCTTTTCTGCATGAGTCTTGCCTCTGTTGCGAAAATAGATATAATTGAGTATTCACTCACTCATTTAATCGATTCAATCACGCACGATGGCTCGACCCAAAAGCGACGACAAACGCAACGCGCTGCTTCTCGCCGCCGAACAGGTTTTTGCGCAACGCGGACTGGCGGCTGCACCGACATCGGCGATATCGAAGCAGGCGGGCGTCGCGGAAGGGACCTTGTTCACGTACTTCCGCACGAAGGACGAGCTTGTGAATGCGCTCTACCGTTCCATCAAACTCGATCTCGCCGACGCGCTCATGTCGCGGTTCCCCCGGCAGGGACCGGTGCGCGACCGGCTTGAATATCTGTGGAACGCGTTCGTCGATTGGGGCGTGGCGAACCCGCAGCGGCTGAATGTGCTGGATCAGTTGACAGTGGCGGATACGGTCAGCGACGAATCGAAGGCCGTGGGTTATGAACCGTTCGCCGAGATTGAAACGCTCGCGCAACACAGCATCAAGACCGGCGTGTTGCAGCCTTATCCGGTCGAGTTTGTAGCCGCAACCATGAAGGCGCTGGCGGAAACCACGATGGCTTTCATGACAGCGTATCCGGAAGAAGCCACGCGGTATCGGAAGGTCGGTTTCGATGTGTTCTGGAAGGGCGTTACACGCAACACGGAAAGCTGAACCGCCAAGTCGGTCTTGCGGGCAGCAAGCGTCGATTTAATGACTGATTACTCACGCAAAAAAGCGTTTTGGAGGACAAGCACATGAGTACATGGACTACAGCCGATATCCCTTCGCAGGCGGGCAAACGTGCATTGGTGACTGGCGCGACCGGTGGGTTGGGTTATGAAACGTCGCTGGAACTGGCCCGCGCGGGCGCCGAAGTAATACTCACCGGACGTAGTGACGCGAAAGGGCGAGCGGCTCTCGAACGTATTCGCCGCGAAGTGCCAGCCGCCCAAATCCGTTTTGAATCCATCGACCTGGCGAGCCTCGCGTCGGTCTCGAGCGCCACGAAGCGGCTGCTTGAAGAAGGTCTGGCGATCGATGTGCTCGTGAATAATGCCGGCGTGATGATGCTGCCCAAGCACGAAAAGACCGCCGATGGTTTCGAACGCCAGTTCGGCACCAACTATCTCGGTCACTTCGCGCTGACCGCGCAGTTGCTGCCGTTGTTGCAAAAGAGCGCCGCACCGCGCGTGGTGAATCTCAGCAGCATTGCGCATCGGCGAGGAAAGATTTCCTTCGATAACCTGCAAGGCGAGCGTGCTTATAAAGCGTGGCCGGCCTACGAACAGTCGAAGCTCGCCATGCTTATATTCGCGCTGGAACTGCAACGCCGCAGCGACGCGAACGGCTGGCGTCTCATGAGCAACGCGGCGCATCCGGGGTTTGCGCGGACCGATCTCATCGCGAACGGGCCGGGAGAGACGGGCGTGTTGGCGCTGGTGAGTCGCGTGATGAAGCCATTCTTGAGCCATAGCGCTGCGGAAGGTGCGTTGCCCACGCTGTTGGCCGCTACATCGCCTGAAGCACGGGCCGCTGCTTATTACGGCCCGAAGGGTTTTCAGGAAATGATAGGTGCGCCCTCGGAGGCGCGCATTTACCCGCAAGCCAGGGACACGGCCGTTGCCGCTAAACTTTGGGATGTATCGGTGAAACTCACGGGCGTGTCGTGGCCGGGAAAATCATGAAAGTGCTTATTTTTGGCGCGACAGGAATGGTCGGGCAGGGCGTGTTGCGCGAATGCCTGCTCGATACGGACATCAAGCGCGTGGTCACGGTGGGACGTAATGCGACAGGACAACAGTATCCGAAGCTTACCGAGATCGTGCATAAGGACCTCCTCGATCTCACCTCGATCGAGTCCGAACTCACCGGCTTCGATGCCTGCTTTTTCTGCCTGGGCGTGTCGTCGTTCAGGATGAGCGAGGCTGACTACACTCGCCTGACTTACGATCTGACGTTCGCGGTCGGGCGGACTTTGTCGCGTCTCAATCCGGACATGACCTTCGCCTATGTGACGGGAGCCGGGACCGATGCGACCGAGCGCGGGCGCGTCATGTGGGCGCGCGTGAAGGGCCGCACCGAAAACGCTCTGATGCGCATGCCGTTCAAGGCCGCGTATATGTTTCGTCCGGGGATGATTCAGCCAATGGACGGTATTCGCTCGAAAACGCCCGTGTACCAGATGGTGATTTCACTGGGGCGGCCGTTGTTTCCCGTGTTGCGGCGCGCGTTCCCGAATACGATTACAACGACCAGTCAGTTGGGACGGGCGATGATCGCGGTAGCCAAGGAGCGCGCGGCGTCGCGAGTGTTGGAGACTCGCGATATTGCTAAGTACTAGACAGCATGTTCGCACGGAGAGGCGAGTGAAATCGCTCCGCCGTGCGAACGAAACCGTTTATCGCGCGGCGTCGCCCCACCGGTACTCGACCGTGGCGTCGTCCAGTTGCGTCTTCAACTCGGCATCGAGAGTGAAGTCAACTGCGGCCAAACTATCCGAAAGCTGCTCGGGCCGGCTGGCCCCAATGATCGCCGATGTAACCACCGGATTCGCCAGCACCCACGCGACCGATGTCTTCGTCAACGACTCACCGGTCGGCGCCACGATCTGCTTCAATTTTTCGATGGTTTCAAACTCGCGCTCATGCCAGTAGCGCTGCTGATACATCGATCCGGCCTTACCGACTTTGGCCGTAAAGCGACCCTCGGAGGGCGCGGCATCGTGTTTATGTTTGCCTGTCAGCAAGCCGCCAGCAAGCGGGTTGTACGGAATCACGGCCAGATGCTCGTCAGTAGCAAGCGGCAGCAATTCACGCTCGATCTGCCTGAATAGCAGGTTGTAACGCGGCTGGACCGAAACGAAGCGCGCCACGCGCAAGACATCGGAACGACCTAGTGCAGTCGCAAGCCGGTACGCCAGGAAATTGGATACCCCCACGTAACGCGCCTTGCCCTGGCGCACGATCGTATCGAGCGCTTCCAGGGTTTCGTCGAGCGGCGTGTTGAGATCGTCGGAATGCAGTTGGTACAGGTCGACGTAATCGGTATTGAGCCGCTTGAGCGATGCATCGATGGCGTCAAGCAGGTGCTTGCGCGACGCACCCTGATCCCACGCCGAAGGCCCCATCTTGCCGACCGCTTTCGTCGCCAGGATGAACTCGCCGCGCCGCGCGGGTGCATCCTTCAACCAGCGTCCGACAATCTCCTCCGTGCGTCCGGCCGCGCTTTCCGTGCTGCCGAGCGGATAGACATCGGCGGTATCGATGAAATTGACACCTGCTTCTGCAGCACGATCCATGATGCTGCGTGACACGTTCTCTTCCGTCTGCAGACCAAAGGTCATGGTGCCGAGGCACAGACGCGAAACAGTCAGGCCAGTACGGCCAAATTTGCGGTATTGCACGGTGAACTCCTTGGGCGGTATTGAACGCGGGTTGAGTATCCAACCAGCTTAAACGTTCAGGCTCGAGCCTGCATTTTCCATATTCACGAGGTGGCGGCTTGCGGCGCCGGGCGGGCAGGCACTGCATCCAGAAAACGGAACACGATGGCCGATGCCAGCGTCACCAGGCCCACGCATACAAACGCGATCCGGAACGCGAGCGCCGCCGAGCCGAGGTTCGCCGAGAACACCGACACCAAGCCACCGCCAATCGACACACCCAGTCCGATCGCCAGCATCTGCACCATCGAAAAAAGACTGTTGCCGCTGCCGGCGTCCTTGATCGACAAGCCCTTGAGCGTGACGCTGTTCATCGCGGCGAACTGCATGGAGTTGCACGCGCCGAACACGGCAAGGATCGCGATCTCGATCACGAGCGGCGTGCCAACCGAAAACGAAGCGAAGCCGACTATCGATGCCCCTACGAGGATCGTGTTCCACAACAGGAAATTATCGTACCCGTAGCGCTTGACAAGGGGCGAGATCCAGCCCTTTGCAACGGTCCCGGCGAATGCGGCGGGCAACATCATCAAGCCCGAATGCAGCGGTGTGTAACCCAGCTGTAATTGCAGCAGCAGCGGCAGGAGAAACGGCACTGCGCTCGATCCGATCCGGCACAGCAGGTTGCCAATCAAGCCCACGCTGAAGTTCGGCTCATTGAACAAAGACAGCTTGAAGAGCGGATCGGGTCGACGCTTGGCGTACGGAATGTAAGCGAGCGCAGCAATTGCCGAAAGCACGAACAACCCGCCCGACACCAGCAGCTTGTGCGATTGCGCGGGGCTGTCCAGCGCCATCGAAAACGCGACCATGCAGAGCGACAACATCGCGCAGCCGATAAAGTCGAAGGGCGGAGCATGAGGAATCGCATCGTCGGGAAGAAAGCGATGCACGGCGATCAAACCCAGCGCGCCGATGGGCACGTTGATCAGGAAGATCCAGTGCCATGAAAACGATTCGACGAACCAGCCGCCCATTGTCGGTCCAAGGATCGGGCCAACCTGGCCGGCAATGGAGATGACCGCGAGCGCCGATACATACGCCTCGCCCGTCACGCTGCGCAACACGGCCAGCCGGCCGATGGGCAGCAGCATCGAGCCGCCGATCCCCTGGATCACGCGCGCCACGATCAGTTGATTCAGCGATTGCGCGTTAGCGCAGCAGAGCGAGCCGATCACGAACAGCAGGATCGCGACGAAATAGACGCGGCGAGTGCCGAAGCGGTCGGCGAGCCAACCGGACGCGGGTGTGAGAAGCGCCATGGTCAGCGTGTAGGCGACGACGATAGGTTGCATCGCGAGCGGTTGCGCATGCAGGCTGTGCGCAATGGAGGGTAGGGCCGTGTTGACGATGGTCGTGTCGAGGGCTTGCATGAAAAAGCCGACGGCCACGATCCACAACAGCGCCGTGTGTGAGTTTTTTGAAGTCATCCAGTTACTGCTGAAAACAGTGTCGCGCGGGGTTTGCGCGATGTGTCGATTTTAAGACGCCGACTGGCAATCGGGAACCCCGCTGGCCACGTTGACTATCATCGTTAAATCCGATCACAATGCGTCATGCTCAATCCGGTCTGGCTGAACACGTTCGCGACAGTGGCCGCGTCGCACAGTTTCACCGATGCCGGCCGCCAGCTCCGGCTCACGCAATCCAGCGTGAGCGAGCACATCCGGCGGCTGGAAGAACACGTCGGCCGTCGGCTGCTCGTGCGCGATACTCACTCGCTCGCGCTCACCGCCGACGGCGAAGCCATGCTGGTCCACGCCCGCATGATCCTCGAAGCGATGACCCACGCCGAGTTGCAGTTCCGCTCGCCGCGTCTGCGGGGCCGCGTGCGCCTGGGAAGCTCCGACGACGTCGCGCTCGGTCCCTTGCCCAGCGTGCTTGCGGCATTTCGCCGGACTCACCCCGATGTCGAGCTGGAGATCACTATCGGTATGACGGGGCGGCTTTACGAGCATCTGGACGCAGGATCGATCGATTTGATGATCGGCAAACGGCGCATCGGCGATCCGCGCGGCATTCCGCTGTTTTCAGGACAACTCGAGTGGCTCGGGCTGACAGGCACCGAGGTGGATCTCGAACAGCCGCTGCCGCTGATCCTCGTCGCCGAGCCGAGCGTGACGCGCGCCGTGGTGCTCGACTCGCTGGCCGCGGTCGGCGCGCGCTGGCAGGTGGTCTGCACGAGCAGTTCGTACGCAGGATGTATCGCGGCTGCACGCGGCGGGTTGGGGCTCACCGTGCGGTCCCATTTCCTGGCAGGCAGAGGGCTTTCGCCGCCGGTGAATCGCGCTGCGCTGCCGGAGTTGCCTCAGGTCGAATTCATTGCGTTGGGGGCGAAGCACTTGAGCCGGCCTGCGGAGACATTGCTGGAGATATTGCAGAACAGCGATCTGCGGGGGGAATGGCCGGGAGAATGACAGCCACGCGCCCAGGCGTGATCCGTGCGGCGCGGTTTTCATCGGACCAATCGGGCTGAGCCGCCCACGCCAATCGGTTGTGCAAACGCAACGCATTCGGGCAATCGGATTTCTGCCAATAGGATGCTTCTTATATATTGTGCGGCGAAAACGCTGTTGGCTTTCTGCTTCATCCTGCCGCAGCAATCCAATCTCTAGGCGATGCCCCAAGCTACAACCACTCTCCTGCGTGCCCTGCTGCTGTTCACTGCCTTAATCGCGTGCAGCACTCACGCAAGCGCCGCTTCGTACCTCGTCAAGCACTGCGCCGAGCTGGAAGGCACAGAGGTGCCGGCGTCGGTGATCGGCTTGCCTACTCGCGGCGCGACTATCCTGGGTGCATCGATCGTAGCCGCAGCCGCGCCGAAAAACCGCAACGGCGAATATTGCCGGCTTGTAGGCGTGATCAAGGCGCAACTCGACACCACGCCCGACATCCGCTTCGAGGTCAATCTGCCGACGCGCTGGAATGGCCGGGCGTTGCAGATGGGCGGGGGCGGTTACAACGGCGTGATCGTGAGCGGCACCGAGCCGACCGCGTTTGCGCCCGCCGCCTCGCCGCTGTCTGACGGTTACGCGACCTTCGGCTCGGATTCAGGTCATGTCGGCAACTCCGGCCGCGCCGATTTCGCGATGAACGACGAAGCCGTGATCAACTTCGGCTACGGTCATCTCAAGAAAACCCATGACGTTGCGCTCGCGCTGATCATCATGGGCTATGGCCGCAAGCCCGAGCAGACCTACTTCGCCGGCGGCTCCACCGGCGGGCGCGAAGCGTTCACGGTGATCGAACGATATCCCGGCGACTACGACGGCGTGATCGCCAACGCACCGGCCATCAACTTTTCGGGCGTGCGCCTGATGGGCGTGAAAGTAGGGCAGGCGGCGTATGGGACACCGGGTGGTTTCGTCGGGCCGGCCCAGCAAAAGCGCGTGGTCGAGACCGTGCTTCACGAATGCGATGGGCTCGATGGCGTGGTCGACGGGATTGTCGCGAATGTAGAGGCGTGCCGCGAGCATGAGCCGCAGATCGTCGCGCAACTGCGATGCGCGAACGGACAACGGCCTTCGTTGCGGGACAGTTGTTTGTCGGAGGCGCAGCTCGCGACGCTGGAGATTTTGCGCGACGGCTTTGCGCTACCTTATGAACTCGCTTACGGGGTCACGCGGTATTACGGCTACAACGTGTTCCAGGGTGTGGATTATTCCAGCGGGCTGGGACTCGGAAATTCACCGGTCGCCACCCAGCCTTTGCGCTTCGACGCCAACGGTTACCTGTTCATGCAGGGCGATAGCTACATGAAGTTTTTCGTCACGCATGACTTGCGCTTCGATACGCTCGGCTTCGATGTCGATCATCCGGGGATCTATAAATCCCGCCTGATCGATTTGTCGGCGACGGTCGGAGCGATGAATCCGGACATATCGGCGTTCATTGCGCACGGCGGCAAGCTGATCACCATGCATGGTCTTGCCGATGAAGTCATCAGCCCGAACCAGACCATCGCTTTTTATCACTCGCTGGTCGAGAAGTATGGGCAGAGTATTGTCGATTCGTTCATGCGGCTGTATATGGTGCCGGGATTTCAGCACGGCAACGGCGTGTTCATTCCAGCCTGGGACGAACTCGGTGCGCTGGACCGGTGGGTCACGATGAATATTGCGCCGGAGACGCTCATCGGGACGGACATAGCGAGCGCTACCAACGGGCGGTCGCGGCCGCTCTGCCGATATCCCGGCTTTCCGAAGTATCTGGGCAAGGGCAATGTCAACAATGCCACGAGCTTTCGATGCGAGAACCCCTGATCGACGCTCGGTGGATAGGCCAGTGCTGGCTACGACTGCCGGATCGTTCCAAACGGCACCAGCTCGGACGCGATGATCATTGCGCCTGCATTGCCAGGAGGCGGCTGACTGATTGCTGGCCGATAGATGAAGTCGCCTGGCTTGATGATCTTGCCGCTCAGCACGCACTCGCCGCGTTGTTTGGCGAGTGCTACCCGCCACGTCTGGTGCCCATAGTAGCCCGAGAGCGGATCGCACCATGAGACCGTGGCCGTTCGTGGAGTGGGGCGTTCGATCACGCTGACCATCAACGTCGCGTGATCGTTCCAGATGGTTTTTGCCGGACGCCGTTGTGCTATTCGCGTTGCTTCGTCGGCTACCTGCCGGGCGCGTGTGTTATCGAGTAACGCTACGGTTTGGGACCATGCACTAGTGTGTTTCTCGAGCATCTCACCTTTCCTTTACAAGAAATTCCACGCAGCCGGCGTCACCGGTGTCACGACGAAGCGATCACGTCATGCCGATTTCCGGTTGCACAAGACCACATCCGGCACGCCGAATATAGTTAGCATCACTACCGAGGTGGGGCGCCGTGACGTCGTGGTCGATGCTTGCGCGTGAGGCTGCGGTCGATCAATGTGGCTCATGAATATATTCAACGAGTGATGAATTGATGAGATAGTAGGGCAATCGGGCAACCGATGTCAAACGCCGCGCAATTACGGCTACTTAGGGAGTACCGGTGGGGCGCTTTACGTCGGTTAAACTTCGGGCTCGCCTTACTGCACCTGAATCCGGATCGAACCATGACAGTTTCAACAGCACGTCCGGCGCAAGCCGCCAAGGAGAAACGCTCACGCGGACGCCCCGCGTGCAGCGCGATCGCCGGCTCCGACGCGCTCCTGAAAAGCGCGCGGCAGGCATTCGCCAAGCGCGGATTCGACGCGACCAGCGTGCGGGAAATCGCGCGGGATTCCGGCGTCGATCCCGCGCTGATCTCGCATCATTTCGGTTCGAAGGAAGCGTTGTGGATTGCGGTCGTTGAGCAGATCGCCGAGCAGGCCGCACCGATGATCAAGTCGATCGCAGCGCTGCGCACCTCCGATCTGTCGTTGCGTCAGCGGGTGGAGCGGGCGCTTGCGATCTTTATCGACAAGGTGTTCCGTGATCCGGATATCGGTATGTTTTTCTCGACGGCGGCAACGGAGCAGGGCGAGCGGCTGGATGTGCTGGTCGTACGCCTTCTGCGTCCTTTTCACGACGTGTTTTTCGCGCTTCTCGCCGATGCTATCGATGCGGGCGAACTAAAACCCAACGATCCGGAAGTGCTGTTCGCGTTGCTGACTAACGGCATTAGCAAAACGGTCTCGTACAGCCACGTCATGTCGATCTTTTCCAAGCTCCCGCAGCAGCAGGCGAAGTTCAAACGTACCGTGCTCGCTACCGCGCTCAGCATGCTTTGACGTGAATTTTTCGTACTCTACGGCGAAGCTGGGCCAGTTTGATCGACCGTCTCGCCGGTCGCTTGCGCGAGAATCCAGTGACGGAACAATTCCGTGGCGGGCGACATGCGCCTCGATTTCAACCATGTCAGCCAATAGCTGCCAGTTCTCACTTCCGTATCGAAGGGTCGAAAGAGCAGTTCCGCCTGCAGTTCCCGGGCGAACATCAGAGGCGGAGCCAGGGCGACTCCCGCGCCTTGTACGGCGGCTTCCACCATCAAGCGCGACGAGTCGAAAACCGGACCATTTACCGGCCATGGATCGAGTCCAGCCGCGCTAAACCAGCCGGTCCATTCGTCGGCTCGATACGAACGAAGCAGCGTCTCCCTCGCAAGATCACACGGTCTGGAAAGCCTTCTCGCAATGTCCGGTGCGCAAAGCACGGTCAGCGGCGCATCGAGCAACATGACATTGTGTGTCGCGGGCCAGGCTCCGTCACCGAAGCGAATTGCGAAATCCAGCCCCTCCGCTGCCAGGTCGACCAGATTGTTATGGGTCAGCAGCCGCAACTCCACAAAGGGATGAGCCTCCCGAAATGATTTGAGCCGTGGCAGCAGCCAGCCGACTGCAAAAGTCCCGACCACGCCAATCGTAAGCACTTCGTGAAAATGCCCGCCCTCGAATTGCTTCAGCACGCCCTCGATGCGACTGAATGCATCGGTCAATACCGGAAGCAGTGCGCGGCTTTCGTCGGTCATGCCCAGTCCGCGTGGCAATCGTTTGAACAAGGTAGTGCCGAGCCGTTCTTCGAGCATCCGAACCTGCTGGCTGACGGCAGCTTGCGTCACATTGAGTTCGAGTGCCGCGCGTGTGAAGCTCAGGTGCCGTGCCGACGATTCGAATGCGCGCAGTGCATTCAATGGGAGGTGAGGACGGATGGATGCCATGGCATAAGTTTTTCTTTACCCAGACAGAAATTATGCTCGCTTGTAGATGACTCGCAAAGGGGCGATATTCTCGTCGCCATTCGACGCTTTCTTCATCGCATCGCAGGTCCTGAAAAGCGTCGGTGTGAACGGCATGAATCACGAGATGGGCATGGGACCCGAGGCCGAGAAACCCCTCAACATGGCGACCGGACCCGAGGTCTGCTATGTCATGAAGGGCGAGATAATCTTGCTGGTCGAGGGCCAACCGGTAAAAGTAATCCGATCAGTATTTACGGAGAATGCATGCGTTCCGTTTTTTCCAAGAAGTTGTTGATTTCCATCTTGATGTCTTCATGTTTTCTCGCCTCCAACACGTTTGCAGAAGGTGAAAATAAGCAGAAGGAAATCTCGGGCGTGGTTGATGGTGTAATTCGTCCCTTGATGCAGAAATATCGAATTCCCGGCATGGCGATCGCAGTAATCGTCAACGGCGAAAGTTACTTTTATAACTATGGTGTGGCATCACTTCAAACACAGCGACCGATTACAAGCCAAACCCTCTTTGAAATTGGGTCAGCTAGCAAAACATATACGGCAACATTGGCTTCGTATGCTCAGATCAATGGCAACCTTGTGTTGTCCGACAGTGCCAGTAAATATTTTCCATACCTGCGCGGTAGCAGTTTTGACAACATCAGTCTGCTAAATCTTGGCACGCACACGTCCGGTGGCCTCCCGTTGCAAGTTCCTGAGGCTATCCACAATGACGATCAGTTAATGGATTATTTCAGGCAATGGAAACCATCTTACGCTGCCGGTACTTACCGAATCTACTCGAATCCAAGTATTGGCATGCTCGGCATGATTGCCGCCCGGAACATGAATGAGTCTTTTGTTCACGCCATTGAAAAGAAGTTATTCCCCATGCTTGGAATGACGCATAGTTACATTAATGTACCGTCGGATCAGATGAAAGATTACGCGCAAGGCTACACGAAGCAGGGCGCTCCGATCAGGCTGAACGCAGGGGTTCTGTCCTCGGAAGCCTATGGAATTAAATCGAGTGCGCCGGACATGATCCGATTTATAGCAGCCAACATGCAGATGATTAAGATTGACAGCAAGTTGCAACGCGCGATCGACGACACCCATACTGGATATTTCAGGTCGGGTGAAATAACGCAAGACCTCATATGGGAGCAATATCCCTATCCCGTGGAACTGAAACAGGTTTTGGCGGGCAATTCGGACACGATGATTTATCAGGCTACGAAAGCAACCGAGTTAAACCCTCCGCTCCAGCCACAAGCCAATTCGCTGATCAACAAAACCGGATCAACCAATGGATTTGCCTCATACGTCGCCTTTGTTCCCGCTCAAAAATTGGGGATCGTCATGCTTGCAAATAAAAATTTTCCCATCGCTCAAAGGGTGACTGCTGCATATCAAATATTGACCCAACTTGGCGGTCGGCTTAGTCCATGGAACTGAGGGTTGTCCGCGCAGCTCGGCCCGGGCATCTTCTTGCCGACGCATGGAAATGGGGGGTGTCTCAAGATTCGTAAATTTGCGCACGTTAAGGGGTCCCCTTGATTTCGTTGCATTTTACGGGGACGACAGCGCCTAGGCGCCATGGGGCTTTGCGAAACGGCCCTATTAAAAAATCTCATTAAATCAAGTACTTCCTGTCTGGCCTCGTAACTGCTCATAAACCCGGGGCAGTCGCGCCAGGCGTTGCGTGGCCCTTGACCCGCTCATCAAGCCCGGATGTCAGCGACGAGCTTCCTGCAGGCCGCAAAAAAATTTCAGTTGTAAACCGTGGACGGCAATGTTAACTTTCGTCGCGTCGCCACTCTCTACGTTGCCAGATCATGAGCATCCCTCAAAAATTCATTCCGCCGGATATCGCGCGAGACGAATTGACGCCGCGGGAGCTTGAATTGCTGGCGGTGCTCGAGCAACTGACCGATATGGTCAATCGCCAGCAAGAGCGGCTTCAAGCACTGGAACAGGAAATCGCCCGGCTGCGCAAAGCCGGCAAGCGCGCATAGCCTCACGCAGTCGTGAGGAAGAAACTCGCTGCGCCGTATATCCCCAAAGTCGAGCACACGCCCGCGGTCATGAAGCTGCTCGCCTGGGGTGAAGGCCTCATCGAAATCATCCTTCGCCAGCATGAGCAGGAGTTGCATCTGAAGGATGAAGTCGCCGTGCTCAAGGGTGAGAAGAAGCGCCCGAAGTTCAAACCGAGCCGCATGCATGAGGAGGCCGGCAAAGCCTGCGCGCTCGATCGGCAGCAGCAAACGAAGCCGGCCAGACGACGTGGTAAGCCCAGCAGGAGCAAGACCGCCCAACTGAAGATCGATTGCGAAGAGATCATCGAGCCGGCCGGGTTGATCCCGCCGGGCTCCCGATTCAAAGGGTATCGAGATTTCGTGGTGCAGGACCTGGTGATCGGCTCTCGCAACACGCGCTATCGGCTCGCACGCTGGCAAACACCAGACTGCGAGACCTTGACCGGGCAGCTTCCCCGGGCAGTCGCCGGCAGCCATTTTGGCGCGACGCTGGTCAGCTATGTGCTGTACCAGCACCACCACTGTCACGTGACGCAGCCGCTGTTGCGCGAGCAACTGCGCGAATGGGGCATCGAGATCTCGTCCGGGCAGTTGAACGCGCTGCTGCAAGAGGGCAAGGAGCGCTTTCACGCGGAAAAAGACGGGCTGTTATCGACTGGCCTGGCGCTCTCAGCGTATGTGACGGTCGATGACACGGGCACTCGACATCAAGGCAAAAACGGCTACGTCACCCACATCGGTAACGAACACTTCGCCTGGTTCAAAAGCACGTGCTCGAAAAGCCGCATCAATTTCCTCGAGTTGCTCGGTGCGGGACATGGATACCAGATCAACGAAGACGCGCTCGCTTACATGAAAAAGCAAGGGCTCTCGCAGGTGTTCCTGCAGGCGCTGCGTGAGCACGGCCGCGCGAGCTTTGCCGATCAGCGCGCGTGGCTACTCCACCTTGACAGCCTGGGCATGGACGTTGCCCGCTACCGCAACATCGCCACCGAGGGCGCGTTGCTGGGCAGTCTTAATCCTGAGTTCCGCCCATTTTGTAGCCTTGTTAATGGCGGCAAGTGCCTGTCAGTGCTCGTAAATTT
>NZ_JALPRJ010000023.1 GCF_030464885.1 Caballeronia sp. SEWSISQ10-4 2 | reverse complement strand
GCTTGCGGCTGTAGACGTCTTTCATCATGTACCAGTAAAAGTAACGCCCGCGGATGGTCGTGGGCATCCACGTGATGTCCCAGCACCAGAGCTGATTCGGACCATCGGCACGATGGGTGGTGGGCGCGCGCCGTTGCGACACGCTGGCACGCCCACGTCGCCGGCTCAGACCCTCAGCCTTTAATACCCGGTAAAACGTCGACTCCGAGCCAAGGTAGATGCCTTTATCGGCCAGTTTCGGCACGATCTGATGCGGCGTGAGGCTGGCAAACTCCGCCCGGCAGGCGGCCTGGAGTACCGCTTGACGCTCGATGTCACTGAATTTATTAGGCGGCGACGCGCGCTCACTGAGCACCCGCGCGTCTTCAGGCTGGTGCCGCCAACGCTGCACGCTGCGCACGCTCACGCCCAGCAGCACGCTGGCGCTGACCTGACTGGCGCCGGCTTGAACCGCTTCATCGATCAACTGCATGGTTTCACTGCGATCCGGGGTGCTGATCAGTCGCCCTCTTTTTTGCCCCAGATCGCATCGGCTTTTTTTAACATCGTCACCAACGCTGCGGCCTCCGCTCGGGCCGCTTCGGTGCGCTTGAGCTGACACTCCAGTTCACCGATACGCTTGGCTGCAAGCTTGGCCTGGGTGCGTTCGGCCGCACTCAGTTTCGGCACGAGCGCCACGTTGGCCCGCTCGCAGACGCCGCGCCATTCACGGATCTGTTCGGGATAAATGCCATTCGCACGGCCGTAATAGGCGATCTCAGTCTCGCTTAACAACGCAGTCTCCAGCACCACCCTGAACTTCTCGGCGCTTGACCACTGATCGCTCGTCTTGCCATTGCCCGGCATGTATTTCCCTGAGTTACGTAGGCTTCGCGCGTGGCGCCGCCAAGTGTGCAGCGTCACCGTCGTCACGCCGGTGGCACCGGACATCTCAATGACGGCCCGGTTTAAGGGCGGCATCATTTGACGCATCGCCCACTCTTTGAATTCCGCGCTGTAACGCTTCATCTTTCATTCGCTTGCCGCCCCCCAGTTTTGCATTAAAAGTAAAATCCGGTGACGCGACAACTAGCCTGACATGGGGGGCGTTGGAAAAAGAAATGAAGTGCCGCCACGCACAGTGGCTAATAGTGATAAAAAAATCAGCTAACTCACGCAGACCACTAAGGCCGAAAGCACCAACCCAGCACCACCCCCGACCACCGCCCTAGCACCGCCCCCCCAACCGAGTGCGAACGCCCGCGAATTACGCGATGCCCGGCGCTTTGCCCGTCGATTCACGCTCCACCAGCAAAACGTCGAGCATCGCCGGGGGCTCGCAATCCCGGCCCGCCAGCCGATCGATGAGATATTGCGCGGCCAACTCCCCCATCTCGCGATCGGGCACCCGCACCGTGGTCAACGAAGGCCGCGAGTGCGCGGCAATCTCGATGTCATCAAAGCCGCAAATTGACAGCGTGCCCGGCACGTCAATACCCATCGCCTCAGCCTCCAGCAATGCCCCGATCGCGAGGATGTCGTTCCCGCAAATAATCGCCGTCGGCGCGGGAGCGTGACTCATGATCTGCCGGAAGCTTTTGCGCGCGAACGGTATGCGTCCGACGTTGGAGTTGTTGTCCATCAGCGCGACGTGAGCCGGTCTCAGCGCAAGGCCATTTTCTGCGAGCGTGGCATGAATGGCGCCTAAGCGGGCTGCTACGCGATTGTTGAGTTTCGTCGACTGGAAGATCACGCCGAAGCGTGTATGGCCAAGTTCCAGCAGCCGCCGCGTGATGACCTCGTAAGCGCGCGCATGGTCGAATCCCGCGCACGGGTGGTCGCTGTCCGCCCGCTTGCCGAAGGTCACGACGTACGGGATGTCCTTCGCCCGCAGCAGGTCGAAAAGAGCGTCGGGGTAATTGTCTCCGAGCAGCGCGATCGCATCCACGCCGCGCCCCACCATGCCGCGCGCCAGCCGATAACCCTCCTCGGGATCATATGAGGAGCAGGCAACGAAGACGGCCAGCCCTTCAGCGCCAAGACGCCCCTGAAAGGCCTGCAACTGCTGGTGGAATTTCTCGTGCTCGAGCGTCGGGACAATCGCACCGACGGTATAGGAACGCCGCGACACCAGCGAACGAGCGGCGGCGTTCGGGACCCAATCGAGTTGCGCAATCGCGGCCCGGACACGGGCGCGGGTTTTCTCGGTCACCTTCTCGGGGTCGTTCAGGTAGCGCGAGACCGTCGCCGTGGACACGCCGGCTACCCGCGCGACGTCAGCCAGCACGGGCTCATCGCCGGAAGCAGTAAGCGAACGGGGCATTTGTGCCGTCATGGGCGCGGCCTGAGTCCCTGCTGCGTCGGCGTTCGCGCGGGCGGTTTCGGCATCTTTCGAATCTTGCATGAAGAAATTGGAGCGATGTAAGCGGTGTGCTGAAGGTAAGTGTTTGCCCTTAAAGGTGCAATAGCAATTTGACGGTATGGCCGAAATTATTCTACGATGTAAGCGCTATGCAAAACAACGAACGACGATGACTTGCGATGGATTCGGAATCATGCACGCCTCACATAGTAGACTAGCACGCAGCGTCATTAAATCCTAAAGCCAATCTAGTGTTTGAAATGCATAGCGGTTACATTTATACACGGGCCGGGAGGTCTTGACGCAGCCGGTTTTCAGAGTCGTTGATTGCCAAGACACGCAATAAGGATGGGTCGTGACAAATAGCTGGGAAGTCGATTACGTCAACGGGAAAACACGCATCTTCGGAATAGTCGGACATCCGATCGAGCAAGTGCGCTCGCCGGAAATGATCACGGCGGAATTGGTGTCGCGCGACCTCAATTCCCTGATGGTGCCGGTGCACGTTCTCCCCGCCGACTTCGACCGGGTCATGCCCGAACTTCTGAAGCTGCAGAATTTCGACGGGTTCGTATTTACGATTCCCTTCAAAGGCGAGGCGCGCAGATTTGCGAGCCAGCTCGGTCCGCAGGCAAGCTTCGTCGGCGCGGTCAATGCGCTCGTGCGCACGGACAACGGTCAATGGCTCGGCGATATCTTCGACGGCCTCGGCTGCGTGGAAGCCTTCCGTCGCAGAGACGTGAGTTTCGCGGGCAAGCGGGTGATGATGATCGGCGTTGGCGGTGCAGGCAGTGCGATAGCCGTTGCGGTGGGACGCGAAAGTCCTGCAAGCATCAGGATCTTCGACCCCAATGCACAACGCGCCGGGGATGTAGCGGAGAAGGTGCGGCGCTGCAGTCCATCGACTCAGGTCGAGACCGGCGAGCCGGTCGTTGATGGCATCGACGTGCTGATCAACGCTTCTCCGGTCGGGATGCTGGACGACACGCGCATGCCCATTCGTGCGGAAACGCTGCCCCGCGATCTGATCGTATTCGATGCCATCGTCAAGCCGGAAATGACGCGGCTCTTGTCGCTAGCCAGGGATAGCGGCTGCACGTTCATTCAAGGCCGGGAAATGATGCGCGGACAAATCAGCAAGATTGTGGACTTCTTTCAGACCCGCGATTTCTTATAAGTCGAAGATCGGTACCAGTACGCGCGACTTTCAATTGCTGCGTACCTGTTCATTCAATCGCAACTGGAGTAACGATGAAATTACTGCGCTATGGCCCGCAGGGCTCGGAAAAACCCGGCTTGATGGACGATAAAGGACAGATCCGTGACCTGTCCGAAGTCGTGAAAGACATCGACCCGGATTTTTTTGCGGGCGATGGTCTTCGCAAGGTGGCAGCGCTCGACGTCAGTCGATTGTCGATCGTGCAAGGATCGCCGCGCATTGGTGCGTGCATCCGGCGGCCGGGAAATTTCATCGCGGTTGGCCTCAACTACGTCCAACACGCGATCGAAACGAACGCACCCATCCCGAGCGAGCCGATTCTATTCAACAAGGCGCCGTCCTGCATCTCCGGGCCGTTCGACCCGGTCACGCTGCCCGTGGGCTCCGTTAAAAGCGATTGGGAAGTTGAGCTTGCGATCGTTATCGGGCGGGACGCGCTGTATGTCAGCGAAGAATCCGCGCTTGATTATGTGGCCGGATATTGCATATGCAACGACGTGTCGGAACGGGAATCGCAGCTCGAACACGGCGGACAATGGGTAAAGGGCAAGATGTTCCCGACCTTCGGGCCGCTGGGTCCTTGGCTCGTGACGAAAGACGAAATCGCGGACGTCCAGGAACTGAAGTTGTGGCTGGAGTTAAATGGGAAGAGAGTTCAGGATTCCTCCACGAATGACATGATTTTTCCCATCAAGAAACTCGTGTCGTATATCAGCCAGTTCGTGGCGCTTCAGCCCGGCGATGTAATTACAACCGGCACGCCGCCGGGTGTGGGTCTTGGCATGCATCCCGAGGTCTATCTCAAGGCTGGCGACACGATGAAGCTTGGTATAGAGGGGCTCGGTATGCAGGAACAGAAAGTGGTGAACTGGGCTGCAACGCAGAAGTAGATAAACGGCACACGCCCACGCGCCCGGTTTCTGCGCCGGCGTTGGGCTGGCAGCCTTTTCAAATTTCACAACATATATAACGGAGACGCAGCATGAACGAGAGTCCGGCAGGTCAATCCACTCCGCCTCGCATACGGCGCAGCCAGACCGTGGCGCTGTCGCTGCTGATGATCAGCGGCATCATCAACTATCTTGATCGCGGCACCCTGGCTGTCGCGAACGAATCCATTCGCGCCGACCTTGGGTTGTCGCTCGGTCAGATGGGCATTTTGCTCTCGGCGTTTTCGTGGAGCTACGCGCTGTGTCAGCTGCCGGTCGGCGCACTGGTCGACCGCATAGGACCGCGCTGGCTGCTGGGCATCGGCTTGATCGTCTGGTCGCTCGCGCAGGCAGCGGGTGGACTTGCCGCCACGTTCGGTTATTTCGTCGTCACGCGCATTGTGCTCGGCATCGGCGAGGCGCCGCAGTTTCCATCAGCGGCGCGGGTTGTCAGCAACTGGTTTCCGTTGCGATCGCGTGGCACGCCCACGGGCATCTTCAATTCAGCGTCGCCGCTGGGTATTGCGCTCGCGCCGCTGTGCCTGTCCATTCTGATCGCATCGACGAGCTGGCACTGGGCGTTCATCGTGACGGGCGCGGCGGGATTCCTTGTCTCTATCGTCTGGCTCATGATCTATCGCGATCCTGTCAGGTCGCAGATGACGGATGTCGAGCGTCAGTACCTCGATGCGGACGCGGATCAGGACTCGGCGAACAAAGTCGCTGGAAAACTCACGTTCGCCGACTGGCGCGCACTCTTCTCCTATGGCACCACATGGGGCATGTTGATCGGCTTCTTCGGTTCGGTGTATCTCAACTGGGTCTATCTGACGTGGCTGCCGGGTTACCTGAGGACCGCGCGGCACATGAGCCTCGAGCGCAGCGGTATTGCAGCGGCTGTACCGTTCTTCTGCGGTTTTATCGGCGCCCTGCTCGCTGGATGGCTGTCCGACCTGATTACCCGGCGCAGCCGTTCAGCGGTGGTGGGCCGCCGCAACGCGGTTGTGATCACGATGCTCGGTATGGTCGCATTCACCATTCCGGCCGCGCTGGTCGAGAGCAATACGATCGCCCTCGTCTGCATCTCGGTCGTGATCTTTCTGGCAAACGCTGCTTCCGCCTGTTCGTGGTCGCTCGCCACCGCGGCAGCGCCGCCCAGCCGCATTGGTTCGCTCGGTGCGATCCAGAACTTTGGCGGTTTTCTTGGCGGAGCGCTGGCACCGGTCGCGACCGGGTACATTGCCCAGGCTTCGTCGTTCGTGCCTGCTTTGCTGACCGGGGCCGGCATCGCACTCGTTGGTGCAATGGCATACCTTGTTCTGGTCCGCAAACCGATTCCCGAGCGTGAGCCCGAGACCGCGGCGCTGCATCTACCCGCCTGAGATAAACGCGCAAGCCATTGCGCAACCAGGTTTGATTCTGACAATAGAGAGAAAATATGGATACCGTATTAAATCCTGCCACTTCGATAGAAGGTATTGTCCCGGTCATGCTGACACCGTTCGACGAGGCCGGCGCGATCGATTACGCCGGGCTCGAACGCCTGATCGAGTGGTATCTGGCCCATGGCTCGGACGCGCTGTTCGCGGTCGCTCAATCGAGTGAGATGCAATTCCTGAGTCTCGCCGAGCGGGCTGCGGTGGCACGTTTTGTCGTCGATAAGGTCGCGGGCCGCGTTCCGGTCGTCGTGTCCGGCCATATCAGCGACGACCCCGATGCCCAGGTCGAAGAACTCAGCGCCGCTGCTGCGTCAGGCGCGCAGGGCGTGGTGCTGGTGACGAACCGGCTCGACCCTAAGCGTGAAGGCACAGCGACCTTTCTCGCCAATCTGGAGCGCTTGCTCAAACGCCTGCCCTCCGACGTACCGCTCGGCTTCTACGAATGTCCCGCGCCGTATCGCCGCTTGTTATCCGATGAAGAACTGAAGGCCTGCATCGACACCGGCCGCTTCATGATGCTGAAAGACGTGAGTTGCGATCTCGATACCGTCAAGCGGCGCGTCGCGCTCGCCAAGGGATCGCCGCTGAAGATCCTGAACGCCAATGCAGCGATTGCATGGGACGCAATGAAAGCAGGCTCGGCCGGCTTCAATGGCGTCTTCACCAACTTCCACCCCGATCTTTATCAGTGGTTGCGTACCAAAAGCGACGCCCACCCGGCGCTGGCCGAGGAATTGTCGACGTTTCTTGTGGTCGCGGCCGTGTCGGAAGCGTTGGGGTATCCGGCACTTGCGAAGATTTACCACCAGCGCATTGGCACCTTCGGCTCAATCCGCTGCCGCGTGATCGACTACGACGTTCGCGAGCGGTTCTGGGCGCTGGATGCGGTTCTCGACAAGATCGTTGCCGGCACCGAGCATTTCCGCGCGCGGATTGCAGCGCTGTAGTGCGTTGCACTTGAAGACGTTTTTATAAAAAAGAGTAACAGGAGAAGTCGAATGAAAAAACGCAGTCAATATATCGGAATGCTAATCGTCGCCAGCGCTTCTTGTATCGCAAGTTCCGCGTTCGCACAGAGCAGCGTGACGCTGTACGGGATCGTGGATACCGGTTTGGTGTATGCGAACAACCAGGCATCGCTCGGCTCAACCAGCGGCGGTCACTCGGTGACGAAACTCGCGTCAGGGATCTGGGCCGGAAGCCGCTTCGGCTTGAAGGGTGCGGAAGATCTCGGCGGCGGAACCAAGGCAATCTTCCAGTTGGAATCGGGCTTTAATCTCGACACCGGAGCACAGCAATATACGAACGCGGAATTCGGCCGTCAGGCGTACGTTGGTGTTACGAACCCGACCTACGGTACGTTCACGGCCGGCCGCCAGTACACGTCCTACTATTCGCTGCTGTCGCCGTATAGCCCGACCACCTGGCTCACCGGCTACTTCGGTGCACACCCCGGCGATATCGACTCGCTGGATACCGACTTCCGCGAAAACAACTCGCTCGTCTATACGTCGCCGAAATTCTATGGGGTCACCATGAGCGGCTCGTATTCCGTGGGCGGCGTTGCAGGCAGCCTCAATGCGGGCTCCACCTGGAGCGTGGCGTTGCAATACATCAACGGTCCATTCGGCATTGCGGCCGGCCTGCAGCGCATCAACAATTCGACACCGGGCGGCGGCGCCTGGGGAACGGACTCGACGACCAATTCAGGCGGGCAATCGGGCGTGTCGGCCCTCACCAACGGTTATCAGACCGCGGCGGCTCAGCAGCGCGTGGCAGTCACGGGAGGTTATGCGTTCACCCAGGCGCTCGATATCTCGGTGACGTATTCAAACGTCCAGTACATACCGGGTATCAACTCGAAGTTCACTGACGAAGCGGTCTTCAATACCTTTGGCACCGTGCTTCACTATCGCGCTGCACCCGCAATCGATCTTGCCACGGGCTACAGTTATACGCGCGCCACGAAGGCGAACCACATCGACAGCGCGGCTCAGTATCACCAGTTCAATCTGTCCGAGGCCTACAACCTTTCGAAGCGTACGACGCTGTATGCGCTGCAGGCGTTCCAGGTAGCGCACGGCAAGACGCTGGGCACGACGGGATCAGGAAGCATCATCAACGCGACTGCAACGCTTGGCGATGGCTTCCAGAGCAGCCCATCTTCGTCAGGCAAGCAGTTTGCCGCAGGGGTTGGCATCGTTCACCGGTTCTGATCAAGCTGCAGTCTGATCGGCGGCCAGAGGTTTGATTGTGGATCTCTGGAGCCGGCAAACGTGTGACGGGTTGATGGCCCTGTTTGGACTCGTCTACGGCGGTGGGGACTCGCCCGTTCTTCGTGCGCGTCAAGGACGCCTTCTCGTTTGGAGAGGTGTGTTTTCACGTGGCTGCCGGGATCGCGAAGTTCGCTTTTGCCCATGCGGCAAACTTCGTCGGCTGCTGGCCGGCGACTTTGTTGGCGAGTGTGATCGCGCCGCGCGAATCCGAGCCGAGATACGTGTGCGCTTCGAAGTAGGCGAGCATCGCCGCGATACCGTCGGCGTGCGGAAACCAGCCGGCAAATACCTCGCGCGGGACTTGCTTGAACGAGAGCGTGTTTCCTTGTTGATTCAGGGTGGCGATGATCTCGTTGAAGCTCAGGAAATCGCCGACCAGCGCCAAATGTTCGCCGCGCCCCGCGAGTTCCGGCTGCGCGAACGCGCCGACCACGAGGCGACCGAGTTCGGTGATGTCGCCCATATGGATGACGCGCCGCTCCGGATCAAGCGGCAGCGCCCAACCCGCGGTGCCATCCGCTTGTTTCTGCGGAGCCATGAGGCCGATCAGGTTTTGGTAATAGAACGGCGCGATCACGAACGTGTGGTACGCAAATCCGGCTTCGCTCACGATGGGTTCGACTTTCGCCTTCGCCGTGAAATGCGGGACATTGATCGTGCCGCCGCTGATCGCCTCCACATTGGGAAGCGTCGACCAGATGAAGTGCTGTACGCCGGCGTCTTTCGCCGCGTTGACAGCCGCGAGCGCCTGCTTGGGCTCGTCTGCTTGTGCTTCCCAGGAATTGGTCACTAGGAAAACTCCGTGTGCTCCGGCAAATGCGGCTTTAAGCGTTTCCGGACGATTGAAATCCGCCAGAACGACTTCGTCACCCAGCTTCGGGTGCCTGGCCGGATTGCGCGTCAACGCGCGCACTTTGAATTGACCGCTCGCCTGCAGCGCGCGCACAACGGCGCCGCCTTGCTGGCCGGTTGCACCCACGACGGCGATGAGCTTCTGGGTGTTCGACATCATTGTTCTCCAAGGAGTATTTGGTTAGGGCGGTGCTACCTCACGCAGCGAGCGCGGCGGTCTCTTGCTTAGCCGAGGCGATGGCCTCGCTGCGCGCCTCCGGACCCATCGCCACACCTTCCGCGCGAATGAAGGTGATATCCGTAATGCCCAGAAGGCCGAAGGCCGCCTTCAGATAGGTTTCCTGATGATCGAAGACGGCGGCCGGCGAGCCTTCGCTATAAACGCCGCCGCGCGACGAGGCAATGACCAGCTTCTTGCCGCCGCACAGTCCGACCGGGCCGTGCTCCCCGTAGCGGAATGTCCTCCCGGCGACGGAGATACGGTCGATCCAGGCCTTCAGTTGAGAGGGCACGCCAAGGTTGTACATCGGCGCACCGATGACCACGATGCCGGCTGCCAGGAACTCCTCAAGCGCGACCTGGCCCATGGCGACGTCGGCCTTCAATGCATTGTCGACCGGAGCGCCTTGCGCGGCCGCGAGGTGTGCAGCCATCAGATGGCCGATCGGTGTGGCGGCAAGGTCGAGACGAGTGAGCGCAAGGTCGGGATGGCGGCCCCGGAAGGTCGCGACGACATCCGCTGACAGATCACGGCTGACGGAGCCTTCGCCGAGGATGCTGGAATCTACGTGTAACAGTTTCATGAGACTTATCTCCGAACGGGATTACTGCTTCAGTGCTTCGGCCGAGATGAGCAGCCTGGTCTTCATACTGAAGCCGTACACCTTGCCAAAGTCGACGCCGAAGTCACTGCGATCGAATTCGCCCACCGCGTCGACGCCGCACACTTCGCGCTTGAGCATCGGATGTGGCATGCACTTGAACGAGTCGATCTTCAGCGTCAGCGGCTTGGTCACGCCGTGCATCGTCAGATTGCCGACGACCATGGCCGGCTGGTCGCCCTTGAACTTGATCGTGCCCTTGTAGGTCGCTTCCGGGAACTTCGACGCGTCGAAGAACTGATCCGACTGCAGGTTCTGGTCGAGCTTCGTGCTACCCGTGTGGATCGACGCAATGTCGGTCGTGACTTCAACGGTGCCGGTCTTTGCCGCGCGATCGAGCGTCACCGTGCCCTGCGACTTGTCGAACTTGCCACGCCAGACCGACAGGCCGCCGATGTGGTCGGCCTCGAAACTCGGGTACGTGTGGTCCGGATCAAGCTGGTACGTCGGCACGTCCGCGAATGCCGAAAACGATAGTGAGGCGGCGAGTGCACCAGCCGCAATCATCAGATGCTTCTTCAAATCAATTTCCTTGAATCATTAAGTTGCCGCGCCCGTGCGCGGTATCAGGTGATGCAACACCGTGAAACGAGGGAATGGCGTTTTACGGCCGCCTCCTGTGTGACACCTCAAGTATGGGGATCAAAGGCACTTCACACTAGATGGTAAAATAGGATTTGATTAATCCATTTATGGAGAGATGTCATGCTTGATCTGAATGATCTGGCGATGTTCGTCCAGGTCGTCCGTGCCGGCAGCTTTTCCGAGGCGGCGCGGCGTCTGGGCATGCCGGCGAATACGCTGAGCCGACGCATCGATCAACTCGAAGGGCAACTCGGCACACGTCTGCTGCATCGCTCGACTCGCAAGCTCGCGCCGAGCACGGAAGGTCAGGCGCTGTTCGAGCGCTATGCGCCGGCGCTTGACCAGATCCTCGAGATCGGGCGACTCCATGCAGATGAGCAGACACCGTCCGGCTCGGTTCGCGTCACCGCGATGGCCGGCCTGTTCGAATTCTTCCGCATTGAATGGTTGGTCGAGTTCTACGCGCGCTATCCACACATCAGCATCGACTTCCTGCTCGACGATACGCCTACCGATCTGATCGCCGAGCGCATCGATCTGGCCTTGCGCATGGGCATCGAGACCCGTAGCGGCCTTAAGGTACGTCGACTGGCGCCGAGTGCAATGATCCTCGCGGCGAGTCCGGCCTATCTGGAGCGGCGCGCTGGACCACGCACGCTGCGTGAACTGGCCGAACACGACTGTCTGACGATTTCTAATCGCCAGGGTCGCAACACGTGGCGTCTGCAGGGTCCACGCGGTAGTCAGGAAGTGTCGATCAACAGCCGGTTCGCGGTCAACGACATGCGAGTGCTGGCGCAGGCTTGTATAGCCGGACTGGGTATTGCGCTGCTGCCGCAGTTAATAGTTGAGCCAATCATCGCGCAGGGGAAACTGGTCCGTGTGCTGCCGACCTATCGGCGCGCCAGCACCGGCCTCGGCCTGCAGCTCGTCTACACGAGCCGCCCACCGGTACCACCTGCAGTAGCGGTCGTCGCCGAATTTCTTTTGGAGAAACTGGGCGAAGCGATGACAAACCCCTCACAGAACCATGCCATCCAATAAGTTCGTCACCTTACCCAGGGAGGGCGAAGCGTAAGAGTCGACTCACCGCCGAACAGATCATCGCGCGCTCATATCAGCGATACGACAGGTCAAGCTTGTGCCGACCGGTGGTGAGGACTTGAGACAATTGATTGTTCTCCGGGTAGCCTTGGTGAGTTATGCACTTGAGCAATCGATGCCGGACTTGCATGATCAGCAGAAGCGCAACTCGTCCGACGCATTAACAGCCCCTCGACTCACTTTGTCAACGCTATATTTACTGACACACCCGCCGGCAGCTTACATGCCGCCAAACGGTTTCTTCACTGTCAGCTTGTTGGTCACCGACGTCACTCCGGAAACGCCCCTCGTCATCGCCTCAACCTTGCCGATCTGGGCAGCGTCCGTGACCGTGCCATTCAATGTCACTGCGCCGTCTTTCGCGATGACACTGATGTCTCCGGCGCTGATTTCCTTGTCCTTCCCGATGGTGGCATAAACCCTGCGGCGCAGGGCACGGTCCGCTTTCCTGCCTACGGGAGCCACAGCGCCCGATGCCGCCATCTCGGACGCACCTTGCGCACCGGCGGGTGCACTGGCTGCTTCACCGGGCTGGGACCACGCGGTTGCGGACGCTGCAACGAACCATGCGGCGACCGCCAGCTCGAGTGCCTTGTTTGTTTTCATGGATTACTCCGGTTTATGAAGGTGACGAAATCAGAAGCTATGGCGAATGCCGACCATGGCCGCAGTGGTGGAGACACCCGGCGCAACCGGGGCTCCATAGATGATCGTCTGGTTCATCGTCCCCTTGTTGTTGACATACCCGACCTGCGCGTACGCCTTGGTCCTCACGGACAGGTTGTATTCCGCACCTACTGCAAACTCGCTCGAGTGATTCGCTGAATTGTTCCGGTCCTTCAGGTAGTAGTAACCGGACGTGATCTTGAAAGCCGGATTGAACTGGTAGCCAAGGCCGCCCGACGCCATTTCGAAGTCGACGCTATTGCTCTTCGCCGGGTTCTTGCCAATCGCGTACGAGGCGGATACCGAAAAACCGCTGATCGTATACATCGCACCGAAATAGTAGAAGCGGTTATTGGTCGCGCCAGTCGCCGGCGTAGCCGGAACCGCTGGATAAGTCAGCGGATACGGGTTGGTGTCATGCCCGTTGTAGTACACCGCGGACAGGTTCAGACCGTAGTTCGAATACTTGAGTACGGCCGACTCGCGCGTGCCGCCCTGGAACTGTCCCGCGACCCCGCCCGGCGCGTACTCGAGCGCAAGCGAGGTGCCATAGAATTTCGGCGAATTGTAGACCAGCGCGTTGCTGTCATACAGGGCGCCGATTGGAGCGTTCGTGCTGGTACCGGGCCAGCCGGCCGCCTGATTGATGCCCAGCCACGAAGTCAGGATGCTGCCGAAATACTGTGCGCCGCGTACGTCGGTTTCTGCCATCGCGTAGATCATCGGGATGATCTGCCGGCCGGCGTCGAACGTGCCAAACGGCCCGGTTGCGCCGACCGTCGCATACTGGTTGAAGAGCGCGGTCGTGCCCGGCGTATCGGACAGCCCGAACTTGCCGTTCGTAGTGTTGAACGTGCCTTGCAGCTTGAACGTGATCTTGTAGCCGCCGCCTATGTCTTCGGCGCCCTTCAGGCCCCAGTAGCTGGCATAGATACCGCCGTCCTTGAGTTGATAGACATGCCCCAGGTTAGGTGCGGTCCGCTGGAACGTTGCGGCCGAGGTGCTCTGATACAGTAATCCACTGTCGAGTACGCCATAGAGCGTAACCGACGACTGTGCATGGGCCGCCGCTGAAAAAACTATCAGCACTCCAAAGCTATATGATTTGAATTTCATTGCGTCTCCTCCAGGTGTGGGGCGCCCCGGGTGGACCCGGCAGCTTATGATTTTGTTGCTCGAATGAAACTGTGTTGTTGCCTTGCCGGTGTCTCAGGCCGACAGGTAGTAGTCGCCGAACTGATCCCGCAACTGGTTCTTGAGCACCTTGCCCGTTGCACCGAGCGGGACCGAGTCGACGAACACCACGGCCTCTGGCTTCCACCACTTTGCAACCCGGTCGTCAAAGAACGTGAGCAGTTCATCTGCGGCGAGCCCACTGCCGGGCTTCTTCACGATTAGCAGCAGCGGTCGCTCGTCCCACTTCGGATGCCGTGCGGCGATGCAAACCGCCGTCGCGACTTCGGGGTGCAGATACGCGACGTTTTCGATGTCGGTCGAACTGATCCATTCCCCGCCGGACTTGATGACGTCCTTGCTGCGATCCGTAATCTGCATGAAGCCGTCCAGGTCGATCTTTGCCACGTCGCCGGTCGGAAACCAGCCGTCGTGCAGCGGCGATCGGCCGTCATGGCCGAAGTACTCCTGCATGACCCAATGACCGCGTACGAGAAGGTCGCCGGTTGCCGTGCCGTCCCACGGCAAATCGTTGCCTTCCAGGTCGACGATTTTCATGTCGATGCCGAACACCGGGCGCCCCTGCTTCGCCTGAAGCGCGTAGCGCTCCTCCGTAGGCAGAGACACCTGATGTGCCTTGAAACTGCAGACGGTGCCGACCGGGCTCAATTCCGTCATGCCCCATGCGTGCAGGACGTCAACATGATGGCGCTCCTGAAACGCTGCCGTCATCGCAGTCGAGCAGGGAGCTCCGCCGATAATTGTGCGTTTCATCGATGAAAACGAACCCATGACCGCCTCGACATGCGCAAGCAATCCCTGCCAGACAGTCGGTACGCCGGCCGACAGCGTGACCTGTTCGTCCTCGATCAGTTCATGGAGCGACTTACCGTCCAGCGCCGGCCCCGGAAACACCAGCTTCGCACCCACCATGCAGGCGATATACGGCAGTCCCCACGCGTTCACATGGAACATCGGCACGACCGGGAGGATCACATCGCGCGCCGAACAATTCAGCGAATCCGGCAGCGCCGCCGCGTAGGTGTGCAGCAGGGTCGAGCGGTGGCTGTATAACACCCCCTTCGGATTGCCGGTCGTCCCGGATGTGTAGCACAGCGATGACGCGCTGTTTTCGTCCAGCAGCGGCCAGTCGAAAGCGTCGCTGTGACCATCGACGAGATCTTCGTAGCACAGCAGCGTGGTAGACAGGCCGTGGTCTTGCGGCATATGCGCACGGTCGGTCATTGCCACGAAAACCTTCGGGCTCTTGACCCGCGGCGCGACGCTCTCGATCAGCGGGAGAAACGTCAAGTCGAAGAACACGACACGGTCTTCCGCATGCTCGATGATGTACGCGAGCTGATCGACGTGCAAACGCGGGTTGAGCGTGTGCAACACGGACCCGGCCCCAGACACGGCGAAGTACAGCTCCATGTGCCGGTAGCCGTTCCACGCCAGCGTCCCGACCCGCTCGCCCGGCTGGATGCCGAGGCCTGCGAGGGCATTTGCCATGCGGCGCGCACGTTGCGCAAAATCCCGGTACCGGTACCGGTGAATGTCGCCTTCGACCCGTCGTGACACGATTTCCTGTTCGCCATGGTGGCGTTCAGCGTGCGTGAGCAGCGATGCGACCAGCAACGGTTGCTGCATCATCAAACCTTGCATCCTTGTTCCCCTGAATGACTGCATGTTCCCGCGCGGCCCGGATCACGGTTCCGCATTGCACGCCGGTTCCCTTGCGGGACTGGTGGCCGGATGCTCAAGACTCACGACCAGCTTTCCGTCGATGGCCCGAACCGGGAAAGTCGTCAGGCCCAACCCGCCCGCGCCCGGCACGCAGCCGGTGCGCAGGTCGAAGCGCAGACCGTGCGCGGGGCAGCGCAGCACGCGTCCCTCCAGCTGACCGCTTGCTAGCGAGGCCCCGTTGTGGGGACACGCGTTATCGATTGCGTGGATCGTGCCGTCGATGTTGAACAGGACAATGCTGCGGCCATCGACGAAGGCCAGTTTGCGCTGGCCTGGCGCGAGTTCATCGACCGCGCCAACCGGTACCTGATCAGACGAGTTCATGGATCAGTGTCTCCGCCATCGGCCATTCACCAAACCCTGCGGCGGGATTCAGGTGACCGACTTCGCCAAGGTCGACGAGCCGACTGCCCCAGTCTTTCGCCATCGCCGCGGCACGCTCGAACTGCGCGAGCGGATCGTTGCGGCTCGCACCGACGATGCTTGGAAACGGCAGCGGCTTTCGTGGAATCGGATGCCAGCCGTTCTGGGCCAGCACATCGATGCTCGGATAGCCTGCCGGCAACGGCGTCTCGAGGTCGGCAGGAGCGGCGAGCAGTGCGCCGTGAATCCTGCGGCTGTGCTGCTGGGCCCAGTGCACCGTGATCATCACGCCCGCGCTGTGCGCAACCAGGATGACCGGGCCGTCGATTTTCGCGAGGGCTGCATCGAGTGCTGCAATGCGTGCCGCGCAACTGAGTTTGTCGTGCTCAAGCGGCGGCACTGAGGCCGCTTTGGGCATCTTTTGCTCCAGCAGCGTTTGCCAATGCTCCGCGACGTAGTCGCGCAAGCCCGGCACCATCAGGATGGTGGGTGTCATATCGGCTTGTCACCGACAATTCCGGCGCGCTCCATCTTGCGGTGACACGGCGGGTAGTCCATCACGGCATAGTGCTGCGTGCTGCGGTTGTCCCAGATCGCGATGCTGTCGGGTTTCCAGCGCCAACGGACCTGATACTCGGGGATGTAGGCCTGGCTGATGAGATAGCGCAGCAGCTCACCCGCGCCCGGATTGGCGTCCTGCCCGAAGCGCACGCGCGCCGGTGTGTGGTAATTGCTGAAATGGGTGGCGTACGCATTCACGAACAACACCTTCTCACCGGTCTCCGGGTGCGTGCGCACAACCGGGTGCTCCGCGTCCGGGAATTGCGCCTTGAGAGCGAGGCGTTTTTCGATCGGCATTGCGGCACCGAAGCTCGCCTCGATGCTGTGGCGGGCTCGCAGGTCCGCGATCTGGGTCTTGATGTGGTCCGGCAGGTTCTCGTAGGCGAGGACCATGTTTGCCCACATCGTGTCGCCGCCGACCGGCGGGCACTCCACGCAGCGCAGGACAGCACCGAACGGCGGCGCCTCGCGCCAGGTGGCATCCGTGTGCCACGCGTTTTCATACCGGTCGCTGGGCTGATCCGGGTTCTTGTAGATGCGCACGAGGCCCGGATGTTCCGGGTCGCTGCCGGCAACAGGATGACCTTCCAGTTCGCCGAAGCGGCGCGCAAACGCAACATGCTCGGCGCGCGAGATGTCCTGGTCGCGCAGGAACAGCACCCGGTGTTTGAGCAGCGCCGCGCGGATCTCGGCAAACAGGCCGTCATCGTCGATGGCATCGGCGAGATTCACCCCGACCAGTTCGGCGCCGATGGCGCACGTCAATTGTTCGACTCGCATGGCGTTCTCCTCAGATGACGAAGACCGACGAGCCGGTCGTCTTGCGCGATTCAAGGTCGCGGTGGGCCCGCGCCGCGTCCTCCAGCGCGTAACGCTGGTTGAGTTCGATCTTGATGCGTCCAGCGGCGACATGCCCGAAGAGTTCGCCGGCGAGTTCGTCCTTCTCGGCGGGGTCGGCGATATAGTCCGCCAGCGCGGGGCGCGTCAGGTAGAGCGAGCCCTTCATCGCCAGAATCTGCGGATTGAACGGCGGGATCGGCCCGGACGCCGTGCCGACGCAGACCATCAGGCCACGGCGCCTGAGCGAATCAAGCGACGCCTCGAAGGTATCCTTGCCGACGCTGTCGAACACGACGTCCACTCCGACGCCGTTGGTCAGTTCGCGCACGCGCTTCACGACGTCTTCCCGGCTGTAGTAGACGATGTGATCGCAGCCATGCGCACGGGCCACCTCGCCCTTGGCCTCATTCGAAACCGTGCCGATCACGGTGAGACCCAGCAGCTTCGCCCATTGCGACACAATCAGGCCGACACCGCCGGCGGCGGCATGCAGCAGGATGGTGTCACCCGCCTTGAAATCGTGAATGCGGCGCATCAGGTACGACGAGGTCAGGCCTCGCATTGTCATGCCGGCAGCCGTTTTGCAGGAGATCGCATCCGGCAGCTTGATGAGAGGCGCCGCCGGGATCAGGCGTTCAGTGCTGTAAGCGCCGAGTGTGTTGAGAAAGCCGGTGTAGGTCACTCGATCGCCGACCGCGACGTTGGTCACGTCGGAGCCGATTGCCTCGACCACACCTGCAGCCTCGACACCCATGCCTGCAGGGAGCGGCACGGGGTACAGGCCGCTGCGGAAGTAGGTGTCGGCGAAATTCAGGCCCACTGCCTCATGGCGCAAGCGAACCTGTCCGGGGCCGGGGTCGCCCACTTCAACGTTTTCATATCGCAAGACTTCGGGACCGCCGGTTTCATGGAAGCGCACTGCTTTCGCCATGTCGAATCTCCTGTTATTTACTCGAACTGCAAATTTATATTTGGTCGGTGATGGTGCTGTCCGTCCCGCTCTCTGGTTCACTTGCCCGGCCTGAAGCTTTCCGGTGGCCGTTGGGTCAGCATCCGGCCTGTTCACGCAGGGCACTCACGCGATCGAGGTCGACGCCATAGTTCCGCTTGCCGATGAAGAAGGCGACTGCAGCGACCAGGGGTGCAAACGGCACGAGTTGCAACGCGCCGAGCAGCCCGATCCGGTCGGCCACGATGCCCGTCAGGACAGCGGCGGGCGCCAACCCCAGCAGGTTATTCGCCAACGTCAGGGTGGCAAACGCCGACGCATGGATCGACGGCGGGGTGAGGTTCGCCACCATCGCACCCGAGGGGCCGGTCGCGCCTGCGCAGAAGAACATGCCGGCGCCGATCACGACGAGCTGTGCCGGACCCGCCGGCATCCGGAAACCGATCGTTAGCAACACGAAGCAGATCAGGCAGAAGGCGACGGCAGTGCTCCACTTCCTTTCCCGCTCATGCTTGCTGAGCCGGTCAGCCAGAATTCCGCACACCACCATGCCGACAGCGGTTGCCAGCACGAACACCGCCGCACCCATTGCCGCCTTGCCGGTGGACATGTCGTAGTAGCGGTTCAGGAAGCTGGGCATCCACGCCCATACAGCTGCTGGGACCAGTAGATGGATACCGCTGCCGACGTAGGCACACACGACGGACTTCGTCGAAAAAAGCCCTTTCATCAGCGCGCGGAAGCTCATGCATACACCGCGGCCCTGCGCTTGCCTGCTCACACCTGCGGGCTGCAGTCGCGCTAGCTGTTTTTCGGTGACGGCAAACCGGTAGAAAACCAGCAGCACGATCCCCAGGGCCGCCATTGCGCCGAACGCCGCGCGCCAGCCAAGGTGAGCCGCAACCGTACCCCCGAGCGCCATGCCCAGCACTGAACCGAACGCCCCTCCGGCCATAAACGCGGCGGTGAGCGTGGAGCGCAGCCGTACCGGAAAAATGCTGAGGACAACCGCAATGCCCACACTGCCATAGGCGGCTTCACCGATACCGACGAAGGCCCGCGCGAGCAGCATCTCGTTGTAGTTCGTCGAGAGCGCACAGCCGAGCGTCGCGAGACTCCACATCGCCGCCATCAGGACAATGCTCTTCACGCGGCCCCATCGGTCGGCGAGCACCGACAGCGGAAAGGTGAGCACGCCGACCATCAGCGCGACCACACTGCTCAGCGAACCCAGCCGAGTGTCGGAAAGGTTCCACGTGGCCTTGAGCATCGGAAACACCGCGTTCAACACCTGCCGCGACATGTAGTCGGAGAGCAGCAATCCCACCGTCAGGACAAATACCACCCACGCATACGCGCGCACGTCTTTTTGCGTCGTTGAAACATCGGCCGTCGTGGGCTCAGCATGCGTGAACATGAGTCGTCTCCTTCGTGTCCAGCTTGTTGGCGACCGCCTTGCCTTGCAGGACAAAGCGGGCCTTTATGGATACCGCATGGATACCGCGCAACCCTCCCCGGCATGCCGGGGAGCCCTACCTTTGAAACCCGGCATGCGCGAAGCGTCAGCCGCGCTCCAATCCTTTACGCCGCGCGCAACGGCAGGTTCTTCACACCGGCCTTGCGATTCGGCGCCATCCCGTTCGCCGCGAGCGTCTCGTCGGCCGTTTCGTACTGCACGCCAATGCGGTAAATGTCGCGCGCTTCCTTGCCGGAGGCAATCTCGCGGCCCAGTTCGCGCGCCACGCGCACGCACTGTTCGATCTGCTGCACCGAAGTCATCCTGTTGCCGTGCTGGTCGATGATCGTGTCTTCGATGCCGCAGCGAGGATGCAGGCCCATGGCCAACGCCATCATGTTGAACGGCAATACGTTCTTCAGCAGCGACTCGGCCGTGACCGTGCAGCCGTCCGGCGCGCGGTGCACGAAGTTGAAGAAGTTGAACGGGTTCGGGCCGTCAAAGCCCCCGCCGATACCGATCCACGTCAGGTTGAGCGGACCCTTGTAGGCACCCTTGCGCACGAGGCGATCGAGTGTCTCGAGCGCATGGATGCCCGTGAGCTGGAAGTGCGGCTGGATGCCCGAGGCCTGCAAGCGACGCAGGTGTTCCTCAACCCAGGCCGGACCCGCGGGCACCGTCATTTCGCTGTAGGCAGCCATGAGCCCAGGATTGGACAGCGACGTGCCTTCCAGGTATGCCGGATAGAGCAACTCCATGATGTTCATCTGCGTGGTGTTGATCGCGACCGTCACCTGATCGGGCTTCGGGTCGAGATCGGCCAGCATGTGACGCGTGTCGTCGGACAGCCACTTCGCGGCCTGGCCGTCGTCTTCCGGTGCAAACGAGATCGAGCCGCCGACCTGGATGATCATGTCCGGCACGGCTGCGCGCACACCCGCGATGAGTTCGTTGAATTTCGACAGGCGCTTGGAGCCCTTGCCATCCAGTTCACGCACGTGCAGGTGCAGGACGGTCGCGCCGGCGTTGTAGCAATCGACGGCCTTCTGGATCTGCTGCTCCATCGTCACCGGAATGTCTTCCGGAAAGTCCTCGGGCATCCATTCCGGGCCGTACGGAGCGATCGTGATGACAACCTTGTCCTGGTTCTCGGGGTGCAGCGAATCGTCGAGGAATTGCATCGTGTTCTCCAATTAGGGGGACGGTATTCCGACGCTCGCGACACGGCTGGCCGCATGAAAACTGGTCGAAATATGATGAACCGTTGAGACCGCACGATACGGCAATCCTGCGTTACACTTTTATGATTGGGCGCCATCCTTTTAGCATTTCATGCCACTACGCGTTAACACCGGTATTGCGCGCGGGAGGCATTTTCATGACCGGACGGCAAGGCGTTGCCCGTAAGATGCGCGCGGAGGCATGACGATGGAATCGATGCTGCGCTCGGTAGCCATGAGCGGCTATTTCGATGTGACGCGGCGGGTCGGACTGAACCCGGTCGAGCTTGCGCAGCAGGTCGGGATCGATACCGCGGCGCTTGCGAATCCGGACGATCGCATTCAGGCAGCCGCCGCGTGCAGGCTGCTGGAACTGACGGCCGAAAAGGCGTCATGCCCGACTTTCGCGCTGCAAATGGCCGAGACCCGGCAGAAGTTCGGTACCGGTGTGGTCAATGTCCTGCTCGCGCACAAGCGCACGCTGCGCGAGGTGTTGCTGGCCACAGCCGAATACCGGCATCTGCTGAATGAAGCCCTGGCTGTGTACGTCGAGGACGCGGGCGAAACGGTCACCATCCGCGAAGAACTGGTCGTCGAACCGGGTACCCCAACGAATCAGGCGATCGAACTCGCGGTCGGTGTCCTCTGGCGCCACTCCAGCGCCCTGCTTGGTGATCACTGGAAACCACGGTCCGTCCATTTTGTTCATCAGGGACCTAAAGACCTGACGTTTCATCGACGGTTCTTCGGCTGTCCGTTGGAGTTCGGCAGCGATTTCAACGGCTTCGTGTGTGCGGCCGCCGATCTCGATTACCCGAATCCCGCCGCTGACCCGGAACTGGTGCGATATGCCGAGAGCCTCGCGGACTCACTCAACGTGACGGGTGTCGACTCGACCGCGCTGGAAGTGCGCAAGGCGATCTACTTGTTGCTGCCCCTCGAGCAGGCCACCGTCGAGCTGGTTGCCCGCCATTTACGTCTGAGCGTTCGCACCATGCAGCGCCAACTTGAACTGGCGCATACCAGCTTCTCGCGTCTGGTCGAGGAAGTCAGGGGCGAACTTGCCGTGCGCTATATGAGCAACCCACGTTATCCCATCGGGCGGGTTTCCGCACTGCTGGGCTACTCACAGCAGGGCTCCTTCACCAACTGGTTCAGTTCACGCTTCGGCGTGACCCCGCGCGCCTGGCGCAACAGCCATTTGAAATAACGGTGCTGCGCTTTGGGCCCTTCGGCAAATGTTCGTCCAAGGCCGTCATCGTGTAGTTCTGCATCCCGAACTACTTCTCGGCTCATGGCTATACGTGCCCACCGAGCCGTGACCGCGATCTCGCGAATGTCTACTCCCGACAACCGGCACCGATTGTCAACGCGCACGTGATACCAACTTCAACCGCGAGACTCCAACCGCCGTTTGCCGAACATGCCAAAGACCGGAAGTCGGGCCCGAAATCCGGCTATTGCGAGTGGCGTATCGAACCCTCTGAAATTCCACCCTCACCCACCCCACTAATCAACGGTCAGCGTCCCCCATCCCGCGGGCGTGTAAACTAGCGGACTTTTTGACTCTGGTGGTATGGTGCAAGCCCCACAGCGCACAGCTTTCAGCGGCCCGACGCTCATTCGCTTACTTGCTCGCCTGATGGATGTCGAATTTACCGAATCCCGGCAATCGCTTTCGGACCGGCTGAGCCAATGGCTCCACTGGACAGATGCCATCGCGTTGTCGACGGCGCTAAACGGTAATCCGCCTGCCGTACCCTTTGGCGTGCGAGCCCTCGGCAGCGCCGAGGAGAACGAGTGCGCCCGTGTGCGTAGCGCGTTGGCGAATGCCATCGTCGGTAATAACGCCCTCGCCGCCGTCAAGCGGCACGGGCCTGCGCAAGCGCCCTCGCACGGAGCCCCCACGGACGCCGCGGCTGACTACCCGGTTTTTCGTCAGCGCTATCTCTCCATGCAGCAAGCGATGGAAACGGGTATCGGCAACCTGCGCGGCCGCCTGCGGGAAAAGCTGGCCGCCAGGCCGCCTGCCATGACTCGCCTGGCGGAGGTGGATGCGGTCATGGAGCGAGCGTTGAGCCCGCGCGAGCGGAGTTTGCTCGCCGCTGTGCCCGGATTGCTCGGCGGGCACTTCGAGCGTTTGCGCCAGGCCGAGCAGAAGACGCTGGCCGACGCCCAAGCATCGGGGGATGCCCCAGCGATCACGCCGGGCGCATGGCTGGCCGTGTTCCGCAAGGATATGCAGAGCGTGTTGCTAGCCGAACTGGAGCTTCGTTTTCAACCGGTCGAAGGGTTGCTTGCGGCCCTTCGCACCAGCTAACTGGGACGCTATGTCCAGAAATCTTCTTAATCTTGTTGTGTTTTTAGTAGGTCTGGCGGCCGTGTGCTGGATCGGCGCCGGCTACGTCGGCTCGAACCCGCTGGCGCTGGCCGTCACCATGTTGATTGGCGCCTGCTACCTGGCGGGTGCGCTCGAGTTGCGGCGCTACAGCCAAGCCACTTCCACCCTGACGCGTGCCGTCACGGGCCTGTCCGAACCACCACGCAGCCTGGGCGTCTGGCTTGACCCATTGCATCCCAGCCTGCGCAATGCGGTGCGCCTGCGCATCGAGGGTGAACGTGTGGCGTTGGCCGGCCCGGCGCTGACGCCGTATCTGGTCGGCTTGCTAGTATTGCTGGGCATGTTGGGCACGCTCCTGGGCATGGTGGCGACCCTGAGAGGCACAGGGATGGCGCTGGATAGCGCGACGGACTTGCAGGCTATCCGCACGTCGCTGGCCGCGCCGGTCAAGGGGCTGGGATTTGCGTTCGGCACCTCGATCGCGGGCGTGGCTACATCCGCGATGCTGGGGCTGCTGTCCGCGTTGTGCCGGCGCGAGCGGATCGAGGCGGCGCAGATGCTCGACGTGAAGATCGCGACCACGTTGCGCGTCTACTCGAAGGCTCATCAGCGCGAGGAAAGCTTCAAGCTCCTGCAAAGGCAGGCCGAGATGATGCCCACGCTGGTCGACCGGCTGCAGGCCATGATGGCGGCCATCGAGCAACAGAATCTGGCCTTGAACGAGCGGCAGATCGCCAGTCAGGACGCCTTCCACGGCAAGACCGAGGTCGCCTACACTCGCCTGGCTTCCTCCGTGGAGCAGTCAATGAAGGCGAGCGTCGCCGAAAGCGCCCGCGCCGCCAGCGCCGCGCTGCAGCCGGTCATGGAGGCCACGATGGCAGGTCTCGCGCGCGAGGCGACCTCGTTACACGATACCGTCACGCATGCCGTGCAGCGGCAGCTGGACGGGCTGACCACCGGTTTCGAGGCGACGACCACGACCGTGGCGGGCATCTGGAACCAGGCACTGGCAGGACACCAGCGATCCAGCGAGGCGCTTACCCAAGACCTGCGCACCTCTCTGGATCGATTCACCGAAACCTTCGAGCAGCGCTCGGCCGGCCTGCTGGACGGCGTCTCCGCGCGACTCGATGCCACGGCGGGTAGTGTGTCGGAAGCGTGGAAGCAGGCGCTGTCGCAGCAAGAGCGCGTCGGCGAGAAGCTGGCGGGCCACAACCAGCAAGCCCTGGCGGCGGCCGCAGCGACCTTCGAGCTGCACTCGGCGTCGCTGCTGCGCACCGTGGGCCAGTCGCATGCGGACTTGCAAGCGGAATTGGCGTCGCGGGACCAGCAACGGCTGGCGGTATGGACCGAGACGCTCGGTTCGATGGCCGCTACGTTGAGCAGCGAATGGGAGCAGACGGGCACGCGCACCGCGAGCCGGCAGCAGGAGATTTGCGACACGCTGGCGCAGACCGCGCGTGACATCTCGGCCCAGACTCAGGCGCACGCCAGCAACACGATCGCCGAGATCTCCCGGCTCGTGCAAGCCGCATCGGAAGCCCCAAAAGCCGCGGCCGAAGTCGTCGCCGAACTGCGCCAGAAGCTCTCCGACAGCATGGTCCGCGACACCGCGATGCTGGAGGAGCGCAGCCGCCTGCTGGCGACGCTGGAAACCCTGCTCGATGCCGTGAACCATGCCTCCACCGAGCAGCGCTCAGCCGTCGACGCACTGGTCACCACGTCGGCGGATTTGCTGGGTCGTGTCGGCACCCGCTTCACCGACAAGGTCGAGCTTGAGACTGGGAAGTTGGGCGCCGTTGCCGCGCAGGTCACCGGCAGCGCCGTCGAGGTGGCGAGCCTGGGTGAAGCATTCGGAGCGGCCGTACAGGTGTTCGGCGAGTCGAACGACAAGCTGGTAGTTCATCTGCAGCGTATCGAAGCCGCATTGGACAAGTCCCTCGCGCGCAGTGACGAACAGCTTGCCTATTACGTGGCGCAGGCTCGGGAAGTCATCGACTTGAGCATGATGTCGCAGAGGCAGATCGTCGAAGACCTGCAACAGCTTGCCGGCCGCCGGGCTTCTGCCGGAGCCGAAGCGGCATGAGCGAAGAAATCGACGGCGGCGTCGAGCCGACGGCTCCGATATGGCCCGCGTTCGCCGACCTGATGTCGGTGCTGCTGGGCGCCTTCATGCTGATCCTGGTGGGTGTCATCGGCATGCAGCTGGAACTCTCAAGCAGGCTGGAACAGGAGGTCCGGCAGCGGCAGATGGAAACGCAACGCCGCAAGACCCTGGAGCAGGCGCTAGCAGGGCCGCTTGCTGCGGGACGGGTGACGCTGGTCAACGGGCGCATCGGCATCAACGGCAGCGTGTTGTTCGCGCTGAACTCCGCCCAATTGCAGCCGGAAGGCAGGGAAGTATTGAAGAGCCTGGCCGGTCCCCTATCCGCTTACCTCCGGGCCAATGACGAGATCCTCATGGTCAGCGGCTTTACCGACGACCGGCAAGTGCGGGACGGCAACCGTCGCTTTGCAGACAACTGGGAGCTGTCGGCCCAGCGCGCGTTGACGGTGACCCGTGCCTTGATCGATGAAGGTGTCTCCGCCTCCTCGGTGTTCGCGGCAGCGTTCGGCTCCGGGCAGCCAGTGAGCTCCAATGCCGACGACCAGGGACGAGCGAGGAACCGGCGAGTGGAAATTGCGCCTGTCCCGAGGCCGTCGACCGCAACGGTGAAAGCCCCATGAGTAGTAGCGGTAGTGGCGTGGCAAGCGACGCCCGGGCGATGCTCGACGCATGGCGCGAGCGCGGCGCCGATCGCCTGGATCCGGTCCGTTTTCATTTCATCGAGGCACTGGATCGGCGGGCGGCCGGCCACAGCGGCGAGGCGCGACGTATCCTGGACGACAGGCTGTCGAAGCTGATCGAGGCCTATGCCGGCGATATCGAGAGCGTCGCATCCAGAGTTGTCGCGACATCGCCAGACGAGCCCGCTCGCGGAGCACTTGCGGGACTAATCGATTACATGGCTGGCCATGCGCCCTCTGATAGCGAAAGGCCCGCGGCCGCGCCCCGGCCCTCCTCCTATCCAGAACTGGAGGTGCTCGACTACTTCAGGGAAGTCTGGACCAAGCTCAGTACCGAGAAACAGTTTCTGCAGTCGCTTGCGCAAGTGCCGGGGAATGCCGGTCCGCTCAACTCAAGTAGCCTCGTGCACCGGTCGCTCTCGCTGATGCGCGAGCTATCACCGGGGTATCTCCAGCAGTTCTTGTCGTACGTTGACGCGTTGTCCTGGATGGAGCAGATGAACGGCGGCGCATTGGCGGAGAAAGATGCGCCTCGCTCCGGGAACACCCGCAAGAGTGCCCGGGGCAAACCACGTTAGGGCTGTGAATCGTCAACTACAAGGTACCGCTCGCATCAAGACGCCGCCATTGCCCGCAATGCAAAACGCTTTAGCTTGCCCGTCTCGGTGCGAGGCAGCGCATCGATAAATTCGATCGCACGTGGGTACTTGTACGGCGCGATCTGGTCCTTCACAAACGTCTGTAGCTGCACCACAAGCGCATCGCTCGCGACAAACCCCGGGCTAAGAACAACAAAGGCCTTGGCAATTTGCCCGCGCTCGTCGTCGGGCGCGCTGACCACTCCGCACTCCGCGACCGCTTCATGCAGCAGGAGCGCGCTCTCGACTTCCGGCCCGGAAATGTTATAGCCGGCCGAGATGATCATGTCGTCAGCGCGGGACTGATAAAAGACGTACCCGTCCGCGTCGATGCTCACCGAATCGCCCGGAAGGTTCCATCCCTCGCGGACAAACTTTTGCTGCCGCGGATCGCTTAGATAACGGCACCCCGTCGGTCCTCTCACAGCGAGCATGCCGATCTCGCCGGCAGGAACAGGCTGCATGTCGTCATCGACAGCCTGGACCACATAACCCGGCACCGCACGGCCGATCGCACGATCGCGCGACTGTGCATCGGCGCTCGATATAAAGATGTGGATCATTTCAGTGCTGCCGATTCCGTCGATCATTTGCAGGCCCGTGGCTTGTCTCCAGAGCTTGCGTGTGGAGTCAGGCAGCGCTTCACCTGCCGATACGCTTTTTCTCAGGCTCGATAAATCAAACCGCGATGCGAGGCCCGCCATCTGCCGGTAGAAGGTCGGCGCCGTGAACATGATCGTCGCGCGAAAACGCTCGACGATCTGCAGCAGCGTTTCCGGCGTCAGCCGTTCGATCAGCACCACCGATGCCCCCGCGCGCAGCGGAAAACACAGCAGCCCGCCGAGCCCAAAGGTGAACGCAAGCGGAGGCGTGCCGCAGAAGATATCGTCGGCGGTGGGCTTGAGTACATGGCGCGGAAACAGGTCGCACATAGCAAGCACGTCGCGATGAAAATGCACGCAGCCCTTCGGCATTCCCGTTGTGCCGCTGGTGAATGCGATCAGGCAGACGTCGTCGGCAGCGGTGTCCACCGCCGTGTAGTCGGCGGGCTGAAGCGAAGCGAGCGTATCGACCGAATCGGCCCCGTCGTCATGAAAGAGCCTTGTTCGCAGCAGGTTTTCGCAAAAATGCGCGTTGGAGGGATCGCTGCATTGCGCGAGTTCGTCGACCAGTCGCGCATCGCATAACGCGGCCGAAACCTGCGCCTTGTCGATGATCTGCTTCAGTTCCTTTGCCCGCAGCAGCGGCATGGTCGGCACAACCACCAGCCCTGCCTTCAAGGACGCGAGCCACGCGATCGCCATAAGCAGCGTGTTCGGGCCGCGCAGCAAGATGCGGTTTCCCGGCACCAGTCCCATCACGCCGGACAGCACATGCGCCGTCTGGTTCACGCGCGTGCGCAATTCGTTGTACGTGGTTGCATGCGCAACACCATCGACGTCCGACCAGATCGCAGGCCGCGCTCCCTGCCCGCGTTCCGGGTGGTCATCGATTATCCGGTCCAGCAATTCGACCGCGCAATTCAGGCGTGCCGGATAAGCAACATCCGGGTTGTCGAGCAGAAACTGCGGCCACTCGCCGGGCAGCGGCAGGTTGTCGCGGGCAAATGTATCGACGTGAGCCGAAGGTTCCATGGTGAACTCCGATGTTAGTCCGGAATAACGGCAGTGGCTTCGATCTCCACCTTGGCTTCATCTTCAATGAGCGCGGCCACCTGCACGGCGCTCATCGCGATGTCGTAGTCGCCGATCAGTTCGCGAAACGCGCTGCCCACGTCCCTCAGCGAAGCAACATATTCACGCTTGTCGGTGACATACCAGGTCAGCCGTACGAGATGTTCCGGGCGTCCCCCTGCAACGGCCAGTACCGCGACTATGTTGGCCAGCGCCTGCTTTGCCTGCGCGCCGAAGTCGCTGCTCTGGAAGCGGCCCTGCCCGTCCCAGCCTATTTGTCCTGCTATGAAGACTTGCGTACCGCGTGCGGCAACACCGTTCGCGTATCCGCGCGGCTTGACCCAGCCATCCGGGAGCAATGCTTTTTTCACGACCGTGTCTCCTTGATCCCGGCTGACGCAGCCGGATTGAAACGTGTCAGCGCAGCGCGGATGTCGTCGGGAATATCGATCGACACGCCTGATTCAAGCGATGTGGTGACAAGTACCTGCCGCGCATGAAAGCGCGTTTCGCCATGCGACTGCGCTTCTATAACAATGCCGACCGAACGAGCACCAAAGCGTTCGAGCGTGAGCGACAGCATGAGGGTGTCGCTCATCTGGCTCGGCTTCGAGAACGTGCAATCGAGCTTCACGATGGGCAAGCCGACACGGCGTTTGCTGATCATCGCGGCATAGTCGATGTCGAGCGCTTCGTTGAACCAGTCCTCGACCAGCGCATTCGTCATCACGAGATACTGCGGAAAAAATACGATGCCAGCAGGGTCGCAATGCGAGAAGCGAATGCGCACCGGCCGTTCGAAATGCTTCGATGGTCCGCTCATGTTGTTGTCCTCGCAGCGTGAGCCTTGAGCAGATCGCGCCCGACGATCAACTGCTGCACTTCGGTCGCACCTTCGTAGATCCGCAGCGCACGAATCTCCCGATACAGTTGCTCAACCACCGCACCGCTCTGCACGCCGCTTCCGCCCCACAATTGCACGGCAGCATCGATGACTTGCTGCGCCCCTTCGCTCGCGTGCCACTTCGCTAATGCCGCTTCGCGCGTGACCGATTTACCCTGATCGCGCATCCACGCGGCGCGATAAACAAGCAGTGCGGCGCTGTCGATCGTGAGCGCCATTTGCGCGAGCTTCGCTTGCGTCAACTGGAAGTCGCCAAGCGTCTGCCCGAACATCTTGCGCGACGCGGCACGCTCGAGCCCTTCGCTCATTGCACGCCGCGCGAAGCCGAGCGATGCTGCCGCGACCGAGGTGCGGAAGATATCGAGTGTGCGCATTGCAAGCTTGAAACCTTCGCCTGGATTACCGAGCAGCGCGGTACGCGGCACGCGTGCGTGTTCGAATGAAAGACGCGCCAGCGGATGCGGCGCGATTACGTCCAGCCGTTCGGCAATGTGCAACCCCGGCGTATCTGCATCGACGATAAACGCGCTGATGCCACGCGCTCCCGGTGCTTCACCGGTGCGTGCGAACACCACGTAGAAGTTCGCGATGCCGCCGTTCGAGATCCAGGTCTTCTCGCCATCGAGCACGTACGTGTCGCCGTCTTCGCGAGCGCTGAGCGCGAGCGCCGCGACGTCGGAGCCTGCGTCGGGTTCGGTCAGTGCGAAGGCGGCGATGATCTCGCCGCTTGCCACACGCGGCAGATAGCGCTGCTTTTGCGCTTCGTTACCCGCCAGCGAAATAGCACCCGAACCGAGTCCTTGCATAGCGAGCGCGAAGTCAGCGAGACCGCTGTGGCGAGCGAGCGTTTCGCGCAGCAGACAAACGGCACGCGTGTCGATAGTGTCGCCGTGTCCGCCATAAGCCGTGCCGCCGACGCCATATCGCAACCACCCGGCCGCGCCGAGTTCGCGTACCAGCCGACGACAGGTTGCATCGACGTTCGCATGATCGGCATGGGTATCGCCAAGATGTTCCGATGCCCACGCATCGATACGCGCGCCGAGTTCACGATGCCGTGTTTCGAAGAATGGCCATGCGAGGGAATCGTGGAACGCGTCGGAAGTTGTTTGAGGATGTGCCAACTCAATCTCCCTCGAAAACAGGTCGCGTCTTTGCAGCGAACGCGCGATACGCGCGGCCGAAGTCGTTGGTCGCCATGCAGATTGCCTGCGCCTGTGCTTCGGATTCGATCGCTTCGTCGATGCTCATGCTCCATTCCTGATGCAGCATCTTCTTGGTGATGCCATGCGCGAAGGTCGGACCCGACGCAAGATCGGAAGCGAGCGATTGAGCTTCGCGCAAGACATCGCCAGGTTCGCATAGGCGGTTGTAGAAGCCCCATGCGAAACCCTCGCCGCCGCTCGCGGAACGCCCGGTAAAAAGCAGCTCGGCTGCTCTGCCCTGACCGATGATGCGCGGCAGGATTGCGCATGCACCCATGTCACAGCCCGCCAGTCCCACGCGGGTAAAGAGAAATGCGAGCTTGCTGCGCGCGGTGCCCAGCCGCAGATCCGAAGCCATTGCCACGATAGCGCCGGCCCCAGCGCAAATGCCATCGACAGCCGAAACGATCGGCTGCGGGCAATGGCGCATCGCTTTGACGAGGTCGCCCGTCATGCGCGTGAACATGAGCAGCTCAGGCATTGGCAAGTCGACGAGCGGTGCGATGATGTCGTGCACGTCGCCACCGGAGCAGAAGTTATCGCCGGCGCCATGTATCACGATGCTCTTTACGTCGGTAGCGTAAGCGAGCTGCCGGAACAGGTCGCGTAACTCCGCATACGATTCAAACGTCAGCGGGTTCTTGCGCTCCGGCCGGTCGAGCGTGATCGTGCCGACGCCGTTCGTAACAGACCAGCCAGAATGGTTCGCGTGGTAGTCGCCGAGTGTCGTGCGGTTGCCGGCAAAAAGCGCGGCGGTGTTGTCGTTCATCGACTGTCTCCGTATGTGTCCGAGCAAGGCTTCGTCACGAATCCGTACGCTCGCGCAAATGCTGTTTAAGCTTGCCAAGCTTCTGGTGCATACGCGCCTTGTCGGCAAGCGGCAAACCGCCGAACAACTCGACGACCCACTGTTCATGCGCCCGCGCCATGCGATCGAACGACTCGCGGCCGTGCGCAGTGAGGCGCACCGTGAACGAACGGCGGTCATTCGGGTCGATATCGCGCACTACAAGACCTTCCTTCTCCAACTGGTCCGTCAGACCGGTCACGTTGCCGCCCGTCACCATCAGACGCCGTGAAAGCTCGTTCATCTTCAGGCCTTCGGGATGGCGTTCCAGTTGGGCCATCATGTCGAAACGCGGCAGCGTGGTGTCGAATTCGGCGCGCAGGCGCTTGCGCAGTTCGGCTTGCACCAGGTTGGTTGTGGTGAGCATGCGCAGCCATAAGCGCAGTCCCATGTGACTGTCGACGCCGGTGCTCATCTCGAGGTCGACGACGTTGCCGGCGGCCTTGTCCTTCTCGGGCGCGGCGGCTTTAACCGTGCGGGCAGCGGGCTTGTTCACATTACTTCTCCACCTGAAATAGAAATTGTCTGGCCAGTGATCGATCGCGATTCCGGTAAGCAAAGCCATAACACCGAACTCGCGACTTCGTCCGGCGTCACGAAGCGACGTTGCGGATTCGAGCGCAGCAGCGCTTCGCGTGCCTCTTCCTCGCTACGCCCGGTCTGCGCAACGATCTTTTCGATCGACTGGTCGAGCAGCCCGGTTTCGGTATAACCGGGACACACGGCATTGACGGTCACGCCACGCGTGGCGACTTCAAGCGCCAGCGAACGCGTCATACCGATCACGCCATGCTTGGCCGCGCAATAGGCGGCCACGTAAGCGTAACCCACCTGGCCCGCGGTACTGGCCACGTTGACAATGCGTCCGCTGCGACGTTCGAGCATGCCAGGGAGAACAGCTTGGGTGCAGAGGAACACGCCCGTGAGATTCACGTCGAGCATACGTTTCCATAGCGCGAAATCGGTCTTCGTAAACGGTGCGGCTTCGGCTTGGCCCGCGTTGTTGACGAGGATGTCGATGAACCCGTGTTCGCTGGCTGCAGCGAACGCTGTGGCGACGGAATCGGCGGACGTGACATCGACGCTCTGTACATGAACCGTGCCGAGTTGGCTCAATGCTTCGGCCTGATAGGCCAGCCGTGCCGCGTCCCGGCCCATCAGCGTGACCTGTGCTCCCGCCGTTACCAGCATACGGGCGATAGCAGCGCCAATACCGCTGCCGCCGCCTGTAACCACCGCGTGTTGGCCGCTAAGCGTATAAGCGGTAGTGTTCATGCTTCACCCTCCGCACGTTGCGCACGCTCACGTTCATAGCCGCGTTCGAGTTGGGACTTCGCCGCGTAATACTGCTTTGGCCAGGTGATATCGGCGTAACCGAGCTTCGCTGCCTGGTCGAGCGTCCACGAAGGATTCGCGAGATGTGGACGCGCCACGGCGCACAGGTCGGCGCGGCCCGCTGCGATGATGCTGTTCACGTGATCGGCTTCCGAGATCGCCCCGACAGCGATGGTCGCGATACCTGCTTCGTTGCGCACGCGATCCGAGAAAGGTGTCTGGAACATACGGCCATAGACTGGTTTCTCGTCCTTGCTGACCTGTCCCGACGATACGTCGATCATGTCCGCGCCCGCCTCCTTGAACGCACGCGCGATCAGCACGGCGTCGTCGGGCGTAATGCCGCCGTCCACCCAGTCGTGCGCCGAGATGCGCACGGAAATGGGCTTGTCATGGGGCCACACGGCGCGGATCGCCTTGAACACTTCGAGCGGAAAACGCAGGCGATTGGCGGGTGAACCGCCGTATTCATCGTCGCGATGATTCGTGAGTGGAGACAGAAAACCCGACAGCAGATAACCGTGCGCGCAGTGCAGTTCCAGCCAGTCAAAACCCGCTTCCACGGCAAGCTCGGCCGAGCGCACGAACTGCGCCTTGATCGCGCTCAAATCGTCCGCGTTTGCCGCACGCGACCATTGGCTGATGCCTTTCAAGTACTGCTGCCGCGACGCCGATACGATCGGCCAGTTGCCTTCTTCAAGCGGTTTGTCCGTCCCTTCCCAACTCACACGCGTGGATGCCTTCGCGCCCGCATGACCGAGCTGAATGCCGATCTTCGCATCCGTTTCCCGATGCACGAAGTCGACAATGCGCCGCCAAGCGTCACGTTGCGTGTCGTTATAGAGGCCCGGACAGCCCGGCGTGATGCGGCCCTCGGGCGAAACGCAGGTCATCTCCGTCATCACCAGCGCAGCCCCGCCCATGGCGCGCGCACCGAGATGCATCAGATGGTAGTCGCCGGCGATACCATCGACCGCCGAGTACTGAGCCATCGGAGAAACCACCACACGGTTCTTCAGCGTCACGCCGCGTACGGTGAATGGCGTGAACATCGGCGGGACGAAACGCTTGCCGCCGCTATCGATATCAAGCCCCGAGCGCCGTGCGATCCAGTTTTCGAACTCGGCGAGATAGGTTGCGTCGCGTGAGCGCAGGTTTTCATGCGAGATGCGTTGCGAACGCGTGAGCAGCGAGTAAGCGAATTGCTCGGGCTCGAACGACGCATACCGTTCAACGTTTTCGAACCATTCCGTGGAGTTGCGCGCGGCGTTCTGGATGCGCAGGACGTCGACGCTGCGAACCTCCGTGTAGTGATCGAGCGCTGCCGCGAGATCGCCCGGATGCTCCGCGATGCTGTTCGTCAGTTCGATCGCATCTTCAAGCGCGAGCTTGGTACCGGAGCCGATCGAGAAGTGCGCCGTATGCGCGGCATCGCCCATCAGGACGACGGGCGTCACGCTGCCGTCACTGTTCGGGCGGTTATGCACCCACGTTTCGTTCACGATGCGCGGAAACCGGATCCACTGCGAGGAACCGCGCAAATGCAGCGCGTTGGACTTGAGCGCATGACCGTCGAGATACTTCGCAAAGAGCCGTTCGCAAAAAGCGATGCCGTCTTCCTTGCTCATTTCATCCAGGCCCGCCGCGCGCCAGACCCGTTCCGGCGCCTCCACGATGAACGTCGACATATGGTCGTCGAAGCGATACGCATGCGCCTGGAACCAGCCGAACTCCGTCTTTTCGAAGGCGAACGTGAAGGCGTCGAACAGCTTGTCCGTGCCGAGCCAGACGAAGCGGCAGTCACGCAGATCGATGTCGGGTTTGTACGTAGCCGCGTATTTCGTGCGCACGACGCTGTTGGCGCCATCGCACGCGACGATGAGGTCGGCGTCATACGATTCGTCGCTCGCAACTTGCGTTTCGAACACCAGCTTCACGCCGAGCGCTTCGGCACGCGCTTGGAGAATGTTCAGCAGGCGCTTGCGGCCGATGCCGCAGAAACCGTGTCCGGACGAGCGCAGCGTGCGGCCGTTGATATGGATATCGATGTCGTCCCAGTGATTGAACGCATCGAGAATTGCCGTGGCACTCGCCTCGTCCGCGCGACGCAAGTTGCCGAGCGTCTGGTCGGAGAACACCACGCCCCAGCCGAAGGTGTCGTAAGGCCGATTGCGCTCCACCACCGTGACATCGTGAGCAGGATTTTGCTTCTTCATCAGCAAGCCAAAATACAGACCCGCGGGGCCGCCACCGATACAAACGATGCGCATGATGCGCTCCATGCTGAAGAGTCAGTATTAATTTAGGCTTCAATAGTTTAGGTGTCAAGTAAATTTATAAAGGGAGTGTTTCGTGCGTCCGGTCTCTTGATCTGAAAGAATAAAGTCGGTCCGGGGGCTTTTCACGCGAACGTCCGGGTTGTACTTCAGCGAATGCGTACTTTCAACCCACGTCGACCACCAGGTCCAACAGAAAGGAGCGCCCGCTTTCAAGGCCCAACGGACCTCTATGCTGCGCAACTTTAGCGTTGAACCGCGGGCATCGCAGTATGCCTGCGAGAAGCACGAACAGAATCGAGTTTAAGGGCGAGCGGCAGCTACGCGAACTGATTGTGCTGTCTCGCGGGCTGCTCGTTGTCGTCCAATCTGCAACATCGCGATACTGGCAAGAATCAAGGCGATGGCGGTCACTTCCAATACGCCAACCTTTTCCCCGGCGACCCAACCAATTAGAAGCGCAACGGTAGGTGTAATGTAGGTTGAGCCCGAGGCGGCAACTGCTCCGAGCTCCTGCAGCAGGAAGTAGTAGATCAAAAAGGCGATTCCGGTTCCGAGGATACCAAGTCCGACCACAACACCTGCTGCCGCCTGCCAATCGTGCAGTATGTGCCCTATCCCGGTGAAGTCTGTCAGCACGGCAAGCATAAGCAGGGCCAGTCCCATCTGCCAAGCGACCAACGCCAAGGGCGGGAGGTTGAATGGCGATAGAAAACGGCGGACGTAAACATACGACATCCCGAGGATGATCGAACCTGCCAACATCCAGAAGACGCCGGCAAGATCGATGGGGTTGTCTGCACCCTTCCAAGGCCGCGCTGTCAGAACAATGCCGGCAAACCCTAGAACCACACCAACCACCATTAACCCGTTCACTTTCTCTGTTCGCAGAAGCAACAGCGAGAAGATAGCGGTGAATATAGCGATAGAGCCACCCAAAACACCTGCGACGCCTGAAGGGAGCAGCGCAGTGCCTTTCACGATGACAACGTAGTAGAGCACTGTCGCCACAGCAGCCATGACGAAAAAGTGGGGCAGATGACGCAGCTGGCTACGGTTGATCACTCCCTGATGCCATGCCGCAAGCGCCAGTGGCAGGAAGCCGAAAAGTACCCGCAAAAAGGCAATCTGCATTGGGCTGATCAGGGTCACGGCCCACTTCATGTAGATGAAGTTCGATCCCCAGATGAAGCCAAGAAGGACGAAAGCAGCCTTGGTAAGTCTCATTGCATGCCTCGCCGATCTATCAGATTGGTCGTCAGTAAATCAAAGCCCAAAATCCGCTGATAGAACAAAAGCGGCATCGCCGTAGGACGTATTGGTCATGATTCGGCAACCGGATCGGCGACGGAAATTCACGGCACGCGCAGCGTTGGCGGAACTCAGCAAATGACCCGTTCAGAGCAGACCGTGTATGTAAGCGTTAGGCTTCGGCCTGCGAATTGGAAGCGTCCCATTCGTAAATCGGTGGCGAACGAGTCGTTGCGAAGACGACCGTAGTATCTACGAGCAGAACCAAGCCCGGCGGCGCAGGAAACGGCACAAGAAGGTGAGCGTGACAGCGAAGTGCGACGCTAAAAGCAATGGCGCCGCACAAGCAACGACTATGGAGCTTTTCCGTGGGTGTTACCAAAGGTTTGCTGCGGCAGGCTATTCAGGTTTCTTTCAGGCACGCGCTGAATGTCAAACGTTCTCAATTGACCGTTTTGCGCGCCAGTATAGACCGTGTCGACGTCCAGATCGAAGTCGGTGATGATGACAAGGAAGCCGTCCAGTAAGCCCGATGGCTCTTTGCCGGACTGCGGATTTTTGGCGAGGGACCGGATATCGTCGCAGTCAATCTTTTGGACCTGATCGGCGCCGAGTTGCACATAAGTGAACGACGAGACGAAACCTGCGGACTTAGCATCGGCGCCCGCGGTAGCCACTTTCATTTTTAACACCGCCGTCACGTCAGCCGGGTTGTGCACGTTAACCGTGGCGAAGTACTGACCGGAAGCGACGATTCCGTGGCCGCTCTGGGCTTGGTCCGTGTCAGGAGCGCCGCACACAAATTTTTCCGGATACTCGTGGGCGGCCGCAGCGAGCGGATCGTCGATCACACGCAGGGCGAATTCCAGATCCGGACGTGGGGACGCTTTGATGAATGCAATACCACCTGGATAATCATTCGGAGTGCCATAAATACCAAAGCCAGCAACGTTCGGGGGAGTCGGCGTGATCTGGGTCATGACGGCGGTATAGGTTTGCCCGACCGTAACTGCGACACCGCTGAAGTCAAAATTCACGAAGCCGTACAGGCTCTGCGGCGCAACCGCTTGCCTCGTAGCAAGGACGGCGCCGGAGGTTCCGGCGCCCCTAAGCAGGGACAGCTGAAAGGTTATCAAAGGGAGGCAGTTGCAGGTGCTCGTCCACATACCGACAGACTTGAGCACGCTCCTGTCGGCAGTGAAGCTCTGGCCCGTCGGCGCAAAGAGTTGGATGTTGACCGAAAAACTGCTGGTCGAGACGATCGGGTTGCCGATGATGATGTCAGCAAAGGCGAATCGCGTCGCGAGCAAGAACACGATCGAAAGCAATGAAATGCGCTTCATTAATCGAGCCCCCAGCGCAGCAGACCTGATTCGGCACGGCAAACTCCGTGCGAATGGCGCAAGCGCACGCAATCCCTGTTTTATAGTCTACGTTTTCTATCTTAACCAGGCCGATCTGTATTTATGGCGTGATGAAGTGGCGTTATGTCCGCATCGCCAGTCGGGCTCAGCGAAACTCCGTGGCGTCGGCCGCGAGCATCGGTGCAACGTGTGTCTTGAGCAAATCCAGCCATGCTTTGGTTTTTGCGTCCAGAAAGCGGCGGGACGGATAAAGCGCGAAGACGCCGACGTCGGCCGAACGCCAGGACGGCAGCACACGGACAAGACGGCGGCTGCGTATCGCATCAATCACAGTAAAAAAGGGCAAAAATGCGACCCCGCTAGCCTGCACTGCAGCGCTCAGGGGTACGTCCGGGTGGTCTCCGATGACCGGTCCGTCTGGTTGAACCTGATACGACCGCTTACCCGAAGTCAACTCCCACTCCGTCGATGCGGATGGATTGATAAGCCGGATGCACGCATGATTCGCCAGCTCCCGTGGGTGATCCGGTAAGCCCCGTAATTCGAGGTAGGCGGGAGCCGCGCACAACACACTGAATGTCGTGCCGAGCGGCACTGCGACGAGTCCCGAGTCCGACAGATGTCGTGTCAGATAAATGCTGACGTCAATCCCTGCAGCAAGAAGATCTGGCGCGTACTGCGAGGTGCTGTAGTCGACCGTGACTTGAGGATAGCGGGAGCAAAATCCCGCGATCAGCGGAACGACATAGCGATTGCCGAAATTCCCCATGCACAGTACGCGAAGCCGTCCGGAGGGCTCGATCGTCGAGCCCGACGCGACGGCTTCGGCCACGTCGACTCGTTCGAGAATATCGCGGCATTGGATCGCATACGCGTCGCCAGCGCTGGTAAGCGCAATGCGACGCGTGGTTCGCTGCAGGAGCTGCGTCTGCAGGCGTTTCTCGAGTTCGGAAACGAGCCGTGACACCTGTGCCGTTGTCAAGCTCATCTGCTCGGCTGCGGACGTAAATGTGCCGGTGTCGACGACCTTCACGAACGCGTTCATCGCGTGCAGCAATCCATAGTCGAGATTCTTGCGCATGACGTAACTAAGTTTCCAATCGCAGACGATTGTTGCCTAGATTAGTGATGCCCAGAATAGTCGTCAAGCCAGTCCGGCGCCCGTCGAAAGCATAACTTCGGTGACTTACGGCGACCGCGACCTCTCGACACTAAGGAGCATATCGTCATGAACGGTGCAGAAAGCTTGTTGAAATCGCTGGTCGCCAGCAACGTGAATGTGTGTTTTGGAAACCCTGGTACGTCGGAAATGCATTTTGTCGCTGCGCTCGACGCTGTCGAAGGAATGCGGTCCGTCCTGGGACTTCAGGAGAATGTCATAACAGGCGCAGCCGACGGATATGCGCGCATGGCGGGAAAGCCGGCAGCAACGCTGTTGCACCTCGGACCGGGGCTGGCGAACGGGCTGAGCAATCTCCACAACGCGCGCCGCGCATCGAGTCCGGTTGTAAACATCGTGGGCGATCACGCCTCTTCGCATGCCCGCTATGATGCGCCGCTCGCGTCTGATCTTGCCGGGTTTGCGCGCCCGGTGTCAGACTGGATTCTTACCTCCAGGAGTGCCCTTAATGTGGGTGCCGATGCGGCCCGGGCGGTGCACGCGGCGAAACAGTCGCCAGGCCAGATCGCGACGTTGATTCTTCCCGCTGACACCGCGTGGGAATCGGCGGACGACGTGGCGCAGCCCTTGCCGCTCGAAGCGCGTGCCCGCGCGTCCGACGCGACGGTCGATCGAATTGCCAGCATGATGAGCGGCGGATCAAAGATGGTGCTTCTGGTGCGAGGCGAGGCGCTCAGGGGGCGGGGTCTGGTTGTTGCCGGGAAGATCGCGGCGAAGACCGGCGCCCGACTGGTGTGTGACACCTTTGCACCGCGTATCGAGCGTGGTGCCGGGCGCGTTAGCGTTGAGCGGATGCCTTACTTTGGCGAGCACGCGGCGGAGTTCCTTGCCGGAACTGAGTTGCTCGTGCTGGTCGGTGCCCGTCCTCCGGTCAGTTTCTTTGCATACCCGGACAAGCCGAGCTGGCTCACGCCCAACGGGTGTCAGATCGCCGTGCTGACGCAGCCCCAGGAGGATGGCGTGGCGGCCCTCGAAGCGCTGATGGAGGCCCTTGATGCACAGGGGGCTTCGGAGCGGGTCAATGAGGTTCAGTCAGCGGCCTTTTCGCTCGACGGTGCGCTGGATGCACAGGCTGTCTCACAGATTGTGACGAAGCATCTGCCGGCGAACGCGATCGTCGCGGATGAAGGTGTGACCTCGACGATGCCGTACTACGACATGCTCTCGGGGGCGGCGCCGCACGATTTCCTGAACCTGACCGGAGGTGCGATTGGCAGCATGATGGCTGTGTCAACCGGGGCGTCGATCGCGTGTCCGGACCGCAAGCTGGTGACGCTCGTCGGCGACGGCAGCGCGATGTACACGGTGCAGTCACTCTGGACGCAGGCCCGCGAGCAACTGGATGTCGTGACCATCGTGTACGCAAATCGCGGCTACAAGGTGCTCACCAACGAACTCAGCCGCGTCGGTGCACGGCTGGATGGTCCGCGGGCGACATCGATGCTCGATCTGCATAGTCCGTCACTGGACTGGGTCTCCATCGCCCAGGGGCTCGGTGTCGCGGCGATTCGCACGGAGTCCAAACGGGACTTTGAGGATGCATTCATCCGCGCCGTAGGCCAACACGGACCGTACGTCATCGAGGCAATTGTCGACTGACTACGTGATGATCGCGGCAAGGCCGAGTTCGCCTGCGGGAGATTCGGTCGCCATCGATTGCTCCTTGAATCACGGGGTCGAACAATTCATCGAGCATTGTGCTCCAACAGCCTTCCAGCAGCCGAAACGCTAGCGCGCCATGGCCCGTGCGGTGTCTTCGGCCACTGGCGCGGCCACCGCCACAACATCAGGCGCCACGTGAGATAGCTTCATCATGCGCGGCTGGAGCAGCAGCGCGACGAGCCCGCTCCAGCCGGTCTGATGCGAAGCGCCCACGCCGCGTCCGTTGTCGCCGTGAAAGTACTCATGGAACAGTACGAGGTCCTGCGAACGCGGGTCGGCTTGCAGCATCGGATAGGCCGCCATCACGGGCCGCACGCCTTGTGCATCTTTGAGAAAGAGCGTGGTGACGCGCCGTGCAAGGTCGTCGGCAATCTCGCTCAGCGAAAAACTGTTGCTCGATCCCGTCGGATATTCGACGCGAAACTCATCGCCATAGTAACGATAGAACTCATACAACGATTCGATCAGCAGGTAGTTGACCGGTATCCAGACCGGCCCGCGCCAGTTCGAATTGCCGCCGAAAACACGCGAGTCCGATTCGGCTGGCTGGTATTGAATGCGAAGGTTCACGCCGTCATGGTCGAAGACGTACGGTGCGTCGCGATGCACTCGGGACAGCGCCCGCACGCCGTGCTCCGAGAGAAACTCGTTTTCATCGAGTGCGCGGCGCAGCAGCGATTTCATCCGGTGTCCGCGCAACAGCGAGAGCAGCGTGGTGTTGCCCTTGCCGGGTTCGGCCCAGCGCGACACCAGCTTTGCCAGATTCGGCCGATGATCGAGAAACCACGCCAGCCGTTCGCGCAATCCCGGCAGATGGCCATACACCCTCTCCTCAAGCACGTGAACGGCGAAGAGCGGAATCAGCCCGACGATCGAACGAATGCACATGGGCACACGGGTTGCGTCCGGAAGGTGCAGTACGTCGTAGAAGAATTCATCGTGCTCGTCCCATAGCCCTGTGCTGCAGCCTTCGCTACAACCGACCGCTTCCGCGATATACAAAAAGTGCTCGAAGAACTTCACGGCGATCTCGACGTACGCGTTGTTCGTCATCGCCAGTTCGAGGCCGATCTGCATCAGGTCGAGCGCGTACGAGGCCATCCATGCCGTGCCATCGGCCTGATCGATGCGCCCACCGGTCGGTAGCGGCGAAGACCGGTCGAAGATGCCCACGTTGTCGAGCCCAAGAAAGCCGCCCTGAAAGATGTTGCGGTCATCGGCGTCCTTGCGGTTGACCCACCACGAGAAGTTGAGCAACAGCTTGTGGAACATGACTTCGAGAAACGCGTGATCGCCAACGCCCCTCACCTCGCGGTCGAGTTCGTACACACGCCATGTTGCCCACGCATGCACGGGTGGATTCGCATCGCCGAACGCCCACTCGTAGGCGGGCAATTGCCCGTTCGGATGCATATAGCGCTCCTTCACGAGCAGCAACAATTGCTTCTTCGCGAAGTCGGGATCGATCATGGCGAACGCGACCGCATGAAACGCGAGGTCCCACGACGCGTACCACGGATACTCCCACTTGTCGGGCATCGACACGATGTCGCCATTGCACATGTGCCGCCAGTCCGCGTTGCGGCCGCGCCTGCGTGCTCTCGGTGGCTTCGGTTGGCCGGGGTCGCCGTCGTGCCAGCGCGTGACGTCGAACTGGTAGTACTGCTTCGACCACAGCATGCCTGCGAGCGCCTGACGCTGCACGAGGCGTGCATCGGCGTCGGCGATGTCGTGCTGAAGCGCCGCATAGAATTCGTCGGCCTCCGCTTGCCGGCGCGCGAAGAGCTCGTTCATGTCGAGCGGCACGGCATCCAAAGCCGCAGCCGGACACGATTCTGGACGCCAGCGCAGATACAACACCGAGCGCTCATGAGGCCCGAACTGCAAGTACACATGCGCGGCAGCGCGGGTGCCTTTGTCGCGCCGGATCGCCTGCTCGTCGCCGTCAACGAGGTAGTCATTGAAGCCGTCCTTGAATGGCCCCGCTCCATCGATGCCGAAAATGCGGCGTACATTCGTTTCGTTTTCGCAGAAGAGCCACTCGATCGGCTGTTGCGCCGACGCCGTCACGATCATCGTTCCGAGCGCGGGATTGTGCGCGACGACGCGCGCGCCTTCCTGTGCATTCGACTCCAGCGTGAGCGACGGCTTGCCGGGTTTGCCCGACCACGCCCATCTGTTGCGCGCCCAGAATTGCGGCAACACATGAAGCGCCGCGCGCTGATCCGCGCGGTTTTCGACGGTAACGCGCATCACGATATCGTCGGGTGTGTGCTTCGCATACTCGACACAGACGTCGAAGTAACGGTTGTCGTCGAACACGCCCGTATCGAGGATTTCATACTCGGGCTGATCGGCGCCGCGCCGAAGATTTTCGTCGATGAGATCCTGGTATGGGTACGCGTCGTGAGGATACTTGTACAGCATCTTCATGTACGAATGCGTTGGCGTGCCGTCGAGATAGAAGTAAAGCTCCTTCACGTCTTCGCCGTGATTGCCTTGCTCATTCGTCAAGCCGAAGAGCCGTTCCTTGATGACCGGATCGTGCCCATTCCAAAGCGCGAGCGATACGCACCAGTCGAGCGGGTCGTTGCCGAATCCGGCAATGCCGTCCTCACCCCAACGGTACATGCGGCTGCGCGCATGATCGTGTGGAAAATAGTCCCATGCGGTGCCGTATTCGCTGTAGTCCTCGCGAACTGTGCCCCATTGCCGCTCGCTCAGATAGGGTCCCCAGCGGCGCCATCGGTCGAGTTCCGGACCATGGAGCCGGGCACCTTCCTTCGACCGGAGAAGATTGATTGCGCGTAGCGGTGGCATGGAACCTCCCGACCCGACATCGACCATCCAACACGTTCAGTGCATGAACGTCTGTCCTTTTCCATCAGGAGCGTCCGCCTGCACCCAGTGTGCGACCAGGCTTTGACGAACGGCGCCGTCAACCGGGGCCAGACAGCTCGTTAATGATAAGCGCCATCGCGCTGCAGCAGCGATCCGCCGTGCTGGCCGGCGTACTCCGGGTCGACAGGAGCGAGCGTGCGCAGACCGAGCGATGTGAGCCAACTTTCATGCTGACATTCGAACACCGTCAGCGCAGGTCGGCGCGAAGATCGCGCACTCCCCGTCCCAGGCGTTGGCGTAAAAGCGTTCGTAACGTTGCTCCGTCGACGTAACCGACCTCGGCTGCGATGGCGTCAAGGTCAAGGCCGCTGCCGTGAAGGAGAGACTGCGCGCGTTCGACACGTAGATCCTGGAAGTAGGCAAGCGGCGATTTGCCGAGCACCTCCTGGCAACGGCGCTGCAATGAGCGCGCGCTCGTCGCCAGCGCGCTGGCGGCTTCCTGCAGCGAGAACCCGGCCTTGAGATGGTCTCGCGACCACCGTTCGAAGCGCAGAATGAGCGGATCTGCCTGCGCCAGATGATTGGGGATAATGTAAGGGGCTTGCGAGGAGCGTATGTCGGCAAGCAGGTAGCGAGAGACGAGAGCTGCCAGTTCCGGGCTAGCCTTGCGTATTAACCAAAGGGCGAGATCCAGATGCCCCATCGCTGCGCCAGCCGTCACACCCACGTCTGTCGGCACAAGCATGCGAGACTCGTCGAGCAAAACCTTCGGGTAGCGTTGCCGAAACAGCGGACCGAGCCACCAGGTCGTAGTCGCTTCCCGATGATCGAGAAGTCCGGTTTCCGCCACAAGGAACGACCCGATACAGGACGCGGCAATAAGCGCGCCCTCAGCACGCCATTTCAGCAGCTGCGCCTTGGCCTTCGTCACATCCGGTCGTCCGAGAGCCGGCACCAACTGCTCCGGTGACCCGGTATTCAGCGCTGGAACGACCACCCAGTCCGGCTTCAAGTCTGCCGTTACGGCTTGCACGGGTATTGTCAGTCCTTGTCCGGATCGGACCTTCTTCCGCACGCCTACGATCGACACATCGAAATAGGGTGTTCCGCCCATTTGTCCGGCCGAGAATTTATTTGCGAGCGTGAACGCGTCGAGCATGACGGTGAGCCCTGTGTCGAACAATCCCTCAAGGGCGAGTACGGAAATTCGCATGGCGTAAATGACCTCAAAGTTGGCATTTACGACGATACCGGTTTTTGTGTCCGAAGGCTACAGTGATCCCCGTTGCACATCGCAACGAAGATTGACTAAGGAGATCACTCATGAAAGTTTTTGCCATCGCATCCGCGAAATCGACCCTCACACCCGACAAGCTCCAGCAGCACATGCCAAACGAGGTCCCGGCCACACTCAAGCTCTATCTGGAGGGCAAGGTCGAGCAGTTCTGGTTTCGTGAGAAGGCCGGGCCGATCTTTCTTATGAATGTCGAGTCGATCGAGCAAGCCAAGGCGACGCTGGACGATCTGCCGCTGGTGGCTGACGGCCTCATGACCTACGAACTGATGCCGGTCGGCCCGCTTGCTCCACTCGGCCTTCTGATCCAGGGAAAGTAAGCATTGCCAAGGAGGTGTTGACTGCGATGACAACTGGCGCGCCGTTCAACGCGGCTTCAGTTCAACAGGCGGATCGGCGCGATAGCCGCCGCCGAGCGCCTTCGTCAACGCAATCTCCTGGCTGAGCGTCTGACCGTTGAGCGTGAGCAGGGCAACCTGCTCCGCGATCACGGGCTGGCGCGCTTCGAGCGCCGCGAGTCGGCTCGTCAGTCCGCGTTGATAATTTGCTTCAGCGCTGTCCCTCGTGAACGCAACTGATTTGATCCGTTGCTTCTGCAACCCGGTCTGAGCATCGAGGTCCTCCAGACGGCTGCCCGTCTGCGCGACATCGCGTACTGCGTTGAGGACGGCCTGGTTGTACTGCTCGATCAAAAGGTTGCTTCCCTCGCGTGCGCCGCTCAGGTTCGCGTTGAGCCTGCCGCCGTCGAAGATCGGCAGATACAGGCCCGGAATCAGGTTGATCTGCTGGCTTGCATGCGTGAAAAGGTCGGCTAGGTGCAATGCATCGAGGCCGAAGAACGCCTTGATGTCGAAGTTCGGATAGAACGCCGCCTTCGCCGCGTCGATCCGGTCGAACGACGCCTCTACATACCATCGCATTGCCTGCAGATCGGGACGCCGTGCGAGCAGTTCATATGAAAGCGTCGCTGGCAGGGCCGCCTGCGAGCGCGGCAGTGCCACGGGCTCGATCGAGCGCAAGCCGTCGGGGCTCGCACCGACCAGCGCCCGCATCGATTCGCGAAACTGCTTTATCTGCCCTTGCGCCGACACGATCTGCAGTTCGACGGCCAGTTGCTGCGCCCGTGCTTCTTCGAGCAAGGTGCGGGCTTCGAGGCCGCGCGCCGCACGCGCTTCGTGTGCTTGCGCCGCGAACACCGCCACCTCATGCGATTCGTTCAGCAGGTCGATGAGTTGGTAAGTCGTTTGGATGCCGTAATAAAGCTGCGCGACATCCGTCGAGATTTCGAGTTCGACAGCGGACGTTTCGGCCAGCCGTGCATTGCTCACGCCGAGCGACGCGGCGATCTGCGCACGCTGCTTGCCCCAGATGTCGACGTCCAGGCTTGCACCGAGCCCGACGATGCCTTCGGTGTACCACGGGCCCGTCAGCCCCGCAGCCGGTTCGTTCTTCGCGAACGGGCCGAGAAAGCCATTCGCGGAAATATGCTCGCGATCCAGCGACGCCAGCGCGGCCACCTGAAGGTTCGATCCCGCTCTGGCAAGCTCGACATCCGACTTCGCCTGCGCGACGCGCGTGCGCGCAATCACCATCGTCGGCGCATTGGCGAGCGCCTGATCGATCAGCGCGTCGAGTTGCGCATCGTGATAACCCGTCCACCAGCGCGCGGCGGGCCAGCCATCGCGCGCGAGATGGATGTCGTCGGTGAGATTGATCTGCCCGGACGCGATCTCGGTATAGGGCGTGCCGTTATGATGGATCAGCGCGCAACCCGGCAGCACGAACGACATCCACGCGACGCATAAAAAGCATCGCCGCCATCGCCAATCGCGTACACCCGATCGCGCATTCATGATGCCTCCCGCCGGGCCGCCCCAAGGGCGGCATCCGCCCCCCCGGGGGGCAGCGAACGATAGTGAGCGTGGGGGTCGTTCATGTTCTCCCGCCGGGCCGTCCCAAGGCCGGCATCCGCCCCCTCGGGGGGCAGCGAACGATAGTGAGCGTGGGGGTCATTCATGTTCGTACGGCCTGTGATGAGGGTGCCGCGACGGGTGCCTCGACGCGCCAGTCCGGCAACCCCGCGACCTGCCGCGACAGTTCGTCCGCAGCGGCGATGAGCGACCCGTCGGCCGGTTGGGCCGGTTGGGCCAGTTCGACAGCTTGCGCAGCGATCCCAATGCGTCGCGGCGCGCGGGCGGCGGGTGGGTTGGACACAAGTTCATCCGCGTACCGGTTGAGTTCGACGGACGCCTGTTCCTGTGTCGAGCGCGCTGCATCGACCGTTCGTGGGCTCCACGATCCCGCTTGCGCCGCGAGCGTGTTGCGCAACGCATCGCCAGCGAGCATGATCTCGCGCCCCTGCGCGAGGACGGTTTGCGCGCGCAGAGTCAGCTGTGCCTGCTCTACTTCCTGCCAGTCGGGCTCGAGCGCGACGCGCGACAGCGTCGCCTCGCAATCGGCCAGCACGGCCCACGCCTGCAACTGCCGCCGCGCATAAGGCAACTCGTCCCGCTGGTCGACGCCCGGCTGTGGAGCACGCAACTGTGCGGCAATGGCGCGTAGCATCGTGGCGAGTTTCTGCCGCAGCACGTCACCCTCGCCTTCGCGCCAGAACGACATCTGCACGAAGGTCGCCACGCCGACGCCCAGCAGAATGCCGACCATCCGGTCGCGGATTTCAGTGAGGTTGGAGCTTGGGCCGAACTGATTGAGCAACGCGAGCGAGAAGGTGAACATCACCTGGAGGCCAGCATAGCCGATCCTCTCCGAGCCCGCCGATATCCACGCCCCGAGCGCGACGACAGGCAACGCCATCAGCAGCAAGCCGACAATGTCGTCGAGATGCGGAACGATGAACACGACCATGAACAGCGCCAGCGCGCTGCCGACGGCGGCCCCGGACAGCCGCAGCAACGCACGCTGCGTCGATGCACCGAGGCTCGGCAGCGCGACGATCAGGCAGGTCAGCATGATCGTGTGGACGCCCTGCCAGTCCGCGGCGTTGTAGAACACGTAGCAGACGAGAACAGCGAGCAGCGTCTTCAGCGAAAAGCGCGTGTACGCGGGATTGGTCCATGCGTCGGGTGCGACCATCGGCTCGCTCGCGGGCGGCTTGCCGGGCTCCACACCCCTTGCGACGAGATCCGCGTACGCATGCAGCGCCCGCTGCAAATCGCCTGCGGCGGGAATCTTGTCGGCTGCATTGCGCTCTTCAGGTGTCGCCGTACTTACGTAGCGATAAGGCTCGCCCGACATCACCGATTCATCGAGCGCCCGGACGTTCGCGCGCAGCTCGCGCAACATCGCAAGCCGCACCGCCGACGCACCCGGCCAAGTGAGCGGCAGTTCATTTGCGGCGCGATAAAGACGCGACACTGTCGCGATGCATGCAAGCTGCAACGCCTGATGCTCGCGATAGCGGGCGTCGCGCATCGTTGTGAACCGCAGCAGCTTCTGCAGCGCGAGTGCGCCTTGCTGGACGCTTGCCAGCGTGATCGGCGCGGCGCTCGCGGTGCCGTCGATCAGCTGCGTCAGGCGCGTGCCCAGCGCCGCGAGTTGCCGATGGATTTCCGCCTTGAGTTGCAATTGCGGTTCGGCAGGCAACAGCAACGTGTTGACCAGGAGCGTCAGCGCGATCGGATAGTTGACGGCGATCCAGACCCACAACACCGCGCGAATCAGCAGGTCGGCCTGATCGGTCTGGTCCACGAAGCTCTGCACGTAGATCACGACGATCGCGACGATGAAGAACACCACGCCGATTTTCAGCACCCGCATGAGGTATACGCTGCCGCAGAACAGCAGGCTCGCGATGACGATGCGCAGCAACGGATAGTCAAATGTCAACTTCAGCAGCAGGATCGATAGGCCGATGGCGAGCGTCGATCCGACCATGAACATCACGCCGACCAGCCGCGTGACCACCACGTTCGACTGCGTGACATAGAACACCACCAGCAGCGACAGCGCGAGCTCCGGCACTTCGAGCGCCATCGACACGACGATCACGATGGCGCTCGTCAGCATGCAACGCAACATCACGTTGAGACGCCCGGGGAAAGGCGCAAGCTCGCGCTTCAGGAAATCGCCGGCATCGCGCAGCGTGACTGGCAGGTAGTCGGCGGCGGCCATGTGCGCTCCTTAATGGCGCTCGCCGTCGTTGCCGTGCCCGGGTTCCAGCACGGCCACCGCCGACGTACCGACGCGAAACAGCTCCGGATTCGGATTGTCAATCCGGATCTTGACCGGGAAGCGCTGCGAGACATGGACCCAATTAAGCGTGCGTTGAATGCGTGGCAATCCGCCAGGCAATGCGAGGCCGGCTTCATCGGACGCGATGCCATAACTGATCGAATCGACAGCGCCCTGGAAACGCTGGCCTGTATCGCTCATCAGGTAGACCGTGGCGGGGGTGCCCGTACGGACGCCCTTGAGTTCCGTCTCGCGAAAGTTCGCGACCACGTACCAGTGGCGCGTGTCGATCAAGGTGAAGACGGGTTTGAGCGCCGTTGCAAACTGGCCCGTCGATGTCTTCAACGACACAATGCGACCGTCGAACGGCGCGCGCACCGTCGCATACTCGAGGTTCAGTTCCGCAGTCGCAATCTCCGCCATGACGACGGCACGTTGCGCGACCAGCGCATCGACGCCGCTCACAGCCGCTGCCGCCTGCTGCGCCTGCAGTTGCGCGGCGTTGAGTTCGGCCTGCGTGGCGCGTTGTGCGGTGCGCGCACGGTCTACGTCTTCCGCCGACACATAACCGTGTGACAAAAGTGGCTCCATGCGGTGCAGCGTATCGGACGCCTGGCTGGCTGCCGCTCGCGCACGCTCGACGGCCGCACGCACCGACTGCGCGTTGTACTGCTGCGCATTGACCGTGCGTTGGGTCAGCTCGATCTGGCGGTCGAGCGCGACGAGGGACGCCTTGCCCCGCGTCAGCGCATCCTGATACGGACGCGGATCGATACGGAACAGCAGATCGCCCTGCTTCACCGCCTGATTGTCGTGCACGGGCAGTTCGACGATGCGCCCGTTGACCTCGGGCACGACGTCGATCGTATCCGCATAGACGTAAGCGTCGTCGGTGCGCGGCGCGCGGTCCCACAGCCGGATGACGTAGACAAGCAGCAACAGCGTCACCACGACCAGGACAATGGCCGGCCATTTTCTCTTCGATGTCTTGCTGGCTGTCGTCGCCATTCATCTACCTGACAGAGATTCAATGTTGGAACAGCATCAACCAGACGGCGAGCGCGAGGAAAGCGACAAGCGTGGGATACACCACGGCCGAAGGTCCCATCAGATGGTCGGCCTGCAAACGCTTGACGATCAGATAGATGACCACCGTGAGCACCACGCCCGCAACGATACAGAACAGCCAGTCCGGAAAGTACGCGCCGAGCACGCCAATGGATGGCGAACTTGTGCACCCTGAGACGAGACCCGCGGCAATCGCGGCCATCCCGATTGCACGCTTTGGATATCTGCCTCCGGCGAGTGGAATATGTCGTTTCAAAGTCGTCTCTGCGGTTGAAATCAATGTCCCGCCTTGCAGCTACACCGATGCGTTTTGCGTCAAATATCGGGCTTTCGGATCTTCAAGCGATACTATCCAGCAGGTCCAGCAACGCGTCCCCATCGACAGGTTTTCTGAAGAAACCTAATGCGCCTCTGCGCAGATAGTAGTCTTCCGTATGCTCGCTCGGTTTGCCCGTGATAATGATGACCGGCGTTGCTGCGACCGAATGAACCGTTCTATCGAGCACTTGAATGCCGTCAATGGGACGCATTCCCAGGTCCGTGATAATGCACACCAGGCCCGAGTAGCCGTCGGAAAAAAAATCCAGTGCAGACTCGTAGGCCCGTGTTCCATAGCCGCCCGAGGCCAACAGGTTCGCCAGAGACGTCAGGACGCGCCGGTCATCATCAATCACGGCAACGGTTCGAACCGGAGGCGTGGGCATTTTTTTCCCCGGGTCATCGAGTACAACAAGGAATTAGCGTGAGCGTCAGGCATCGAACGTGGTCGTCGACGATGTTTCCAGCTGCAGCTTGCTCGCCTGCCTGACCAGAGTGGCAAATGAATCCGCTTGCATTTTTCTCATTATGTGGCCGCGATGTACCTGCACGGTGTATTCGGTGATACCAAGCACCCCCGCCGCCTGCTTGTTGAGCAGACCGCTTGCGAGTAACGGCAAAAGCTCCTGCTCGCGAGGCGTCAGCGATTGGTAGAGAGCCTGGAGCGCCGCTGCATCTTCCGCCTCCTTGCGAAGAACGTGCGCGCGGGCGAGTGCCGTATCAACCGCGCGCATCAACGCGTCTTCATCGAGGGGCTTTGTGAGGAAGTCGACAGCCCCGCCCTTCATGGCAAGGACCGTGGACGGCACGTCTCCCCTTCCCGTAATGAAAATGACGGGAATCTGTGAGTCTCTGCTGACAAGCCTCTGGACTTCCAGCCCATTCATGCCCGGCATTCTCAAATCCAGGATCAGACATGCAACGACATCTTGACGCGGCGTGTCCAGAAATTCGCCGCCGGAGTTGAATGCTTGGACATCTCTTCCGTTTGCGCGCAGCAGCGCAGAGAGTGCTTCTCGCACCCGTCTGTCGTCGTCGACCACATACACCAGTTCACTTGCAGACCCCATGCCCCCCTCCGTTACCAGGTGAAAGCTTCTCCTAACCTCGGTACAGCCGGTCCGCAATAATCTCGCTGAATGTCCCGCTCACGCGGTCGCACCGACAAAAAATTATAGCCGTCGGATTCGTTGCCCGGAAGCGCGGGCAACGGTGTTTCGCATTACATGATTATGTAATGGCGCCACCTAATATCAAGCTGTAAGTTTATTTTTTGGCCTCCTCGGCCTGACCCGTGGCTCCCGATGCGGTGCGCTCGGACAGGCGTCACTGCTATCAGCCCGGCCATACTACGCTCGACGCGGACGTCAAACTGGCAGTCAGTCTGGCGGCTGTTGGCCCCTTGACAGCTGGATTATCTTCTTCAAAACTGCATCTTCGAAAAAGCTTTGATCCCCCAGATGCAGGCAGCCATTCGCAATGGTATGACATATCTTCCATTGCCCTCGTATTCGATTCGTGTCACAGCGGTGTGCGCGACCAGACCTCGCAAGTGCTACACAAAATAACCGGCGACACTCTCCGCTCAATTTGCAAGCAAGGGCCCGTTGCGCTTGAAAATCCTGCGATTCGCGGGAGAATGTGGAGTACCACTACCCAATGCGCCGACGAACTCCGAGGTTGACATGCTTACCGTGTTGATACCACGCTCGTCTCGGGTTGTCGCCCTTAGCGTCGCCATAGCCGGTGCGTCAGGGCTGGCAGGGTTACTCGAACCGATTACGGGCTGCCTCGGCCTCGTTTTGGTCGTCCTGTTCACGCACTTTTTCGGCCGCAGCTTCGGGCGTCTCGCCGCGAGTTTCACCTCGCTTGGGATCGCCGGAGCAATGTTGGCTTCCGGTCACCCTCTTCTAACCTCTGACTCTGTCAGCCGTTGCGCCGTCGCAATCGCCGCGGCATGGCTTTGTGCCGAGCTGGTCTCCCGGCGCCCCCGGCAGCCAGGCTCAACGGCCCGATTGAAGGATGACCCGTTTGACCTGCCGATTGACCAGCTCAGCCGGAATATCTGGTCCCGAACCGGAGATGGCGAACTTGAATATGTCAGTCAATCAATCCTGGACTATTCGGGGCAAACGTTTGAAGAGCTGCGCTGGCCTTATACGCTTACGCATCCGGACGACGTAGGGATCCCGGCGCAAGCATTTGATCGAGCGAAAGAAACGGGAGAAGCCCAGGAATTCCAGTGCCGCTACAGGTCGGCGGCCGGGACCTACGAGTGGTTTGCAGCAGTGCTTCACACACAACGCGACCGGAACAACAAAGTCTTCCGCGTGTATGGCATGCACTGGAACATTAACAAACAAAAAAATGAGGAAGAGCAACTCCGCGAACGAAACAACGCACTTCAAAGCATCAGCAATCTCTTTCCCGGCCATGCATGGACTGCGCTGCCTAATGGCTCTATCGAATACCTCAGTCCTAGCCTATGCGAATACACAGGCATAAAAGAAGCACATGACTACGACTTTTTCCGAGCGGCAATCCACCCGGATGACAGCCAGGCAAACGACCGATATTGGGACGCGCTTCGTGCCGGAAACGACCAGGGAGAGCTCGAGTTTCGACTCAGGCGGTCCGACGGCATTTACCGGTGGTTCCTCTGCCGTGTCAAAGCCATAAGAAACGACAGTGGACGGCTACTGCGATGGGTCGGTGTGGGCTGGGACATAGACGACCGGAAGACTGCAGAATTTCTTCTTCGGACCGAAGAGGAAACCTATCGGAGAATTGTGGATAGTGTGCCGGCATGCGTATGTGTTGGTGGGCCCACCGGTGAGATTGTCTACGTGAATAAAGTTGGTCTTGCCGCGCTGGGAAGACCGATGGACGAAATAGTCGGCGACCAATGGATGACTTACATTCACCCCGATGACGTGCAGGCCGCACGACAGCAATGGAAAGCGCACATTGCCGCGCAAAAACCGGTCGATATTGCCGTGAGGATGCTGCAGCACGATGGCGTATACCGCTGGCAGCATCTTCTAGCCGAGCCATCACGCTGCTCAAACGGGGACGTCATCAACTGGTACCTCATCGGAATAGATATCGAAGAGACTATCAAGGCTCAACAGGCACTAGCGGCAAGTGAGAGAGAAGCCAGAGAGCTCCTCGATCGATTGCCAGGCCGTTTCGCTACCAGGACAGATCAAGATTTCGACTTCGTCAATCAGCAGATTCTTGAGGAAACCGGAACAACTCTTGAAGGCATGCAGCATCTCGGTTTTTTGCGATTTATTCACCCCGACGACCGCGACAGAGTAAAGGAGGGCTATTTTCGCTCTGTTCGCGAAAAGAGCACATACGATACAACCTACCGATGGGCAGACCGCGATGGTGACTATCGATGGCGTCACTCGCGCTCTGTTCCTTATTTTAACGATGACGGAAGTGTCTACAAATGGTATGCCGTGAACATGGACATTGATGATCTTTACAGGTCCAAAAAGGTTATCCATGAACGTGAAGTTCAACTGAATTGGCTAACGGAGACTGTTCCTAGCCTGCTCTGGCGGACGGATTCCCATGGCCGTCTGGAATATGTGAACAAACGCACTGAAGACTACACCGGACTACGGCTCGATGATTTGACAGCGAACGGCTGGTTTCACCTGGTGCACCCAGATGACTCTGCGGCAACAATTGAAGCCTGGCATGATTCCATCGGTAGCGGGAGACCTTACGACTCAGTCCATCGGTTTCGCGGGGCCGACAACACGTATCGCTGGTTTCAATGCAAAGCCACACCCATGCGGGATGCCCACGGCGATATTGTGAATTGGTATGGTCTTTCGACGGATATCCACGAGCGGCAGTTAGCCCAGGAGGCTCTTCGCAAGGAAGAGCTCAATTTGCGAAGGCTCGTAGACGTCATGCCCGCGATGATCTGGAGGGCCACACCGCAAGGAGATGTCGACAGATGGAATCCGCAAATGCTGACGTTCATGGGAAAGAGCGGAGAAGAATTCGACAGAGAAATGTTACTTCGCCTCATCCCGGAAGCTGACCGCCTTCGTGTCCGCTCACGCTGGAGGCGAGCGGTCCAAGAAGGTGCGTCTTATCAGGACACGTACCAGGTTACTAGCGTCGATGGGAAACTGCACTGGTACCTCGCTCGCGGCGAACCGTTTCGCGACGAAAGCGGGCAGATCCTGCACTGGTACGGCGTATGTACGGACATCAACGACCTCAAGCAAACCGAAGCGGCGCTCGAACAGCGGGAGCACGAGCTACGCGAGCTTATCGAGACCATCCCCGCCATGCTCTGGTGCAATAATCCACGGGGGGAGCTCACTTACATCAATCGGAAAACCTCCGAATTTGTTGGCCTCGATATTTCGCAGATCACGGACCTCCGCTATCAAAACACCATCCATCCCGACGACCTGGACAGCCTGATTCAAGCGTGGACACACTCGATCGAGACTGGTGAATCGTACAGCCACGTTGCCCGGCTTCGCCGAAAGGACGGGGTTTACCGGTGGTACCGGCACACCGCTGAAGCAATGAGAGACTCCGACGGCAACATTGTCCAATGGTACGGACTCAGTCTGGATATTGACGAACCGAAGCGTGCAGAGGACCGACTCAGACAGACTCAGGCCGAACTCGCTCGGGCAACCCAGATTGCCACGGTCGCAGAACTCTCGGCGTCCATCGCACACGAACTCAATCAACCCCTCACGTCCGTTATCGCTAATGCGCAGGCTTGCAAACGGTGGCTCGCAGCGTCTCCGCCAAATTTGAGCGAAGCCAGGGCTTCCGTGGAAAGCGTAGTTCGAGATGCCCGTTCCGCTGACGAGACGATGCAAAGCATCCGCGCACTGTTCAAGCGGCAATCAGTCCAGAAGCGGAAACGGAATGTGAAAGACATGGTCCTCGAAGCCGTACGGCTGCTACGGGAAGACGAAACCAAGCGTACCGTCGACATCGAGTTCGACTTGCCCGATGGCCTGCCCCCTGTGTTCGTCGACCAGATACAGATTCAGCAGGTCCTTCTTAACCTTGTTTCGAACGGGATAGAAGCCACGGAAAACTCCGGACGCACACCTAAGATTCTCATTACCGCAAGCCCCCTTGACGACCAGTCCGTGCTGCTCGAGGTCATCGACAACGGTTCGGGCATCGTTGGTGGCGACAGCATATTCGACGCATTCGTCACGACCAAGAGCAAGGGAATGGGCATCGGGCTTGCGGTGTCTCGCTCCATTATCGAAGCTCATGAGGGTCGTCTTACTGCTTCCAATAATGAGGGCTACGGAGCAACCTTCAACGTTGTTCTGCCAGTCTTGCCTGTGCAGATTTCCCAACTGGAGGTAGGCGCCAAATAATGCATCCGGGGCGACTTTTGCCGGTCGCCCGCCGGCTACCCTGTCACCATCCGAACTGCGCTTCGACGCCCACATAATCCGCATTGCGCGCCCCCAGCGCGGACCGAATCGCCGACTTCGACGTGCACCGCTTCCGGCGCGAGCCCTTCCTTGCCGTGCCGGGCACCACAGCTATCCCCTGACTATAAATCGCATCGGCTACCATCGCGCGCCACTGGAAACCGAGCGCCGTAAGTAACGTGAGCTTAGGCGACACCCTGAACTCGACTCTTTCGTCGCAGCAACATATGACGTTGTGCTCGGCCGAGACATTGCATGTTCATGTAATCAGAGACATGTCCAGGTGCCTGGCCTCGCTGCTCAACAGACGTCGAGCGCCAATAGCCTCACCAGGCTGATTCCAGATTCATGTAATAGCCGTCCTTCGCCACGCTGATTACCATCAATAACATGGCATTACGAACCATTCGATTCAGTCACTACGGCTTGATGATTGCATCCGACCTGTCGTAATTCTTTAACTTATGGAGATGTGAAATGGCGACGATAGCTGCGGACTACATGGTGGGTGCACTAGTAAATGCCGGAGTGAAGCGTGTGTTCGGTGTGGTGGGAGATTCGCTTAATGGATTCACGGATTCCCTGCGCCGGGATGGTTCGATTGAATGGATTCACGGATTCCCTGCGCCGGGATGGTTCGATTGAATGGATTCACATGCGGCATGAGGAAAGCGCGGCTTTCGCCGCTGGCGCCGAGGCTCATCTCACGGGGCAACTTGCAGTCTGCTGTGGGAGCTGCGGTCCGGGGAATCTGCACCTTATCAACGGCTTGTTCGACTGCCAACGCAGCGGTGTTCCTGTTCTTGCTATCGCCGCGCATATCCCAAGTACGGAAATCGGCCTCGACTATTTTCAGGCTACCCACCCCGAAGTGCTGTTCAAGGAATGCAGTCACTACGTCGAACTCGTCCACAGTCCCGACCAACTACCGCAAATTCTGGCCCGCGCCATCCGTACGGCAGTTGCGCGTAAAGGCGTCGCCGTTGTCGTCGTACCTGGAAATGTGGCACTCGGACCTCTCACAAAACCTGCGCCGGTCTGGAGCGCGCCTTCGGCCCCGGTGATTCACCCAACGAACGACGAAGTCACCGAACTCGCACGTCTGTTGAACCGGTCGTCGCGAGTGACATTGCTTTGCGGGGCGGGTTGCAAGGACTCCCACACGGAAGTCGTGGAACTCGCCCGCAAGCTTAAAGCGCCAATCGTGCACTCGCTGCGAGGAAAGGAGTACATCGAATACGACAACCCGTTCGATGTGGGAATGACGGGCCTCATCGGGTTCGCCTCCGGTTATTCCGCGATGAAGAGTTGCGACATGCTTCTGATGTTGGGTACCGACTTCCCTTATCGACAGTTCTATCCGGAGAAGGTGACCATCGCGCAAGTCGATACAAGGGCCGAAGCACTCGGCAATCGATGCCCGATAGAGCTTGGCGTATTGGGAACAGTCAGGGACACGCTCAATGAACTTCTTCCAATGATCCAGGAGAAAGCGGACAGCAGCTTCCTGAATCGCGCGCTCGACGACTATCGCAAGGCTCGCGAGAGTCTGGATGAGCTGGCGGAGCCGGAAGCGGGCAGCACCACCATCCATCCGCAATACGTGACCCGGCTCGTCAGCGAACTAGCGGACGAGGACGCGATCTTCTCTTGCGACGTCGGCACCCCTGTCGCGTGGACGGCCAGATATCTGAAGATGAACGGCAAACGACGACTGGTCGGTTCGTTCAATCACGGCTCGATGGCCAACTCTCTGTTGCACTCGATTGGCGCGCAGGCCACTTTCCCGAAGAGACAGGTGATTTCGATGTCAGGCGACGGCGGCTTCACCATGATGATGGGTGAGTTTTTGACGCTGATTCAAACAGGCTTGCCGGTCAAAGTCGTCGTGCTCAACAATGGAACGCTGGGCTTCGTGGAAATGGAGATGAAGGCCAGCGGGTTCGTTGATACGGGATGTGATCTGAAAAATCCGAACTTTGCCGCGATGGCCAATGCGATCGGAATCAAAGGCGTGCGCGTCGAGCACCCTGCGGAACTGGAAGGAGCCCTACGCGAAGCATTCGCCCATCCGGGCCCGGCTCTCGTCGACGTAGTGAGCGCACGCCAGGAGCTCGTGATGCCTCCTGCGACCACCGCCGACCAGACTTACCACTTTGGGCTGTTCATGCTTCGCGCCGTCATGGACGGTCGAGGCAAGCAGCTCATTGACCTCGCAAAGGTCAATCTGTTCCGGTAGTGCGGTCCGAAAAACTCTATGGAAATGAAATCGAACCATGTCCAGCAAGGTCGTAAGCACTGTCAATATTCCGGCAGGCCGCGAGTCCATACACATGGATTTCGTCATCGCCTGGCTTTTTTGTGCCGCGTTCTACTTCATGCAGTACATGCTGCGTTCCGCGCCGGGCGTGATGGTGCCCGAGTTGAGTGCGGCGTTTGCGCGCGATGCGCTGGGCGTGGGCACGCTCGTCGGCCTGTACTACTACACCTATGCGCTGTTCTCGATCGTTTGCGGTGCGTTGCTCGATCGGCTCGGGGGCAAGGCCGTCATTCCGGCCGGCATCGTTCTCGTTGCCGTCGGGGCCGCACTGTTCGGCCTGGGCAGCATGGAGGCCGCGCAGACCGGCCGCCTGCTGCAAGGCGCGGGTTCGGCGTGCGGGTTCATCGGCGCGGTGTATCTCGCCACGCACGGTTTTCCCCCGCGTTCTCTCGCGACGGCGGTAGGGTTCACTCAATGCTTCGGCATGCTGGGCGGCTCCGCGGGTCAGTTCGCCGTTGCGCCGCTCATTCACGGCCTCATCACGTGGCAGCAGTTCTGGCGGCTGTCTGGCCTCGTCATCTTCTTGATCGCCGGGCTGGTGTTCTTCGCGACGCCGGCAGGCCATGACGACAGCCCAGCCAGCCAGGGCTCGTGGATGAAGATGTTCGCGCCGTACAAGGAAGTGCTGTCCAATCCGCAGTCGTATCTTTGCGGTTTCTGCGCCGGCCTGCTGTTCTTGCCGACTACGATAGGCGACATGATCTGGGGCATTCCGTTCCTGCGCAACGGTCTCGACGTCAGCTATGCGGAGGCTGTCAATCGCGCGAGCATGGTGCCGCTCGGCTGGGTGATTGGCTGCCCGCTGTTAGGCTACTTGTCCGACCGTCTGGGCCGCCGCAAGCCGGTGTTGATCGCCGGCGCGCAGCTGATGCTTGCGGCGGGCGCAGGCATTTTCTATCTGCCGGCCGGTGTGGCGCCGCCTTACGTGCTCGGCCTGCTGCTCGGCATCGGCTCCGGTGCGGCAATGCTGCCCTACACGGTGATCAAGGAAGTCAATCCGGACAACGTGAAGGGCAGCGCCAGCGGCGCGATCAATTTCCTGGTGTTCACGTTCAGCGCGTTGCTTACGCCCGCGTACGGCAAGCTGCTCGCCCACGTCGCCAACGGCGGCACAGTGAACCTGCCGGTGTTCCGCGCCACCGGCTCGTGGCTGCTCGGTGGCATCGTGCTCGCCATGGTGCTTGCGATGTTCATGCGCGAGACCGGACCGCGTGGACGCACGAACGCGTGAGGCTGACCGTCCCGGTCGGCGTTTGAGGATGCCTGTCCAAAGGTGTGGGCCACCGACATCCAATCGTACGGTGGCTGAAAGATTCTCGTATAGGGCCGGTGCGCCTGCGGGCCCCCTACATTCTTGATTTCCTCTTCTTGGTCAAACCCGGACGCACTCCACATTCATGTAGTAGCGGCCCGAAAATCTGCTACCTATCATCAAGCCAAGGTCGATCGCCGGAACTCATTTTGTCTAACGAGAATCGAGGAACCGCATCATGCAAGCTCCCTTTGAAGCAGACAGAACGTGGCAGTCAATGATCGCGCTCCTCTCGAGCGAAGGCGAAATGCGGTTGCCCATTGTGTCCAGCGGCGTCCGCCCGATGTACGGCGAAAACTGCTTTTCGAAATGTGCCATCCGGGTTCTGGGGCGCAATAAGCAGACCTCGGCAACTGTTGTGTGGAGCGACCCGACCTCCTGCTTCTACGGCGAACAGCTATGGCGGCGCTGCATCGCGAAGAAAGCAGGGGTTTGCGTCCTGAGTGGCCAGGCCATTGCAACAGGCGACGCCGTGTATCGACCCAGGCTCGCTCAACCTGTCCCACGAAACATCGAAGCGATGATTCTGGCCACAGTCATGGAAACTATCCCCGTGGAGGACGGTGTCTGACGGTTCAGATCCGGCTATTCGTCAACGCCGTCGTGTCTACCTTGCATCACGATGCGCGAAAGCGTGCTGGCACTTCAGATTCGATCGAGGCGTTGAGCCCTGGCCGGAGTCAAGAACCCCTGTAAAGGTCGTTATCCGTTGGCAAGGGCTTGGTCACGTAAGGGTCGGACGGCGTCGTCGGAAGGTTGCGTTCATGCAAGTCCTTTTGCACAAGCCCAATCGCACGATCCAGTGCTTCGGATTTGACAAGCCATACCCCCAACCCCGAGAGCCATCGTTTCCATCCGCTAATCCCCGCCATCGCCAGCGCTCCGTTCACCACGCTTCGTAGGCGCTTGTCAGCTTGGGATTTCAGCGCCTTAAGGTCGACTGGCTTGGTCGGCCAGTCCGGCAGGGGCTCATCGAGCGCAACTGCGCCAACAAGGGGAATGATGGGAATTTCCACTGTCTGATTCCCCGTCTGAGGCAGCGCCCATTGTTGGCGAAAAGCTGGATCGTTGGGAAATAATGGATTCGAAGCGGGCAACGTGAAGTGCTTCGAAAGGAACTGCTGGCAGTTTCGGCGCCCCAGGAGATAGTCATGGTGGCGATAACTTTCCGCCAGAAATCCACTGAAGCCACCAAGCGCGCCGCTGGCGAGATCGTAGCCGTTGCTTGCTTCCTTCTTGTCATCGGGACTCGTTTTTCTGCTTGGCGCGATCAGGAAGCGACTGAAGACGTTGCCGTCAAGAGCGAGCGCCAGGTCGACCGGATTGAATCGCGCCTGGTTCTTCCAGGCGCCCAAGAGGTCCATGCCTGCCGAGATGAGATTACCGCTTCTCCCCGTCTTTTGTTGGTTGAAGTCGGTAATCAACGCATCCGGGAAAGGGTCGACCATGATCATGGCTCGCTTGGCTCGATCTCCGCTACGCTCATTTCTCGCGGCGGTGCCAGCCATCTCGGCTCTGGCGAAGTCCAGTGGCTCGTTATCCATCGTGCCGCCATCCACAACGAATTCGTCGAAACAGGGTGAGGGCGTAGTGGGAAGTGTCGCGCCAATTTGTGCGGCCCATGCAGGCTTGAGCCAGATAGGCTTCTCTCCAGGCATCGTGACGTAGCGATAGTTCAAGTCGGCCACATTGCGCTTCTCCAATCTCGGTGCAAGCCCGATTGGGAAAGCACCAGAGCCCAGCGCGGCGTTGCCTAAAGACTGCCAACCGGGGTCAGTGGACTTCGACTGCTGGATGCTTGCGGTTAATGGCAAGTCGTCAGGTCTGCGCCGAACCGGCTTGCCGTTATAACCGATGGAAAAGCTCCGGTAAGCCTTATGGAGAGACATGGAAAGTCCATCGCCCGTATTCCCTGTCAGCTTTAAATAGTACGGAATTCCCCGCAGGCCACCTTGCGTAAAAATATACCGGACCCGGCCGTCAAGGTATGGGCGGGGCTTTATGGGACCTTGATAGTCAAGCGCCTTGTCCGTAATGGTCTGAAGCACAGTGGAGTCCAGCACGGAGCGAATCACGGCTGATGATCCTGCGAGATCCTTTACAGCCAGCAACTCCTTGATGTTGATGCTTTTGACCCATGAATCGTAGAACGGATTCGTTGGGCTTTTTTCGGACCGAACGTGAGGGAAATCGTACTGGAGAGCCACCGATGCGATCGCCCCATTCATGCTTCCGGCTGAGGCGCCTGCTATTACTCGAATCCGCACCCGGTGCATCGGTACAGCCTGGTTCTCCGTCTTGGCGTCCTCCCAGGCATCGAGCGCTTCAATGAGAAAGTCAAGAACGCCGGCACTGTATGCCCCTGCCGATATTGCACCCGCCAACACAAGGCCAAGCTCGAACACGCCCGCTTCGGGTTCTGCTTCCTGTTCGACATAAGGATCGATTTCGAGTACCGCTTCTTCAGCGCTCGAATCACCATTTGCGCTCGCTTCTGAATTTTGCGTGTCTTGCTCAGCCATTTTTTGACCTCCGAGACAAATCTAGCGGCTGACTCAACTCGACATAGGAGCGAGATCGCTCGTCAGTCGAGGTCGCAGCAATCACTTTCTTTTAGTCGAGATAGAACATTCGCCCAATGAGTGTCTGCATCAAGACTTGGCCGAAGCTCACTGGCTGCGAACGTTTCTGTACGGTCATGCGAAGGCGGTTGTGACTCTTGAGATGAAAAACGTTCGCGTTGAATGATAGGTTGCTCGATGCATGCCGCTGCGGATTTTCCGGCCAGTGCGTGCGCTCCGCCACATAGTCGGACGGTAACGCGTCCACGCGGAGCCTTTTCGGAGGGTTCAAAACGGTTGCGGGGGCGAAGCAGATAACACCAGAAACGAACGAGGTTCGCCGGTTGCCTTTTGTGGTCACGTCCTGCTTGCCCCATCAACCAGCGACGACCGGAATCTTGCCGATCTTCGCCTGCCATTCCTTCGGGCCAGTCTGATGCACGGAGGTCCCGGTCGAATCGACCGCGACGGTCGCCGGCATGTCTTGCACGTCGATCCACGCCAAGGCCGCGATTCACCCGTCGCACATCCAGTCGATCAATGCAACGTTCACGCCTTCAGCCGAGCGAATCGCATGGGCGCAGCGCGTTGTCGACGCCGTCCGGGAAGGGGCCGGCACCGTCGATGGACGCATGGTGGACGAGGCAATCGCCCGCGAGGCTCGCCGCGTGCTTGCCGCCACCTGATATGCATTGACCGTGCTGCGGGCCTGGTCTCAATCGTTCTTGCGAAAAAAACGTTTGCGCTTTCTGGAATACCTCGTCAAGCAAGGTGTTATGGAAGTTACAGCTCCGACGAAACTCCCTTCGTCGCACGACCTGAGGCTCCCATGCGCGATCACTACAACCTGCTCATGTACTACGATGGATCCCCTGAATCAAGATCAGCACTGCTGCGCGTGACCCGGTTGGGGTATGCGTTGACCGCTACTGTTCATATACTGTCGGTAGTGGACATTGGTTCCGCTGTCGGCTCCAGTCTCGGATACTTATCGGACGTGGCGTGCCTACAAATCGAAGGCACGATAAAGCAGACCCTGGATGAAGCGCTGGATCATTTGAGAGAGAGCGGAACGGTTGCCCGCGGGTATGTCGCAGCCGGCAACGTGGTTGATAGCATGGCCAGGTATGCAGAGATACTCAACGCGGATCTGCTGGTGCTGGGTCATCGGAATCGGCGTGGACTGGCAAGGTGGTGGGACCAGCCATCCAAGCATGCGGAACTTGTGAAACGCGCCGCCGGGCGTGCTGTCATTACCGTGCCGTTGGACTAGCTAATGGCAGCCAAGGCTGCGTTGCCTATATCGGCAAGGTCCAAAGGGCGCGCGATTCACCACTGGGGTTTTCCTGAAGACCGTACCGGAGCGAATCGTGCCCGACGATCTTGCGCAGCTCGAGATACTTCCTATTACTGGCGCCGGTAGCTAGTGGGTGTAGTTTGCCAACACCGCACGGATAGCCGGATCATTCATGTTTTTGGGCGTCACCGTTACCACGTCGACGAACACTTTGACTTTGGAGCTGGGTGGATGGCCCCGCAAGGCTCCAACCAATGCTTCCACCGCCAGATAACCCATGCGGTAAGGGTCCTGCAGCACATCAGCATAAACGACGCCACGCTTGAGTCCATCCATGAATTCTGGACGCCAATCGAATACGACCAGGCGCGGGCGATCGCCGGTCGCCTTGGCGCCAATGACCCGCAGGGCGCCGTAGGCCACCGGTTCAGCCGGCGCGAAAACGGCATCGAGGTGACCCGGATAGGCGTTCAAGGCCTTGGTGATCAATCCCTCCGCATCACGAGGCCGATACCCCACGTAAGTATCGACAACCACATCCCATCCCTGTTCCCGTGCGACGTTCAGGAACCCGTTTTCGCGCTCGGTCGTGGAACTGATGTTTGGCGCGAGACGCAGCACTGCTATCTTGGCGCCCTTTTGCAGGGCGGGCACAAGGCTGAGCGCAGCCTTTCTGCCTGCGCCGAAATTGTCGGTACAAACGGTCGAGATGCCCTTGTAATCGGCGCTGTCCCTATCGACGAGAATCACCGGGACAGAGATCGAAATCGGCGTGTTGCTCTGCAGGGGTTCCGGCGCTAATACAACGCCGGCTACGCCTTGCTGCACCAGGTAGTCGATGATGCGCAACTGGAGATTGGACGTGTCGAGCGAAGCCCCGTCGGAAGGGTTGCGCATCAGGAGCTGGACATGCTGATCGTCGGCCGCCCGCTCCATTCCCTTGATCATCGTTTGGTAGAAGACCAGCGATGATCCCGGCAGGACGACACCGATTGTGGTCGCCACGGCTGTCGATACGGTCCAGGTCGACACGGCGAAAAGCAGGAAGAGTGAAAGAATCTTGCGCATAGGTGCTGGCCATCGTTATGAAAACACTTTTCCCGCGACTACCGCAAAGCCTCGACCTTGTTCCCCGGCGCGTGCTGCTCGGATGTCGGCCGGCTCACCAGTCAATTATTGAATCACGCCATGGTGATCCCGCGACGTCACGACGTACCCACATACCTCGCTACCAGCCGCAGGATGTCCTGCGACTGGTAGCGCTGGGCCAGTTGACTCAACTGACGCGCGAATGGCCGATATCGCTCGTCGAGTTCACCGACCCGGTGCGCCCACAACTGGATTTCGCGCATATCGCCCATTCGTGCCAGATAGTGGAGCGCCTCCATTTCCGGCCCGGAAGGAACGACGATGGGTCCATCCGTACAATCGTCCGTAGCGCGTGTGGCATCGGGCTGATACGTCCATTCAAGCTTCAACAATGTCGCGATCTGCTCAAGCAACTGGTTCTGTTCAATCGGCTTGCTCAGGAAAGCGTCAGCACCGGCTGTCATGCTGCGGAGCTTGTCGCTGCTGGCCGCGCTGGCCGACGTTGCGATAACCGGCACCTTGCTCAGGCTGCCCGCTTTTGCACGCAGCTCCCGGATGCTGTCCTGGCCGTTTAGCCCGGGCATGAAGATATCCATGAGAATCACATCCGGATGCAATCGTTCGGCTTCCTCAATTCCTGAACGGCCGTCTTCAGCCTCGAACGTTTCGAAGCCCAGCGACGCCAACATCTCGACTGCGACTGCACGATTGACCGGAACGTCGTCGACGACCAGGACCTTTTTGCGCGGCCCGCTGTAGCCCGTTGCGATGGCTGTTGGCTGCCGTCGGCCAATCTCGCCGCTCGCGGCCGGCAACTGCAGCTCGAACCAGAATGTACTTCCTTCATTCACGCGGCTCTCGACACGAATCTCCCCCCCCATCAGTTTGACGAACTGCTGACTGATCGCGAGCCCCAGGCCCGTGCCGCCAATGCGGCGGCTCTCTTCGCCAAACTGCTCGAAAGGACGGAACAACAATGCCTGGTGTTCGTCGTCAATACCAATGCCTGTATCGCGCACCTCGAAACGCACACGCGCCGAACCGTCGCTGCCAGCGTGCAGCGCGACGTTGAATATCACGTGGCCCTGGTCGGTGAACTTCACCGCATTCGCAAGCAAGTTGAGCAACACCTGGCAGAGTCGATTGGCGTCGGCGCGGATTCCGCGTGGCGAGTCAGCGGTCACGTTGCATACGAAGTCCAAACCTTTCTGTTCGGCTCTGACACGGATGATCTCTTCGATCGAGCGCAGGAAATCGACCAGGTTGATGTCGCTCAGGCTGAGCTCCAATTTACCCGCTTCTATCTTCGAAAATTCCAGCACGTCGTTGATCAGGGTCAGCAGTTGCAGACCGCTCTGCTGGATCACATTGATATTGTCGCGATACTTCCCCCCCAGCGCCTTATCGCGCAGCAGGATCTGCGTGTAGCCCAGGATGCCGTTCAGCGGCGTGCGAAGTTCATGACTGATCATTGCCAGGAATTCGCTTTTTGCGCGATTGGCGGTTTCCGCGGCGTGCCGTGCCTCTCGCTCGGCTTCCGCTTGTCTGCGCTCGGTCACGTCGACGGCAACGCCAATCAACTCGCTGATCGCGCCCGACTGATCGGGCACGGTGCGCGCGACGGTGGAGATATAACGGATCGACCCGTCCGGCAAAATCACTCGAAACTCGTGTTCGATGCTGCGCGGCTCCTGCATTGCGTCCGCAATCGAGGCTTGCATCGTCGGCCGATCGTCCGGATGAATGCAGTTGACGACCAGCTCAAGACTGGGTTCGACCTCCCCCGGCGTAAAGCCAAAAATACGGAAATGCTCGTCGGACCAGACAATGGTGCCGGACGGGATGTGCCAGGACCAGCTTCCCGTGTGGCTCAACCGCTGCCCTTCCGATTGCAGCGCTTCGCTGCGCCGCAACTCCTCCTCCATCTTCCTGCGTTCGGTAACGTCGCGGGCAATGCCGACCGTACCTGCCTGTTGCCCGCGTCCGTCACCGAACGGCGTCTTGATCGTCTCCACCCATGTGCGGCGACCGCTTGCTTCCGCATGATGCTCTTCAAGCCGTTTGCGCCGCCCCGAGGCCATCACCTCTGCATCGTCAGCGCGGTAGGCCCGTGCATATTCAGGGGGGTGCACATCGAAATCAGTCTTACCGATTATTCCCGCCGGTTCGTCGTAGCCCAGCGCGCGTGCTAGGGCGCGGTTGACTGCTACATAACGGCCATCGGTGTCTTTAACCCACGCGAGATCCGGGATGTTGTCGAGGATCGCGGCCATCTGGGCGTTCGCGCTGCCGAGCTCGCTAGCATCACGCTCGAGTCGCCCGACCATCATGTTGATCGCGTCGACCAGCTGATCGAGCTCGTCCAGTTTCCGCCGGGGACGGCGCAGCAGCAGCAGCGGCGCCGGGGCGCCGCACGGTTTGCGCACGCGTAGCGCCGTGGCGATATCGACGAGATGGCGCGTCGCGAGCCGGTGAACCATGAACAAGATGAACAGCGCGACTAAAAACGTCTTCATCGCGTTACTCACCAGGATCACGAAGGCCTCACGCAGCAGATCCCGATAAATGTCCGTCAGGCTGGCCTCAAGATGCAGGACGCCGATTTGGTGCGCATCCCTGTCGCAGCAGTAAACCGGAAACTCCCTGACGACCATGTTTTCCGCCTGCACGGAGCCGCGAGAAATCGTCAACGGGTGCGTGGTATCAGTTTCGCGGACTTCGACGTACCGGATCAGAGGCAGGCGCAGCATTCCGTCAAGCTGGCCCTCAAGCTGTTTGCTGTCAAGAGCCCACAACGCATTGCCCAGGCCGCGCCCGTAGCCTTCTTCAATTTCGTTGAAACGGCTCTGCAGCCGGGAGACTTCGGCCTCGTAGCTTAGTACGAGCTGAACGGTAGTCACTACCAGTGTCACTATGGTACTGAACAGCAGCACACGGGCGAGCAAGGCGACTGCAATACCGCCTCTCGGCGCGCGGAACGGTTTCGACAACGAGCCGGTTTGGGTAGCTTGCAAGGTCGTGTCCATTGGGAAGCGCTCATCATGACTTTAACTTCTATCCCGCCGCTACGGGTTATCGCTCTGGCCGAATTGCAGCACGAGACATCCGGCGTGGAAAGTGAAATAAATGCTTAGGGAGCCAGAGAAGCTGCACGTGTTGTCGGACACCACGTCAGTTTCAAGCCGGGACTCGCATGTGCATTGGTCGTGCCGCGTGCGCTCGGATGCAGATCAAGCACGACCGCCCCGGCAATTCGAAGCTACCTCGCGAGCAACGACTCCGGCGCCGCTACTGCGCGTACTGCTCCAGCACCGCCCGGATCGCGCGATCGTTCATGTTGGCCCGAGTCACCGTCACCACATCGACGAATACCCTTGGCCGGGATGAATGGCCTTGCAAGTCCGCGACCAATGTTTCGAGCGCCAGATAACCCATGCGGTAAGGATCCTGCACGACGTCGGCGTATACAACGCCGCGTTTTAGCGCATCCAGGAACTCCGGCCGCCAGTCGAAGACGACCAGACGCGGGCGACCGCCGGCTGGCATGGCCTCGACGACCCGCAAAGCGCCATCGGCCGTCGTCTCGTTAGGCGCGAAGACCGCATCGAGGTGGCCTGCATAGCCATTCAAGGCCTTGAGAACCCCTTCCTGAGTCTCGTGGAACCGGTAGCCGACATAAGCTTCGACAACCACCTCCCAGCCCAACTCTCGCGCCACAGCCAGAAACCCGTTTTCACGCTCGGTCGTGGAACTGATGTCCGGTGAGAGCCGCAACACCGCAATCTTGGCGCCCTTGCGTAAAACCGGTGCAAGGCTGAGAGCCGCAGTTCTGCCCGCTGCGAAATTGTCGGTGGCGACAGTGGAGATGGCCTTGTAGTCGGTACTGCTCCGGTCTATCAGCACGGTAGGAACCGTAATTGAAACCGGAGTCGCTACGCCCTCCAGCGGTTCGGGCGCCAATACGATGCCAGCGACCCCGCTCTGCACCATGTAGTCGATCATTCGCAACTGGACATTGCGTTCCGTGCCGAGCGAGGCGCCGTCAGAAGGATTGCGCATGACCAGGTCGACATGCAGGTCGAGCGCTGCACGCTGGATACCCTTGGTCATCGTCTGCCAGAAAACTTGCACCGAGCCAGCCAGTACAACCCCGACCTTGGTCGCCGAAGCCATCGGGGCCACCCCGGCGAGTACGGCAAACAATGCGGCAAACACCAGCGCCTTGCGCAGGGTGGGTTTCCTATGGCTCCGGACATGCGCTCCCCGCGCGTTGCAAACCTCGACAGGTTGCAACGCCGCACTCCACCGCCTTGATAATTTCACTTCGCTCTCCTCGCTCCCCATCTGGTACGCCTCTCCTGGCGCAGTATTGCTTCATTCGGAAGCAATCACTGCATGGAAGGTCTCACACGACTCGGCCTGCATTGCACTTGAGCCCACTCGAAAGCTGTTTCCAGAAAATTCTCAACCCCTCTACATCACGCCGCTTTCTCTGGAACGCCAATGTCCAGGCATCACTAAAGAAAGCAGGAATGCCGGTCGTTAAATTGTCTGGACGCACAGCACTGGACAAACGTTCAAGCCCATACGACTCGCCTGGATGCAATGAAAAAAAACTATAGTCAGGAACTGGACTCAGCATACGCTTTCACCGCAAAACTCGAGGCGTCGTTTGAGCGGCTTGCGTTGCAGCATAGCAGCCTCTTTACGCCAGAACTCGGCGAGAAGATACAGATCGCTTTTCAGCATATCGGCATCCGGTCATTCATCAAAGCCGCTGGACAATGCATCAAGTGGAGTCACGCGCTTCGGCCCGTTGTGGAGGAAGTCCTGGGTGTGCGGGTCCTGCTAACGATCGGACAGGTTCGCAAACCCACGCTTGCGTTCTTCGACCCCAGCTTCGACGATCTGGAAAGATGGTATTGCCGAGGCTTCGATGCCCGGGATATCGGCGGGAAATCGGGCGTCAACATGCACGCATGGTGGACCCTGCCAACGGGTGAGATTCTTGATGCAACTTTATGGTCCACATTGGCAGTCGCGTGGAATGAGCCGGAACGTCTCGGGGCAGTGACTGGCGGCTGGCCTGACAAAATTGCTCCAAACCTGAACTACGTCCCCATGGTAGTCGGCGATGACTACATCGAGAAAGTCGAGCGGCGAATGGCGCATGGCCGTTTTCTCGCACGCGAGTGCACGGTGGCGGAACTGGAGGCTCCCTCTGTCATGGGAGTGTGGCCCAATAGCGACTTCCGTGCGCCTGGCAGTTGAGCGCTTGCAGCTCGTGCGCTCATAGAACCGATGCGTTCTTCTACCCGTCAGTTCAGATGCGAAAGCGTTTGACTTGGCCATTCAAGTATTCAATGTCGCCCCGATTGAAGTCCCTTCCTGTTCCATTTCGTCATACGCCTCCTCCATAACGGGTTCAGGCATCGTTCGCGCGATGGGCCGCCTCGCCACGCCGGCGGCCAATGCCATCTGCGCGGCAATCGGCAAAGGGTCCTGCTCATCAATCCATCGGCAGGCCCAGTCGAGCGCGTATTTCTGCGCCGTCTCGACGTCTCCGAAGCGCGGGCCGATAAGACCGGAACGCTCGATGCGTCGTCCGTTTTTCGTGATCTCCGCCCATGCACGAAACAACTCCTCCGGCGCCGGATCCGCGACGGCGTGGATGATGTAACCGCGCCGCTCGACAATCTGCATGGCGGGCAAGGGCTTGCCCTTCCACGGCGATCCGCATGGGTGACTCAACCATCGCGGCGCGCACGCGGGCGTCATTGCACTCGACTCGATGCGTTGGGGTGCATCAACCGCACGGCCAGAGAGTTGCCGGGTAATTTCATCAAACGGATCGATCGAATGCCGGCCGTTCATCTTGCCGGGCGCCGCCTGCCACAGCTCGGGTCTCTTCCAAAGCACGCCGCGCAGGCCATCGTTGTCCTGGCTGCGCGCACCACGTCGCAGGGCGGACCTGGTCACGGCAGAAGAAGAGTTCGGGATATAGGCGAACGTGCGCCCCATGGGCGTCAATAGCCGGATTATCCTCGCGAGTGTGCCGTTCAACTGCCACTCTTCGAATCGGCACCGGCATGTGGGCGCTGACGGATACCGGCCTGGCAGGTTCGCCCACGGTTCGCCGGTTGTCAGAATCCACAGAATGGCATTCGCCACAATGCGCGGGTCTGCGCGGGGCCTACCGCGTCGGCTCAGGCGGGTCACGGGCTTATCGGCAAGAATCGGCTCGAGGAGTGCCCATTCGTCATTGCTTAGCTCATCGAAGAACATGTATTCCTCCGCACAACGTGGCCAGGCTTCGCCTTTGTGCAACCACGAGTTAATGACTTGCGATCCGCGCGATACTCTCAGTTGCACCTATATCTGTCCTGCGCGACCGCCTGAAGAAAGCCCCACGTGGTCAGTGCACACTTCCACACGGTCGAAGCACAAAACGGGCGCTCTCCCGTGCATCGGAGAACTTGCGGATGAGGCGTATGACGAAATGCAGTCGGCAGGCTCCGTAGCGCGCTAGACCTGTCAACGCTCCATCGAACGGATATCACATGGTCATTTCGACTCCGGGCAGCGCTTGATTCAGGGCGTCCACTAGAGCACTCACTTCACGGATTCAGTCGCTGGAGTCTTGTCTTGGCAGAACTACGGCGTCCTTTTCAACGGCACCCAAACCGGTACTGAAGAATCAGTTTTAAATATGCGGATAGATCCGCGCGCCCATGCCACGTCCCGAACGTATGTCCTACTGACCATATTCGATAGTGGTGTGGAACTTGTGCGACGCGTTAATGGAATCCACATGCAGGCTGACGCCAGCCGCTCCAATCAGATCACCGGGATGTTCACGACTTGCACCGCGTCTGCAGGAACCTCACTGAGTCACGGGCACAGGCTTTTGTAGCAAAGCCTAGCCCATTGATTCGTATCGTACGCGGACCGAACCTTTTTTTCGTTCGGTAAAACCGGATATTGCTATGCGGGTTGACTGATTTATCTGTCGGGAATTCCTTACCGCACCGGCGGCTCAGCGAACACCGTTGACTTGCGCCGGCCAACGCGGCTCTTGCGTACGATGCGCGCGAATAAACCATGGCAACGACCAATAAACTGCGGAGCACCAACGGCGCACCCGTTTCGGCGCATGTCAGCCGCCGGTTATAAGCAAGAAACACCAGTCTGGTGCATACAGTTTTTCATTCGCCGACGCAGCAATCCCGGCAATCAGCGCAATGGGCCATTAAGCGCCCGGCGTGCGTCCCTCGCGATCGCACACCCCAAGGGTTTCAATTTCGAGATTTTCAGGAACTGCCGTCAGATTAATTCATCTGAGCAATACTGGTGTAATTCATCTGATGAATAATTGGTGACGAAAACGCCAGTACTGGACAAAGATCAAATGTCCCAGGCGAATCGCTATTCCCAGTAAATGCAGTTCCGAAATCAATGTTATTGCGTCTGCGATTTAGTTTATCGAGGCGCTACAGTGAGGAAAGCATCATCATGGTCAATAAACGAAGCTATGCCGCATTCCTTGCCGCAGTGCTGATCGCTGCAATCGCGCCAAATTGTCAGGCGCAGTACACCACCGACTGGGTCGCGAACACATTTGGGACCTACGCCACCCATGTGAGTAACGCCGCCCGCTCCATGTGGGTAGCGCCCGAGGGCGTCATCTATACCGCTTCCATGTGGGACGAAAACGAGGGCGGAGTCGCCATATACCGGAATGGCCAAAGCATAGGCTCCATAGGAATTCACAACCAGTTTCAGGGCGGCGCCATTACCGGGAATGCAACTTCAATCTTCACTGCTTTGCAAGCTACCAGAACTGACGGCGGTGGCAAGGTGGGGCGATTCGACCGAACCAGTCAAACTGAAGATCTTGTCATCTCCGTCAGCGCGCCGTCGACTGAGAAGCGGGCCGACGTAGTCACCGGACTCGCGACATCGGGCTCACTCCTTTATGCGAGCGACTTTCCTGGAAATCGGGTTCGCATCTTCACCACCGCCGGTGTCTGGCAGCAGGACATCAACGTCACGGGCCCGGGCGCGCTCGCCGTGGACGGCGCAGGAAATATCTGGGTTGCTCAGAAGAGCGCAGGCACCATTGTCGAATTCAATCCGGCCGGCTCGCCGCTGAACACCATCCAGATGCCCGTTGGCTCTCAACCGTCCGCGCTGTATTTCGATGCTGCCACCGGGCGCCTCATGGCCGGCGACGAAGGGCCTGACATGAACATCAAGATCTACAACTTCTCGGGCACGCCGGTTCAGGTCGGCACGTTTGGCATTCAGGGCGGATATCTCGACACTACGGCGGGAATCAAAGGACAGGTCGGCGACAAGCGGTTCACCCGCGTCACCGGCATCGGCAAGGACTCCGCCGGCAACCTGTACGTGCTTAACAACCCATGGGGCGGAACCTGGGACCTCGGCCGCAACGGTCTCACAGACATTCACGCCTACGACAGCTCCGGGAATCTGCAATGGAAGCTTCAGGCCCTCAACTTCGAGGGGAGCGCCGCTCCGGACCCGAGTACAGACGGCACCAACCTCTACGGCGGCACGAACATCTACACGGGCACCGCTGGAGGAACGTTCGTAGCGAACACCGTCGATCCAATCGACTATCCATCCGATCCACGCATCAACATCAACGATACCCAACGCAACGAGCACTTCGGTCAACTCGCCAGCGTTGGCGGAAACCGGATTCTTGTGGCGTCCGGCCAGAACCCCGCTATCTTCTACTTCTTCCACTTCAACGCTGCGAACGGCTACATCGCCATACCGGATGGCTCGATTCCAGGGACAGCGTTCAATACGGCTACAGCGGTCACGGGTGGATTTTGCCTTGATAGCAAGGGAGACGTCTGGGCCGGTCTGGACAGGACGAACCGCGTCTACCACTATCCGCTGACTGGCTTTGATAGCGACGGCAAGCCAACATGGGGAGCAGCAATCGCAGCTGCCACTCCGCGGACCGTTCTGCCATTGACGCGAATCATCTACCTGCCGGAAAGCGACACCATGATCCTGGCACAGGGAATTGTTGGGAGCACAGACTGGACGTCGATCGGAACGAGGGTCGAGGTGTATCACGGCTGGCTCGCAGGCAACACCACCGCTCCCAATCCAGTGATCAACCTCACCAGCGCCAATCCCAAGTCGATCACGGCAACCGGCAACTATCTCTTCGTCGGATATGTACATACCGTGCCCAATATCGACGCCTTCAATCTCAACACAGGCAGCCTGGACATCACGTTGACCAACAGCAGCCCCACCACCATTGACGTCGGCAATGACGTGGATTCCATGTACGGCCTCAGGTCGTACCTTCGATCGACCGGGGAGTACGTGGTCACGAAGGACAACTACAACGGCTCCAGCATTGTTGTTTATCGTTGGACGCCCTGATCGCCGGTGGCCGTTGCGTCTGCGTGCGCTTCGGCCATTGCGTGGCTTGCGTGGCTATTGAATGACGAATTCGGTGAACAACACCTCCTGAACGCGTATTGTGTTCCCGATCGCGCCATCCGCATTCTCAATAGTCGCCAACAGCTCCTTCGCGAGCTTAAGCTTGCCATCAATCCCCTCAAGATCCTCCGGTCGCTTCGCCGAGAGCGCCATCAGAATGCGGCTCCGCACTTCCGGCATGCGTTCAACCAGTGCAGCTTGCGATTTCCGATCCGTTAGCTCGAGCGTCAAGCCAATCCGAAGGTAATGCATGCTGTCGTCGGATTGAAGATTGACGGTCATTGATTCCAACGGAAAAAACACCGGCGGTGCGGGTGCAGGGTTCTCCAACTCACGCAAGCTCGGACCGTACAACAGCAGATATGCAGCGCCCGCGCCAAGCAAGACGATAATGCCCATGGCAATCAGTAGACTGAGCTTGAGCTTGTCACTCTTTACGGTAACTATGGGCTGCTCTGTTCCTGCGGGGCTTGCCATGATTGCGGACCTCTTTCTATTCTTTTGTCGCTGTACGGGCTGTAGAGGTTGATCTCCATCGAATTCCCGAACAACGCGGCACATCTATTTCATTCGTTACCGGTTTCGACGGTGTGGCAGTGATGAGTGACGCCGCCCAGCAGCGGCGTCATTTTTGAACTACATCTTCGCCGCTGGGAGCAATCCGGTTAAGTCGCTCACACTCGACAACAGGTTAACAACACCCGCCGAGTTTCTATTCAGAGCCGACGCTTTCTGCGTTGATCAAGTCGGCATGAAGCACATGACTATGCGCGGTCTGTTGGTCAGCCGGGGCCACGGCGACAGGGAGGGCTCCGTTTTCAACCTCTTGTGTTGCCGTGAGACCGGCATAAAGCACGACGCATGTGCGAGCTTTTGGGACCCTCCGCAGGAGGCTCTCGGCTCGCTTTTTAAGCCGGGGTCTGCAACGAATATAAGCTGCAACGTGACGCAAAAAGAGCTTTGCGAAGGAATTAGCCTTACGAGGCAACCCGGCCATATTGCGCAACAAAACTCCCGCACCCCGGACAGGAGAGGATAGCCGCCAGCTACTACTGCTCAACAGCGCGATCACATGTTCCTGGGACCGACGAGCCCGGTCTTCCGCGGCGATTACGCTCAAGTGAACTGCCCGCAGTTCCGCTAAGTGAGCTGCCCGTAGTTCCGCTTCTTGATCGCACCTGTGCGCCAGTAAAGCATTTACCTCTTCTTGATCGCGCCTTTGCGCCAGCAATGCATTTACCTCTTCCATGCCCTTCGCCGAGACGGGCAACGGCGAGTGGAGTGTCAGCGACTCGGCAATTCCGGCCAGTTCGTTTCCAGCCTTCTTGAACGCGATGACCGCATAATCCGGTGCCTGCATGAAGTTCTGATCGATCGACGACACTACTTTGTTGATGACGTCCGCACCTGGAAGTTCGTCCGGCGTGAATTCCAGGTTGTTCTGCAAAAAGGCCCGATTCACTGGCAACACAACAACACGCGCGAACCCCGCGAACTCCGCAGCGAAGCCGAGAAGAGCTGACGGAAGGGGTCGCTCGTGCGTTGGATCGAGATAGAAAGTGCATGCGCCTACCAGCAGATTCGCCGGGTTCGGCGTCTCGAGCAGAAGCGCGCCGTCATCGTCGATCACCCGATACGCTTCTCGTAAAAACAGCAACAGGTTTTCAAAACCAAGATGCTCGACCACATGAAATGCACTAACGAGCCCATAAGACTGGTCCGGCTGTTGCCGTAGATGCTCCATGACGTCAGCCTTTGACACGTCGAGGCCGGCCTGTCGCGCCTGAGTCACGAACTCCTCGTTCGTATCGAGACCTTCCGACTCGATGCCGCGCTCCTCAAGTAATTCGAGCCATTCGGATCGACCGCATCCGACGTCCAGGATCTTTTTGCGCACCCGCAAGCTAAGCGCGTCGACAAGCGGGAGATACAGGCTCTGACGCTCCTTGATGACCTGGCGGCTACCCCTGAAGCGATCTTCCAGAGCCGAATAGAAATTATCCAATATCATGATCAACGGGCCTTTGCCGCAGAGCGTCCAGGATCACCGAAGTGACGGGCTGAGATGCTTCTTTCAATGACGCGAGGTAAGCGTATGAGGCGTCGGGACGCACCTTCTATCAGCACTGCGCGCAGAACGGTTCTTATATTAATTTTGTAATCCTAATATAATGCGATTGCCATTGTCTCGACAAGAATGCTTTCGGGGCTTATATGCTGCATGCAGTCAGCATTATGCAGAATATCAAGTAAGACGGTGCTTACCGCAAATTACGATTTATTCGTTTAGAAACATACAATCAATGGGAGTCTGCATGAGAGGCTCCCATTGCCATGTTCAATGGTCGGCCCGCAAAGCCTCATCCGCTACGGCCAGCCGGGAAGCCATGACCTTGACAACGAAACGATGAAATTGCTGGGCAGTGACAGCGTCGTCCTGCTCAAGCGCACGCAACGCTGCTAGCGAGAGACGCCGCACGCGCGCCGGACCTTCAGCGTGCACATTCGCACTACGCGGCTTCTGCGAGTACACCGCCATTTCTCCGACAATCGTACCGGCTCCGAAGGAGCGAAGCCTGACCGATCCGCCTCCGGCAAGCGGCAGTGAGACAGTGACCCGGCCCCGTTCGACGAAATACATTGCGTCGCCCGGTTCGCCGTGAAGAAACAAGGGCTGCCCCATGCAGATGTCGCACACCTCCAGGCGGGCCATCAGCTTGTCGAACGCATGCGGCGTGAAATGCGCGGCGAACATTGCGTGGAAATTTTCCTCGCTGACGGGCAACGCATGTGACTCTGCGGCGAGCAGCCGGTCCTCGACCCACTCTAGCCCGGCATCCAGCGTCGCGAACTCGTGAATCCGCAGGTTGAGCGTACCGGTCTTGGCGAGCAGATCGCGCGAGCGTGCCGGCAGCGCAGTCAGCACGAGGTCCGCATCGATACCCGCGCACATCTGCCTTAGCTTCACGAAGCCGACCGATACCGACGCGTCCATTCCTGTTGTCGCAGCGAAGTCGAGCAACACGAAGCGAACGGGTGCGGGACGAGGCGCGGACAGTCGTTCACGCATGCGCTGCAGGATCGAATTGACGGTGCCGAAGAAAAGGAACCCTTGCAAACAGGTACCGCACACCTGTGTACCAAGTTCGCGCAGCCGCTGGGTTTGCTCGATGCTGCGCTCGACATTCGATGTCCGGGTGCTGGCGTCGAACTCCAGACGCACGCAACTGGCACGTCCGTACAGCAGCGCGAACATCACGCACGCGGCGACGACGCCCGCGACCACACCCGTGACAACGCCGTAGACCGCCACCACGCCCAGGATCACGGGTATCAGCAGGTACTCATACCAGTTGAGCTTGCTGTACGCGGTGACCAGCCACTGTATCAACAGGCGCAGCCCCAGGAAAAGTTGCAGCCCGACCAGGACCGGCACAGGAAACAGCGCCACCAGATCCGGCGATACAGCCAGCAGGATCAGGCAAGCGAGCGATGCGAACACGCCCGCCATCCGGCTCGTCGCGCCTGCGCGCACATTAAGGAGCGAGCGGTTGAAAGACTGATAGCCGACCATCCCGCCCAGCATGCCGCTGGCGATATTGGCGAGGCCCGCCGCCCGCATCTCGCGATTCAGGTCGACGTCCTCCCCCGTCGCCGCGCCCATCGCCGTGGAATTCATCAGGATCGTGATCGCGGCAACCGACGTGACCACCAGGGTCTCGGGCAGATGCGCGCCAATGGCCGGCCAGTCGACATGGCTATGCGCCAGAGAGGCCGGCAAATGCAACGTTGGCAACGCTGACAACTCCGGAACGTGGATCGGCCGCAGCGGTACATGAGGAAGCAACAGCCCCATGTGACGCGCGTCGTCGACCGACAGGTGCGCGGCGTAGAGCAGCAGGTAGAAGAGCGCGATGCCGAAGGCAAGCGTCAGCGGCAGCACCGCCGCATGGTTCCACGCGCGCGAGAGCGTGGTGAGCAGCGCACCGACGACCACGGCAGGCGTCCACGCAAGCCAATGCAGTTGAGTCAGCAGAGCGAGCACCGTGCGCCAGTGCGGCGCTTCGCCGGTCAGCACGCGAAATGCGCCCGCGATCAGCAGATAGCCCGTACCCGCGAGAAAACCGCCTACGACCGGATACGGCAGGAACTGCAGCGAGCGGCTGCGCTTGGACGACCCTATTGCGTACAGGATCACGCCGGTCACGATCGAACATAGCGCGATGGCGATCAGCACTGTCAGCAGAATGGTTTGAGGCGAACCGCCGTCGGCACGCACGCTGCTCGCGACGCCAGCCGCCACACCGGCGAGAAACGCCGTCGCATTGCTGTCCGGGCCACCTATGTTCATGCGCATGGAACTGGTCAACGCGATCACCAGAGCGGTCACGACGCAACTCACCAAAGCGGTCGGCACCCCCAGTTCGGCGTAGCGCGCAAGATCCGCGCTGAAGACCAGCGTGCCGAGACTCATCGCATAACAGAGCATGACCAGTGTCGAAACCGCACCGGCAATCAGGTCGCCAAGCAGCCCCGTGACGCGCGGGCGTGCGCGGACCTGGGTGGCGGAACCGGTTGTGCCTGGCTTCACGGCGCTCTCCCGATGAATGCGGGTCGACCCTCGGCTCGTCGAGTATCCGCCGCTGCGCGAGACCGTGTCAATTTCCGCTTGGGTCGTTTCCCGTGCCTGTTTAATACAACGCGACGTACACTGTATTTCGAGGATCGACCTCGCGCGGCTGGTTATGCGCGCGCCAATTTCAGGGAACCGCTTTGGGCGACGGCGATGAATATCGATCAGTGGCTTGATGCATTGGGGCTTGGGCAATACGCACGCGCGTTTGAGGAGAACGATATTGATCCGGCGATGCTGCCGCAGCTCACCGACGCGGACCTGAAAGAACTCGGCATCGTCTCGCTTGGCCATCGCAAACGTTTGCTGACGGCCATTGCCGGGAACAGCGGCGCGGCGCCGTCCACCACACCGTCCTCGATACCCTCCACCACGCCGCCCGTGCCCGCTGCGCCGTCGGGCGAGCGCCGGCAGGTCACCATCCTGTTCGCCGACCTCTGCGGCTTCACCGCGCTCTCGCAGGGGCTCGACCCTGAGGAATTGCGCGAGCTGACGGGGCGTTATACCGCGCTCGTCGACGGCATCGTGCTCGGCTATGGCGGCACGATCGACAAGCATATCGGCGACGCTGTGATGGCCGTGTTCGGCGCACCGCGCGCGCACGATACCGACCCGCTGCGCGCCGCCCGCGCGGCAATGGACATCCACGAAGCACTCGCCGGACTTGGCGAGCCTGCATCGCGCCCGTTGCAAGCGCATATAGGCGTCGCAAGCGGCGAGGTGGTGGCAGGCACGCTTGCGCGCGCCGATGCTCAGGACTACACGGTACTGGGTGACTCCGTGAATCTCGCCGCGCGCCTGGTCGCCGCCGCCCGTCCCGGCGAGACCCTGCTCTCCGATAGCGTGCAGCGCGCGCTCGACGGCTGCATCCTCAGCGACGCCGCCGGCGAAATGCGTTTCAAGGGTATCGATGCACCACTGCGTGTCTGGCGCCTGCGCGGCATTGTGGGCGAGTCCGTGACGGCAAGCCGCAGCCTTTTCGTCGGGCGCAAGGCGGAACTGGATCAATTCAGGGGAATCGCCTGCGCATGCCGCGACCAGGGTGAGGGGCAAATTGTCTACGTGCGCGGCGAGGCGGGTATCGGCAAGACCCGCCTCGTCGACGAGATGCGCCGCTTCGGCGACGCGCAGGGTTTCGCGATCCATCGGGGTCTGCTGCTGGATTTCGGCATGGGCAAGGGCCAGGATCCCGTGCTGGCGATCATTGGCAGCCTGCTAGGCCTGCGGCCGGGCGCACACTCCGGGGATCGTAGCGACGCCGTTGCGCGAGCCACCGCGTCCGGGGTCCTCGGTCCGGAGCAGGTCGTGTTCCTGCACGACCTGCTCGATCTGTCCCAGACCGGCGAATGGCGCACGCTCTACGATGCCATGGACAATGCCATGCGCAACCGGGGCAAGCGTGCCGTCGTCGAGACGCTCGCAGCGAATGCGTGCGGGCACGGGCCAACCATGATCATTGTGGAAGACCTGCATTGGGCGGATCCACAGGTAATGGGCTACCTGTCCGCCTTCGCCACTGCGGTTGCGCGCGGTCCTGGACTGCTCGTGATGACTTCCCGCGTCGATAGCGATCCGCTCGATGCCGCGTGGCGGGCAAGCTGCCGTGGCACGCCCTTCACGACCATCGACCTCGGTCCGCTGCGAAGCGACGAGGCGATGACCCTTGCCGGCACCTTCGTCGATGCGACGCAGCGAATTGCTCTGGCGTGCATAGCCCGGGCAGGCGGCAATCCCCTGTTTCTCGAGCAACTCTTGCGCAATGCCGAGGAAGGACGCGGCGAATCGGTCCCCGCCACCATCCAGAGCCTGGTTCTAGCACGCATGGACCGCCTCGCGCCGCTCGATCGTCAGGCGTTCCAGGCCGCCGCCGTGATCGGCCAGCGCTTCGGCCTGGCGCTGCTGCGGCACCTCATCGACCGGCCGGATTACATTTGCGACGGACTCGTCGCCAATGCGCTCGTGCTGCCGGAAGGCGAAGATTTTCTCTTCGCGCATGCGTTGATCCAGGAAAGTGCGTACTCGACCTCGTTGCGGGCACGTCGGCGAGAACTGCATCGGCGGGCAGCAGGATGGTTCGCGCCGAACGATCCCGTGCTGTGCGCCCAGCATCTGGATCGCGCCGAAGACGAGCAGGCACCGCGTGCCTACCTCGACGCGGCGACGATTCAGCGCGCAGCCTACTTTACCGACGCAGCGCTGCGCCTCGTTCAACGCGGCCTCGACATTGCACGCAACAACGAGGATCGTCATGCGCTGATGTGCCTGAAGGGAGAATTGCAGCGCGACCTCGGCGACATTGCGGAATCCATCGCGACGTACCGGGCGGCCGTCGCTGCCGCACCGGATGAAACGAGCCTTTGCCAGTCGCAGCTCGGGCTCGCGGAAGGCCTGCGCGTCAACGAGGGGCTTGCTGAAGCGCTCGCCCTACTGGATGAGGCGCGACAGACGGCCGAGCGTCACGACATGGTGCCCGAGCTTGCGCGCCTGCATCACCTGCGCGGCAACATCCTGTTCCCGCTTGGCAAGATTGAAGAGTGCCGCAGCGGGCACGAACAGGGGCTGGTCTACGCGCGCCGTTCGGGACTGCCCGAAGCGGAGGCGCGTGCGCTTGGGGGACTCGCCGACGCCGCCTATGCGCAAGGACAGATGCGCTCGGCCTTCGAGTACTTCAGCCGCTGCGTCGCGTTGAGCCGCGAACACGGCTTAGGCCGCATCGAGGTCGCCAATCGTTCGATGGTGGGATTCAGCCGCATCTATCTCAACGAGGCGCGGCAGGCACGCGAAGACGGGCTCGCCGCGGTGCGCGCAGCGAGGCTGGTCGGTCAGGCGCGTGCGGAGATGCTGAGTGAGACGCTCGGCGTCTTCGTCAGCTACGAACTGGGTGACGCCGAAGCAACACGGGCCCATCTCGAACGTGAGATGCGCCTGATCCGTCAACTGGGTGCGCGGCGCTTTGAGGCGCAGAACCTGGAAATGCAGGCACGCCTGCTGATCGACGATGGTCACCGGAGCGAAGCCGCCGCCCTGCTGCGCGACGCGCTGGCGATCTGTCGCGAGGTGGGTACTCAGTTCAGCGCACCCAAGGCGCTGGGTGCGCTAAGCCGCGCGGTCGAAGACGACGCCGAGCGGGTACGGATGCTAGCCGAAGGCGCCAGTCTGTTGAGCCGTGGAGCGGTCGGTCATAACCACCTCTGGTTTTATCGCGACGCGATCGAAGCGATGCTGTCGGCCGGCGATGCCGCAGGAGCACTGAGCTACGTCGCAGCACTCGATAACTACACTCGCATGGAGCCGCTGCCATGGGCTGACCTGTTTGCGGCGCGCGGGCGAGCTCTTGCCGCCGCATTGCAAGGCCGTCCTGACGAAGCGTTGCGGCGTAGCCTCGAACTCGTGCGTGCTGCGCTGGCAGATGCCGGCTTTCGTAGCTTCTTGCCGGCGGTGGTGGAAGCACTGGCCGCGTAAGCGAGAGGCCCGCGGTTCAGTCCCGCGCTGTATTCTGCGAATGCCCGTGTGTCGGCGAGGCTATACAGGCCTGCAACGCCGTAATGGCGACGGCCGCCAAAGTGAGCGTTTCCTCGCAGGCGGCCACGTTGTTGAAGATGCCGCATCCGCCTCCCTTATTAACTTTCGATACCGCCGCGCGCGCCGTGTCGAGTGCTGCCTCCGGCGAGCCATTGTCTTTGATAAAAGCAGACATATTAAAAACGCTACCTGCCCGCGACTCGACCAACTGCGGACAGCGCTCATCAGAGCGCGCGTCGACGGCGAACAACGTGGCGGACAGGAAGGCAGCAGGCCAGACAAGGCTATGCACGGTATTAAGCAGGACTTTCATTGGCTGCACCTCTAAAAGGCGTCAGGTTCAACGATCGACGGATCATGCTCGCAAACGCTTGCAGGTCGAAACCGCTTGACCTTGAAATATTAAACTACACGTTCAAAATTACTATCGCCAATCTTAATCAAGCATTCTCTGTCATGAGAAGATATTAAGTACGCCCCCAAGATAAATCCTTAACCATTTGTAGGATTTCCCTTACTCAAAGGTGGGATTATCCTTCGAAAACCCGTATATATTTTATAGATTTAGAATTCCTAATGCATTGGATATATTTAATGGTCTAAGATAGCCGAAAAATGAAGGCTAGCTTCCCGGTCCGGAGTGTTTGCACTAATCGGCCGGGTGGAAACTCCCCTCTGCCCGGAGACGTCCACGGTATTCACGAACTTCACAACACGCATTAGAGCACCGGGCGCAAGCCTCTAGCGTGTTGGAGCGTCGGCATAAGGTGAGTAAGTCCTTCAGCAATTCTGAAGCCTGCGCGTGCGTCTAATCGTAGCAACCCGCAACGCGTCGTGAGGGCATCAGGCTCCCGCTCGTGCCGTGCTGTCGTATTCCTGAATCACCAATAGAGCTGCCAATCTCGCGGCAGCTCCAAAGTCATGTCAAGAGAAAGAGATGAATACACGTATCTTGTTTGTTGGGCACGATCCGGCCGCCTTCGGGATGCTAAGCGACTTTCTCGAAAGTCGCGGCATGGCCGTCTATGTGCTTGATGGCGGCCGCTCATTGATCCGCTACATGAAGCAAGACATGCCGTCGCTGATTGTATTGCGTGACGGCACGCCCAACGTTCAAGCCACGACCATCCTGCAAACCTTGCACAACGCGGGACACGATACCCCGGTTATCGTGATCGGCTATCCAAAGGATGCAGTCGATGCAATTATCTGCCTGGAACTTGGCGCTGAAGACTACTTGAGAATGCCTTGCGATTCGCATGAGTTGTTAGCGCGTATTCATAACGTGCTGCGGCGCAGGCTGCAAAATGGACAATCGTTGCTGCCGGGACTCGGAAAATTCCAGCTGGGAAGCATCGCTCTCGACTTGCGGGCGCAAGAGGTTACACGCGACGGCCGTCCGGTCACGCTGCATCCGAGCCTGTTCCCGCTATTACGCCTGTTCGTGGAACATCCACTGACGGTGCTCTCCCGACGCACCATAGTCGCCAAGCTGCGAGACACCCCGGTAGGGTATAGCGAGCGTTCGCTCGACGTACTCGTCTGGCGGCTCAGACAGGTGTTGGAGCCCGATCCTTCGCTTCCACGGTTCATCCAGACCATTCGCGGACGAGGCTATGTCTTTAGTCCATCCGGTACTGGCTCACATCCAACCGATTTCGACGAGCCGGATGCCACGCTGCAACCGCCGCCGGCGTCGCGACGAACGGACCAGCATCCGCAGGCAATACCCCTCTGAGCGCATGCTCAGACCGGTTCGCACGGCGCTATGCAAGGGATAGAGTCTAGATCCCTTCTCCTACTCCGATGACCGGCCCAATCGAACAGTCCGGTCATCGGATCACCTCTTCATTCATGAATGCCCGCGATGCATTGCGGGCACATCACTGACAACGATCAGAACTTGTGGCGGATACCAACAGTGACGACAGCTTGCGAGTTCTTGCCTGAATCCGTATCCGTCGATCCGACCACGGCGTCTGCCGCACCCAGCCCGTTGGAGCCGCTAGCACGCGTATAACCGGCGAAGGCGTAGAAGTCGGTACGCTTGCTGATGAAATAGTCCGCCGCAATAGCAAATTGGTTGTAAGTGGCCGAGGAATCGCCGCTTGACTTCATGTAGACGTAACCAATTTCCGCGCTAAGCGGTGCAGACACTTGCCAGACAGCGTAGGCAGAACCAACCTTGTATTTTTCGGCGGTCGAGAATGCAGAACTTGCGTCCGGCTTATAGTCCGAATAGCTGCCGTAAGCGCCAACCGTCACCGGTCCGAACTGGTAGTTGCCGCCGAGGCGAGCAATGTTGATAGCCTTCGCCGACTCGTAGTGAAGGTTGACGTTGGAGTTGAATAACGAATCCGCCGTAGACGTGGACGAACTGGTTCCGCGTACCGACGCAGTGCCATTGTCAATGTGCAGGTAACCCGCTGCGAGAGCGAGGGGACCGCTGTTATAAGCCAATGCGGCGGCGTAACTTTGGCCATTGCTCGTCGATCCCGCAACCCCGCCTACCGCGTACATCGCTTCGGCTGTCAGGCCACCCCAGCTCGGGCTCGCCCACTTGATTGCGTTGTTGAAACGAACGCTGTTGTCAGCGTTATCCACGTCGCCCGGCGAGGTAAAAACGCCGCCAAGATAGTTGTCGCCCTGCACCGGCTGGACCAGGTCGACTACCGGGTCGTATTGGCGACCTAACGTAACGGTACCCCAAGTGGTACCCGACAATCCGACGAACGCCTGGCGCCCGAATTCACGGCTGCCCTGACCCAGCTTTCCGGTCGTCGAGTTAAAGCCGTTTTCCAACTGGAAAATTGTCTTGAGACCGGCGCCCAGGTCTTCCGAACCCTTGAGGCCCCAGCGTGAGCCCGATTCGTTACCGGCAGTCATCGCGAACTGGGAGGCGGATCCACCGCTGTTATGGGTGTACGTAAAGCCCGTATCGATGATCCCGTACAGAGTCACAGAATTTTGTGCATGGGCCTGGATGCTGGAAACGGCGACAGCGAGAGTGGCCAGCGTTAGAGCAATCTTTTTTGTCATGGGTACATGTCTTGGTTCGTTGATGGGATCAAGCGAAGCAGACAATAAAACGTCTTCTCGAAACCAAAAATGATTTTTCAATATCTGTCGCTAAAGCGATACGTTACGCACTCCACCTAATTAAATTTGATCGATAAACCTTACCGATTGTTCTTGGTAAGGAGTTGATAAGTCATTCTATGTATCTAAGAAACTTACCTTGGCTTCCCTGTAGCAAACGTTTTCGCAACGCGCTCTGACAGCGTCGACGGCGTCAAATCAAGCGATGCGCGCATGGGCCATATTCCAGATCCAGAGGGCAAGAATATGCCGTAAGACCCTCAGCTAACACTTCATTTTGTGTTCGGATATATTCCCCAACAGCTCTGTGCTAGGTGAAAGTTGTTGCCAAACATTTTCATTCCGTGTGAGTCAGAGGCAGCATCCTGGGGTGCTGCCTCGCCCGCCTTCTTTCATTTTTATTCAAGATTCCTAATAATTTGTCGTGAAATTGACTGAATGGTCGGGGGGTTTCGTTCGCACTTGGGGTTTGGGGTTCTTGCGGTTGTAGGGATGGGTTTATGCCGGGGTGCTGCTTTCGGTGTTAGTGGTCGGGGGTGATGCCGGGTTGGTGCTTTCGGCCTTAGTGGTCTGCGGGAGTCGGATTTTCTCTTTATCACTGTTAGCCACTGTGCGTGGCGGCACTTCATTTCTTTTTCCAACAAAGCGACAAAGAAACGAAGCAAAGAAAGCGCTTTCCAACCACCGGCAAGTTAGTGTCCCCAGCGTGCACACCACGGTTTTTAGCACCTGATAGCACGGTGCTCGCCAGACTCGATAATGTGTGAACCCCTCCTTCTCGCGAATCCTGACACGAACACGCTTCGCCCCCAACGCTCTCGGGCAAGTACCATGATCCCCAGACCATGACGGCCTGACGTGTGCCGGTCGCCGCATTTCGTCGTGGGTTGTAGTGATCTGCGTGCTTCTTTCTTGAGGTGGTTGTACGCGGATAGCGCGGCGTGTACCCGTGGCAGGTTCAGTCACTGGTGGCGAAGCGTGTGGGTATCGGTGTTCGGAGAAGGAGGGGTTCAACCATCCGTGAGTCTGGCGAGCACCGTGCTATCAGGTGCCAAAAACTTCTAGCCTGCACGCTAGGGACACTCACTTGCTGATTGTTGGGAGGCGTTTTCTTTGCTTCTGTTTCTTTTTCGCCGGTGTGGAAATGAAGTGCCGCCACACACAGTGGCTAATAGTGATAAATAGAACAGCCAACATAGACCGGCCACGGGCGCAGAAAGCACCACCCCGACACCACCCCCGACCAACAGCCCCAGCCCCCCCCCGTCCACCGGCGCGAGCGAAACCTCACTTTGGCTAAACCGCGTGAACGTAGCTTTCCAGCCCCTCGACCAGGGCCGCAAACGTGGCCCGGCAACTCGGGTTGTCGCGCAGATCCTCATGCATGGCCAGCCATGTATCGAGCCGAAGCGAAATCTTCTTAGGAAAAAGGCGGATCAAGTCAGGGTTGCGACGAGCAAGCCCCACCTGACATACGCCAATACCAAATCCCGCCCTCAAAATCGCGAGCGAAGCCAGGTCGCTGTCGGTGCGTAACGACATCCTCTCCCGGCGAAGCTCCGGTAGCTGCGTCTTCATGCTGCGAATAAACGCGGTTTCCTTGTCGAAGCCTATGAGCGCATGGTTAGCCAGGTCGTCGATACTCGCCGGCTTGCCGCGACGGTCCAGATAACGCTTGTGCGCATAGAGGCCAAGCTCGACATCGCCGATCCGGCGCGCGATCAGCACGCCCTGACTCGGTCGCTGCATCCGTACGGCAATATCCGCTTCACGCTGCAACAGGTCTTCAATCCGGTTGGACGGCATCAGTTCGATAACCAGCTCCGGGTAAGCGGCATGCAGTCCAGTGATGATAGGCGGCAACACTTCCACGCTGATGACGTCGCTTGCCGTGATGCGGATGGTGCCGCGCACCCCCACTCCCTGGCTCGATGCGGCACGCAATAACGCGGCACTATTCGATTCCAGCGCCTCGGCAAAAGGCCATAACGCCAATGCTTCCTGCGTGGGACTAAGACCCTGTTGGGTGCGGATAAAAAGTGCATAGCCCAGCGCTTGTTCAAGCGCATCCACATGGCGCCCCACGGTAGGCTGCGTCAGCCCGAGCGCACGCGCCGCGCCGGAGAGCGAACCCTCGCGCAACACACCCAGGAAAGTACGGTAGAAATCCCAGCTCGGTTCGGTCTCGGTCATACAAAAATGTATATCAGCTCTATTGCCATCGATAATTTCATTTAACCGCCGCCTGCGCAAGAATAATCGTCATCTACAGCAAGGAGGCAAATATGACGCAGGCTATTGCATTGGTTTTGGGAGCTACCGGCAGCATAGGCGGCGAAGTCGCGCGGCAACTTGCTGCTCGAGGCTGGATGGTGCGCGCGTTGCATCGCAATCCCGCCGCCTTGAAAGAACGCGACGATCGCTTCGAATGGCTCAGGGGCGACGCAATGATTCGTGAGGACGTCATCGCGGCTGCGGCCGGCGCGCAGCTTATTGTTCACGCAGTCAACCCGCCCGGGTATCGCAACTGGGCCGGGCTCGTGTTGCCCATGATCGACAACACGATCGTGGCCGCGAGCGCCTCGGGCGCGAGGATCGTGCTGCCCGGCACGGTTTATAACTATGGCCCGAACGCGTTTCCAGTGTTGCGCGAATCGTCGTCTCAGGAACCACTCACGCATAAGGGTGCGATCCGCGTCGAGCTGGAACGCCGCCTGCAAGCGGCAAGCTCGGAGGGAGTACGCAGTCTCGTTGTGCGGGCAGGCGATTTTTTTGGACCCGGCAGTAACGGCAATAGCTGGTTCTCGGGAGGTCTCGTCAAACCGGGCAAGCCCGTTCGCGCCATGTTCTACCCGGGCAAGGTTGGCATCGGACATCAGTGGGCCTATGTACCGGATGTGGCGCAAACCATGGTACGTCTGATCGAACAGGAGCATCGGCTGCCAGCCTTCGCGACCTACCATATGCTGGGCCACTGGGATGCCGACGGCACCCGGATGGTCGGTGCAATCAAACGGTGTGTCGATCGGTTCGACCTCAAGGTGCGTGCGTTTCCCTGGTGGGTGTTGCCCGTGATGTCACCATTCTCGGAGATGTTCCGCGAGATGCGGGAGATGCGTTATCTGTGGAAAGAGCCTATACGCATGGAGAATTCTTCGCTGCTGGAAACGCTGGGAGAGGAACCGCACACGCCTTGGGACAAAGCGGTCAGGACTACACTGACTTCGCTGCATTGCGTGTAAAGCTCTGCCTCGTCACAGCCCGTACAACGCGACCGCATTGTCATGAAACAGTGCTAGCCACTCGTGCGGTCTGCGACCATTGCCTTTAAGTGTCAGCCCATCCGCGCAAGCGCCATCTGCGTGACGATATCGAACGCCTTCTGCGTCGCGCCCACATCCGCGCGACCCTTGCCGTGGATATCGAACGCCGTGCCGTGTGCGGGTGTTGCTATGGGCACCGGCAAGCCGCCGTGCACTGTGACGCCGCGCCAGAAACCCATCAGCTTCATCGCGATCTGGCCTTGGTCGTGGTACATCGTGACCACACCGTCGAACGCTTTCTGGTCGCGAGCGCGCACGAAGATGGTATCGGCCGGGAAAGGGCCTTGAGCGTCGTAACCGAGCTTGCGCGCTTCGCCGACAGCCGGTGCGATCACGTCGATCTCCTCGCGACCGAATGCCCCGTTGTCGCCGTTATGCGGATTAAAGCCGCACACCGCGATGCGCGGGTTCGGGTTACCCGCGCGCTTGAGCCCGTCGTGAATCAGCCGCACCGCGCCGATGATCCGCTCGGCCGAGAGCTTCGCGCTTACGTCTTTCAACGCCATGTGAGAGGTCACGCGCGAGGTCCACAGTTCGTCGAGCACGTTGAACTCGCAGAACGCGCCGGTGTAACCGAGTTGTCTCGCGAACCACTCCATCTCGTCGCTGGTCTCCATGCCCGCCATATGCAGCGAGGTCTTGTTGACCGGCGCGAACAGCATGCCTTGCGTGCGATTTGCCTTCGTCAAGGCGAGTGCCTGCTTGAATGCGTCGAGGCTATAGCGACCGCCGCGCTCGGTGGAAATAGCGCGTTCATAAGGAACGTCATCGGACAGACGAAAGTCGATGAGCGACGGTGTGCCGCTGCCTGTTGCCGCGGTTTGCTCATTGTCGACGACGGTGTATTCGAAGCGCTGTCCCGCGATCTCCATGCCCGTCTCAAGCTCACGCCGGTCACCAATGATGAGCAGATCGGCCCGCGCCCGGTTCTCGGGTTTCGCGAGCAAACGCGCGATGAGTTCGGGGCCGATTCCGGCAGGGTCGCCAAGCAATACTGCAATACGAGGTGTCATGCGATTTCCGTATGTTTAATGTGTGCGGCGCAGATCGAGTCACTCGATGATGTTGAAGTCGTCGAGATACTTGTCGCTCAGGGTGATGCCGAGTCCCGGCGTCTCGTCGGAGAGTTGCAGGAAACCGTTCTCCGGTTGCGGCTCGCCTTCGAAGATGTAGTAGAACAACTCGTTGCCCACTTCAACATCGAATACCGGAAAAAATTCGGACATCGGGCTCGCGATGCTCGACATGGTCAGGTGATAATTATGCATCTGGCCCGCATGCGGGATCACCGGCACCGACCACGCTTCCGCCATTGCGTTGATCTTGCGTGCAGCCGTGATGCCCCCTACGCGGTTGGTGTCGTACTGGATCACATCCACCGCGCGGCGTTCGAGCAGGTCCTTGAAACCATAGCTCGTGAATTCGTGTTCTCCGCCCGACACAGGAATGATGTTCATCTTCTTCAGTTCCTGATAACCCTCGATGTCGTCGCCGATCACGGGCTCCTCGATCCAGCGCGGATTGAATTCGGCGAGACGCGGCAACATGCGGCGCGCGTATTCGAGCGTCCAGCCCATGTAGCATTCGACCATGATGTCGATGTCGCCACCGGCCAGTTCACGCAACAGCCGTACTTGTTCCAGGTTCTTCGCCATGCCCTTCGGTCCGTCCTTCGGACCGTAGCCGAAGCGCATTTTCATCGCGGTGAAACCCTGGTCGAGATAACTTTGCGCTTCGGCCAGGAACACGTCGCGGTCGTCGTTGTTGTAAAGCTTCGACGCATAGCACCAGATCTTCTCCTTTGTGCGGCCGCCGAGCAGCTTGAACACCGGCTTCTTCACCGCCTTGCCCATGATGTCCCACAAGGCGATGTCCACTGCCGAGATCGCGGCCATGCCAATCCCTTTGCGGCCCCATGCGTGCGTACGCCGGTACATCTTCTGCCAGATATATTCATTGTCGAACGGATCTTCGCCAATCGCGATAGGTGCAAGGTATTCGTCGACGATCTGCTTGGCAATGCGCGGCGCAAGCGCACAGTTGCCGATGCCGATGGTGCCGTCGTCGCACTCCACTTCCACCACGAGCCAGCCGTGAAAGCGGAACGAACCCATCGCGTCGCCGCGCTCGTAGAGAATGTCCACGGCGTTGGTGCAGAAATGCGCCTGTGGCGGCACGACCTTGCCATTCCATTCAAAGACACGCGTGCGGATATGTTTGATTTTCATGCTCTGACTCTCCTCGAAGAAGTTAGTGGCTCGACCGTTGTTCGCCAAGCGCTGCTGTGGAATCGATATCGATCTCGATGGAACCGCTGCACTGCGTAGCACGCGGCTCGCTCAATTGAGGGTTTTTGTGCGTGTCGTTGGATACCCGTAGTGTGCGAAACTACGCGATAACTGACTACTGAATTAATCGCATCGCTCTATTCCCTGGAGTTATCGCTCGCATGATCGCGCCCGCCTCGACCATCCGCAAACGCTTGCGCCTGCGCCACCTGCAACTCATGGTGGCGCTGTCGGAAACCGAATCGCTCAGGCGCGCCGCCGACGAACTCGCAATGACGCAACCCGCAGCGACCAAGGCGCTCCAGGAACTGGAAGACACTGTCGGCGTGTCGCTCTTCGTGAGGCACGCGCGCGGCATGGAGCCGACCATCTTCGGCGAGGCCGTGATGCGTTATGCGCGCGTGGTGTTCGAAGACCTCGACGAACTGCGCGAGGAACTGGCGGCAATCGAGGCCGGAGATATCGGCAAGGTGCGCATCGGCGCTGTGATGGCCCCTGCGCCGGAACTGCTGACGCGGGCCATTGTGTCGTTGAAAGCGGCGCATCCGCGCCTGCAGATTTCCGTGCAGATCGATACCAGCGACGTGCTCGTGCAAGCCTTGCAGCAAGACCAGCTCGATATCGTGATCGGGCGGATTCCAGACGGGTTTCCGGCGCTGGATCTGAGTTTCGAAACCTTGTCGGAAGAGGCTTTGTCGATTGTCGCGCGGCCGGACCATCCCGCTGCGAACGCTACAGTACGGCCGAAGCTTGCGGAGCTGGCGCAATATCCGTGGATCGTCCAGCCGCATCCAAGCCCGATGCGACAGATCATCGACCAGACCTTTCGCGAGTCACGCGTCGCGCCACCTGTCAGCACGGTCGAGACCTCGTCGATCCTCACCACGCTCTCGCTGTTGCGCGACTCGGACATGCTCGCGGTATTGCCAAGTTCGGTGGCGCAGTACTACGTCGCGCTGAAGACCATGACCTCGCTGCCGACGCCATTACGTGGACGGCTCGCACCCTATGGGCTGATCCTTAGAAAGAATCGCCGGATCAGACCGGCGACTCAACTCGTGATCGATGCCATTCGCGGTGCTTGAGCTACCTCAGGCGATCGGCAAGTGTCATCTCGTGCGCGACGGTTTCATCGTCATGATCGGCGCCCGTATCGAGCGCGATATCCGGGCGCATGAAAAACGTCATCACTATGCCTATGGCGAGCAGCCCGACCGAGCCCGCAAAGGGTAACGTCCAGCTTCCCGTGTGATCCACCACGAATCCGAACACGATAGGCGAGAAGATTCCCGCCACCGCAGACCCCGCATTCACCAGACCGCTCGCAATCCCCACGTGCTTCGGCGTAATGTCCATCGGCACTGCCCAGATGGGCCCGATGGTCATCTCCAGGAAGAAGAACGACAGGCTCATGGAGGCAGCCATGACCGGCAGCGACTTCACGAATAACACCGGCGCGAGGAACACGAGCGCCCCGAGAAACGCACCGATGATGACATTGCGCCGTGCACTGACCACGTTGCCCGTGCGCTTCAATATCCGGTCGCTCAGCACGCCGCCGGCCGTATTGCCGACCACGCCCGAAAGGAACACGCCGGCCGAAAAAAGAGCGGAGCTTTTCAGATCGAGGCCACGGCCATGCATGAAGAACGTCGGCAACCACGTGAAGAATAGCCAGCCGGTCCAGCCGTAGCAGAAGTACACCATCATCGTTGGACCGATGCGCTTGAGCAGCCGCCGCCACGGAACCGGCGCGTGAGTCTTTTCAACCACGACCTTGCCTTCGGGTGGCAAACCCAGGGCTTCATCGGCCGTCATGTGTCGATGTTTGCGCGGGTTATCGGTGAAATACCACGCATAGACGCACACCCAGACGGCAGTCAGCACACCGACCAGGAAGAACGACGCACGCCATGATGCGAACGCCACCAGCAGCGCGATCAGCGGTGGCGTCAGCGCATTGCCGAGACGCGAGAAGGAGTGCGTGAGGCCCTGCACAAAACCGCGCTTTTCCGCCGGGAACCAGTTCGTCAACGCACGCGCCTGCGCAGGCAGCGCCGCGCCCTCACCAACGCCCAGCAGCATCCGCGCGCAGAACAGCGTGACGACACCGCCCGCGAAACCGGTCGCCACCGTGGCGACGATCCAGATGGACGCACAGATGATCAGCGTGGTCTTTGCACCGAAGCGATCGCTTAGCCAGCCGCCGATCACCTGGCAGATCGCGTAGGTGTAGGCAAAGGCCGCGAAGACGAGACCGACGTCGGTATTGGTGAGATACAGGTCGTCGCGAATCACGCCGGCAGCCGCCGAGAGATTCACACGATCCAGGTACATGATGAACGACATCGCGCACATGATCGCGAGTATCGATCGACTGACTTTGGGTCGATGGAACATCGTCTCCTCCAGTGTTGGCCTTCAGGCACTTTTTATGTGAGGCACTCCCGCTTCGAGCACTTGCCGAAACGGTTGGAGACAGAGTCTGTGCAATCCAGCGATACCCGTCTAGTGAAAATAGTTGATGAGGCGATTCCTTTTAGTTATACGTAGATGATGGCCTGCGAGCGCGCCGTGCGCTAAAGCGAATTTAGTTCGCCTGATATGCCGTTTGAAATTGCGTTCCCTAATTACGTTCCCTTAGGCACGCTTAGCGGCGCTCTTGAAAAACGCTAAGTCATTTTTTAATGCTTTAGATATTTTTTAATAGCCGGATGTTAACGGCCGCATTTTAAAAAACTTTAGGGCTTTTTCCATATTCAATTTCTTCGTTAAAGAAGAACAGCTTCCTTACCGCGCCTGACAAGGGGCATCAGGGGAAACCACGTTATTTTCGCTACCGGTCACGGATTAGTAACATTAAATCCACACTATTCGAGTCTCTTAAAGAACCACGCATTTCACTAGATCGACCTGATCTTAGTCGGGGCTCGATACACCAGTTTAGCCCGGGGAGTTTCTCAAATGACTATCCGTCATCGCATTACGTTATTGGTCATCCTGATGTTCATCGCTTTATCGGCGATAGGCGGTTATGCCATCTACCAGACCCGGCATAGCGCGTCCGAAGTGAAGCAGGTCACGGAAGGCGTGGTGCCCAGCGCACTGGCTTCCGCCGACCTGGTGTCCCAGGTCAAGGATGTGCAGCTCGCCACCATGACGCTCGTTTATTCGCCGGACGGCAACGTCGTCGCCCAGGCGCAGGACGCGCTGAAAGCGAAGAAGGCATCCTTGCTACAGGCCCTCGCCTTGCAAGCACGAGATGCACACAGCCACGCGCAGGTTGGGCTGGTGGCGCAAGCGAACGACAGCCTCGAGAACTACTTCTCGGCCATCAACGACACGGCGAAGATGAAAGCGGCGGGCAAGAACGAGCTCGCGCAGGCTTATCTGTTCGCGAACGTCGCTCAGTATCGCGACGAACTGGAAGGTATTGTCGAGACACTTCGCATCGAGAAGAACCGCGAGAAGGACGAGGCGATCGCGACGCTCAACCGTACGCTTGCGACGACCACCACCGCTATCGCAATTGTCACCGGTATCGCGGTCGTGCTCCTGACCTTGATCGGCACGCTGCTCTACCGGCAGATCACGCGTCCGCTAAGCCGCATGCAGGCCATGATGAGCGAGATCGCGTCCAGCCAGGACTTTACACGCCGCCTGCCCGTCGGGCGGATGGACGAGATCGGCCACTCCATCGTGGCGTTCAACGGGATGATCGAAAAGATCCAGGAAAACTCGGCCTTGCTCAAACAGAAGACCGCGGACATCCAGGCCATGCTGCAAAACATGCAGCAGGGCATTCTGACGGTCGTGTCGGGAGCGGTCGTTCATGCAGAGTACTCGGCGCATCTCGAAGCGATCTTCGAGACCAAGGACATTGCCGGCCGCAGTCTCATGGACCTGGTGTTCTCCGATACCGATCTTGGTTCCGATGTCCTGTCGCAAGTAGACGCGGCAAGCCATGCGTGCCTCGGAGAGGACAGCATCAACTTCGAGTTCAATCAGCATCTGCTGGTGCGTGAAACCGCGAAGCGCACGCCGGACGGCCGTATCAAGATCCTCGACCTGAGCTGGTCCGCCATCACCGATGAGACGGACACCATCGTGCGCCTGATGCTCTGCGTGCGCGACGTGACCGAGCTGCGTGCGTTGGCCGCGGAGACCAGCGAGCAAAAACGCAGGCTGGAAATGATTGGCGAAATCCTCGCGATCAACCAGCAGAAGTTCCACCATTTCATCGAAAGTTCATCAAGCTTCATCAGCGAGAATGAACGGATCATTCGCGAGCACCCGCAAGCGAACAGCGACGCTATTGCCGAGCTGTTCCGCAACATGCATACGATCAAGGGCAACGCGCGCACCTATAGCCTTCAGTACCTGACGGACATCGTCCATGAGACGGAGCAGAGCTACGACGAACTGCGCCAGCCCGACTCGCAGCGGTCGTGGAATCAGGAGGGATTGGCGCAAGGCCTGGCGCGCGTGCGTGAAGTAGTCGAGAGCTACGCCGAGATCAACGAGGTCAGCCTGGGCCGCAAGGGACCGGGTAACAGCGGCAGCGCAGAGCGATACCTGACGATCGACATCGAGCATATCCAGGAAAGCCTGCGTGAGCTGGAATCCATGAAGGTAGGCAATCCCGAGGACCTGATTGCGATGCGCGATTCAGTGCATCAGACCTTGCGTCTGCTCGGAACCGAAAGCATTGGCCAGGCGCTCGCCGGCGTGCTCGACTCGCTGCCTTCGCTTGCTAGGGAACTCGGCAAGGACGGGCCCGTTGTGCGTATTCATGACAACAACACCCGGCTGCGCAGTCAGGCCAGCGGCACGCTGAAGAACGTGTTCATGCATCTGCTGCGCAATTCCATGGACCACGGCATCGAAACGCCTGAAGTGCGCACGGCCCAAGGCAAGACATCGGGCGGCACGATCGATATCGACGTTGACCTGGACGACGAAGCGCTGTGCATCACGCTGAAAGACGATGGGCGTGGCCTGGCTTTAGGCAGGATTCGCAACATCGCCATTGAACGGGGCTGGATCGGCCGCGACGACAAGACCAGCGATGAAGAGATCGCCGACCTCATCTTCCGTCCGGGATTCTCGACTGCGGAGAATGTCACGGAAGTGTCGGGCCGTGGTGTAGGCATGGACGCCGTGCGCGACTTCCTCAAGCGTGAGAACGGTGGCATCCGATTGCGCTTTACCGACGACCATCAGGGCGCGGAGTTCCGCCGGTTCGAGACCATTGTGTGCCTGCCGGACAGCCTTGCCGTAGATAGTAGCGGCGCACGGGCACAACGCGAGGACGACGAAGTCCCAGCCTGACGCGAATGCTGGATACGAGAAGTGGCGCTCAACCCCTGGGCGCATCGATTGAAACACGGAAGGATTGATTGTGATTGAACAGTATCTGTTGGCGGCTCTGGCGGGCGGTGTGATGACCGCTATCGTGGCCCTGCCCTTGCACAAGTTGTATAGCGCAAGAGCGATGGCCCGGCTGCGATTCGAATCTGACGCCCGGATCAAAACGCTATCGCAAACCAGCGCGCAACAGAGCGCCTTGATCGACGGAGGCGAGCAAAAGAATCGGGAGCTGGAAGCCTCGCTCGCCCAATTGCATGAAGATCTCGCCAGGCAGTTGAAGATAGCCGGCGAAGATCGTTCGGCGCTGGCAACAGCCCTTGAGGACAAGGAACAGTTGCTCGATCAGGCCAAGCGGATTGCCGGCGAAGCGTCGCGGCTCAAGAGCCTGGCCGCGACCTTCGAGCGGTGGCACGAACAGATGATCTCGCTGATGACGCAGAACCAGGACATGCATGCGAAGAACCACGAGCTGTCGTCCATCGTCAAGCATGTGGTGATCGTCTCGCTCAACGCGTCGATCGAGGCTGCGCGGGCAGGAACCGCCGGGCGTGGATTTGCAGTGGTCGCAAGCGAAGTGCGGGCGCTGGCCGCGCGCTCGGAAGAACTGTCGCGCAGCTACCGGGACAGCCTGCACCGCAATGACCTGACAACGACGGCCACGTTCCAGGACATCCAGGCGGGCGGGAAGATGATCACCGCATCGCTTAGCAGCGTCGAGGTGCTTGCCGATCAATTTCAAGCAAGGCTTCATTAGGCGCCGAAATGATCAGCAGCAACGCACAAGCCAGTATTGAAGGCATCCTCCTCCGGGCGGCACGATCGAGACTGCCCCAGCAGTCGGACGATGCGTGCGACATCGTCCCGCTGGCGCAAGGCTATGACAGCGCGCGGCCCGAATCTAACGTCATCATCCTGACCATATCGTCCATCCTGTTCAGGCTGTTGCTGGTTTTCCATTTCGACGATGACGCAAGCACGCGCGATCATTTCGTCAAGAACGGCAGCGAAGTGTCTCTCCAGGACGCGCTCCTGGAAATCTGCAATCTGTGTTGCGGAGCCGTGAATCAGGATCTGCTCCGATACTTTCCGGATCTGGGGATGTCGACGCCGTACGTGCTCAGTGCCCGCTGCCTGTCTCACCTTGAACAGTTGAAGCCGGACTATCTCTCGTCATACGCAATCACCATCAATGGGTCGGTCCAGCTTGCCGCAACGGTCTGCGTGTGCGCGCATGCACCCATCGACTTCGTTGCCAACATGACGGCCGTTGAAGAAAGCAGCGGCGAGCTCGAGTTGTTCTAATGTGGCGCAAACATCATGATGACAAGCGATATGAACGAGAACAGGCCAGTCAGCAAAGTGCTGGTCCTCGACGATAGCCCGGCCCATGCAAACGCGATCAAGCGCTTCTGCGACGAACACAATCTCGTCGGTCTGAAGGTGCGCAAGAACCGCTTGCTGTCGGTGCTGCGATCGAATATCGATCTGGGTGCAATCCTCTTTTCCGAAAGCTACGGCGGCTCCCTGGAAGAGAGCGCCGAGATAGCGATCAAGATCAGCACCGTGCGTCCGGAACTGCCGATCATCATTCGCCGCGAATCGAGTCCCACGCTCGATGGTCTGCCCGAAGGCATGCGCCGGGTCTTGTGCGCCGCGTACCTTGCCGGCGACATGGCGCCGTTGCGCCGGGTCATCGACGAATATATCTTCAGCCTGGAGTATCCGAACGCGCTGGTGCGCGGCATATTGGAAATCACCGAGTCGATACTGACCAGCCTCTTCAAGGACGTAAGCATCACATGGGACACGCCCTGCATCGTGCGGGATCGCATCATCTTCGGCGAGGTGTTCAGTCTGATTCCGCTGGAGAGCGCATGGTGCCGCGGTTACATGATGATGCAGGCCGAAGAGCAACCCATTCTCGACCTCCTCGACAGACACGAGATGTGTGACGCTCGCGCGGACTTCCGCGACCTGAATAGTCTGCTCGGCGAGATCACCAACCTGATCTGGGGTTCGTTCAAGAACCGCTATCTTGGAGACGCGGACGCGCTCGCACGCAATCAGGTGCAAGTGCCTCTGCTGGTCAACCACAAGCAGAAGTACATTTCGTTCGGCACCGCGAACCCGCAGTTGTGTTTCGTATACCACCTGACCAACGAGCAGTCGGGTCACACGGTAAAACTTCATCAACGCTTCATCTTCAACCTGAGCTGGTCACCCGAGGACTTCAGTGAAGTCACGCAGGATATTGGCGCGGTGGTTGAAGCAGGCGAACTGGATCTGTTCTGATTCTTTAAGGGAAAAATCATGTCGAAAATTCTTGTAGTCGATGACTCGAGCACGGTACGCGACGAAGTCGCCGGTTTCTTGAGAAAGAACGGGCTGGATGTGGAGACCGCTGTCGATGGGAAAGACGGCCTCGTGAAGATGAAGTCGAGCCCGGGGATCAAACTCGTGATCAGCGACGTCAACATGCCCAACATGGACGGCTTGACGATGGTCGAGAAAATTCGCGGCGAACTCGTGAACACCACGGTCAACATCATCATGCTGACCACGGAAAGCAGCCCGGCCATGAAGGAGCGAGGCAAGGCCGCCGGCGTCAAGGGGTGGATCGTCAAGCCGTTCAAAGGCGACGCCGTGCTGGAAACGTTCAGGAAGCTGGCAAGCTGACGCGAGTTTCAAAACTCCGCGTCAAGCTCGTCGATCTCCTCGACCTCCTGCTGCGCGTCCGCTATCCACTGCTGCATCTCCGGCAGTGCAAGAATGCGCTGCGAATACGCCACGATCTCCGGTTCGAGCTTGACGTCATATGTGACAAAACGCGTGACGACCGGTGCGAACATCGCATCGGCTGCGCTTAGCGCGCCGAACAGATAGGGGCCGTCATATTGCTTGAGGCATTCGAGCCAGATTGCCGTAATTCGCTCGATATCCGTCTGCGCACGCGCCCAGATCGTGAAATTCGGGAAGTGCGCTTTTATATTCATCGGCAACGCCGAGCGTAGCGAAGCAAAGCCCGAATGCATTTCTCCGCAGATGGAACGGCAATGTGCACGCATGCGCCTGTCGGCGGGCATCAACCCCGCTTTCGGGCGCACCTCGTTCAGATACTCCGCAATCGCGAGCGTGTCCCATACCTTGATGCCGTCGTGGACCAGACAGGGGACTAGAATGGACGGCGTTAACAGCAGCAGTTCGGCGCGCGCGCCGGCATCGTCGATGGGCATCACGAATTCGTCGAACGGCAAACCGCTGAACTTCGCGAGCAACCAGCCTCGCAACGACCACGACGAATAGTTCTTGCTGCTGATGGTGAGGGTAGCTTTCGTCATGTGAGACTCCTCGGCGGTTCTCGCGAAGCACACGCGCCAAAGTGCGCGGCGGGTGCAGAGACGCACCAAAAGACGGCAATTTCAGTGCGTGTTCAGGAATGCTGCAAGGGATGTGCCACTTTCAGCGGTACTCATGCTGACGCTCCACGTTGGCATACGTATTGCGTTATTTTGCAGCATTCGACAATACGCGCTCAAGCGAAAGGCGATGAATCCATTCGCATACTCCGGCTATCAGGCGATGGCTGACCTCACGTTGCCGGTACGCCATGGCGCGGCACTTATCAATCACGCGCTCGATGCATGGCCGTTTATCGGCGAAACGCCTCAGGGCCGCTCGCTGCGGGCCACATGCGACCTGCTGGCGCTTTCTGCGCTTACGCATAGCCGGCGCCCGTTCGCCATCGACTCGGTGGAAATGGATGGAAAAAGCGTGCGCGTGGTCGAGGACATCACGCTTGCCACGCCGTTCTGCTCGCTGCTGCATTTTGCGAAAGAAGGCGCACCCAAACAACCGCGCGTGCTGGTGATCGCGCCGATGTCCGGCCACTTCGCCACGCTCCTGCGGGGCACCGTGCGCACCCTGCTGCCCGACCACGACGTCTATATCACCGATTGGATCAATCCTCGCGATGTCTCCCTGATGCAGGGCCGCTTCGGCTTTGACGAATATGTGCAGCACGTCATCGATTTTATTGTCGCGCTGGGTCCTAACACTCACTTGCTCGCTGTCTGCCAGCCGACCGTCGCCGCCCTTGCGGCCGTTGCGCTGATGGCCGCCGACGATCATCCGCTGCAACCGGCCAGCATGACGCTGATGGCCGGTCCTATCGACACGCGCATCAATCCGACTTCCGTGAACGTGTTGGCGAAAAGCAAGCCGATTGAATGGTTCGAGCGGAACCTGATCAGCGCCGTACCATGGGGTTTTGCCGGCGCGGGCCGGCGCGTTTATCCGGGCCACACGCAACTGATGGCGTTCATGTCGATGAATCCGTCGCGTCATTTCGATGCGTTCGAAGACATGGCTTATCAGCGTGCCAAGGGCGACCCCGCGAAGGCCGAGGCGATCCGCATATTCTATGAAGAATACTTTGCGACGATGGATCTGACCGCCGAGTTTTATCTCGAGACCATCGACACGGTCTTTCAGCGGCACGCGTTGCCGCTGTACGAACTTGAAGTGCGCGGGCGCACGGTCGATCCGTCTCTGATCCGCCGCACAGCGCTTTTAACCGTAGAAGGCGAGCGCGACGATATCTGCGCGGTAGGCCAGACGCTCGCCGCGCAGGAGCTATGCAACAAGTTGCGCCCGTACATGAAGACTCATCACGTGCAAACGGGCGTGGGACACTATGGCGTGTTCAACGGCAAGCGCTGGGAACGCCATATCTATCCACGCGTGCGCGCAATGATCCACGACAACGAGCCAAACCCGGTGGTCATCAACGCCCGCGCGCAGCCTTTACAGTCGTTGGCGCCGCTCACGCGACCCGTCGCACCGCGCGTTGATATGAATGCGCAGCCCGAAGGGTCTTGATGAATTAACTGCCTGAATTAACTGCCTAGGCCGCGTTTCACGCAGGTTGCTGGCTCTTCCATGGCGTGAATGCTGGAACCTCGCACGGACCCTCTACGTCGATGGTCGTGAAGTTGGCAGGACCGACTATCTCCAGATACTCCATGTCCTCGGAATAATCGAAGAGGTAATGCACGATCCCCGGTGCCTGATGAACGCAGTCACCCGTCGCGACCAGGGTCTCCTTGTCGCCGTACATGAAGCGCGCCCACCCCTTGAGCATGATCACAATGTGGAATTCGGCCTCATGACGGTGCCAACCTGTGCCTTGCTCTGGTGCATTGTTCGCCTTGACGAGTTGCGCGACCACTTTGCCTCCGGTCGCGTCTGCGATGCCTAAATCACGATAAAGAAAAAAATCGCGCAACCCCTGATCCTGATAAGGGGTGTCTTGTGGCCGGATGTGCGAAAAGCGAGTGGCAAGTTCGAACGTTTCAGTTGACATGGGCGCGCTCCGGTTGGGCAAGCAAAACCGTCGAATGAAAGGGCTAGCCACTTTGCTATGCATCAAGCGTTCCATAGAGCAGGGCTTGTTCCTTAGACAAAACCTAAGGAGTGCTCGTGCCTTCAAAGTAGTACTTCAAAAGCACGTTTATTAGTTGGCGATCTACCAAGAAATTCCTGGAAAGACGTTGCCCATGAGCAATAGTGTGTTGCTAAACTTCGCTGCATGGCGGTGCGCAGCGCAAGCCATCCCGGGGACGTTCACTGGAGAAATCGACACCATGTCCTACATCAGCGTCGAGATCAGAGCCTATGATGAAGCGCGGAAAGTGGTCACCGTCGCGTTCAGTGAAAAGTGGCCCGTCAAGCTGTCCTCTGCTGTCATTGCAGAGTTGACCCTTGAAGACTGCGACACTATCGGTCGCGACGGCGAATTGGCCGATGCCGGTTTGACCGATGACGAAGCATGCGTCCTCAAGATGCTGTTCGAGGACGAGGGAACGATTGAAGACTTCTTGGCTAACCCCGCCCGGCTAATCGGTCGCGCTAGCGAACTCGACGAATGAGCCAGCTTGTCAAGACCAGGCCTTAGCTCATCAACGGCCTTAAGCCTCAAACCTCAAGCACATGGACTCATGTTTTGCACGTTCAGGCAAGAACGCGCGAGGATCGGTCTATCGTCCAGGCATCGCACCATGGTCCCATGGAGGCTCATTCAGCAGCGGAGCCAATGATGCAGAAAACATGGTTTATTACGGGCGCCAGTCGCGGCCTTGGCGCGACTATCGCCAAGGCTGCCCTTCAGGCGGGTGACCGGGTAGTCGCCACGGCGCGCAAGCGGGAAGATATCGTCAAGGGTCTGGGCGCGGACAGCGATCAACTGCTTGGCGTTGTGCTGGACGTCACGGACGCGGCGCAAGCACAAGCCGCCGTTCAGGCCGCCGTGTCGCGATTCGGATCGATCGATGTGCTCGTCAACAACGCGGGCTACGGCCATCTGGGTTTCTTCGAAGAGAACACGATCCAGGACGCGCAGGCCCAGTTCGCCACCAACCTGTTCGGTGTTTTCAACGTGACCTGGGCGGCGCTACCCATCATTCGCGCTGCCCGCAAAGGACGCATCTTCAACATCTCGTCAATCGCCGGCATTCTAGGCGTGGAATCGTGCTCGCTCTACAGCGCCAGCAAGTTTGCGCTCGAAGGATTCTCGGAGTCCTTGTCCAAGGAAGTCGCGCCGTTTGGCCTCTTCGTGACGATCGTCGAGCCCGGTCCTTTTCGTACCGACTTTCTCACCGGCGAATCGCTCCGTTTCGGCGACTCCGTCGTGGCCGATTACGACGACCGGCGCGATCAGCGTCGGGCGTATTTCGAGCAACGTAATGGTCAGCAACCGGGCGATCCCGCGAAGCTTGCCGAAGCGCTGGTGCGTCTGGCAAACGAGGCCGAGCCGCCGATGCGTTTTATCGCGGGATCGATGGCTGTTAATGCAGCGGATGCGAAACTCGCAGGCATGCACGCCGAACTCGAGCGCTGGCGGGAGCTTTCCGTCGGTACCGAAGGTCACTACGCCGCTTAGCAAGAACGCTCAATCTGGATCATGTCAGCGCCGCATCGAACGGGCGCTGACCCGCCTGGGTGGATAATCGGAACGTCTGCTTCCGAGCCACCCTTGCTCCGGGCCAGCCCGTCCCCCAAACGCGCGCCCTATTTCGCTCTACCGATTGCCGAAAAGCCGGAATGCGTGCGCCCGCGCGCGAAGCTCCAATCTCCCCACCCAAGGCCGCCATCGCAGACCAAATCGTGGTCTCCTGTTGTCCACGTCGCAGGCGCCCGGCGTGCAGTGCTGGTTTTTTTCCTGCCGACCACAATATTCCCGATTGTGAAACGTCTCCCCATGTATGGAACCGCCGCCGCCCACGCCCCCGATGATCGATAGAAATAGCGACATCACCGCAACCGTCTTGCGTGAGCGTACGAAACTCGGAAATTTTATCCGGCGTCGCGTGCGTGACCCGAGCGACGCTGAAGACATCCTGCAGGACGTGCTTCACGAATTCGTGCGGGCGTACCGGCTTCCCGAACCTATCGAACAAGTGAGCGCCTGGCTGTTTCGCGTGGCGCGCAATCGCATCATCGACCGCTTTCGCAAGAAGAAAGAACAACCCTTGGCTGAAACCGCTGGGACCGACGAAAGCGCCGAGCACGCTGACGACGAGTATCGGCTGGATCTCGCATTGCCTGCGCACGATGCCGGACCGGAAGCCGCCTACGCCCGCTCGGTGCTGTTGGCAGCCTTGCAGCACGCGCTGGACGAATTGCCGGACAACCAGCGTGACATCTTCATCGCGCACGAACTCGAGGGACGCAGCTTCAAGGAACTGGCTGCCGAGAGCGGCGTAAGCCTGAACACGCTGCTCGCGCGCAAGCGCTACGCGGTGCTGCATCTGCGCGCCCGCTTGCAAGCCGTATATGACGAACTGGATATTTAAAGGAGAAGGTAAATGAATTTCAGACTGAGATTCCTCCGCAAGGCACTGCTGATTGTTGTGGGCATTGCGGTGCTGGGATGGATGGTGATGACTTTGTGGAACTGGGTTGTCCCGGCGCTGTTCGTCGGGGCTCGTGCGATCGACTTTGCGCATGCCCTGGGCCTGTTGATCCTGAGCCGGATCTTGTTCGGCGGATTCCGGGGGCATGGCGGCTGGCGTGGACGCCAGCAGTGGCGCCGCTGGGAACAGATGACACCCCAGGAGCGCGAAAAGTTTTCGAACGGCATGCGGTGCGGTCGCGGCAAGCCGCAAGAGGACGCAGCATGAGCGATGCGTCGGCGTCCACTTGCAAGCAGGCACCGGGCGTGATCGCACCGGTTGTGAACTTCAATCGATGCGAGGGCAAGGCCGATTGCGCGGTCGTGTGTCCCGAGGACGTTTTCGAAATCCGCCGGATCGACACAGAAGATTATCAGCGCCTGGGTCCGCTGCAGAAATTCAAGCTGCGCGTGCACGGAATGAAGGTCGCGTACACGCCGAACGCGGACGCGTGCCGGGCGTGCGGCTTGTGCGTGACAGCGTGTCCCGAGCGGGCCATTACGTTGGCCCGGATGAGCTGAGAAGCGGTTACCAGGCGAATGGCAAGCGCTTCAGCGACTAAAGATTTCAGACTTTCGAAGCTTCTCGGAAGGCTGTGCCGGATTTTCCGGGCAAACGCTGCTTGTGAAAAGAAAAAATGGCGATAGATCGACATGACTTAAGGCACTCGCCGCGGGCGTGGGCGCGACGAGCCGGTTGATCAGGGTGTCCAACGATAAATATTGATGCTGGTCCCGTTGTAGTTGTCCTTGGTGACCACGTACTCTCCGGTCGACCGAAGGTACGATCTAAGGCCGTACATGGAATCCACGTCATTACCTACGTACACGGTGCTGGGGCTGCCGTTGATAAACGTGGTGTCCAGGTTGCCTGTGTTGAGATTGAAGGCGTCGATGTTGGGTACGGTGTGTACGTATCCGACGAAGAGATAGTTGCCAGCTGCCGTGATCGACTTGGGATTGGCGCTGGTGAGGTTGATCACGGGGTTGGGAGCCGTGGTGTTGCCTGCGAGCCAGCCGTGATACACCTCGACCCTCGTTCCGATCGACGTCCAACCTGAGCTCCCGCCAAGCCCCTGCGCCAGGATCATGGTGTCGCTATTGGGCAGGTAGATGATCCGCGACAATGGCGTGATCGTGCTCGGAATGGGCGTTGCAATTCCTGCTCCCCATGTCGGCTTGCCGTTGCCGTCAAAGCCGGTCAGCGGATAGTGCCAAATGGCATTCGTCTTGTCCAAACCGGCCCAAACGTCCCCTTTGCTGTCAAGGCAGAATCCGTCCCTGACCGGTGCGGTCGTATTGAACGCTGTCCCTGGAATCGAGCCATCCGGTATGGCGATGTAGCCATTCGCAGCATTGAAGTGGAAGAAGTAGAAGGTATCGGGATTCTGGCCGGACGCTACCAGGATACGGTTTCCGCCGACGGCGGCGAGTTGACCGAAGTGCTCATCGCGTGAGCGATCGTTAATGTTGATGCGTGGATCAGAAGGATAGTCGATTGGATCGACAGTGTTCGCTACGAAGGTTCCTCCAGCGGTGCCTGTGTAGATGTTGGTGCCTCCATATAAGTAGGCGCCGTCAGTACCCGGGTCCGGAGCGGCGCTCCCCTCGAAGTTGAGAGACTGAAGCTTCCATTGCAGGGTGCCTGAGCTGTTGTAGGAGTGAATGTCGGTGCCGCCGTCTCGGCCGAGGTCCCAGCTTCCGCCCCATGGGTTGTTAAGCACGTACAGGTTGCCGGCGGAGTCCTTGCCGATGCCGGTGGCGCGGGTGAACCGCTTGTCGCCGACCTGGCCTTTTATTCCAGCCGTGGTGTCGAGATATCCGCCCTGGATGCCAAACGTACTGACCAGAAATGGCGTGCTCAAGATATTGTAGATCTTGATGTTCATGTCGGGGCCCTCGTCGCCGATCATGAGATACCCGGTCACCGAATCGAAATACAGCGCGGCCGGTCGAGAGGTGGCGGACATCTGGATGGTGTTCAGCGGCGCGCCGGCCTGATTGAATTCGAGGATCGCGCCCGCGCTCTTCTGCGCAACCCAGATGTTTCCGGCGCTGTCCACGGCGAGCCCGCCTGGGCCTGCGACGTTGATATCCTGTCGCCAGGTGCCGTCGGTGGTGTAGACCCGGACCCGATTTCCCGGAAAGTCGCTCGCATAAAGGAGTGAGCCCGACGTCGCGAGTCCCGTGATTACGTCAGCCCGCTGCTCGGTCGTTGTCGCACTGACCGAGATGAGCAAATTGCGCGTTTGGCTGGTCCGATCGTACCGCCCCACCGTGCCGCTGCCGTACGTGGTAGTAAATGCCAAAGCAGCGAAGATTGAAGTTGCATTGCCGGTAATGGCTCCGCCCTGAAAATCGCCGTGACCTCCTATGGACCCCGTGCTTTGGCCGTTCTGATATACGGCGACTCCGCCCTCGTTTTCGTCCCACATTGAAGCCGTATAGATGACGCCCTCGGGCGCGACCCACATGGAGCGCGCGACGTTACCCACGCGGGTGGCGTTGGTCCCAAGTGTGTTTGCCACCCAGTCGGTGGTGTACTGCGCCTGACATGCTGGTGCAATCGTAGCGATCAGCACTGCGGCAAGGAACGCGGCATGGATTCGTTTCATGATCGTGAAGGCCGCCCTTTTGAGGTACCTGAATTGGGTGATTGTGGCTTCGCCCATGCTCGCGGCGTTGACAACTGGGTGGACTCTACGTGGAGAGCTACTGGTGGTTCCTGAGGCGGCCTTCGGTGTCGTGCTGGCACGCACGCTACGGGGCTGGAAGATTCTTCGATCTGGAAGGGTCCTCTTCGAGACGTGCCCGGCGGCGCCGGCCTGTTCGGTGAGCGGCGTTTCGCAGGAAATTGCCCCTGTCCAATCCAATGCTGCGTTCAAGCGGTATATCGGCGGGGTGAGGAGAAAGTTGAGTTGTTCGCGTTTCCAGTACAAGCAAACGCGCTAGCCCTCAGCCCGAGCAGTGCTTCCAGCCGGTCCGCGAGGTGGATGAGCGTTCACGTGTGAACTGGTGGCTCGGGGCTGGCAAGCGTGGCTCGGGAATGGCTGATTTATCGCGAGGCGAAGATCCGGTGAGGGTCGAGTTCGGTAGTTCGACATTGGACCGGGTGCGGCCAGGAGCCGTCATTCGTGTCGTGAGGCACAAAGCGGACCTCCGACCTCGGTTGCCTCGGAGGAGCGGCGAACGCTATCGCCGCGCTTAGACCGGGGAACTGGCTCCAGTGAATAAACATTCGCATCCGAAAGTCATATACTGGCTCGGTCTGCCTGCTGTCTATCGCGCAGCTGTGGTATGCGTTCGCATAACTATTCGAGCGGTATTGGTGCACTCGGTGCGGGAAGACTAACGGCGTTGTGCCCGCCTCGGATCGAACGCCAGGGGCTGAGCCGTCTGCTTGCGCATGTTCTTTTGGCCAGGCGGGCGACGTGAAACCAAGTGGACCGAGCTTCACCTCACTTGCCTGTTTGGACGAAGCCATGCTGACAATCGACGACATCCGGGCGATTCCGCTGTTCTCAACACTCCCTGACAACGAACTAGAGCATCTTGCGCACACGTGCGCAGACCTGCATCTGTGCGCGGGTGAGTTCGCGGTCCATGAAGGTGGAGAGCGCGCACTGTACGCCGTTGTGTCCGGCAAGATGGAAGTCATCAAGACGTTCGACGGTATCGAGCGCACGCTGGGCTGGCGTCTGCCCGGAACCATCTTTGGCGAAGTGCCGCTCGCGCTGAGTTCGCCGTTTCCAGGTGCCTATCGGGCCGCGGAGCCGTCGCGTGTCATGCGCGTGGACGCTCAGCGTTACTACGTACTTGCTGCGGCGTCGCCGGAAATTGCGTTCAAGATGGGCGCCCTTGCGCGTGAGCGGATTGGCGGACTGCAGGGCCTCTCCGCCGAGCCGCCCAAGGCCCGCGTGACCATGATTGGAAGTCGCTGGGACACCGCTTGTACCGCGTTGCGCCAGTTCCTCGCGCGCAACCAGATCAGCTACGACTGGATGACACCGGATGCGCCCGAAGTGACGGCGCGCTGGCCTGGAACCTGTCCGCCAGAGCAGGATTGCCCGGCATTGCGACTGGTCGACGGGACGGTGCTGAGCCGACCTGCGACACGAGAGCTTGCGGAGTTGCTGGGTCTGCAGACACAGCCTCGCCTCGCCGAATACGACACGATGATCATTGGTGGCGGGCCGGCCGGTCTCGCTGCGGCAGTGTACGGTGCGTCGGAAGGCTTGCGTACTGTGGTGCTGGAGCGCGAAGCGCCAGGCGGGCAGGCCGGGACCTCCTCGCGTATTGAGAATTACCTCGGCTTCCCCAACGGCGTGTCGGGCGACGAACTGGCGAGCCGTGCACTGCAGCAGGCAAGGCGGCTCGGTGCAGAGATTCTGGTGACACGGTCTGTCGCTCGAATCGATGTCTCCGGCCGTAGCGTTCACCTCGACGGAGGCGGCGTCATCCGAGCGCGAACGATCATTCTCGCGACTGGCGTCACGTGGCGCCGCCTCGCGATCGACGGCTTCGACCGGTTTATCGGAAAAGGCATTTACTACGGCGCGTCACGCAGCGAAGCGAACGCTACTCATGGCCTCGACGTCTATCTGATCGGTGGTGGAAACTCGGCCGGCCAGGCAGCGTTGTACTTTGCCAATCATGCGCGCATGGTTACGCTTGTCCTGCGAGGCGATTCGCTGGAGAAGAGCATGTCTCGCTACCTCGTCGAGCAGCTTCGTGGGAAGCCAAACGTAGGGGTGCAACTGCGATCGGAAGTAGTCGGTGCGCACGGCGATACTCATCTGACAGCGATCGACGTACGCGATGGGTTGAGCGCAGAGGTGCGTCGACACGACTGTGGTGGATTGTTCGTGTTCATTGGCGCCGATGCAGAGACTGAGTGGTTGCCAGAGGAAATCGCACGCGATGTGCGCGGATATGTTCTCACAGGCGACGACGTCGTCAAGGCGGGACGCTGGTCCCATAGCCGGGATCCCTACCTCCTCGAATCGAGTGTTCCTGGCGTGTTTGCCTGTGGGGATGTGAGATTGAGCCCGGTCAAGCGCGTCGCTTCAGCGGTCGGCGAGGGCAGCATGGCGATCGCGTTCGCCCACAAATATTTGCAGCACGACGCCAGATAGCATTGGGTGCGACAGTGAGCCGTATGTGTGCTTGTCGTAGCGGATTTCGATTGAGTTTGAACGTCCGCTTCGATGAGTCGGTTAGACCGCAACGGGTCGGAGGAAACCGCGTCAGACAGAAGCCGGCCACAAAACGACACTCACAATTTTAGAAACGCGCCTGGATCGTACGGAAACCGGTGCGCGACTGCGTTCGGAATCGGACACGCGGTGTCTTGCTTCCCGCGCTACACGCTGTTGCGTTCCGCATGCAGCGGCTCAACATCTTATGCGGCGCTCCTTAGCGAAGTGCAGCCGCTACCGCCTCGTCAATCTGCAGCGCAAAGCGTGCTTCAACATCGGGCACCGTGTAGCCAATTGACAGTTCCAGATACGCATCGCCTAGCACCAACTGAACGAATGTCGCTGCCCGCAATGCAGCAGTCGATTCGTCAAATCGCTTTCGCAGAATTTTTGCGGCGAAGGCACGCACGACCTTTGCACCATTTTCGTAAAACACCTGGCCGAGTTCCGGAAGACGCTCGGCCTCAGCAACGATGGCCCGGTAAAGCCGCAGATTATCCAGCGTAATAAGGCTTCGTGCCAGCAACCATCCCAACTCGCGCAACTCGACTTCGGGTGCGCCATCGGATTGCTCGCCCTGAGCGCTGGCAAGCAGCGCGCCCACCTGAGCGCTGGCAAGCAGCGCGCCCACCTGAGCGCACATCGCGCTCACCAGACCAACGAAGAGCGCCTCCTTCGACTTGAAGTGGCGGTAGACCGTCTGTTTGCCGACGCCAGCGGCCGCGGCGACATCGTCCATCGTTGCCAGGCCGAAACCCTGGCTTAAAAAAACGGTTTTCGCGCCGTCGAGGATGGCGAACCGCTTGCGGCATTGCAGCGGGCTCAGGCCGGGGAGAGAAGAAGTGTCCATGCGAGATAAATAACAGATCGTCGAGTAGTTGACAAGACTGGGCAGTCTCGTTTAGATTCGTCAAAACGAGACCGGTTAGTCTCGTTCGTATGACTTTTCAACTTCGCAGCCAATCATTGGAGAACGCTTTGAAACTGTTCATTACAGGTGGTACTGGCTTCATCGGGCAAGCGGTCGCGCGCAAGGCAATCAGCCTCGGACATCAGGTGACGGCGCTGGTGCGCGAGGACAGCTCGGCGGCCGCCAGCGCGCTAGCACGTCTCGGTGTGACACTGCATTCCGGCGACTTGCGCGAGCCACAGTCTTTCGCTGCGACTGCCGGTGCCGCTGATGGCGTGGTGCACACCGCGTCGACCAACGACGCTTCCGCCGCTGCTGCTGCTGACGAGGCCGCGGCTGTAGCGATGCTTTCGCATTTGCATCCGGGCGCGGCGTTTGTCTATACGTCGGGCACCTGGGTCTACGGCAATACGGAGGGGGAGCCCGCGACTGAAGCATCGGCGCTGAACCCGACACCACTCATCGCCTGGCGGCCCGCAGTGGAGCAACAGGTGCTGGCGCTAGCAGCACGCCGCTCGATTGCTGCAGTGATCCTCAGGCCGGCGATGGTGCACGGCTACGGCGGCGGCGTCTTCGGCATGCTTGCCGGCATGGTCCGTCAGACCGGCAGTGTGAGGGTCGTCGGCGATGGTCGCAACCACTGGCCTGCCGTTCACGTCGATGATCTCGCCACGGCCTATCTGAGCGCGGTGGAGCGGGCGGCAAGTGGTGACGGTCGAGTCGCGGGACAGATCTTCAACGTGGTCGCGGAAGATGCCGTTGCCGTTGCCGAAATGGGTGAAGCGATTCGGGCCTCGGTCGGAGCCGACCGCGTCGAACCCTGGCCGCTCGACGATGCTCGCAAATCGCTTGGACCGTTCGCTGACGCACTGGCGCTCGACCAGACAGTAAGCGGCCAGCATGCCCGGCGGGTTCTTGCGTGGGAACCCCACGGCCCCGGCCTGATTGCGGACCTCTCTGTACAGAAGCACTTTCAGCAAAGCAACGGAGCATGACGATGGCGTTAAACACTGCATCTTTCGAATCGATTCTCGCGATGATCGTAGCGGTTCTGTTCGCGGTTGCTGGGGCAGTCAATCTCGCAGGACGCGGCGCGGTGAAGCGCGACTTCGCACGCTGGGGTTACCCGGCATGGTTTCGATTGCTCTGTGGCGCTCTTGAGCTGTTGTCTGCGGCACTTCTTTTTGGACAACAAACCAGAGTTTTTGGCCTAACGCTGGCCGGTGCGATCATGACTGGAGCGCTCTTCACGTTGCTACGAAATCGGGAGCCGTTCCGGCATCTCGCCCCGGCGCTGATCTTCTCGGCTCTCGTTGTGGCTACTGTGGCGCTCCGCGGTTGAGGCTTGCTCGCCACCAGGCGAGTGAGCCCGGGACGCTAACAGGCCGCGCGGGCAATCGGTGCTGCATGTACTTGAAATACGCATATGGATAGCGGCATTGGAGCAACTCCAATTTGATCACGTGCGTCACGTGTCTGCTTTTTGTATCGATGGCTGGGCGATCCGGGTCGCCTGCCGCAGATCACCGCTTTATGTGCCACGGGAAACGGCCCCTCATGCATAGGGCAGCGGGCGGCCATGAAGCGTCACTCGCTTGTCGGGCCGATGGGGCGTTCAGACGTCAGCTCCGCCCTACTACCGGACATGCGATTGCAAAAGATGAGCGGTCCGTTCGAATACCTGCAGACCCAGCCTGTCACGAATGTCGGCTTACGAGGAAGTCGAATGGTCGAGCGCGCTGCCCCTGATCGAGGCGAACGACGCACTGGTTCTTGGCCTCGTTCAAGGGTTGGCTGTCAGCACCCACGAAGTGGACGGAAGGGGTGGATGCCTCGTCCCCGCATTCCCTAGCGGCCAACCCGGCCACCAGCGTTCTGTTTCTGCCATCGAGCAGCTCAACTAAACGACGTTTTAATCCATTCTTAAAGAACTTGCTTCGCAGATCCTTATGAACTAGGTTTTACTGGTGCACAAGTGTGGCGTCACTGACGGGCAATATGGTGCCGATATCCGCGACCGGGCCGGGCGATCAATGCGGCTCGAGAATATGGCGCTAGCGTGGATGCGCCTTCATCGTTGGCTAACGGATAAGGGAGATTGCTATGGCTGGTAATCCAGAATGGATGCCGGTATTCGTACTTGTGGTAGCGCACGGGAATACGGTTCAGGCTGCCCATCCTGACCATAAAGAACCCCTTCCAACCGTTCAGGGAGAAGCCGGTGCGCACCGGATTGGAACTGCTTGGCGCGCAGAGGACGGAAGTTATTTGATTGATCTTATAGCACTGCCGGTGAATGGCAGGCTATTGATACGTCAGCCTCGTGACGGCGAGAATCCTCATTTTACTTGCGGGGAGGCACGATAATGGCTACCCAGCATTTCCGGCACTTGTGGGTCGGCGCACCGCGACTTAGCCGCTATACATTTTTTTGGCCGATTATTACGAACAGTTCATTTGTATTGGTGACAGCAGCCGAAGGGCGGCTTAGTGCGACGGTTCCTGACAGATTCATCGGAGATGCCAAACCAATCGTCGTTGGAAATATCGCAGCCCATGACGGCTTCGTCGAATTTACGCTTTGGTGGTATGGCGACTTTCCGTTCCTTAATATCTGGACAGATATTACAGTCTTCGATCCAGATGATCCATCTGGTGCGAATTGATAGTGTCCCGGCTTTGGGGCAATGTTCTTTGCAGCGTCTTTGGCTGCAATGTCAATTCCTAAAGGTTTAGCTGAATCAAATGTACCCGGCAAGGTGAAGTCCTCTTTCACAGGCCCATCCGTTAGTCCTTCGATCGGCGATGGTCAGGCATGGACCGAAGACGCCGACGATAGGTGACGCAAGGATGAATTGTAAAAGCTGGTTGAGCAGGCCACCGGCACGGCCAGTGCGGTGCTGATTGCCTGGGGAGCATAAGAGGATCCCACCGATGGCGCGACTGCTGGTTTCACGAGGTGAGGCGGTACCGAACTGGCCCGACGATCGCTTCGACCTAGTCTGGATGCTCGAGCTTTCTGGAGCGGCTGGCGACTCACAGTGCTCAACCAGTCGCTGCTTCCAGGCGATCTTCCATAGCATCGTTTGTCTATTTTCCAAGTTACCTACTCGGTGAAGAACCGGGATCTGCGCTAAGGCCTGTGTGCTTGCGAGATTCGTATCCCACGGAAATTCTCATGCCCAACCAACTGCCCAAAATCGACCACATCGTCCACCTGATGCTGGAAAACCGCTCCTTCGATCAGATGCTCGGGTTCCTGTACCACCCAACGAACGTGTCACCTCGGGGCGACCAGTTCAATGGGCTGACAGGCAATGAGAGCAACCCGGACGAGCGCGGCGTGCAGCACAAGGTCTACAAGATCCAGAGCACCGACCCGCACCCGTATTTCATGCCCGGCGCGGACCCTGGTGAGGGCTACGACAACACGAACGTGCAGCTGTTTTCTTCCTCCGTACCACCAGCGCAAGGCGCTGTGCCGACCAACGACGGGTTCGTGCTGAACTTCAAGGCCGCCATCGCGAGCGACCTCGCTCACCACTATAAAGACTCGCTGCCCGGGACGCTTCCGCAGCACATCATGGGCATGTATCCGCCTGAGCTACTTCCCATTCTCTCCGGGCTCGCCGCCAACTACGCCGTGTGCGACGAATGGTTTGCTTCAGTACCTACGATGACCATGCCCAATCGCGCATTTGCACTCGCAGGGACATCGCAAGGTCATCTTGACGATACCTCCAAGCGCTTCTCCTGTAAAAGCATCTTCAGTCACCTCTCCGATGCGGGCCAAGACTGGGCGGTTTTCGGCTACAACGCCGACCCCAAGACCCGCATGGACTTCTCCGACACGCGGGCGGCAAGCGACACGCATTTCGGGCAGTTCCAGGACTTCCAAGCCCGCGCGAGCGCCGGTACCCTGCCGGCCTACACATTCCTCGAACCTAGTTGGGATTCAAGCGGCAACAGCCAACACCCCAACTATGACGTGTCAAAGGGCGAGCAGTTGATTCGCGAGATCTATGACACACTCCTTGCCTCACCCAACTGGTCTGCCACGCTGTTCATCATCACCTACGACGAGCACGGCGGTAACTATGACCATGTGCCTCCGCCGTGGGGGGCGACACCTCCTGGCGACGGCACGGTTCCGGACGAAAATTTCGGCTTTGACCGCTTCGGCGTGCGTGTCCCTGCGGTCTTGGTTTCCCCGTGGATTCAACCGGGAACGGTGTTCCGAGCATCAGCAGGAAAGGTCATCGACCACACGTCCGTGCTACGCACCATCCACGGCCGATTCGGTACACAGCCGCTGAGCCAGCGTGACGCTGCCGCGGCGAGCTTGGGCGACGTCTTGAACGCTGCGGCTCGCAATACCGCAGACCGCATTCCGGGCGTCGTTCCGCCTGCCTCAACCGCGATACACCCGAACACCTCGTCCATCTCGAAGATCTCGATGATGCACGCCGACGCAGTTTCGAGCCTGCCGCTGCGCAACGCACACGGCTACTTCGAGGAAGGGCCTCGAATCACGACGGCCAGTTCCGCGGCGGATATCGACAACTTCATCCGCGACCGGACGGCGGCGTGGAAGGCTCGTCGTCGCTGAGGATCCACTGTCGAAGACAGATGCCCCAAAGTTTGCAACAGGAGACGGCGATGACAGCAGAGCTTCTCACAAGCGACCAGCTTCTTGCTGGGTTTTCGGAGTCCGATCCCACTAGCTTCGTGCGGACTTGGGACTTCCAACGCTTCCAGTGCTTCGTGGCCGCTGGCGGAGCCTCTCCGACAACGCTCGAAGACGCTCGCGACCAAGCTCAGTGGGACGCCGAGATGTCGTTCTCGCTGAAGCAGTACATCACGAGCACGTCGCCCAAGGTGGTCGGCATCATGGGTGGCCACGACATCAGCCGCAGCGAAGCCGCTTATCCGGTCATCGCGAAGCTCAGTCGCCAGCTTACCCAGGCTGGCTACTTTATCGTCACGGGCGGCGGGCCTGGTGCAATGGAGGCCGGACATCTAGGAGCAGCGTTCGCCAACTCGACCGATGGAGCCTTCAACCGGGCCCTCCAGGAACTAGCGGCCTCCGGAGGTTCCGTCCCTTCCGGCTCGATGGTAGATTCCAAGACGGGACAGATTTTGCCTCGGCAAGAGGCTCAGATTGCAGCCGCACACGCCTGGCTGCTGGGCGCCGTTCGCGCTAGGGCGCTGCTGGACGGCGAGATGGGCAAGAGCTTGGCGATTCCAACTTGGCTATACGGTCAGGAGCCAACCACGCCGCTGGCGAGCAGCTACGCCAAGTACTACCAGAACAGTATTCGCGAGGAGACGCTCATTGCCAATGGGCGCGTCGGCATACTGTACGCCAAGGGAGGCGGCGGGACGCTGCGTGAAATATTCCAGGACGTCGAGATCAACTATTACGTGCGGAAGCCCGAGAACTTCATCCCAATGCTCTTTGTCGACCCATTGGGCTTCTGGCAGACGGAGGCGAAGTACGACGCACAAGGGCAGATGACGACACCGGGCATCAAGGTAGACGAAGTCCTGAAGGAGGCGTTCCGTTACGCGCTGGGTGCCCAGTTGTTCAGCCAGTGCGAATACAAGCTGCGCTTCACAACCGACTTCGAGGAAATACGAGCGGTGCTTGATGTGCACGCCCCAATGGCGGCCGAGGCCATGAGGCTGATGACGACTGGTGCCGCCAGCGTCTTGATGCGCCTACGTCGCCGCTAGGTCGCGGATTTCAATCAACAGGTCGATCGGGGCCGCTGAATCGCCCCAGATCTCCTGGACCGGTCAATGAGCAATAGGCCAGCTAGTCAATCGAAGCAACGTCTGACCTGCCCACAGAGCCCGGACCAGTCGTTTGGAATAAGTCCGCTTCTTCTGTAGAGACGAGTGCAACGCGACACGCAGCAGCCGCAGCCAAGTCGTGCGTGACTATTTTGTGTGGGCTGTGTGATCTTCGAACGCGGAGGCGATGCCGTCAATCATTGCTGCGATTCGCGCGGTATGCCGAAGGTCTTGATGCGTGACGAGCCAGATTTCGTAGACCGCCCCACGTGCCGGTTCCGGCCATATCAGCACGAGGCCGTCGTGTTCAGCCAGATGTATCGGAAGCTCACCGATGCCGAGGCCTGCCTTTACCGCGGTACGCAGCATGAGGCTGGAATTGAAGGTCGATACGATGCGCCCCGCGTGTATCGGTTCGCCAGCAAGAGTCGGTGATCGATTACCGGTCCAGTTTCCCTGATAGACGACAAGATCGTGGCCCGCGAATGCGGAGCCAGCGGCGGGCTTGCCGTGCTGCTCAAGATATGCCTTCGATGCAAAGAGCGCCATGGGCCAGCGAGCCAGGCGCCGCGCGACAAGATCGGGATTATCCGGCCTGACTGAGCGGACCGCGATATCCGCTTCACGCTTTGCCAGATTCAGCATGCGCGTCGACGTGTCCAGCAGGACGCGCACTTCGGGATGCGCAGCATGCAGGCGCTCGATGGCGGGAAGCAGGAAGTCGAGCGCGATCGAGTCGGTGCTGGTGACTCTTACGTCGCCCGCGAGCCGTGTATCCGTGCCTTGAGTTCGTCTGACAAGTTCGTGTGCGGAGTGTTCCATTTTCTCCGCTGATCTCAGCGCGGTCTCGCCTGCGGCGGTCAACGCGTAACCCTCAGAGGTGCGCAGGAAGAGCGTTGCACGTAGGGCGTGCTCTAGCGCCGCAATCCGTCTGCCGACCGTCGCCTGATCGAGATTAAGCGTCCTGGCCGCTCCACGGAGCGTTTTTTCGCGCTCCACCGCGATAAACACTCGCGCGTCGTCCCAGTTCATCGTGCCGCCCTCCTGATGCAAATTTGCATCTCATCGCGTGAATAATGCTGCACATATTCATCAATGTCGATGCCTATACTGAACGCAAGAGTTCCTCGTTCAATGATCCGCCCGGATTATTCGAGCCTCATCTATAGAAGGAGTGGCATCCATGTCTGCTTCAACTTATCGTGTGCCGTCGTCCATGACGGCCATTGAGATCAAACAGCCCGGCGGTCCTGAGGTCCTGGTGCCGACTACGCGCCCGGTGCCGACGCCGGCCGCCGATCAGGTTCTGATCCGCATCCACGCGGCTGCCGTGAACGGCCCAGACGTTTTCCAGCGCAGAGGGCTGTATGATCCGCCCCCCGGCGCTTCGAACATTCCAGGGCTGGAAGTAGCAGGCCAAGTGGTTGCCGTTGGCGCCGACGTGTCCCAATTCCGGATCGGTGAACTGGTGTGTGCATTGATTCCCGGCGGTGGCTACGCAGAATATGCGGTCGCGCACGCCTGCAACACGATGCATGTCCCCAAAGGCCTGACGTTGGTGGAAGCGGGGGCCATGCCCGAAACGTTTATGACGGTATGGCTGAACCTGTTCCAGCGCGGCAAGCTGGTTGCCGGCGAATCGGTGTTGATCCATGGCGGCGCGTCAGGTATCGGTACCACGGCGACCATGTTGGCGAAGGCATTCGGCGCTGCGAAAATCATCACGACAGTTGGCTCGCAGGCGCATCGGGAGGCCAGTCTGGCGCTAGGTGCAGACCTCGCGATTGATTACCGCGAGGAAGATTTCGTCGCCGAAACGAAGCGGTTTACCGATGGAAGAGGCGTCGACGTGATCCTCGACATCATTGCCGGCGACTACGTGGCTAGAAACTATGACGCCGCAGCCATGGACGGACGGATCCTCCAGGTGGGCGTGATCAAGGGGCCGGCAAAGGATCTCAACGTCTTGCCGATGTTGACAAAACGTCTGACGCATATGGGCTCGACATTGCGATCGCGCACATCCGCGGACAAGGCGACCATCATCAATGAACTGGAGCGGCAGGTCTGGCCGCACATCGAGAGCGGCAAGATCAAGCCGGTTGTCTACAAGACCTTTGCGCTTGTCGACGCTCGCAGCGCTCACGAGCTGATCGATTCCGGCACACACTTTGGAAAGATTGTCCTGACGGCAGGTGCCGATCTCATTGGCTGAAGTCTGGCTTGCCGGTTTCGTTATGGACGCGAAGAAAAAGCGTTACTTTTAAAGGTCGCGGACTGTCTCACGCTCTGCTCGACGATCGGTCGAAGCCGGTTCGAAAACGGACCGAGGTGGATCGCGCCTGAGTGACTCAGACGGGTCGCGTGCCGCCGATCGCGGACAAGCAAGGGTCAGCCATTTTCAGCCATTCGACCTCGCTGCTTGGATCATCGACAATCGTGCTCGGGTATGTTCGAAAACCAGGTGGCGGCGAGAGTAACCGATCTTATGAAGCGCATCCTTTTGATTCAAGGCGTCCTGTTTCTGCTTTTGGCCGGTGATACCGTTCCAGGATGGGCAGCCATGCCCATTGATGGAAGCGAGGTTGTGGTTGTCGTCACGTACGGCAGCCGTGACTTGACGCGACTACACCAGCTGGAGGACGAACTTGACGCTGCCGCCAGAGCAGCAAACGCCGGCGAATTAGACGGAGACGAGGTGGCGCTTGATGGCAGTCAGGCATCGTTTTACATGAAGGCAAAGAATGCCGGTCTTTTGATCAAAGCAATACATCCAGTCCTTGTCTCGCATGAGTTTTCACGCAGCGCTCGCGTAAATTCTCGTAGTTGAGGATACGACTAGACACGCCGTCGCACACACGCCATGGATTCGGTCAGTGGTGTTTTTTCCGGGAAACTTCTTTTGTATGGCCGCACCTTCAGCCCTAGGGTCGCAAGCTGCCCGCAAGCGACCCGCCAAACGAACACCCAAGCGAATTAGTCTTTTAATCCAGACATTTACGAGCTACTAAAGGGCGGGAAGGACCACCTCGTCACCCACCTCGCGCGCGTGAAAACCCCGCTTTTTTCACGTTGTGATGCGAATCGCCGGGCCAGCACAGCCCTCTTGAAAGCAAAATCAGGCAAAATTCGATGGTTAACCCCGGTTTTTGACGCAGCCGGCGGCGCCCACCCACCTTTTTTTCTCGAGATAAGCGATGAGTACCGAGCAACCCACGATCATCTACACCCTCACCGACGAGGCTCCGCTGCTGGCGACCAGCGCCTTCCTGCCCATCATCCGCACGTTCACCGCGCCGGCCGGAATCCGCGTCACCACGAGCGACATCTCGGTGGCTGGCCGCATCCTGGGTGAGTTCCCTGAATTCCTGACCGAAGATCAACGGGTGCCCGACAACCTCGCCGAACTCGGTCGCCTGACCCTGCTGCCGGACACCAACATCATCAAGCTGCCCAACATCAGCGCCTCCGTGCACCAGTTGATCGGCGCGATCAAGGAACTGCAGGGCAAGGGCTACAAGGTCCCGGATTTCCCCGAAGAACCGAAGACCGACGCCGAGAAGGCGATCCGCCAGCGTTACTCCAAGTGCCTGGGCAGCGCCGTGAACCCGGTGCTGCGCGAAGGCAACTCGGACCGCCGCGCGCCGGCTGCCGTCAAAAACTACGCCCGCAAGAACCCGCATAGCATGGGCGAGTGGAGCATGGCTTCGCGTACCCACGTGGCCCACATGAAGCACGGCGACTTCTATCACGGTGAAAAGTCCATGACCGTGGACAAAGCGCGTGACGTGAAGATGGAACTGGTCACCAAGAGCGGCAAGACCATCGTGCTGAAACCGAAGGTGTCGCTGCTCGACGGCGAGATCATCGACAGCATGTTCATGAGCAAGAAGGCGCTGTGCGACTTCTACGAAGAGCAGATGGAAGATGCGCGCAAGACCGGCGTAATGCTGTCGCTGCACGTGAAGGCCACGATGATGAAGGTCTCGCACCCCATCGTTTTCGGTCATGCCGTGAAGATCTTCTACAAGGAAGCCTTCGCGAAGCACGGCAAGCTATTCGACGAGCTCGGCGTGAACGTCAACAACGGCCTGGTCAACCTGTACGACAAGATCGAAAGCCTGCCCACCTCCAAGCACGAAGAAATCATCCGCGACATGCACGCGTGCCATGAGCATCGCCCGGAACTGGCGATGGTGGATTCGGCCAAGGGCATCTCCAACCTGCATGCACCGAACGACGTGATCGTGGATGCATCGATGCCGGCCATGATCCGCATCGGCGGCAAGATGTGGGGCGCCGACGGTCGTCCGAAGGACACCAAGGCCGTGATTCCGGAGAGCACGTTTGCCCGCATCTATCAGGAGATCATCAACTTCTGCAAGACCAATGGCAACTTCGATCCGGTCACCATGGGTACGGTGCCGAACGTCGGGTTGATGGCGCAGCAGGCTGAAGAATACGGCTCGCACGACAAGACCTTCGAAGTGCCGGAAGCAGGCGAGGCTCGTATTGTCGACATCGCCACCGGCGAAGTCCTGCTTACCCAGACCGTGGAAGAAGGCGATATCTGGCGCATGTGCCAGGTGAAGGACGCGCCGATCCGCGACTGGGTCAAGCTGGCCGTCACGCGTGCACGGAACTCCGGCATGCCGGCCATCTTCTGGCTGGACCCGTACCGTCCGCACGAAGCCGAAGTGATCAAGAAAGTCGAGACCTACCTGAAGGATCACGACACCGCCGGCCTGGACATCCAGATCATGTCGCAAGTGCGCGCCATGCGTTACACGCTGGAGCGCGTCATCCGCGGCCTCGACACCATCTCGGTGACCGGCAACATCCTGCGCGACTACCTGACCGACCTGTTCCCGATCATGGAACTGGGCACCAGCGCCAAGATGCTGTCCATCGTCCCGTTGATGGCCGGCGGCGGCATGTACGAAACCGGCGCGGGCGGCTCGGCTCCGAAGCACGTCAAGCAGCTGGTGGAAGAAAACCATCTGCGCTGGGACTCGCTGGGTGAATTCCTGGCGCTGGCGGTATCGCTGGAAGACTTGGGGCTGAAGACCGGCAATGCGCGCGCCAAGATCCTGGCAAAGACGCTGGATGCAGCCACCGGCCAACTGCTCGAGAACAACAAGAACCCGTCGCCCAAGACCGGGCAACTGGATAACCGCGGCAGCCAGTTCTACCTCGCGATGTACTGGGCCCAGGAACTGGCGGCACAAACCGACGACGCAGCCTTGGCCGCGCAGTTCGCACCGCTGGCTAGGCAACTGACCGCGGATGAGCAGACCATCGTGGGCGAGTTGTCGGCTGTGCAAGGAGAGGCGGCGGACATCGGCGGTTATTACAAGCCTGACTTCGACAAGCTGGAATCCGTGATGCGTCCGAGCAAGACGCTGAACGCAGTGCTAGCGGCGGCTCAAGGTTGAGCGGTTTAACTGCGTTATAGCCGTTGTGGACACGCAACCCTTCTGGTTTTGGTTCGCAGCTAAAGCCGGAAGGGGGTGTGAATGTTGGTCGGGGGGCTGGGTTGGTGCTTTCGGCCTTAGTGGTCAGGGGTGATGCCGGGGTGGTGCTTTCGGCCGTGGTGGTCTGCGTGAGTTAGCAGTATTTTTTATCACTATTAGCCACTGTGCGTGGCG
>NZ_JALPRJ010000022.1 GCF_030464885.1 Caballeronia sp. SEWSISQ10-4 2 | reverse complement strand
TTGCTTCGTTTCTTTGTCGCTTTGGAAATGACGTGCCGCCACGCACAGTGGCTAACAGTGATAAAAAATACGGCTAACTCACGCAGACCACTAAGGCCGAAAGCACCAACCCACCACCACCCACCCCGGCAGCCCCCCAAAAACCCGTCCACCGGCGCGAGCAAAAACCTTGGGCGAGAAGGCCTCACGGCCAATGGTTAGCTATGCTTTTGCAATATACAAACGCCATCGTTCATCTCATGGAAAACCCCGGTCTTTTTCATCGTCCCAGGACATCGGTTTGCGATCACACTGGACGGTATCTTGAATCGGCAGTAGCACTCGATGTATCCACTGCCCGCGATTCCGGATGAAGACAATGAGCTACGCACAGCCATCGGCAAGACATAAAGCTCGACACAACCCACGCAATCTCCTGCGGCGGGTTATCGCTGCAGGTCCCGGTGTGAGAGTTCGCTTGGCGATCGATGGCAGGGGACGCTGGCAAGCGGTCATTTCACGAGGAGAGTTCCATCATGCGTATCGGTCTGCCAAAAGAAATCAAGAACCACGAATATCGGGTCGGGCTGACGCCTGCGGGCGTTCGCGAACTGGTGTCTCACGGGCATGAGGTTATTGTCCAGACAGCGGCGGGCGCGGAGATCGGTTTGTCGGACGATGCCTACAAGGCTGCGGGCGCCACTGTGGTCGACACGCCGCAAGAGGTCTTTGCGGGCGCCGAGATGATCATCAAGGTCAAGGAACCGCAGCCCGCCGAATGCGCGATGTTGCGCGCGGGCCAGATCCTCTACACGTACCTGCATTTGGCGCCGGACCCGGCGCAGACGCGAGCCTTGATCGACTCCAAGGCGGTCTGCATTGCTTATGAAACGATCACCGGCCCGGGCGGTGGCTTGCCCTTGCTTGCGCCGATGAGCGAAGTCGCGGGCCGCATGTCGATCCAGGCCGGCGCGGCGCATCTGGAAAAATCGAAGGGAGGAATGGCCTTGCTGCTCGGCGGTGTTCCCGGTGTGGCGCCGGCACACGTGGTGATCATCGGGGCCGGCGTAGTCGGGACGAACGCGCTACAAATAGCAGTGGGCATGGGGGCGCGTGTCACGATCATCGACAAGAACCTCGAGCGTCTGCGCGCACTGGATCTGGTCTATGGCAACCGCGTCACCACGCTATGCTCGAACGTACAGACGATCGAAGACTCGGCGCTCGCTGCCGATCTTCTAATTGGCGGTGTGCTCATCCCCGGTGCCGCCGCGCCGAAGCTCGTTACCCGCGACATGATTTCGCACATGAAGCCGGGCGCCGTTGTTGTCGATGTCGCGATCGATCAGGGCGGCTGCTTCGCGACGTCGCGGCCCACAACACATACGGATCCGACTTTCGTCGTGGACAATGTCGTGCATTATTGCGTTGCCAACATGCCGGGTGCGGTTGCGCGAACATCGACGTTCGCACTCACGAACGCGACTATCGGTCATGCCTTGGCGATTGCGGATAAAGGCTGGCGACGTGCGCTGTCCCAGGATCCCCATCTGCGGGCCGGCTTGAACGTGTGCGAGGGACAGGTCACTTACAAGGCGGTCGCGCGTGCCCTCGGTCATAACTACGTGCCGGCCGAAAGCGTGCTTGCATAGTGGAGGCAACATATAACGTACGCAATACATAAACGAATGCCTCGCGTTTGACCGCGAGGCATTCGTTGTCTTGTTGACGCGCCGCTTCCATCAGCAGCGCGTCAAGCAGCCAGAGTGTTACTGACCCGTGTACCCGACCGGCACCGTTGCGTTGGCCTTGGCGACCGTCGCGTTGCTCGAGACGATGTATTGCGGCACCTCGGTGAGTGTCAGCGTTACTTTCCCGTTGGTATAGGGAAGCGTGCTGACGTTGCCGTAACCGTCGATCTTCGTCACGTTGCCCGATGCGCCGGCAGTGTCCACCTGAAGCGAGTAGCTGGTCGAGTAGGTCTGGCTATAGAGCCCGCCCGATGCCGGCCACTGCGCATTGCTGTGTGTCCACGCGGCCGTCACCACCTTGCCGTTACCGAGTTGCTGGAACGCATAGGCGAATGTTCCGGCGGGGGTACCCGTTACGCGGCCAAGCGTATTGGTGCCGTCAAGCGCCCGTGTCATCGTGGCAAACGCGAGTGCTTCAGGCTTCGGTGACAGGTTCGATGCACCGAACGCACCCTGAGCATCGTTCAGGTCGAAGAACGTGCCGTAGCCAGTCTCGCCGGGATAGTCAGAACCGTAGAAGAGCGTGGTCACCTGCGCACCGCCACCGATCATGATGATGTGGGAGCGCACGCCGACGGCAGCTTGAGCAAACAACTGATTCTGCGACGGCGACGTAGGTCCGTAGTTGACGCCCGGATCGTAGCTGGTACCCGCCTCAGTAGCGAACAGCTTCATGTTCGGCTTGCCAGCTTGCATCATGGCACGCAACTGAATCAACTGGTTGTCGAGCGCGTTGGCCTGGTTCGCCGGGTCTGGGTCCGAGTCCTGCAATTCAGGCGGATGGGCCGGATAAGTACCGGCATTCCAGTAACCGTGCGTCGCTACCGCGTCGATGTAGTTCCACAAACCGAGCGCGCCGTAGGTCTGCAGGTAACCCGTCGAGCAAGCAGTGGTGCAATTGGCCGGGAAGGGATTGGCAGGGCCCATCACGATGGCGTTCGGATCGGTCGAATGCAAGCCCTGATAAGCGGCCTTGTACATTGCGACGAAATTCGCCGCGCTGTCCGCCCATCCGTTGCTTGGCTCCCAGGTCACCTGGTAGTAGTTGTTTTGCTGGTTCGGATAATTGGCGGCACGGATCAGGCTCGTGTCGGTACCGACCCTACCCATGAAGTTCTGGAATTCACTCATGTTCGACGGCGCATAGAAGCTGTCGTTGAACTGACCCGTCTTCGAATCCCATGCCGGCAGTCCGTCAAGACGCACAATGCGCATCTGGTCAGGATTGCTCTTGTAGAACGGGTCCAGGTCGCTCACGCTCGGTGTATAGGTGTTGGGGCCATTCGGCTCCATGGCCGACACTTCGCGGTCGTCGATAGTCCAGGAAATCCCCAGAGCGTGCAACGCGGCGATGTTGCCGTTGAAACCCTGCATCCCGAACCGATGCTGGTCCTCGTGCGCATACGTCACCGTGCCGAGCGCAGATGAAAGGTTGGGCAACACGCCGAACGTTGCAATGCCCATTGGGCGCGTGCCCATGTTCGGCAACGTGCCGCCATTGGATTGCAACGTGGCAGTGATTGCGCCGTAGCCGGACCATGTCGACGTGCACGACATCGTGCTGGTCTGCACACCGGACTTCACGGCGAAGCTGCCCTGCGTCTTTATCGCTCCGTTCGCGTCGGCAACCGACCAGATGACAGTGTCTGCGCCCGGCGCGTTGGTCGTGACTGCTACCTTGAACGGTGTGTTATTCGCAAAAATGCGAGTCCCGTCAGTTGTCAGCGTGTCGGCGCTGATCAATCCATTGGCCGTGCCGCCTGACGCTTGTGTCGGCGAGCCGCATGAGATGGCCGAGGTGCCCGCTGTCGGCGTCGTTGTGGTCGGTGTCGTTGTGGTCGGCGTCGTCGTGGTCGGCGTCGTCGTGGTCGGTGTCGTCGTGGTCGGTGTCGTCGTGGTCGGCGTCGTCGTGGTCGGCGTCGTCGTGGTCGGCGTCGTCGTGGTCGGCGTCGTTGTGGTCGGCGTCGTTGTGGTCGGTGTCGTTGTGGTCGGTGTCGTCGTCACCGGCTTGGTGGTGGATGCCAGGCTGACCCAGCACGATTTTCCGTAACCGAATGCCGGATCGGTCTGCGAGACAGCGCCTACATAACAGCCGACCCCGTTCGTGAAGCTGCGCGGGCTCGTCAGCATGGTGGTCGGCGAGTTGGGGGGAACCGAGCCGAACACCACGGATCCCTTGCCGGAAAACGTACAGTTGTCGTTCTCACTCCCACAGAACGTGTATTTCACGCCGCTGACAGTGATAGTGCTGCTTTGCGCCTGGGCATTACCGACGCCGAAGACAGCGAGCATCGTTGCAACCGAAATCGGAAGTAGTCTTAAATGTTTCATCATCGTCCGTGTGTGCTGATACAAGTGTTTTCCCCGAGGATCATCAAGATCGACCGAAGTCGTCCCGAGTTCGCGCTTTTTGTAGAGCAGAGAGATTTGACCCGGGGATGGTGCTGATTGCTATCGTGCTGCAGGAACGGCGCCCTTCGACATGCAAATGCCGAACGTGCCTTTGACTCCGCGGGTTCCCAGATAGCCAAGACTCTCGTGTATGGAGAACCGGCTAAATTACAGGAAACAACTCTTCATATAATCTGTCATCCTAATTAACGTCGAATTCATACCGCCTGACGTGCTGCGGTCACGAAGACAAATCCATGGGACTTACCGCGCTGAGACGCTTGCTCGAAATCCGGCCAGGCGAAAACGTCCTGCTGTCACGCGCACGACTACAGCCGGGCCGCAAGCGCGATCACCCGACGCCCAGAGGTTTCATGAAACCTTCACGGGACGGTTGTCAACGGCCGCGCGCCGCATTGCCAGGAATGCAGCGATCGTTCATTTCATGCCAGTAGTTTGCACACCTATTTATATGATAAGTAAATCACTTTCATGTACACAAAAGCAGGCAGAGCCCTGGTCGATCAAGGCAACCTTGATACTTATCCGAGCCTCGGCCGATTACGCAAAGCAGGCTGCCTCAATGCTGCGTCGCCATAACAGCCAGCGAAGTGTTCGCGCAGAACAACCGCCTCGAACCAATGGTCCATTTCACGTTCCGCAAATGTTCCCGATGCAGAAGAAGTCTCGCGACGGACTGGTATTAGTTACAGAGTGCTTTGATGGACGAATTATATTCGCAAAAAAACGTTTCATTCATGTAACGTTGGAAAAGACTTAGAAATAAGTAATAGTTCCTCACACGATATGTGACGAAAGCTTCTTATCCCAGAAGACGTCAATATTCGGAATTTCTGCCTCCAATTGCCGCGCGAAAACGAATAATTCATTGCTTAACCAATCGGAATTGTATGATGTTACCTTTTGTTAATATTATTGGTAAATATAACCGACTTATTTTGTCTGACTAATTTTTTAGAACTGATTAATGCGGTCACTTAATCTGTGTACGAGAGAATTCTTACTATTTTCTTTCAAATAACTATTATTGGAAGAAGACTTTAAAATGAAACAAAAGGCGTTTTGCTGCGTTGCGCAAGCGGTCGTTTGCCGGCCGGCTTATCGTGCTCTCATCTTCTGCTGCAGCAATGTCTTTATCTCTGGCCACTCGGAATCGATGATGCTGAACCGGACCGAATTGCGCTTGCGGCCGTCGGGCATGATGCGCTCGTGCCGGACGATTCCCTCCTGCTTCGCGCCAATGCGCAAGATCGCCGCTCTCGACTTTTCGTTTAGTTCGTCTGTGGTGAATTGAACGCGTACGGCGTTCATGGATTCGAACGCGTAAGTCAAAAGAAGGTACTTCGCCTCAGTATTGACACCCGACCGTTGCACCGCGGCGCTGAGCCACGAGTGACCGATTTCAAGCTTTCTATTAGCGCGATCAATTTTCCAGAACCGGGTGCTGCCAACAATCTGCCCAGTCTCACGCTTGACAACAACGAACGGCATCACTGTTCCGGCCTGCTGTCCTGCCAGCGCAGTAGCAATGTACTGCCCGACCGTCTCGGGGTCGGGCACGACCGTCACCTTCATATTCCACAATTCACCGTCTGCCGCAGCCTCGACCAGAGCCTCTTGATGAGCTTGGTCCAGGGGGCGAAGTTCGATAGTGGAACCTGTTAGCGTTGGTTGGATAAAACTGGAAGCGTCGGGGATCATTGGCTGCAAGTTTGCTCGTAAGGGCCTCAATCTTAATTCAACGCCAGACAATAGACCTTCCCTGTTTAGAGCCAACCTGCAGCCTTGAGGGTGGCCGCGCGCCGCGTCCTCCGCTCGGGCGAGCATACCGATTAACGAACGCCGTGCTCGTTACCGATACCCCTTCAAATCACGGCCGGTTTTGCGTTTTCTGCATCCAGTCGACGATGTTATCGACGACCTTTTCTTCTATTCCATAGTAGCCGTGCGCAGATAAGGAGGCACAGTCATCCCGGGAACGTTGCTCGCCGCCGCTGACGGTCAAGACTGTAGTTGGCGCGTGGCGAATAGCTTGCGCGATTGACTGAGCCATCGAAGGCGGTGCAACCTTGCAACGAGCATCTATGTTCGCGACAACAAGCGAAGGAACGCGCACATCTTCAGGATGCGCATCGAAAACCGTTTCGTGAGATCCACCGAGAATGGACACGGACTCGGTCAGGATCAGGCCGGCAAGCTGCGTTCCTCCTGCGTGTGACGCAGCGCTCATGGCGGCAATAGACCCTTGACTTGTACCGAGTACCCATACCGGGACATTCGCCTGCCTGTGCGCAAACTCAATAATCCTTTTCGTTAGCTCTGCGTACGCAGCGCTACTGCGCTGCCCTCGCATGGACTGATGTGCGAGAGCATCAACCAGAACGATGCCATAACCTCGTTCACGCCAAAGATCGTCCGAGCGCACCACAAAATTCTTCGCGTTTTTGACGTGTCCGCTCTTCTCAATGTCGATCTCTCCGGTGCCCCCCGGGAACATGACGATGATGCCTTTTGTGTCGTGCCTGGCAGGGGAATACAAAACGCGCTGGAAACCTCCGCCTTGCAAAGGCAGATCTTCTACGAGGCCATCATCAGCCGAGGAGTGATGCAGCGCAATTTCCCGTCCAAAAACAGGGGAGCCTGCGAGACAGCAGATGACCGCAAACGACAAGCACAACCGAAACCAACGCGGCCGGTGTAGAAACATTCAACGCTCCTGAAAGGCTAAGAAGCCCGTGTGACTTTGCCTGGCGTAGCGACTTGATGAACTGGAAACGGGCAGAGAGTACAAAGCGCCGAGTGGAATGTAAAATATATTCTATCGTCGACTGCCATACTCCATGCATATGTATCCGCACACCGAAATTCGTATCCTTTGACGCGCGGATTCGCGCGATTCAGGTCGCCACTGAAGTTCTCCCCTACCGGTTCGCCTGACACACTCCTTACCCGACCTTTCCCATGCGTTGCAACGAAAAGACATTCCGTTCTTAGTCCGAAGGAATGTGACGACCGGTTGTCAATGGCTTTCAGGTTCTCTCGATCGAGATGACATCAAAAAAACTCTTCCGATCGCCTCGCAAACGTTTGCAATTTAACAGGGAATAAATCGACAGCCGCGGCGCTGAACCGACAGCGTTCAACGTTTCGGCTAACGCGCCGAAACTCTCTTGCATCCGTAAGGTTCACGCGGACGTTTTTTCAATTCGCCCACGATTTACGCGGATTATTACTATATATTACGTCCACTACAGAACGTTTACGGGCTGCCGGAAGGTAGTGAACAGATGAAAGCATTACGAATACTGCATAGCGAGTCCTCCAGGGGCTGGGGCGGCCAGGAACACCGGACGCTCAAGGAGATGATCGTATTGCGCTCCCGTGGCCACGCCGTGGAAGTCGTCTGCCCTGAGGACGCCCGGCTCGGCATGCGCGCCGAGGAGGAAGGTTTCACCGTTCACCACGCGCGCATGAAAGGCGGAGCAGACGTCTCGTCCATGCTGGCCGTCAAGGCATTGCTGTCGCGCCGCAAATTCGACGTGCTCAACACGCATAGCGGCCACGACAGCATCGTTGCGGGAACCGCCGGCCGGCTCGCCGGCACGCCGCTGGTGGTCCGCACGCGGCACCTCGCCTTGCCCATCAGCTCGCTTGCCACCTATACGTGGATTCCGCATCGCGTCATTGCGGTGAGTCGCCACGTGCGGGAATACCTGATTTCAGCGGGCGTATCGAAGAGTCGCGTCGAAACGATCTACGACGGTATCGTCAAACCCGAAGCCCTTTCGCATTCCACCTTGCGTACGGAACTCGGGCTCGGTGCCGACGCTATCATCGCGGGCATGGTTGCCATCGTGCGCGATAAGAAGGGCCATGAGGATCTGATCGATGCAGTCCGGCCCATGCTCGCAGAACGTCCGAACCTGCATGTCGTGATGGCGGGCGACGGGCCGTGGTTCGACAAGATCAAGAACATCGTCGACGGATTCGGGCTTGGCAAGCGTATCCATTTGCTGGGCTTTCGCACGGACATACCGAACGTGCTGCGGGGCTGCGATTTCTTCGTGCTGCCGACGCATCAGGAAGCATTGGGTCAGTCCTATATTGAAGCGATGGCGGCAGGCTTGCCGGTCATCGGCACGGACGTCGACGGCGTGCCTGAACTGATTACGCACAACGTGAACGGCCTGCTCGTGCCGCCGCATGACATAGAGGCGTTGCGAGCGGCCATTGGCCGCCTGATCGATAACCCGAGACTGCGCGCGCAGCTCGGCGCGGCGGGACGCCTGCTGACCGATGCCAGTTTCACGATCGACGGCATGGCCGACGAAACCATCGACTTCTACCGGCGCGGCATTAGCGAACGGCGGCCTCAGGCGTGAGACGGCAAGCGAATGCGGTTCCTGTGCTGATGTATCACCACATCAGCACCTCGCCGGGAATGATCACAGTCTCGCCCGATCACTTTGCGGCTCAGATGGCCTATCTCGCTCAAGCGGGTTATCGGACAGTAGGCGCCAAGCAATTGAGCGCGTATCTGGCCGGGGCATCGTTGCCAGCGAAGTCCGTGGTCCTGACCTTTGACGACGGTTATCTCGACAACTGGGTCCATGCCCATCCGGTGCTGCAGCAGCACGGTTTTTCCGCCTTGTGCTTTCTGGTCACGAGCTGGCCCGGCGATGGAGCGCCACGCGCTCACGCGCACTCAGGCGATGAACTTCCTGAGTTGCTGGATCATCACGAAGGCGAACGGGCTATCGAGAACGGGGAAGCTGATCGCGCAATCCTGCGATGGTCCGAGATCGATGCCATGCGTCACGCGGGCACGTTCGAGTTTCATAGCCACACGCATAGCCACGTGCGCTGGGATAAAGTCGCGCCCAACCGCGAAGAGAAATGTGCGTCGTTGAAACGTGACCTGCTCACTGCACGTGCGGCGCTCGAAACGCGTTTGGGCGAGGCCTCCGACCATCTTTGCTGGCCTCAAGGTTACTACGACGACGACTACCGGCGAGTCGCTCGCGAAACGGGTTTTCGGCACTTCTACACGTGCGAGATGGGTCCGAATGTTCGCGGGCAGGAGCAAGCCAGCGAATGTTCGATTTATCGGCTGGAAGTGCGTAACCGGCCGCCGTCGTGGCTTGCATCGCGATTGTGGGTACATAGCCGGCCGGCCCTGAGCCGTGCTTATCTGGCAGTGAAGCGGTGACCGGTTGTGCCCCTCGCCACGTGCGAGGGATTGGGTACAGACCAAGCCTTCGGGCCAAGCCGGGGGAAGATAGCGCGGCTTGCTTTGCAATAACTCACGGTCCGCTTGGCCTCACTTAAGGGACGCCGGGCCTAGAATTGCTAGAATCGCGGCTCACACGCCACATGGCTGGACCGTTCATGAAAAATTGCAGCCGCCCGCAGTTCAGGGGTCTATCGCTAATGCTCGCCATTACGACGCTCGGGTCAATACCGGCATACGCCGCTGCCGACACCGTCGAGACAATCGTCATGGTTCGACACGGGGAAAAACCTTCTACCGGGCTCGGTCAACTGAGTTGCCAAGGTCTGAATCGCGCGCTTGCTTTGCCCCAGGTCATTAAGAGCAAGTACGGAAAACCAGACTTTATCTTCGCGCCCGATCCGGCTAAGCAAAAGAACGATAACGGCACGAAGTACGACTATGTTCGCCCGTTAGCGACAATCGAGCCGACCGCTATTTACTTTGGTCTGCCCGTGAACGCATCGATTGGTTTTTCCAAAACCGACGATCTGCGCACGACCTTGCTGGCGCCTCAATACAAAAGCAGCCTGGTCGTTGTCGCCTGGGAGCACAAGATCATTGAGGCACTCGCCCGCCAGATCGTTGGCGACGCCGGCGGCGATCCGGCAAGCATACCTAATTGGGCAAGTGCGGATTACGACAGCATCTATGTGCTGCGCCTCACGCAAAGTACGGACAAGATCAATGCGGCGTTTAGTGTCGAGCACCAGGACCTGAACCATCGCGCCGTGGCGTGCCCAGGGACCTAGCCCAAGCGGTGAACCAGGCGTACCGGTTCAGATATTCAAGAACGCGGCAATCGACACGCCGATCCCCGCAACGCCCGCCAAGCCCGCAAGCACGAACAGCTTGCGACTGCTTGTGAGCGACGTAATAGCCGCTAGCGAAATCGCCACGTTGATTAACGCAAGCGCCTGACCGAACATGTGTTGCGGATGCTCTTTGCGCTCGGATTGCAGGTTCGCTTCCTCCACCTGCTTTTCCATATCGTGCGCCTTGGCCTGGATCTCCTTCTTTCGCTGCTCGTATTTGGCGATCTGGTCGCGGTAATACGCCTGCTTTTCCGGACCGGACAACTCGGCAGCGAGCTCCATCAGGTGTCCCTTGCTGGATTGCGCCTGATAAAGATTCCATTCGTCACTCGTTTTGCTTTGTAGCAGCACGGCGTCGTTCTTGAACAGCAAGGACTTCGTTTGCAGGACCCCTTCCTCATAGTGCAAAAGACCCGATATAGCTGCAAGAATGGCGGTAAAAACGGCCACCCATCGTGAGAGTGGATCGCCTGCATGCGCAGCATGTTCAACTGCATGCTCGTGAGGGGCGTGTTCATTCGACATAGACTAGGTTCCGCCGTTAAGACTCGTTATTCGCATAGCAAGTGGGGTTTAGTGCCAGGTCCGGCAAGACAAGGACAGGCGATGGCGATGGCTTGGTGCAATCGCTTCTTACCAGGATGTCCGGGATTATCGCAGCGCTTGGCGGGTAGACAAAAAACCCGTTGGCTTTAGCGACTAAGGAATTCACTCATATGCCTGCGCCCGACGCTATAGGCTAACCGTCTCTAAGCGCACTAGAAGCTAGCAGAACAAAGTTGCGCAGGTATGACGTACTCGACCCAACGTCGACGCATAAGGCGGGGCACGATCAGCACTCGCCCCGGCTCGACCTGCACTCTCCGGCAAGCCGTCAATCATGCTCGCCGAGACGAACAAGACCGACGGCCAACCCCATAGCAGCGTTACCGGCTCACTTCGGATGCTCTTCCTTCTGTGCGGGCGGATGAGCCTCCGGCCGTGGATGCGGCGGCTCCGCCCGATGCGCTTCCTGCTGAACCGGCGGACGGGCAGGCTGAGGCCTTTCCACATGCGATACCGGCTGCGCGACAGGAGGCGCGTGCTGCACCGGATGTTCGTCGCCACGAGGCGCAGCTTGCCGCGCGGCATGCTGTTGCTGGGCATTCGGCGCGTGCGGCGGTTGCGCTTGTTGCTCTTGCCGTACATCTTGGGGCTCGTTCTGGGCAGGACGGGGAGCATGTACCGCGGGCTCGTGGCTAACGTTTTCGGCCGGCGCACGCGGCGCACTATTTTGAGCGGCCAAAGGCGCACGCTGTGCGCCATTCTCAGCGGCTAAAGGCGCATGCTGTTGCATGACTTCAGCAGTATGCGGAGCTTGCGGCGCGTGCGCTTCCTCGCGTGGCGCATTCGGTTGAACGTTCCCAGCTGGCGCGCCTTGCACTTGAACCGGACGCGCTTGCGTTCTGTTCACCAGACGATAGCCTTGCGGCGACGCAGGCGCGCCGTGGTTCAACGGACGCACGAAGGATGCAGGTACTGTCGTGCGCACGATCGGCTCACCGGCGCCTGCGATACGACCGCCGCTGCCGGCAAAGCGTTGTGCCAGCGTGTCCCGGTATGCAGCAGGCACAACCGGCGCACGGGTAGCCACGACTTGCCGTTGCGCGACCAGCGCAGGCGCACCGGCATTGGCGGGTCGCATTCCGCCCGTGAAGCTGCCGCGTACCGGCGCGATGCCAGGCGTACCCGCCCCGATCTGCGCCCGGTCAATCTGCTGCGCCGTCAGGACGTGCGACGCCCGTGCTACCGGCTCGCCATGCACGAACGTGTTTGCGGGCACGGCGGTGATGGCGCCGGGCACTCGCTGATTGATATAAGTGTTGTGTATGTTCGTGATGTTGTTGACGATGGTCGTGTTGTGCACATTCGTGATGTTCACGTTGTTAACCCGGTTGTAATAGCTTGGGCTATAACCGGATCCCGGATGCCACGGCTCATGCGGACCCAGCGCAAACCACGCCACCCCTGCGCCCACGGCACCGCCTATCGCCAGGTCGACACCCCAGTGCGAACCACCGCCTCCACCACCAACGAATGCCACCAGCGCCGGTGCATACACCGGCTGCGCGACCACCACCGGCCCCGGCACCCACGCCCAGGCATCGCCGAGATGTGCCCAGCGACCATAGTGGAAAGGCGCGAAGCCCCAGGGAGCGTCGTCGATCCAGGTCCAGCCCCACGGCGCAATCCACGTCCAGTGACCCTCGCGATACGGTGCCCATTGCGCGGATACCGCGACAGTCGGAACCCAGACCTCGCCGTACGTCGGATCACTGCGCCATGTGCCGTTCGCATCCAGATCCTCGTAACCGGGAATCTCCCGCGACACATATCGTGCGGATGCCGAAGCATCTTCCGCACGATCGCGACTCACTACCCATTGGTCGAAGCCATCGGGACCGGGCGCCGATCCACTGGCCTGTTGCTGCAGATTCACGCCAGTGAACGTGATCTGCTGGCCTGCAGTCATCTGCACCGCACCGCCGTCGCCGTAAAGTGTGGCCGTGCCTGCGCGCAACGTCACCGTGGTTGAATTGCCGTCGGGCGCGACATCAACACGAAATTCACCCGGGCTCGACGCCTGCATGGCGACGTTAGGTGTATCTATTTCGATGGTCTGCCCGGCCGGCAACGTACGGACACGCGTTGAGAGCGTGCCTTGCGTTACCTTCAACTGCAAATTCCGGTCGTCGATATTGACCATGCTCAACGCCGTCTGCTGACCCACCCGCAGAGCCGTCGATCCAACATGCAGTTCGCCGCGCGCACCACTGTCTACCCATAGTTGATCACCGGTCGTGAGCGGACGGTTCAGTTGAGCGTAAGACCAGTCGGTCGCACCAGCGGGTTCCATGGTCACGCTGCCGTCTAAGTAGTTAAGACGTGCGACGCGGCCTGGAGGGTCACCAGCCGTTGCAGCTTGCGCTGTCGGTGACGGGACCGATTGAGCCCATCCGGGAATTGAAACCACTGTTAACAATGCAATGGCAGAAAGTACGGCTGCATGGGTTCGGCGCAAGCTTACCTTCATGGGTGCAATCTCCGGTAGTTTTCAGTTTGTCAGGTCAAGCTTCGACCTGAGACACGCCTGTCTAACGCGGCCTTGGCACCGGCGGATGACACATTTCACATTACATACATTCGGTTTCAAACGATGGTGCGACTGTTACAGGGAATCGAAGGCCAAGTTGTGAAAGCAAAGGCTACCTGGCATGGAGAAGTTTGATTGCTAACACCGCTCGCCCCGCGTCGCATCTCATTCAAGCCGCTTTATTAATATCTGTAAGGACGATACAAACCATCCGTCGATCTTCGGTTAAGGCTTATGCCGTGTTACATCTCTAAAACGAAAGCGCTTGGACCGCGTAATATTTTTTACGTCATTGAGATCGTAGCGGTCAAACCGAAATCGAAAGGTTTGTTAGCTTGGCGTCGCAAACATGCGTTGACTATGGGCACGGTTCACCATCCGGCGAGATCGAGCGAGATCGGCTTGCTGGTCAAGCACCGTCTTCGCAATTCGACGAGTCAGCAAAACCCTAGCGCCCGGCGATGTGTCTATCGCGTCGTTCCAAACCGATATGCTCAGGATCACTTATCTATCGGGGAGTAGTGGAGCTCATTGAGAGCGGCGCAAGGAATCGACGTTGCCAGTTCAGCCACGCTGCTGCCAGCGTCTATACCGCCGCGTCAGCCTGTGCATGCGCAATTGGTCGATGACCAGACTCAGGACCGGCGAGTATTGGTGGTACGCTGCGTGTCCTGCGCCGAGCGCCCGTAAGCGGCGTTTTATCACTGCCATGCGGGCAAGCGCGGCCAAGGCCCGGTCCTTCCATGTCACCTGCGGTTCCTGTACCGTTGATTCTTCGTCCGAAAGCCAGCGCTTGGGCAAATCGGGAACGTGCGCAAAAGCTGTTGCAATGCCCACCATCGCAACCCCGCTCGCCACCACCTGTTCCGCCACTGCCCGGCGGCGGATACCACCCGTGGTCATGACCGGCATCCGGGCGACAGTCGCGAGTTCTTTGGCGAACTCGAGAAAATAGGCTTCGCGGGCCAGCGTCCTGCCGTCGGCGGCCTCGCCCTGCATCGCCGGGCTTTCGTAGCTGCCGCCGGATAACTCGACAAGATCGACAGGCAGTTCGTTCAACCACAGGATCACTTGCCGCGCGTCCTCCGCCGAGAAACCTCCGCGCTGGAAATCTGCGGAGTTGAGCTTCACCTCCACACAAAAATCGGGTGATACGCACGCTCGCACTGCACGCACGATATCGAGCAACAAACGAGCACGGTTGGCGAGGCTGCCGCCCCACGCGTCGTCGCGACGGTTGGTGAGCGGCGATAAAAACTGCGACAGCAGATAGCCGTGTGCGGCATGAATCTCGACGCCAGAGAAACCGGCCCGCTCTGCCGCGAGAGCCGTCGCGGCAAAGCGGCCAATCGTCTCGTGGATGTCAGCTTCCGACATGGATTCTGGTTGACCGAAGAGTTTGCTATGTTTGCCGAGATCCAGCGCAACTGCCGACGGTGCCCAGACCTTGCCGCGCATTGCAGCGCGAACCTGCCTCCCGGGATGATTTATTTGCATCCAGACCTGCGCGCCTCCCTGACGCGCCGCACGAGCCCATTCGATAAATTCGCCAAGCGGCGTGTCCGCCTCGAGCACGACACCACCGGGTCCGGTCAATGCACGTCCATCGACCATAACGTTGCCCGTAATGATCAGCCCCGCGCCGCCGGTGCCCCAGGCCCGATAGAGCCCCTGGAGAGCAGCGCCTGGCAACTGCCCTGGACCGGCCATGTTTTCTTCCATGGCGGCCTTGGCGAGACGATTCGGCACGCGGGTTCCGTTGGGCAGATCCAGTGGGGAAAATAGGGAAGAAGTCATCGTTACGCGTAGCCGGCAATGGAAAGTCCTTATACTAAGTTTCAAGTTAACTTGAAGGTCAAGCGAAATGAAGATCGGTGAACTAGCGGCCAAAACCGCCATGGCGCCTTCGGCTATCCGCTTCTACGAACAAAGCGGTTTGCTGCCGCCCGTCGAGCGCGGCGCCAATGGTTATCGGGTCTATTCGGAGGTCGTGTTAGAACGGCTTCTCGTCATTCAAATGGCGCAAAACCTGGGCTTTTCTCTCGACGCCATGCGAAGTGTCTTTGCGAATAACAAGGGCTTTCCGCAAGCGGAATTGCTGGATCGACTGGATACGCGCCTCAATGAAATCGAGCAAATGATGGCTACGCTGCGGTCGCAACGTGACGACCTTCGCGCTTTGCGTTCCACACTTCGAGACACATGGGCCGAGGGTCAATGCGTCGACGTGGCGGACCTGGCTGCCGGCGTGCGCAAGCCGGCGCAGCGAAAACCTGGCTTGAAGCGACGGATTGCCGTCTGAATAGGTACGCCAGGAAACGGCTTGGCCTCGAAACTCGAGCGTCTTGTGCGTCTCGCCAACAGCCCTCGACCGCGGGTTCTGCCGCGTTGACGCGCCTTCAAAAGGCCCTATGCTAACTTCAGCGGGCCGGCTTGGGCCTTAGGGAGGCAACCATGAAGAAAGCCCTTGGAATAGGCGCGGGTGATATTCGCCGGCACCAATCGACCTTGTTTGTGGAGATAGCGATCGCGTTTCCCGTCACTATCGCTTTGTGGCTCGGCGTCTACTATTTCCTGCCGCCGCTTAGCGGCATGGAAGATACGCTCGCCCGCCTGATGTTTGCTCTCAAATGCTGCTGCATCGCGATCCTTTTCTGCTTCCTCTCGGGCATTGAAGCAGTCGCGCATGAACGCTTGCGCTCGCCCGCCATCGATCCGTTGTCGGGTTATGAAACGCGTCGAATGACGATCAACCTTCGCTATCTCCAGCACACGCTCGAACAACTTGTCCTGTTTGTCCCCGGTCTGTTCGCGCTGGCCTTCTACTGTTCCGACGGACGCTCGATGCGCGCAGTTGCCGCGACCACCGCGGTGTGGATAGCTACGCGTTTCGCTTTCTGGATTGGATACCATTATGGGTCGCAGCATCGCGCCATTGGCGCTCCCGGCATGATGCAAAGCATGCTTGTCCTCCTTTATGTCTGCGCGAGGATCGGCTATGAGATTGCGGGACCTGCTGGTGCTATCGCGCCGCTCGTGATGTTTGGCTGCGTGGAAGCTTTTCTCGTGCGTGCAACGAGGCCGGCCGGCGCTTGAACAGGTTCGGCTTGATTGATAACGGCTGCGGCGGCAAACCACGCTCGATGGAACGCATCTCACGGATTGCAAACGCCCTGCACCGGCTTCATCATGATGGCGCTGCGTTTACTTACTGCTTACTCATCGCTTAACGAAGGAATGGCCAGATGTTTTCACACGTCTTTATAGGGGTTACCGACTTTGATCGCGCCTTGCGTTTCTACTCACCGATCATGGAAGCTTTGCGACTGCAATTAAAGTTCCGTGAAGAGGACAGGCCTTGGGCTGGCTGGGTCGCAGCCAATGCGCCACGCCCCCTGTTCCTGATCGGGACCCCGTTCGATGGGAACACTGCCCCCCCCGGCAACGGACAGATGGTCGCCCTTCTTGCACCCGATCGTGACACCGTCGATCGCTGTCATGCAAAGGCGCTGGCGAACGGAGGCCAGTGCGACGGCCCACCCGGTTTGCGGCCCGAGTATCACCCGCATTACTACGGGGCGTACTTTCGCGACCCGGACGGAAACAAGATTTGCGTGTGCTGCCACGATCCCGCGTGAGTGTAAAGCCGAGTCATGCACGCATCAAAAATGCTGGCCGCGCAGAAAATATCAGATTGACTCAGGCCAGCGGTAACCCAGCACCGAGGTTAGCGGATAGGCTTTTTCGCGGACTTCTCCAAGCTGATTGCCACCGAACAGGTAAATGGCTTCAGCGTCATGGCGAAGATAAAAGCTGACATGTCCCTTCCAGCTAGCAGGATCGTCTCGAAACAATACGACGATGCACCCGTAAACCGGCGCTTCGAGGGCTCGTCCCCACTCGAGCCAGGAACGTGCAAGGGCCGATCCCGTGCCACGGTGGCCGGTGTTCGCGAAGCACCAGTTCAGGAACGACGAGCACCACGAGATCTTGTCGTCGTAGCCGGCCAGGTTGGTGTGGCCGTTATATTCGACAATACGCGGATTACTTTCGCCCGGCCCGAAGGGCCGGACACCACGCTCGGCGAAGGCCAAAGACAGCCAGGCGGGTGCATCGATTTCGGTAGTCATGCCTGAGATCACTCTTCGCTGTAAATCGGGCTTAACAGGCTACTGCGATGCGTTCTGCCGCATCGATCCACCGCCTACGCTCTGACCGGCATCCCGAGCAACCTTGAAGTAACCCCAGACGGACAGCAGCGTCAGCAAGCCGGCGAACAGGAACGCGAGCCGGAAGTCGTCGAGTGAGAAATGCATACCTTCTGCACTCGCCGTCTCACCGTTGATAAGCGCGGCAGCCCGCAAGGCCACAGCGCCATAGGCGATGCCGAGCCCTATTGTCATCTGTGCGGCCGCACTCCATAACGTGCTCGCGGCACTCATCTGCGGGGAGCCCACGTCCGCGTAAGCGAGTGTCGCGAGCAAGGAAAACTGCATCGACCGCGCCACACCATAAACGAAGACCACGATCAACACCCATGCCAGCGGCGAAAGAGGCGTAAGCAGGCCGCATATGATCGTGAATATTCCGGCAGTGGCCACGGCGACTATCGAGACGTACCTGAAGCCAAAGCGCCGCAGAATGCGCGTGGTCAGCGCTTTCATGCCGAGGTTTCCAAGGGCGCTGGCAAGTAACAAAAGGCCTGACTTGAAAGCGGAAAGACCGAAGCCGATCTGGAACAGGAGCGGCATTAAATACGGCACGGCGCCAATGCCAATACGCGTTAGGGAACCGGTTAGGACCGTCACCGAATACGTCGGAATCTTCAGTGTCGAAAAATCGATCAACGGATGCGTGTGACCAGCCGCGTAGCGAACCGCAGCGAAGCCGATCGCGAGGCCGGCAAGAACTACGCCCCCGGCAATCCATGGATTGCTGTTGGGCTGGCTGGCCAGTTCGGCGCCATACAGAATCGCAGTCAGGGAAGCGCCGCTCAGCACGAGACCAATCACATCGAGTGGCTTGCGCTCAGCGCCGCGCAAGTTCGGAACAAGCATGGCGACGGCGATCAGCGCGCAAATTCCGAAGGGCACGTTCAAAAGGAAAATCCACCGCCACGACGCGTACGTAGTGATGAAACCGCCGATAGGCGGCCCGACGACCGGGGCCGCAATCGCGGGCCAGGTGATAGTAGAAATAGCCTGCATGAGGCGGCTTTTCTCCGTACTGCGGACCACGATAAGACGCCCCACCGGCACCATCATCGCGCCGCCCGCACCCTGCAGCAAACGCGCCGCCGTGAACTCCGCGACCGAGTTCGACAAGCCGCACAACACCGAAGCAATCACGAATACGACGATCGCGCTAAAGAACACCGTACGCGAACCAACGCGGTCGGCCACCCGGCCGCTAACCGGAATGAAGATCGCCAGCGCGAGCATGTAGGCCGTCATCCCAATGCTCAGCGCATTCGGGCCGACACCGAACGAACGGGCCATCTGCGGCAAGGCGGTCGCAATGACGGTGGTGTCCAGATACTCCATGAAGAATGTTCCCGCGACTATGTAAGGCAGCCAGCGCGCGGCAGAAGGTGCAGGCAACGAACTGTTGCTCATCGGAAATCCCGGTTGTATGGCGCCACCGCCTTTGCGATGCGCGATAGTTGACATTGACGCTGGAGCAGCGCCGATCGATCCGGCGTTTACGTCTATAGCTTACCTGGGCGGCTTGTCCAGGCGGTTAGTGCAAGTCCACCGGCCAACCGCGATATTATCCGATCAAGCCCCTCCCTAAAGGACACACCATGATTACCTGCTACCTTCGCTACATTATCGAACCGTCCAGACTCAAGGAATTCGAAGCCTACGGCAAGATGTGGATCCCGCTAGTCGAGAAATTCGGGGGTCAGCATCATGGTTATTTCTTGCCGTCGGAAGGCGCTAACAATGTCGCGCTGGCGTTGTTTTCATTTCCGAGTTTGTCGGCTTATGAAAGCTACCGTCAACAATCACAGGGCGATCCGGAATGCCAGGCAGCATTCAAATACGCGGAAGAAACGCGGTGCATTGTCAGCTACGAGCGTAGCTTCTTTCGTCCCGTCTTCGACTAAATGCGGACTGGAAATAAAAAAGCCGGGAGAACTTCCCCGGCTCATCAAACCTGCTCAGTAGGCCTATCACCGAGCTTAGGCGCTAAGTCCCGGCCTTCCGACTCACGATATCAAAGGCCGCATTCATTCGCTTAGAAGCGGTGACGCAGACCGATCGTTGCAGCGACCTGGCTATTGGTGGAAGACGCGGTCAAGCCGTTGATGTCGGCGGTCAGGCCCGAATCACCCGTACCGCTCACGTGCTGATACACGCCTTGAAGATAAACGTCGGTGCGCTTGGACAATGCATATGCCGTCTGCAGTGTCACCTGATTGTATTTCGGGCTGACGCCGTCAAGCTTTGCGTCCGTGAACGTATAAGCGCCCGACAAGGTCCATGCCGGCGTGAAGTTGTAGCGGCCGTTCACTTCATAGTTCGTGAACCGCGCGCTGCCGTTCGTCAGCGTGAGGCCATTGGTTGTACCCGAAGCCGACGCACCGATGCCCGTCGCATTGTCCAGATGCGTCTGCGAGAACACGAAACCGACGTTTGCCGCGCCGAATGCATAGCTGACACCCGCGCCATAGGTGCGTTGACGGCCCGCCAAGAACGTAGCGTCGGAGGTCACCGCACCGGACGAGTTAAGCGTCGAGCCCGCGCTGTTGAGCTGCATATAGCTGGCGGCAACATTCAAAGGACCGTAGTTATACGATGTGCCAAGGCTGTACGCACGATTGTCGGCGAAACCACCCGCAGCGTTCGAGAAGCCATACAGGCCGCCGACCTTGAGACCGCCATAGTTGACGCTCTGGTACTTGACCGAGTTGTTGATGCGGAAGGAGTTATCGAGGTTGTCGTTGTCAAACGGGTGAGCCGCCTGCGTACCGCCGAACTGCGTACCCGTCAGCGCGAGCGGGCCGAGATAGTCGACAACCGAGTCGTACTGCCGGCCAAGGGTGACCGCGCCGTACTGGTTACTCGACAAACCGACAAACGCCTGACGGCCGAACTCAGCGCCGTTCTGGCCGAACTTGCCGGTGTCGATATTAAAGCCATTTTCCAACGTGAAGATGGCCTTGAGACCGCCGCCCAGGTCTTCGGAGCCACGCAGGCCCCATCGGCTGCCATTAACCTGGCCGCTGGTTGCCTGAACGTTCTTGGATCCGCTCTGGTTGTTTGTATAGGTGATGCCTGCGTCGATCAGGCCATAGAGGGTCACGCTGTTCTGAGCGTGTGCGGCTCCGGCGAAGGTGCCCATGACACCGAGAGCAAGAAGGGATTTCTTCATTTCAATTCTCCGAAAATACGATTGAGCAACGCGGTCTGCTTGCCCAATACCAAAGGCCACGAACTCCGCGTGTCTCGTCAGATAAACGTGCATCGCTGCGCGTACTAATCGACGTCGCCGTGCGTCGGTTAGACGGGCACCATTAAACAGCAGTGTTTTGCGAGAGCCGTTGGAAGCAGACAACAAACCTCGTTACCAAGCGTTGCTTCACGTGAAAAAAGTAACGCGATGGTTTGCATCAGGCAGCGAGCCTGAGTGAAGGCTATTAGCCGGGAAACGGTTCTCTGGAAAGGCGCGCGCGGGGTAAGCCGCGCAACGATTGACAAGACGCGAGACACGATCAGCAGGTCATCACGTACCTTCCGGTCACGATGGGGAATATCCTGGAACAATTTGGTGACGAATAAAACGCGGCACGATAGCCGTTTATACAGAAGGAGAAAGGGTCATGGCTTTGTCGATTCGCCCCTGATTCGAATGCGCGATACCCGGTCCCCCCATGTCATTCCGTAGTTAACACCACCATAATTGCGCTATGGTTAAAACAAAATAAAACATAAGTATGAGATCGTGATGAAGAAGCAGCACCCGTCGCTTTGCCGACCAAGCGGACTGCATCAAGTCCTCACCAATCATTTCACTCTGTCTCTTGGCAGAAACTCTGTTTCCATTGGCACACCGTCTTGTGCGCTTCTCACTCGCGCGAAAGAGAGGCTTGAGCATCGCAACAAATCTGATCGGAAGCTTGACCCACAAGCCTGAGCGACTGCCTTACATCCAGCGTTCCTCTACACCACCAGGCAAGCTCGCCAAACCATCCCCTATTTCCGGTGAGAAATGCGGTAACGAAGCCGTAACGCACCGAGTCACATTGCGGGCTACTTTAGTGACTCGTCTAGTGACTTGCACGCGAGGGCAGCAACCATGATGAAACATATTCTTTCCGCACAAGTTCTTGCAGCGGTTTTGCGAGCCAGTTCAACACCACTGTTTTCAGAGATGCTCGTGGCCGCCTCGGCGGGGCGAGATCGCGTGGCTTTCTTCCGCGACAACGTCAAGAAGCCGGCCGCCTTCCGGCGAAACGGCAGCCGATAACGGCGGGTTTTCGGCCAACGCATCTGCCACAGGTTCCAAATCCTTCTGTAATCGAATAGCAAGGCAGTGAGCTTGCCACCAGATTGTTGCCAATCCCGGCAATACCTTACAAAATGATAAGGATTACAAAATATGCCTCTAGTGAAAGACAGAGTTGATTCCCAGCGCAACCCGGTTCAGGCGGAAAACATCGAGAAGATCGATCCGCCCGGACCGGTGCGCGTTACTTCAATCAACCGGATCGAACTGGAACCCGACGGTAAACATATGGTGGTGCATAGCGAGCAATCCACACTCACGTTCCACTACTCGGTGTTCCGGGAACTGCTTGCAGTGCTGCCCGCCGCGATCATGCAGTCGGAACGAATGCTTCGGCCAACGCCGCACATCAACTTCGCGATGGGCTGCGAAGGTTGGGAACTTGGCGCTATCGATAACGGCAAAAGCCTGGTTCTCACGTTTCGCCTTCAGGGCGGTGCGGACATCTCATTCTGTCTTCCCCGAGAACAAATCCCGCCCATGGTCGATGCGCTCATAGCCGCAGCACGACTCGTTCAGATTCCAACGCACGCCAGCGGCCCCTTGCAGTAACCAGCTAATACAGCGCAGTTCGTGAGCGGCCCGAAATAGCGAGTTCAGGCCAGACGCGGCACCGATCACGTCCGATACGACGACACGGATAGCAGAGCAACACATTCGGGCCGATATGCTCGTCAAGACCATCAAATGAAATTTAACTTCCGAAACTTACGCACCGCTCACTCAGTTGTCGCCATCGCGTTGAACGCGTTCATTGCGCCGACCGTGTTTGCCGCGACCAGCAGCTTTGTCATCAAGGATATACAGATAAGCGGCCTGAAGCGCATCGAGGCCAGCTCGGTCTTCGCCTATGTTCCGCTCAAACGAGGTGACGTCTTCTCGGACGATAAAGCGTCGGAAACCATTCGCGCACTCTATGCAACCGGCTTCTTCGACGACGTCCAGATCGAGGCCCAGGGCAATGTGGTCATCGTGAAAGTGCAGGAGCGCGCCGCCGTCTCGTCAATCGACTTCGCCGGTATTCACGAATTCGACAAAGACAACCTAGCCAAAGCATTGCGTTCGGTCGGCCTGTCGCAAGGCAGCACTTACGACAAGGCCCTTGTCAGCAAAGCCGAACAGGAACTGAAGCGCCAATACCTGACACGGGGCTATTACGCCGCCGACGTTACTACGACGGTCACGCCGATCGACCGCAATCGCGTATCCATTTTGTTCTCCGTGACGGAAGGTCCGAGCGCGAAGATTCGCCAGATCAACTTCATAGGCAATCAGGTTGCGAGCAGCACGACACTGCTCGATGAGATGCAATTGTCGACCCCTAACTGGTTCTCGTGGTACACGAAGAACGACCTGTACGCGAAGGAAAAGTTGACGGGGGATCTGGAGAAGGTTCGCTCGTATTACCTGAACCGCGGGTATCTCGAGTTCAACATCGACTCCACGCAGGTGTCGATCTCGCCCGACAAGAAGGACATGTACCTGACCATCACCATTCACGAGGGTGAGCCGTACACCATTTCAAGCATCCAGCTTGCCGGCAATCTGCTCGATCGCGACGCCGAGCTAAAAAAACTCATCTCCATCCGCGCCGGCGACCGTTTTTCGGCTGAAAAACTGCAAGCCATGACCCAGGCAGTAGTCGACAAGCTGGGCGAATATGGCTATGCGTTCGCACAGGTCAATGCCCAGCCGGGGATCGACCAGGTCCATCACACGGTCGCGATCACACTGCAGGTCGATCCGGGGCGCCGCGTATACGTGCGTCGGGTGAATATTGAAGGTAATACGCGGACGCGCGACGAGGTGATCCGTCGCGAAATGCGCCAGATAGAAAGTTCATGGTTCGACAGCGCCCGTCTCAAGCTCTCGAAGGAGCGGATCGATCGCCTGGGGTATTTCACGAACACGGAGGTAACCACGATTCCGGTTCCAGGTACCAACGACGAAGTCGACGTGGACGTCAAGGTGGAAGAGAAACCAACGGGCGCGATCACGCTGGGCGCAGGTTACGATTCGAGCGACAAAATCGTACTGTCGGCCGGGGTATCGCAGGAAAACGTGTTCGGCTCCGGAACCACGCTCGCTGTCAACGTGAACACGGCGCAGACGTACCGGACTTTGTCGGTGACCCAGACCGACCCCTACTTTACGATTGACGGGATCAAGCGCATTACCGACGTGTATTACAGAACCACCTATCCGCTCTATAACTTTAACGATACGAGTTTTCGGATCACGTCGGTCGGAGCGGATATGAAGTTCGGCATCCCCTTCTCCGAGTCGGATGTGGTTTATTTTGGCGCCGGCTTCGAGCAGGACCGTTTCAACACGGACTCGTCAACGCCACAAAGTTACCTGGACTACGTGGCCGATTTCGGGCGGGTGGTGAACAACGTTCCCGTGACAGCGGCCTGGTCACACGACGCACGCGATAGCGCGCTGATACCGAGCAAAGGCTACTTTCTCCAGACCAACGCGGAGCTCGGCACGCCGGCAGGAAATACCCAGTACTACAAATCAGATATTCAGGCTCAATACTATTACACGCCGGCGAGAGGTTTCATTCTTGGCCTGAATTTCCAGGCCGGTTACGGTCACGGCATAAACGGCCAGGCCTATCCGATCTTCAAGAATTACTACGGCGGCGGTATTGGTTCGGTGCGGGGCTACGAGTCCGGTTCGCTTGGTCCGCGCGACGCCACAACCAACGACCCCATCGGCGGCTCGAAAATGGTCGTTGGAAATATAGAAATGACCTTCCCCCTGCCAGGCACCGGGTACGACCGGACCTTGCGGGTGTTCACCTTCGTCGATGGCGGCAATGTCTGGGGCAACGAAGGCAACAGCGTCGGCGCCAACGGCTTGCGCTACAGCTATGGCGCGGGCCTCGAGTGGATCTCCCCTATCGGGCCTCTCAAGCTGGACATGGGCTTCCCGATCGTGCGCCACGCGGGAGACCAATATCAAAAGTTCCAGTTCCAGATTGGCACGTCGTTCTAACCCGTGGTGTCCGCAGAAACACCCATCGGGTTCACGCCGTGCATGCGTCATATTGCCGTTGCAGCGGCGATCGTCATGTTCCTCGCGCCTTCGCCCACTCGCGCGCAACTAAGCGGCGCGGCATCACAGGCGGAATCGATCGAACCGCCCTGGGGCCTGCGATTCGCGCCTGAAGTCACAGAACATCCGTTGCCGGCAAACTCTTCGCCCGCCGTGTTCGGTGTCGGCGATTCGGCGGACGGCGATGAGGATCGTGACATGTCGCTCAAGGGCAGCGGCGAGATACGGCGCGATACGACCCTTGTGAAGGGCGACGCTGTCCACTACGACGTCGACCGTAACGTAGCCGATGCCTACGGCCACGTGCATGTCGTCGACGGCTACGACGTTTTCACCGGTCCGGAAGCCCATCTGCACGTCGATGCCAACGAGGGCACCATGACTACGCCGACCTACCACTTCAATCTGACGGGTGGCTCGGGCAGCGCCGAGCGCATCGACCTGATCGATAACGAGCGTTCAGTTGTGCATCACGGCACTTACACCGCGTGCCAGTGCGAAGACGATCCGGCCTGGTACCTCAAGGCTTCACGTTTCGACATGGACCAGGGATCGGACGAAGGCATCGCCCACAACGGCGTACTGTTCTTCCGGGGTGTGCCAATCTTCGCCAGCCCATGGTTGTCGTTCCCGTTGTCCGGGAATCGCCAGAGCGGTCTTCTTCCGCCAACCTTCTCGCTGAGTTCGACGAATGGATTCGACCTTACCCTCCCGTATTATTTCAACATTGCGCCGAACTATGACCTGACGTTGACGCCACGCATCATGTCCAAACGGGGCGTCATGCTGACAACGAATTTCCGCTATCTGACGCCCACGTATTCGGGCACCGCGACCATCGCATATCTGCCCAGCGACGAGATCACCAAGACCAACCGCTATTCGATCAACATCCAGCACAATCAGAACTTCGGTGACGGTTTCGGTGCGTACATCAACTATTCGAGTGTGTCGGACGTCAACGTCACGACGGACCTGAGCACCAATAACGCGGCGCTGATCAACGGGCAGGACATCTTCCAGCAGGAAGCGGGCGTGACCTACAACAACGGTCCATGGTCAGTGCTCGCGCGCGTCCAGCGCTGGCAATCGTTCAGCACGTCGCCGCCCTACAATCGCGACCCCGAACTCGATGTCAAGTACGCGAAGTACAACGCCGGCGGATTCGATTTTGGCGCAGAGGCAGACGTCACGCGATTCAGCATTTCGACCGCCGACTCCACCGAAGGCAGCCGCTTCACGTTCAATCCGTTTGTCAGCTATCCGCTGTCCGGACCGGGATGGTTCATCACGCCGAAGGTTCAATGGCATTACGTTGCCTACGACCTGACCTCGATCGGAAGCAGCGCGCCGACAGGGCAGCCACATGACTTCTCGTTCAATGTGCCCACCTTCAGCCTGGACTCCGGACTCGTGTTCGAACGCAGCGTGCGCCTGTTCGGGACGGACTATATCCAGACGCTGGAACCCCGGTTGTACTACGTCTATACGCCCTACCGGAATCAGACCTTCGCACCGGTCTTCGACACGGGCGAGGAGGACTTTGGACTAGCGCAGATTTTCACGGACAACACCTTCGTCGGCGGCGATAGGGTTGCCGACCTGAACCGGCTCACTGCTGCCGTGACGACACGGTTCATCAACCAGGCTACCGGAGACGAACGCGCCCGCTTCGTGATCGCGCAGGAATACTATTTCACCAATCCGCAGGTCGTGCTGGAGTCGGGCGAATCCGTGACCGATGTCCGCGGCACCGACATCATTGTTGGAGGATCGATCAAGATCGGCGCCGGCTTCTCGACCGAGCAGGCGGTCCAGTACGACGAGCAGCATGACCGGTTCGACCGGACGACCTCCGGCTTCACCTGGAAGCCGGCGGATCGCGAGGTGGTCAGCCTTGCTTACCGGTATACACGCGCCGACGAGGACCTCGATAACGAGGCGGAGAACCAGATTGTCGCGTCAGGGCAGTGGCCGCTGAGCCGCAGGATCTACGCCGTGGGCCAGGCCAATTTCGACATAGTCGCTCATCACCTCGTGGCCGGGTTGCTCGGCGTTCAGTACGACGCGGATTGCTGGTCGCTCAGCCTGGCGGTACAAAAATATACCAACGTGTCCACCACAACGAGCGTAGCCAGCAGCGCAACCCGCGTGTTGCTACAGCTTCAACTCAAAGGGCTGACGAAAGTCGATAACGGACTGTCCTCGCAATTCCGCGCGAGCATTCCCGGCTATACGCCACTGCCCTCACCGGCTGCGCCCGAGTCGCGGTTCTCGGACTACGAATGACGATGGACTGCAGGATTGCTGTCCTGCACGCGTGCGGCACTTCTCTGTCACAGTAGAGGACTGCAAGCCAGTCCAACTCATTGACGACCCGATCCTCATGACCCTCCGTGACAATGACGTTCCTCCCGCACTCGAATGCCGCGGCTTGAACAAGGCCTACGGCGCGAGCCGCGTACTGCTGGCAAACCTCGACTTCGCACTCGAGCCCGGGGAGTTTGTCGCGATCATGGGCGACTCGGGCGTCGGCAAGTCGACGCTTTTGAACCTGATCGCGGGTCTCGATACCGCTGACAGCGGCGAGGTGCTGATCGACGGCACGTCCATCTCGAGTCTCGACGATGACGCCGCCACCCGCCTTCGACGGCAAAAACTCGGCTTCGTATTCCAGGCATTTCACGTCCTGCCGCATCTGACGCTGGTTCAAAATGTCGCGCTGCCACTACTGCTCAACAATACCGCCCCGGCCCGCGCGCTCGACTTGCTCGAGGCGGTCGGTCTGGGCGGTCGCGGCGACGACTTTCCGCGGCAACTCTCCGGCGGAGAACTGCAGCGTGTCGCCATCGCACGCGCGCTCGTACACCGGCCCACGCTGATTCTGGCCGACGAACCGACGGGCAACCTGGACCCCGATACCGCGCATGAAGTGCTCTCGTTGTTCCGTGCAGAGATCAAGGCGAACGGCGCCGCCGCGATCATGGTCACCCACTCCATGGCCGCGGCGGCCAGTGCGGACCGGATCCTTGTCCTGAGCGAGCATGGCCTGCATGCCGGTGAATAAGCCCGTGACGCAATCCTCCCGGCGTATTGCAGGCAGCCGGCTCCTCGCGCGTTGGCTGCTAGGTGCGGAGTGGCGCAGTCATCCGGCGCGCGCGATAGTGGCCATCGCTACGATCGCGCTGGGCGTGGCGCTCGGTTATGCGGTGCAGCTCATCAACAGCGCCGCATTCAACGAGTTCTCCGCGGCTGCCAAGAGTCTCTCCGGCGAGGCCGACTTACAGGTGCGCGGCGCGCAGCCACACTTCGATGAAAGCTGGTACCCGCGTCTTGCAACGGAAGCGGGCGTGGCTTTGGCCAGCCCCGTGCTAGACCTGGATGTGACCGTGCCCGGCCAGAGCGCCGCGTTGAAAGTGCTTGGCATCGACGTCTTCAGGGCGAGCCGTATCACGCCAGAACTGGTCGGCGTGCCTTCGGCGCAGCGTCCGCTCGATACCCTTTCCGACGACGCCATCTTCCTCTCGCCTGCAGCGCAACAGTGGCTTCACGCAGCGCCCGGCGAGCATGTCGCGCTGCGTAGCGGCACGTCGACCGTGCAACTTCGGGTAGCGGGCGGCATCGTCAGGACACGGTCCGGTCAACGTATTGCGGTGATGGATATCGCCGCCGCTCAGTGGCGTTTCGGTCTTGAAGGGAAACTCTCGCGCGTCGACCTGCAGCTCCAGCGCGGCGTCGATCGGGAGCGCTTCAAACGCGAGCTGCAAGAGCGGCTTGGCAGTCAACTGGTTGTAGCCGAAACGCGTGACGATGAAAGCCGGACCGATCGCTTGTCGCGCGCTTATCGCATCAATATGAATGTGCTCGCGCTGGTGGCCCTTTTTACCGGCGCGTTTCTGGTGTTCTCGACGCAAGCGTTAGCGGTCGTCCGGCGCCGTGCGCAGTTCGCGATGCTTCGCGTATTGGGTTTTACGCGCGGTCAGCTTCTACGCCAGATCCTGATGGAAGGGGCGCTTCTCGGTGTGATCGGTTCCGTACTCGGTCTGGCGCTGGGTTATGTGCTGTCCAGCGTCGCACTGCGTTTCTTCGGCAGCGACCTGGGCGGCGGCTACTTCCCGGGCGTGCAGCCCCATGTCGGCTTCGAGCCGCTTGCAAGTGCGGTGTTTCTTGCGCTGGGTATCGGCGTGTCCGTGCTCGGCAGTCTCGTCCCGGCGCTGGAGGCGGCGCGGGCAAGGCCGGCCGCAGCGCTCAAAGCCGGCAGCGAAGAAGGCGCGCTCGCAAGGCTGGCAACGCCCTGGCCTGCGCTTGCTTGCCTCGCTGCCGCGGGGATACTGACACTCTTGCCGCCCCTATTCGATATCCCCATCCTCGGTTATCTCGCTGTCGCGCTGTTGCTGATCGGCGGTATCGCGCTGATGCCGCGTTGCACGGCGATCGTGTTCACCGCACTCAGCCGCCGGCGTACGAAACACCGTACGAGCGCCACCACGACGCTGGCGCTCGCCCGGCTAGCGAATGCCCCGGGGCAGGCATCCATCGCCATGGGCGGCGTTCTGTCGAGCTTTGCGCTGATTGTCGCGATGGCCATCATGGTTGCGAGTTTCCGTGTGTCGGTCGATGACTGGCTGGCCCATCTCTTGTCCGCCGACCTATACGTTCGCGTCGCGCCCAATGGCGACACCGGCGGTCTGAGTCCTGGCGAACAAGCGGCGCTCGCTGCGGCTCCAGGCGTAAAGAACGCTGCGTTCACCCGCACGTCCCATCTCACGCTCGATCCTGCGCGTCCGGCCGTGGCCTTGCTTGCGCGCGACATCGACGCAGCCGATCCCGGTGCATTAATGCAGATGACCGGTCCTGTGCTTCCGCCATCAGCCCTGCACGACGGCGAGACGCCGATCTGGGTGTCGGAGGCGATGGTCGATTTGTATCGATACGGGCTTGGACAACGGCTTCGGTTGTCCATCGGCGCGTCTGGCGGAACGTTTGTTGTGGCAGGTATCTGGCGCGACTATGTGCGGCAAACCGGCGCGATCCAGTTGCGCCTTGCCGACTACAGACGCTTGACGGGTGATACAGGAGCCACCGACGTAGCCATCACGATCAAGCGCGGCGCAAGCGTGGAAAGTGTCATTGCGAGCCTGCGAAAACTGCCCTTCGGCGCCGCGATGGAGTTTGCTCAACCCGGCGATATCCGCGCCCGGACACTGACAATTTTCGACCGGAGCTTCGCGGTAACCTATCTTCTGGAAGCGGTGGCGATCGTGATCGGGCTGTTCGGCGTGGCCGCCACGTTCTCCGCGCAAACACTCGCTCGCGCGCGGGAGTTCGGCATGCTGCGGCACGTTGGCGTGACCCGTCGTCAGGTGCTGGTCATCCTCGCGACGGAGGGCGGCATGCTGACCGCGCTCGGGATTGCAGTGGGATTTATCCTCGGCTGGGCGATCAGTCTCATCCTGGTCTTCGTCGTCAATCCGCAGTCGTTCCACTGGAGCATGTCGATGCATATCCCATGGTCTGTGTTGAGCACGGTTGCGCTGGTGATGTTGATCTCGTCATGTGCAACAGCTGTGGTTGCGGGACGCAAGGCGGTGTCTTTCGATGCGGTGCGTGCCGTCAAGGAGGACTGGTAATGCGTGGTCTTCGAACATTGTTAAGCCAGGCGCGGCGGTGGCTTATGGTGGCGTGCGTTTGCAGCCTGGCGAATCCACCGTCCATGGCGACCGAGTTCGCCGCCGTCACGCCCGATCGTCCGCTTGTCTTCGAGCACGATACCGGCGCGCATCCGGCCTTCCGCACCGAATGGTGGTACGCAACGGGTTGGCTCAATCAACCGGACGGCAAACCGCTCGGTTTCCAGATCACATTCTTTCGCTCGGCGACCGGACATGATCCAGCGGACACGGGCGCGTTTGCGCCGTCGCAGTTGATCATCGCTCATGCAGCGCTTAGCGATCCCTCGCTGGGACGACTCGTGCACGACCAGAAGATTGCGCGTCAGGGTTTCGGCCTCGCGTATGCAAAGACCGGTAACACGGACGTCAAGCTCGATGCATGGCAACTCGTGCGAGCAGCCGATGGTCGCTACACGGTGACCGTGAATGCCGCTGATTTCACGCTGAACCTGTCACTCACGCCGACTCAAGAACCGCTGCTGCAAGGCGACAAAGGTTACTCGCGAAAAGGTCCGCTGGCGGCACAAGCGAGCTATTACTACAGCGAACCGCAATTGCGAGTGAGCGGTAAGGTCACACGCGTTTCCCACTCAAGCGATAAAGCCGGTCTTGACACGGCAGTCACCGGCTTGGCATGGCTGGATCATGAATGGTCGAGCACGATGCTTAGCGCCGATGCAACGGGATGGGACTGGCTCGGCGCCAACCTGTCCGACGGTTCCGCGCTCATGGCATTCAAGGTACGCGGACGAAATGGCGGCACCGTCTGGTCACACGCGGCGCTTCGCGAAAGCAACGGTCACGTGATGGTTTTCGATGCGGGGCAAGTCGATTTCACGCCGCTTCGAACCTGGCGCTCGCCACGCACCGGCACGTCTTACCCGGTATCGGAAACGCTCAGGACCGGTGCGTTCACATGGCGCCTCGATCCGTTGATGGACGATCAGGAACTCGACTCCAGCCAGTCGACGGGCGCAGTGTATTGGGAGGGAGCGGTAGCGGTGAGTCGTGACGGCAAAACCCTGGGTCACTGTTATCTTGAACTGACGGGATATGCCAAGGCGCTGAAGCTGGAAAAATAGCGGTGCTCGTTGCAGGGCACGGCGTCATAAAAAAGCAATATGACAAGGGCGTGACCAGGCGGTCGCACAAGCTTGCTGGCACGCGTGCTGTAGTACGGCATCTGCGCAATCACACGCGTGCCAGCCGTCACCGCAAGGGCGACGCGAAGCTTAGTTCTTCAGGCTGTCCGGCACCTTCCCGCCATTGGCCGCAAGCTGTTCCATCACGGCTTTGTGCAACCAGATGTTCATCGATGCGGAATCGTTCGTGTCACCCGTATAGTTCAACTCGCCTGCCAGCTCCTTGCGCGCGGAAAGACTGCTGTCGAGACCCAGCAATTTCATCAGATCGACAATCGATGTCCGCCAGTTCAATTGCTCCGACGTATTCGCCTGGAGCGCTGTGAGCACCGCTTCGACATCCACCGGTTCTGGTGCTGCGGCCGGTGCGGCTGCTTCAGGTGCAGAGGTTGCAGCAGGCGCAGCCGGATCGGCAGGCGCTGTGTTCGCCGGATGGCTTGAAGGGAAAATCTTGCTCAGGATAGTGCCGAAGATGCTCATGATGTATATCCCTTGGTCGACGTAGTGAACGACGTTGTGAAGCGGCGCGTTCGCCGGTTCATGCGGCCAGTGCGCAAATTGCGTTCCCGAAACATCAGCGCAATGTCGCGAGTCCAGCGCACAGCAGCAAGGACATTGTAGGCGATCGATCGGCCTCGCATGGTGATGCATGCAAGGCACGCAGGTGATCGTTTCCGAAAGACAGGTTGAACCCAGCGCTCGTTTCGACTATAGCTTCGCATCGAGCAAAAACCAGGATTATTCATGCGATTATTCGCCCACCGCGACTCCATGCTCCGCCATGACATCAAAACGCCAGGTTGACTCCGCCCGCTTCGTACACGGTTCGACCTTGCGGCATGTCATTGTCATGGCAGGAACAGGCGCGATCGGATTGATGGCCATATTCGCCGTCGATCTCGCCAATCTCTTCTACGTATCGTTGCTTGGCGACACGTCGGTCGCCGCAGCGGTCGGGTTCGCCGGGACCATCAACTTCTTCCACACGGCTATTTCCATCGGCATGACGATAGGCGTCAGCGCGACCGTCGCGCGGCTTCTCGGTGCCGGCCAGCGAACGAAAGCGCGGCAGGTTGCGTCGGCGAGTCTTGTCCTGATGATGCTGGTCACCATGGTGCTGAGCGCCGCCACGTTGCTCTTCCTGGATCCGATCCTGAACGCGCTCGGCGCTGCGGGCGAAACGCGCGTGCTGACCCGCAGCTTCCTGATGATCACCGCGCCCACGTACGTGTTCCTCGCCATCGGCATGTGTACGGCCGCGCTGATGCGTTCTGTCGGCGACGCCCGACGAGCGATGACCGTCACGCTGACCGCCGCAGTCGTGACCGCGATCCTCGATCCGATCCTGATCTTCGGGTTCCATCTTGGGCTGACGGGTGCGGCCATATCGAACGATATAGCGCGCTTCGCGCTTGCGCTTGTCGGTCTGCATGGTGCGATCCGGGTCAACGATCTCATTGGCCGTGTTCGCATTGCACGCTTGTGGTCCAACGGCCAGCCGGTCATGAAGGTTGCGCTGCCCGCTGTGCTGACCAACCTCGCGACGCCCGTTGCCAGCGCATACGTCACGCACGCGATGGCCAGCTTCGGCGCGGCGGCCGTCGCGGGGCAAGCGACTATCGACCGAATCACACCGGTGGCCTTCGCGGTGATCTATGCGCTGACCGGTGCGGTCGGGCCGATCGTTGCCCAGAATCTCGGCGCGGGCCGTGCGGACCGTATCCGCGAAACCGTTCGCAACAGCCTGGTGTTCGTGCTGCTGACCGTTCTGCTTGCGTGGATCGTGCTGGCGCTGGCTCAGGGCGGCCTGATCCGTGCCTTCTCGGCCCGCGGTGACACGGCCGTCATTATCACGGCGTTCTGTTCGTGGCTGGTGACGAGCTATGCGTTCGTCGGCTGCCAGTTTGTGGCCAACGCGACGTTCAATAATCTCGATCGTCCGTTGTTGTCGACGCTCTTCAACTGGGGACGCGCGACTATCGGCACGGTGCCGTTTGTTGCGGCCGGGATGCGGCATGGTCCGGTCGGTGTGATGATCGGACAGGCCGCCGGCAACGCAATCTTCGGCACGCTCGCGATGCTGGTGGCGTATTCCGTCGTCAAGCGCTTGCCGATGGGGGATTGCGCTGCGCTAGCGAGCAAGGACAGCAACCGGCTGGAGCAATCCGTCGTTAATGTCCCTGGCGCGGCTGCGGGAAATACGATGGCACCGGACGTGGAGTTAAAGGAACTTCCCTCGCGTGGTGGCTAGGCGGCTTAGGCGCTAAGCACTTAAGCGCGGTTTTCTCTTTGCATTCAGCTTTAATTCACCTCGCCTGACTGGCATATTCACGCCCTTATTTCCTTAGGCTTATTCAATAAGCGGCTGCGTCCGATTGTTCATCTCGCACGGATTCACCATTCCCCTCTATCGGTACAATATTTCGATAGTGCGCGCATATACTGCATTCCATCGACGCAGCACACCAACCAGCAGGACCGCTGCGTAGCCCATGAATGAAGTCATTGATACGCATCGGAGCACATCATGAACAAGACCCTTATTGCATCGTTGTTAGTCGCTGTTTCCACCGCTCTTGGAGCACCCGCATTCGCCAGCAGCGGCTATGGTCCGGCACCATCGTACAACCCGCTGGTCGGCGCACCTGCTTCGCAACGCGGCCAAAGCGCGCAAACCATTGCAGCTGAAAAAGCAGCGGGTAACGATGCGAGCGCAAGCGCGTACGGCGGCGTGAAAAGCACCACCACGCAATCCGGTGAACGCGCTCAAGCCAACGATGCACGCTCGACCTATTCCCACAATTAATAAAATCTGAAGTTTTGGCTAAGCGGAAAATCAATGCCCTGCGAATGCAAGTTCGCAGGGCATTGGCGTTTTTATGAGCTTGGTGACATGAGGAACACTCATGCTGAGGACACGGCGTAGAGAACTTTGATGCATAGTTGAGAGTCGACAACTAAGCCAACCTCCCCGCTGTCTCCACCACAAAGGAAGAACCCTCATGTCAGAGCAAGCACAATTCGAACTCTTTGCGTTCTGGCGCTCGTCCGCCGCGTTTCGCGTACGCGTCGCACTTAATTTGAAAGGCCTGAGCGCGCACGAACAGAACATCGATCTCGACGCGGGCGAGCAACGCGGCGCGGAATTCCTGAAAATCAGTCCGCTAGGGTCAATTCCCGCGTTGGTTCAGGACGGCCACGAACCGCTCACGCAATCGCTGGCCATCCTCGAATTCCTGGACGAACTCCAGCCCTCGCCGCCGTTGCTGCCAAGCGATTTATACGGTCGCGCACGCGTGCGGTCGATTGCATCGATGTGTGCTGCCGATACCCATCCGCTAATCGTGCCACGCGTGAAAAAGTATCTGCAGGAAACGGGCGGATTCGACGATGCCGAGTGGCGCGCGTGGCAAATCCGCTGGCTCGGTGCGGGTCTTGCCGCGGTTGAACAGCGTCTGGCAGGCGCGCCGGAAACGGGCACGTTCTGTCACGGCGATGAACCCACGATAGCGGACATTTGCCTCGCGAGCATTGTTGCGATAACACGAGTGTTCAAGATCGCGATCCCTGACGTACCGACTATCGACCGGATCATGACTGCGTGTGACCAGCATCCGGCGTTCATGAAGGCCGATCCCAAACGTCAGGCGGGTGCGCCTAAGTAAGCACTTGCGATGGCGGCGCGGTGGCTGATGGATCTTCGCCGCCGCACCCTGCTTTTAATAACCCGCGCCGCCGCTGGCATGCAGGTCGCAAGAAACGAAGCGTGACAAAGATGGCACGGAAGAGCAACGCGACAACAAGCATCGGCGGCTTCGAATGTTCCTATCCCGCGCAGCACATCGGGCTGATGTCTGGTCGATGCTGACACTCACCTCGCTACCTTGTTGCGTGCATCATCGTTGTCGTGTCGCGCATTGTCGCGCGTGGCGGGAGATACGCACACGTGATCGTTAGGGAATGCCTCGCGCCAGACAAAACCTTGACGGCATGTGTCCGGACCAAACGGACCACCGTTCCGTGATCGGCGGGAACCAGCGAGTCGATTGTCTTCGGCTGTCTGGTCGCGTGTGGACGGAGTGACACAGACGTGATCACGTTTCGTCGCTTCACGCCATACGTACCCTTGCTTGCAGCGGTCACGACTTGACGGAGGCGGATGAGAGGGGCCGACAGATAGTGGCTCCGACGTCTCGCCAACCGGTTCGTTCTCTGCGAAGGCCGGGATGGAGACAATGGTGGCAAGCGCGCAGGCAGTCAGCAGCGTTAAGCGACTCATCATGTACCTCGATCAAGGGAGGAAGAAGCCAATGCAACAAAGTGCTATTGCCACTAGAACGATTTCATGTTCTTCTTTTGAAGAATAATTGAGCGACGCCGTTCAAGTATAGGCGCTGCACTCTGCGCAGGAGAGCGGGATGAATCGTATGCACCGTTGCAATGCACTTTTCATTATCCGCATCCTGGCACTCATTTGTTTGGCTATGTTGACCGCTAAGAGTGACGCGTCACCTCGCGGCGGCGCGCGAGATTGCGCGACCCGCTTGCCCGGACGTGCGTCGGAATGGACGGCGCAGGAACAATGGGTATGGCAGCGCATTTGCGCAGGGCAAGTTGCAGATCTGCAAGCGTTCGGCGGAACGGACGAGCCGGCCGATGCGCTGCATTGGCCTGAGAAAAGAACGTTATCCGCCCGGTTCATCGAGACCGCTATGGCTGACGAACGATTGCGCAGCGCCATTCCGTATCGTGGCGTTGAGATTCGTGGCGCGAGATTTTCGGATGTGGTTGACTTCGAAAGCGCGCGATTGCATGTGCCTTTAACGCTAAGCCATTGCCAGTTCGACAAAGCGCTAAGACTGTCACAGGCAATTGTAGACGGACAGCTATCAATCGACCGAAGCAACTTCGAGGGCGACATCGATATGTCGGGCATCAAAACCTTCACCTCGCTGGTGCTTGACGGTGTGTCGGCCACTCATACAGTGAACCTCGTGGATGCCGATATTGGTGGACAGCTTTCGCTCAACGACGCAAAGATCAAAGGCCCCTTCAAAGCAGGTTCCGCCAAGGTTGCGAAGGGTCTTTATGCAACCGGCAGCGCATTTTCCGAGTTCAGCTTGACGGAAGCAAGCATAGGCGGTGAACTGGTGATCCGGAACAGCGTATTCGACGGACCTGCATCGTTCGATGCGGCGCAGGTGGGTCAAAGCGCGTATCTGATTCAAAAAACAACCTTCTTAAAGGACGTGACGTTCAGCGCGACACACGTGGCCGGCCAATTCGACATGAGCACCGCACAGATCGACGGACCGATTCGCATGGAGAATCTTTCCGTCGGTCGCAGCCTGTTCATGCGTGATATCTCCATCAAGACCCGGGCTTCCATGACATACCTGTCGGTCGGCGGCAATCTTGAACTGTCCAGCGGATCTTTTGCGACACTTGACCTGACAGGAGCACACATTGGGCAAGGCTTGCGCCTTGGCTCAAAGTTGCGGGCGGCTCCTCATTGGCAAGATGGCGCGCAACTGATTTTGCACAATGCTTCGGCACGCGACATTCAGGATCGTATGACGTGCCCCAAAGACCAGAACTGGACGGAATGTGTCGACGGCTGGCCCAAAAAGCTCGATCTGGTCGGATTCACTTATGAAAATCCGAGTGCGCTCGATGCCGACAAGTACAGCGATCTGTCACTGCGCTCGTCGGAATGGTGGATAGGGTGGCTTGATCGGCAGAGCGGTTTCCACCCGCAGACATACGCTCAGGTCGCCCGGATGCTAAGCAAGATCAACCAGGACGACAAAGTCATAGACGTGCTTTATGCGGAGAAAACCCGCGAGCGCGAACACGCGCATGGAATCGACCGGGTGCTGCTAACCCTGCACCAGATATTCGTGGGCTATGGCTTTCGCACCTCATACGCGCTGTGGTGGGCGATCGTTTTTATCTTCTTGGGCGCGGTGATATTGAGGGTGTCTGGCGAGGGGAAGCGTGCAGGCATACCGCTTGGAGTCGCATATAGCCTCGATATGCTTCTGCCGATCATTCGGTTACGCGAGGCACACTACGATATCGACCTGCAAGGACGGACGCGTTATTACTTCTATTTTCACAAGATCATGGGCTACGTCCTTGCGTCGTTTCTGATTGCGGGATTAGCGGGTCTCGTGAATACCACAGGGAAATAAGTACCAAGAAGACGCGAGCGCACGGTTGCAACTGCATTTGTTGTTCAACTAAATCGCGGGCGACGCTTTGCGGTCCCGATACGAATAAAACTCCTGATTTACAACGGCCGTTCATCGAAATCAAACAATCTGCAACGTCACCATTGTGCTGCCCGCCCTTTGGCGGTTGAGATAAAAAACTGTTTCTATCCGATACTGCCCTTGGGGCATTGAGGCTGGCAGCACGATAGTGAAGCTCGTCTTGTAAGCGCCGCTGCCCGGGAGCGTCGTCGCGCTGAGAGTATCCGTCTTGAACGGTTCAGTCTTGCCGTATTCGTACAGCCTGATTTCCACCGATACCGCCGACACCGGCTCACTCTTGCCCGAAACGACTTGCAGGTTCGAGACAATCGTTAGTTGCGCCCCGCGGCGAACCACGCCCGATGGATTGGCGCGAACATCCATGGTGACAATAGCGGGCTGGTCAGGCAGTTGCCCGTTATGCGCGCGCCGGTATTCGTCATCAACCTGAGATGAGTCCTGTGTCTGCTGCGTGGAGGAGTGAATTGCCACGCAGTCGCTGAAACTGACTGGCGGCGGCGCCTTCCCGTCGCTCGTATCCTTTGCCGCGCCTGTGCTGCGTGCCGTGGCCATTACGGCCGAGCCAAAACATGCCATTGTCTCCTTGACATGCATGTCATTGCAGGCGGCAAGGAAAAGCGGTGCGGCCAGCACCAAGCCTTTCAGCGGCTTGATAGCCGGAAGCGAATCGATGCGTTTTGTCTCTGCCCGCTCCACGGCAGTCTCCTCTCAGCGAGGTGCCGCTTTTACTGGCGGATGACCACGCCGTTATTCAGCAAGCGCTGCCGCTCGGTCCTGACGCCGGCAATGAACCGGTCGATACTCGCGTTGGATTCATAGCTTTGCGCCGTGACCGCAAGGTCTTCCGCGCAATCGAAGGCACTTTTAGCGCGTGCCGCTTCCGCCTTGCGCATCAGCTGTGTCATAACGCCCGTGCGTTGCTGGGCGAGTGCTGCAGCAATTGCAGCATCAGTCGACGCCAGTGTTGAGGAGGTCGGCGTCGACGGACATGCGGGCTGCCCCGGTGACTGCCGCGCGCTCGGCAACGCCTGGTTTTGCGCCGTCAGCTTCGCTTGCCGCGCGTGCAGTTCCTGCTCCGTCTTCTTTTGTTGTTCGGCGGTGTCGGACTGCTGCTGCGCGATACGTGCTTCACGTTGCGCCACCAGCGCAACCGGGCTGCGCGGGTCCATCGCGAGCATGCGCGCCGCCGAGATGCCGACGCAGAACCAGTCCTCGCTGAGCAGGCAGGTGTTGGCTTGCGTAAGCAACTGGACCATGTGCACATTGACGGGCGACGCTGCGATCTGCTTGGGCAGCAGCGCCCATGTGCCGGCAGCACCCATCGTCATGCCGGTCAGTGCGCCGATACCCGCCGTGAGCCAGCGGCGGGTGCGCGTGCCGGCCGCCACCTGCTGCGCGATGTTGATGCGCGAACTTTGCAGCGCCTCCTGGGTTTTGCCGAGCGCGGCTTGCAGGTCCGTGTTGCTGCGCTGTGCATCGGCATGAGCGATGTTTAGTTGTTCAATCTGCGTCAGCGCCTTCGCGTGGACACTTTCGAGCTCGCGCTTCGCGGTATCGAGCAACGAGTGTTTTTCGCTGATTGCCTGCGCCTTGGCCGCAGCGTCCTGCGCGGCGCTGCGCTGATTGTCCGCTTCCTGCCGGTGACTCTGCGCTTCCAGCCGCAGCTTCTCGGCCTCCTGCTGCAGGTCCGCAACTTTTTGCCGCAGCGATTCCAGGATCCGGTGGTGCACATCCAGCGCCTTTGCGTGGACGCTTTCAAGCTCGCGCTTCGCGGTATCGAGCAAGCTGTGTTTTTCGTTGACGGCCGCCGCTTCCTGCCGATGACCTGCCACCTCGCTGCGCAAGCGCTCGGACTCCTGCTGCAGGCCGGTGATCTGTTGCGCCAGTTTTTCCGCAATGCTCCGATGATCGTCGGCCTTCTTGCGTTCGGCTTCGGCCGCCAGTTGCTCATTTCGAAGACTGTCTTCCAGCTCGGCCAGGCGCTTTTGCGCGTCGAGCAGGCTCGCTTCGTTGGGGTCAGGCTTGACGGTTCCCGTCGCGGACCCGGCGTCCGGCGGAACGGGCGGCGGAACGGGCGGCGCATCGGGCGGCTCTTGCGGCTGCGGCGTGGCCGTGGTTACAACCTCTGGCGGCGCTTCCTCCCGCAACCGCCGCCACACGCACCGCTCCGGCTGCGCGTTGCGCGACTTGTCGCATTCGGCACACGCACCGTGCTCCCGCACCTGCAAAGGCAGGCGCTGGCAACCCGGACAACGTGCTGATTCGTTCGCCACATGTCCTCCTGCTCACGGCTGCCCGATATACACGAACATGTCGTCCGGAAATCCCTTGACGGTCTGCGCGCCGAAGCGACGCGTCAGCGGCACCACCAGGCTCAGCGTTTCGCCATTGGAATCGACGATCGCGAGCGGCGCATAGTGATGCTCCACGCCGTGCGGCGGCAACGCTGCGGGCTGGCGGTCTTTCTGGGGCCACAGGACATCGCCGGTCACGACGCGCGCGGGAATCAGCCAATAATCCCCGCTGCGATATTCGTGCCCGTGCGCTTTGTCGAACATGATCTCGACACCGTCTTCAAGTGTCAGCCATTGCTGCTCCACGATCAGCGCCGCACCCTCCGAGAGCTCCAGCCCGCCACGCCGCGGTTCGCCCGCAAGCTGGTCCCAGCGGCGCAGCACCAGCCGCGCGTCCTGGCGTGGTACCTGACTGAAAAGAGCTGCATCGACTTTCACTTGTCGGTTCAGCGGATCGACGAACACGATCTTCGCCAGCGCAGCCGCGCCGCGGTGGTGCTCGTGCTCGCCATCCGTCAGCTCGACGAACTGGCCCGGCGCGAGGTTCATGTTGTCGTCGCGGCCCCATGAGGCGAGCGTGACGGCCAGACCGTCGTCGGCGACGGTGTCCACGCGGAACGCGACCACGCCGTTATCGCGCGAGAACTTGAATGTCGGACGATGCCGGTCTTCAAGCTTGCCGCCCCGGTGGATCTCCACCCGGTACAACTGGTTCTCCGGTCCGCGATACGTCCGCCCCGCGCCGCTGCCGGCGTCCGGCTGGCCGTCATCGACCGTACGCGCACGTGCTTTCAGCGCACCGCGATGCCTGTGCTGCCAGCCAGCCGCCAGTTCATCCCACGGCGGATTGAGCGTGCCGAAAGTCTGCGCCGGCGCGCTCAGCCTGATCGCCCTGACCCGCCATTTGACCTGCATGCGCGCGGACGTGTCCGTGCCGCCGAGCGCGACTTCTCGGATGGCGTCGTCATCGAGCGCCGTCACTTCCTGCTCCCAGACATCGAGATAAACAAGATAATTGCCGGCTTCCTGAATGGAATGGCGCTGCAAGCGGCTGTTCTCGCATAGCAGTCCATCGACGTAATAGCGCCCTGTCGACATCAGCAGGTCGCCCGGCGGCAACTCGGCAAGTTCGGTCGTCAGTTCCTTGCGGTCTGCTTCGGTGAACTCGTCGTCGACATCGTCTTTTGTCAGCACGATCCGGAAACCGCACGCGCCGACGGGTCCGCCGAAGCGACCCGCGAGATCCATCATCATGGTGCGCAAGGTATGCAGCAGGATCGACGCGTGCTCGTTCAGGTCGGCGTCGAGCTGCGGGCGGCCTTGCTGCCAGACCAGCCGGCTGAAGCCGCGCCCAGGCTGGAAGCTGTCACGTGATATGTCGATGTTCTTCATCTTTTCCTCCATCCGCGCGCGTCTAGCTGCTGATGATGATGCCGGCGTCCACATCCGCCGGCACATATTCGTCCAGGCGCGCGAGCAGATTTGCGAAGCGCTGGGGCTGGTAAAGATCGTGGAAAACGCCCATCTCGGATTCGTCGTCGGCGCCCTTTGCGATCTCCGACGCGCAAGCCGCCGCGAGCTGACAGTAGCCGGCCGACCCGTAGCGCACGCTGTTGAACAGCGGACGCACGCGCGACGCAACCGCCGCGCGTGCGCCGCCCTGCGCGCGCGCCATGGCCGCGCCGGGCTGGCATTCGAAGCGGCGCGCCGTGCGCGACTCCGGCGGCACGTAGCAGAATCGCATGCAGCCGGTGTCGCGCCGTTTTACCATCAGCGCGCCGCTGAAAATGCAGTTTTCCGCCAGGTCGATGGCATTCACCTCCACTCGCCCGAATATCGTCGAACGCACGATGCGCAGCAGCGCGTGTGCCGGTCCGCTCTCAGCCGCGCCAATCGCTTCATGGCGGTCCGACACGGCGTCGATGACGCTATCGGCGATTTCCAGTTGCAGCGGCTCCTGCGCGGGGTCATCGGCAGTCACCATGATCGGCCCCAAAATGCTTTTTTCGATAATCACCCGCGCGTCGCTCCTCACCACCGCGAGACTCGCTTCCACGCCGCCGCGCGGCGTGCTTTCGGCAGCCTCGATGGTCCAGCCCGGCACGAACGTGCAGTGGCGGATCGTCAGGGATCCGAATGAACCCTTGAGCTGCGCGCCGCGGCCGCTGACCAGCAGGCCATCGAGCACGAGGCGGCTGTCTGCATGGCCGGTGATCGACATGAAGTCGGGACGGTTGGCCTGCCAGTCCAGCAGTCGGATCACGGGCCGCGCGCCGTTCGCCGCGCGGATTTCCAGGCTTTGGCCGGATTCCAGCGCGATCCTGACCGGCTCCGCGAAGACGTCGTTGGCGCTCAGCTCGATCACCGCGCGAGTCGGCTTGTCCTCGTGCCACGCCTGCAGCGCGTCGTGAAGGCGCTTGTATTCGCCGTCGCCGACGGGATATAGCGCCCGGTCGCCCGCCCAGTCTCGCGTGGGCCGCGCGTAAGTGCCGCCGCCCATGTCGGCCGGAAACCCGTAGTGGTACGACACGCGCAGCCCGTATTCCGGCAGCTCGCCCGGCGCGAAGACGATGCGCCCCCGTTCAGGGTCGATAGCCACTTCTCCCCGGCGCAGCGCGATCCTCCAGTTCGACAGGTCCGCCACGACCAGCCGCGCGAGCGGCAACAGTTCCGCTTCTTTTTCGCCCAGCCACAGCGCAAAGCTGTTCCCGGGCCCGTAGAAACGCGCTTCCACGCGGCCGTGACGAGTGGCGATATCCGCCCGCCGCAGCGCGACCGGCAACGCATCCGGTTCGCGCGCGGCGGCGTACAGCGGACAATCATTGCCGAGCACGCTGAACGTGAAGCACTCGGGGCTTAGTTCCTCTACGCAATAAGCCTGCGTGCGCACGACCTCATACGCGCGCAGCCGCCAGACGAAGAGACCGGCCGACATCATGTTGAAGCGCCCCGGACCGTACTTCGATTGCGGGCGGCTCAGTTCGGCCAGATGCGCGGTTTCGTCCGATGCGGTGCCCAGCCGGCCCATCAGGTCCGCGCGGCGCACGTCTGCTGTGCCACCTTGCGTGACGCGCGGATGCTGCATCGACTGGGTCGTCGCGACCAGCCGGTTGAATTCCACGACTTGCGCCGGCCAACCCGAGACGGCGGCGGCCAGATCGTCGAGCAGCGACACCGTGCCCTTGCGCCTGCGGTATCGCAGCGTATTGGCGACGTCGCGGCGCGGATACAAAATGCGGGCGCGCGCCGCGGCTTGCGCGGCCGATTCGCGCGCCGGCTCGCCTGCATCGTGAATCGGCAGATACCCGATCAGGTCGCCTATATACGGCACCACCCAGTCATCGCACGTCTCGATGAACCAGTTGTCGTAGAGCCCGGCGATGTCCTGCTCGAGCGCATCGACCTGTTCGCTGACGACCGAGAGCAGCATGCGCAGCGGCTCGCCGGCATCGGCGTCGCGCTGCCGGTAAATCGACGGCAACAGCGCGTACAGGCGGTCGTTGAACGGCGTGCTCATGACGTGATCTCCGTGAGCGTGAGGGTCGCGGGAATGTCCGCGCTCAGGTAGGCGATCTGCGCGGGCAGCACGGCCGCCGCGCCTTGTGCGGTGTTGTCGCGGCGAGCCATCCGCGCGACGATCATCCGATGCAGCGACGGCTCGCGCGCGTACGCGATGCGCTCCAGTTCGCCCAGCGCGCCTGCTTCGGCGATCCGGTCGAACACGTCCACATCCACGTAGTCGACGCCCGCAACGTTCTGCATCACCGCCAGCACTTCGCTCAGCGCGACATCCTGGCCCAGGTCGCGGCGCGCGAAGCCGAAGGCATCGAGCAACGCGGCGCTGATGAGCGGCGCGACGCGCGTCCACTCGTACGCGGGCGCGACTTTCACGCGCGCGCTGATAACCAGCAGCAGCGCCTCGCGCGGCTGCAAGCGCACGCGAACGTAGGGGTCGCCGAATCGCGCGATCGCGGCGGCCAGATTGACGAGGAGCGCCGACGCCGCGGTCAGCGGCGCGTCGTTGGCGGCGGCGAGCGTGACGTGCACGAGGCGCGTGTTATCGGCGGAAAGCTGAACCGCGCTTGCCTTGCCTACGCCCGCGAAGGTCCGGCCGAAGTCTTCGTAATCCGCAATCGACACCAGCCTGTCAAGCGATGCCAGCCCTTGCGGCGCGTGTCGGCGGATATCGGCGCCGCTTTCCGGGTCGGCGCCGCCGGCGGCGGCGACAGGATTAACCACGCCCATCACGCCGAGCGGCCGCGTGGCAAGCTGGGTCACCTGTCCCGCGTTCGCATTGCCGCCCACGCCGATGCCGCTGCGATAGGTCGCACGGACATTCTCGACGCCCGGGGGCAGGGTCGCGCCCTGCGTGCCGTTGCCGAAGGTCACCTGGGTCGTACCATCAGCGAGCTGGCGGGTAACGAACACGCGATCGTCGGGACCCGCGCCGTTGAAGCTCTTCACTTCCGCCCACGCCACGCCGTTCACGCGGACCTGAAGCGTGCTCGCGACCCCTGAAGGCGTCGCCGCCGATACATACGTGAGCGGCGCATAGCGCAGCGCGAAGCTGCGGAATGCGCTTTTGCCGTCGCCGCTGCCGAGAATCTCGGCATGCGTCTCGCCGTGTGTCGCGTTGATGACGTTGCCGTAGATCCTGACGCTGTCACGCACGTACCGATATGAAAGCGCCGACGACAGCGTCAACGTCGTGCGCATGCGTCCGCCCGGCAGCAAACTGCTGTCATCCCGGGCGGCGGGACCGGGCGTTGGCGTTGGAGCAGGCGTGCCCGCGCCCACGCCAACGCTTCCCGCCCTGCCTCCAGGCAGCGTGCGCGCGTCGTCGCCGATGGTCTCGACCGCGTGCGACGCGCTCTTCAGCATCACCACTTCCGTTCCGCTCACACCCTTGGTATCGGGAATGTCGAGGCGCTCGCCGGTGACGATCAGCCAGCGGCCCGGCGCAAGTCCATCGTGCAGGTCGTCGAGTTCGATCGACGCGCCATCGACGGACAGGGTGATCGGTGCATCGGCGAGATCCAGCGCCTCGCTCTGCACGTACACCTCCGTTCCGCGCACCACCTCGGTAAAGTCGCCGTTGTTCGTTGGATCGAACCACGGGGTGTCGAGCATCAGTCGTGTCGTTTTCGCCGACAAGCCGTAATCCGCGCGCGCCATGCCGTGGACTTCAGTGATCTGGCTGATCACCGGATCGCGCGGCGCGCCGGTTGCATCGACGCCGCGCACGAACGCCCAGCTGGGCGCGACCACATTGGGATAACTGCTGTCGAGATACAGGATGCCGGGCGATTCGAAGGCCAGCGGCACCGTGGGCGGCGCTTCGGCCGGCCTCGTGCGCGATGCCTCGACAAGCCTGGCCGATGAACCCGCCGGCACCTCGAAGGTCCATTCCTGCTGCGCGGTCGTGGCGGGCGAATGGCCATTCGCCGGCACGACGACATTCCTCAGCGGCGCAGTGCTGCCGAACGGCGCGGTGCGCACGTTGAACGCGAAGACCTGCACGGCGGACGGCGGCGCGACCGTCGTGTTGCGCAACGCGGTGCGCAAGGAGCCTTGCAGCGCGGGATCCAGCCGCGTCAGCAATTGCGGGCCGGCGTCGGTGTCGGGTTTCAGCCGTTCGGAGGCGTTTTGATGCAGGTCGAGCGCGTTGACGGGATGCTGGGCCGGCGGCAGGCTCAGCGCGCGCGTGAACGCCGGGTCCTGCAACGGCGACACGCCGGTCACGCTCGTGGCGAAAGACGCATCAGGCGCGGCAGGCGCCGTGGAAGGCGCGTCGGGTTGCGCAAGCGGCACGTCTCCGGACGCCAGGCTGGCAGTGCGGCCGCCCGGTTCGACCTTGGACGGCAGCAGCTGCAGCCCCAGTGTGATGCGCTGGCGCGGCGTGTCGATATCGACAGTAGCGATTCGCCTGAGCGTGCGCGATTTACCATCGACAATAAGCAGCGGGTCATTCGGTTTCAGCTTTGTCGACGTGCCATTCAGGAAGACGGCTGTCGAGTCCGCGCTCACCTGCTGCGCGCGCGCCGTGCGCACGCCGAGCTGGCTCCAGCTTGCCCGCGCGAGGCCGGGCGCGGCCGTCTCGAAGACCTTGGGCAGTTCGCCCGCAACCGGCAGGCTCTGGACCTTGCTGCCCGCGGGGATATCGACGTTGGCGTCGCCGCCCTGGTCCTGCACCGTATAAGCGACAGGCAAGGACGCCGCCACCCCCGGCCGCGGCACATAACCGACCAGACTCGCCAACTCCTTGAGCGAGCGGTCCTCGGTCGCGGTGCGCAGATAGCCCTCGTTCGCGATCCGCTCCTGATAGAACGTGAGCACGTCGGCGACGACCGCCCACGCGTCGAGCAGCGCGATGGCCGGATCACCCGGATCGCGCGTGGTCGGCGCCGCCGATTGCGCGGCCTGCATCGCGCCAAGCCGCGCGATCATCGCGTCGAGGAAGCCGGTGTGCGTGCCCAGCCGGTATGCAAGCGACGACAAGCCGGGACGGTTGGAAGGCTTGCTCTGATTCCCGGCCGGCCCGGGGCAGCCGCAGTCGCCGGTCATCGCCCACCTCGCATGCGCATACGCAGCCTGCCGTGCTCGGGAAAATCGGCATCGTTGTCGAGCCGCGCGATTTCCTGCGGCCCGAGCGTCAGCACGCCGCTCTCGAGCGCGTCGTGCGACGGCATGAACTGGCGCTCGAAACGCGTCACATCGACATAGGCCACGCCCTCCACCGATTGAGCCGCCGCGATGATCCGGCTCAGAAAGATATCTTCGCCGAACGTCAGGTTATCCGGCGCGAACAAGCCGCCCGTCGCGCTGCGGCGAGGCCCGGCGCCGAACGCGCTGATCAACGCCGCTTCCACATGGCCGCGCAGGTGATCCGCCGCGACATGCACCTCGATGCCGATGTCGAGCGGCACATAAACAGCCGGCGAGACCTCGACATCGTGACCCATGCGCCGATAGCGCTCGAGGAACGCGGCGACATCGGCGAGCAGGGTTTGCGGCGCGCTCTCGCTGCCATACGGCGCGATCGCCACCCGCACGGCTTGCCGGCCACAGTTCGAGCGCAACGACGCGGCCGCGCGCCGCACGCCAGGATGACGGGCCGCGAGGGTCGCGTAATCATCGGCGGTGATGGCGCGTTCGATCGTATTGAGAAACGCGACCGGCGCGTTCATGCGGACGTCGGCGAGCGGCTCAGGCGCGACGCCGCCGCGCGCCGCCAGCGGATTCCACACTTTGACGATACCGCCCGACAGCGTGCCCGAGAGCATCTGCAAATGCATGATCGTGCCGGCCCCTACGTTTCCCGCCGGCCCCGAACCGGTCCGGTACGCCGCGCGAAACACCGACCCCGCCGACGGCTGCACGCCGTTCTGGCCATCGCCGAAACGCAGGTGGGCGATCCTGTCATCGTCGACTTCCACCACATAGTCATGATCATCCGGACCGCTTTCGAGCAGGTCCGGCCGCGCCCGCCAGCCGATGATCAACGCGGCGAGTTCCTCCTGGATCAGGGTCGCGAGCGCGGCTGGCGGCGCAGCGCTGGCGTCATAGGCGAGGAGCGCCGCGCGCGCTTCGTGCGAAAGCCGGGCGAGCAGCGGGTCGGGCGCAACGTAGTGCTCCTTCGGCGCGGCCTTGCCCACACCCTCGAGCCGCTGCTTCATCTCGCCGATGAGCGTGTCAGGCGCGTCGAGGTCATCGAACGTGAAGAGCGCGCGCGAACCATCCGGCACACCCGGAATACCCGATAGCACCGTCTGCGGTTGCGCGCCGCGCGGGTCCTGCGACAGCAGTCCACGGGCGCCCGCGCCCGCCGGAACCGGCACGGCGAATGTCAGGTCGGCGTGGCGCAACGCCGGCGCGAACCGGGCCGGCTGCGTGATCGTTTCCGAAGGTGTGTTTTCTGCGTCGCAACCTTGCAGAAGCGTCGTCAGGCCGACCTGTCCGGCGAGGTCTTCCTGGAAGCGCGCGCCGTGATCCACAAGCCACACGTTCGCGCGCGCAATGCTGATATCCGAGGCCGTCCCGGCGCTGCCCGGCGGCCCGAAATACGCGCAATCCGGAGCTGCTCCGAGCGCCGCAATCACCAACGGGAACTGCAACGCGTCCTCCTGCGCCCACTCGATCAGCAGGACCGGCACGTCATAGACCGGATCGACGGCGGGTTCGACGCGCGTCAGACGCACGACCTGCCGATGCGCCGGGTCGGCATCGGCTATCGCGCCTGTAACGGGATTGCGCTCTTCCTCGATCAGCACGAAAGCGCCCGCGCGCAAATGGGCCAGCGCACGCTCGCCGTGGGCGTCCTTCGTGCCCTTCGCGTCCTTGGCGCCCTTCACGTTCTTCGTACCCTTGGCCGGCTTGCTGTCGGGCCAGGTATCGTGCAGGGCCGCGGATGTCGCGCCCGCCGGCAGCGCATATTGCCGCGCACCCCACGCGTAGAAACTGATCCGGTTATGCGCGGCGCGGAGCTCGATCGGCGCGGTGGACATCGGTGAAAATATCTCGTACTGGCTTGTGGGAACACCGGCCAGCGCGCGGGGCCCAAGCACCGGCGATGGATCGGCGATAGCGTTATGGCAGTCGGTGACGAAGCGGCAGTCATCGGGCGAAAGTGGCAGCGATTCCACGTCCGTCTCGATGCACAACCACGCGCGCGCATTGCATCCCTCGTGAATCGCATAATCGACCAGACGCGCATGCCGGCGCACCGAGATCCGTTGCCGCGCCGTGTTCAGATACGCTTCAGTCGCCACCGCGTCCTGGTAGTAGCTCAGGTAATCGCCCACGTAAGCCAGCACTTCGACCAGCGCGACGCCCTCGTCGGGCTCATGCGCCTCGGTCCATTCCGGCAGCGTCAACGCAAGCCGGTTGACGATAAGTTGCCGGAAACTCGCGTAGTCCTTCGACAAGTAGTCGATTTCCGGCGATGCAACCAGCGGCGTCGCTTCCCCGGCCGCGTCAAGGCAATCGAGTTCCTTCGGCTCGGCCGTCCTGAAGCTGAACGCGCAGCGCGTGTAATGCGGATCGAAGCCAGCGAGGCCATCGAGCGCCAGGGTATAGAGGGAATAGTCCCCTGGCCGGTCGACGGTCAGCGTGACGCACTGCGCGTCAGGACCTCTGTCGTCGTCGGGATCGCGAACCGCCGTCACGCGCAGGCCGCGAATGCGGGTGCCGCCTTCTATGGCGCAGTTCGCCACGTCCAGATCGGCCGGCGCCGAGAGAAAGAAAAATACGCTCAGCCGGCGCGGGTCCGTGCCGGCCTCAATGTAGTCGATGCCGTTCAGCCCGCGCCGCCGCGCATCGATGCGACGCTGGCGATCATCTTCCACGGACGGCGCGGTCGGTGTCATGTCAGAGCACCCGGGTGAATTGCGCGCGGCTCTGGCGCAGCGAGTCGCGGATCCGATACTGCACATCAACGCGCAGCGCGGCGTCATCGGAGCTCACGCTCAGCGCCTGGATCTCGACCACATCGCCCAGCCAGCGCTGCAGCGACGCCTGCACCGTGAACTGGAGCGCGGCGGCAAGCTCTGGACTGTTCGGCGCAAACACCATCTGCTGAAGGCCCGAACCGAAGTCGGGCAGGTTCACGCGCTCGCCTGGATTGGTGAACAGCATCTGTTCGATCATGTCGCGCACGTGGTCATCATTGGTCGCCGTGGCGGTGCGCCCGCGCGGATCGAAGCGGAATGGCCAGGCAAGGTTCATGGCATCACGTTCCGATCACAAGCAGTTGCGTCGCGGTAACAAGGAGCGGCGCGGGCGTCGGCTTGCACAACGACACGCTGTCGCTCAGCAGCACCGGTATGCCGTCTGACAACACCTGCGTCGCCGCCTTCACCCAGCTGGCGGTGACGCACGGCGGCGCGCCCGAAGTCATGGTCGGAAACTGGCACGCCGCGATGCCGTAGGTGGACGCCTGCGTGACGATCGGCTGACCGCTGACGAAAACTTGCGTGCTGACCTGCATCGGCGTGGCAATACCGAGATGGGTGCAGTTCGCCGTCGCGCCGCTGTGCAACAGAAACCCTGGCATACGGTCCTCACTATGGTTGCTGGTTTTTCGCTTTAACCGCTTCCGGCCTTACACCGGCAACACCTGCAAGGCCTTGCCGCAGATGCTCACACCATCGGCTGACAGTTCGATGGTCACCGTCGGCCCGAATGACAGCTTGATCCCGGTCAGCGACAGCGCAATGCGCGGCCCCAGGTCCGCCGCCACAGTCTCGAGCACAACGCAATCGGGACCCACTGTGTTGATCACGAGCCTGTTTCCGGCCATCGACTGCATCACGATCGGCAGGCTCGCGAGCTTCGCCGCCATGCCGAGCGATATCTGCAACTGCCCCTCGGGCCACCAGCATCCAGACCACACCGGCTTGTTGATGTCGCCTTCCAAAAACTCGATCCACACGCCGGACAGCGTCGGCGGCACGGCGAACAGTCCCATGCCGGGGCCGCCGAAGGCCATGCAGGCATCGGCGACGACCTGCAACGGCACGCCGCCCACCGTCACCGATGCGACGATCCGCCCGTCCGTCTGCGGGTCGACCGGCTGTATGACGACGCCTCTGTATTTGCCGTAGTAGCGCTGGACTTCTTTCATGTGGGCACCACCGGAGTCAGGGAACCAAAGCCGTCGCGCGTGAGCGTGAAGCGCTGCTTGTACTCACCCACTTTGATTGTGTGCGTGACGTCCTTCACGTAGTACAGGCCGTCGAACATGTAGCCCGCGCCGCGCACGCCGACCAGCCGGCGCGGCCGCAGGATGTTGCCATAGCGCAGCATGTCGAGCTCGCCCTCCGCCTTCAGCGCGTAGCTTGAGCGGTTGGTCTGAGCCTGTGCCTGCAGCATAGCCTCGACGTATTCAACGTTGTTCGCCTCGGCCGGCGACGACATCCGCATGGTCGCGCCCTGCACGACGACCGGCGGCATGACCGCGAGCGGCATACGCGTGCTGAACGCGGTGATGACAGGCAGCACGAGGCCCGTGCGCTTGTCGAGCATCATGCCGTTGACGAGCGTCGGCGCACGGCCGTCGTAACGAAAACGGATCGTGGCGTTGGTCTCCGGACCCATGTTCACCGACAACGCCGCCTGCGGCACGGACACGTTCGCCACCGGCCCCCAGTACGCCTTGTTAATCATCGGCACGGTGGTCGGTTCGACATAGAAGACGCAGTCGTACTTGTGCGCGAGCTGCGTCAGGTAGACCAGGTCCGTGTCCGCCTTCACCGGGATCCACTCGCTCGGCGGCGGCACGCTCGGGTCGGGCGACTCGACCTGCGGCGGCATGCCGAGATACATCATGTAAGGCAGCAGGATCTCCTCGATGATCGCTTCCATCGCCTGCGCCGGATAGAACATCGACATCTGCCGCACGTCCATCATCATGCGCAGGTCGAGGCCGGTCACGGTCAGCGTGGAACTGCCGGGTTCGTCGCCGGGATTGAGCGAACTCTCCGTGATGAAGCCGTCGATCAGCACTTGCGGAAACACGCCAAGCCAGACCTGGATCACGACGCGCGTCGATGGCCGCAGCAGCGGGTTCATCATCAACGTGTAGTCCATCGCAAGCGCGCTGGTGCGGCCGACCGTGAAGGTGAGCTCGAAGCCGTCGTAGTCGCCGTCGCTCAGGCGCACCTCGACGCTTGCGAGCGCCTGCACGATCACCGCCGGCGCAGGCACCGCGATGGTCGGTCCGAGCCAGAGCGTGAGACGGGTGCCGAGCAGACTTGCGGCGATAGAACTCGCGTCCATGGCTCACCCCGTGGCCGCGCCCTGCACGGGCGGGGTCTGTGGCATCGGCACGCGCACCGTGGTGCCGACTGAGGCGTCGCCGGTCAGCTCGAACGGATTCAGCCTGTGGTTGGCGTCGCAGACTTGCCAGTACTGGTCCGGCACGCCCAGCGTGCGCGCCGCAATCAGGTCGAGGCGGTCGCCCTGCGTGACGTTCACGCGGACCAGCAGCGCGAGGCTGTCCGGCTGCGGCAGAAAACGGCGCAGCACATAGGGAATCTCGCGACCGTCCGGGCGGGCCCAGGTGCTCGTCGGGAGCGCGTAGTAACGACTGGTGTGATCGAACATGGTCTGCCCTTTCAAAGAAGCGTGATGCTCGTGTTGCCGCCCAGCACGGCGCCGATATTGTTGACGCTCGCGATGGACGCCATCGTTTCCTTCACGATCTGGTGCGCGAGGAACAGGTGATAGCCGGGATTGGTCACCGACAAATCGTTGTAGCTCAGCACCCGCAGCCCGAGCGACGCCTTCGCGCGCAGCGGATTGAGCTGCGGGTCATGCGCGTCCTCGGTCACGCTAAGGTCCGTGAGCCGCACCGGCAGCACGCGCTTGAGTCCCCAGATGAAGAGCGTGAACGGCGCCATCGGCGGAATGATTTCGATGGTGCCGGCCGCAAGCAGCACGGTATTCGCGATCACCAGCGCGCTCTTCGGGTAGATCAGCATCTCCAGTTGCGACAACTGCGGGTAGATGCCAAAGGTCAGCGCGCTGCTGTCGCCAGCTTCGAGCTGGTCGGTGGCGTCGATCTCGACCTCGACCTTGATGGTTTCGATTGGCGCGCCCTTGAGCCGCATGACCTCGTCGCGATCGCCCGACTGGCCCGTCATGCCTTGCGGCTGCAGCGTGCGCGTGAGCGTCTCCGGGTTGTACTGGAACATGATCACGCTCGCGAGCGGATTAAGCAGGTCGATGCCGATAATCGCGCCCTTCAGCAGTCGCGGGCCGTTGGAATGCGTGGTCATGGCGTCCTCGCAGGCGGCGGCGTGATGGCTTCATAACCAGGCACGCCCGGCCGCCAATCATCTGGCGCCGTCCGGAACATGAAATCGCCTTCGCTCAGTTCGCGCTTGATCTTCGCAAGTTCCGCCCGCAGCGTCGGCCCCTCTTTGTTGGCCAGCCGTCGTGTCAGCGTGTACAGATAATCGTCGCGATTGCCTGCATGAAGATAGGTCGTGTGAGGGATGGTGCCTTCCGGATTGGCCACCGTCTCCATGCCCACGAGATACACGCCATTCTCGCGGGCGTTGATATCGATGCCGGCGCGGCGCAGCGCCTGCCGCAGCCAGTTCATCCGGGCGCCGCCTTCCGCTTCCGGGACGATGTGGTGCGCGTGCATGCCTTCCGCTGGCGGTTTTCCCAACTGGCCGCGCAGCACCTCCCGCGGCTCCGATTCCGCCAGCCGCTGCGTGCGCCGGCCCCGTTCGAGCACGGTGAGGCCGTCTTCGTCCATCGCCGCAGCACCGCGCGCCGAGGCCTTGCGTTGCGCGTCGATCAGGTCCTGCCTGATGCCTCGGCCCAGCGTATAGGTCCGGTCGACCTCCCGTTCGATATCGCCAAGCATGCGCTGCAACTGACGCACATCTTTTGCGCGATGCAATTGCGCGCGCAGCGCTTCGCGGTCGATCGACAACCCCAGGCTCTCTGCCCTCGCCAGCGCACGCTCGAGCTGGATCGCCTGATCCGGCGTTGCAAACTCCGGGTAACACAGCGACTTGCACAGTTTCAGCAGGTCGGCCGCACGGGGGTTGGCTTCGAGCGCTTCCTTGAGTGCGGGGTTCCTGGCGAGCATCGCCTTGGTTTCCGGGTTGACGCTGTTGACGGACGCGGCACCCGGACGCTGGCCGGCCGCAGGTTGCGATACGCCGGGCGTTTCAGGCGCGTGAACCTGCGTTCTTTCGGATGCAGCCGCGCCCTTCGCGTCCGCCTGCGGCCGCGGCCGCGGCGGCGCCGGATCTGACGCATGCACGGCTGGCGGGGCCGGCTCGGGCGCCGGGCGCGCGCCTGCGCCGCCTGCCGGCTTTGCGGCAGCCAGCTCACTGTCGTGGATCTTCTGCGCTTCTCCGATCAGCCCGTCCGCTTCATTTTCCAGCTGCACGGCAAGCGCTTCCATCTTGGCATCGGCGGACGCACCTTCCAGTGCTCCGCGCGCCCCGCGCACGCTCTTGAGGCCCTGGAAGATCTGCCAGCCCGACACAGCGAAGCGGACGATGCCGTACGCCGCCACGCCCACCTTGATCAGGTCCGCGTAGCGCAGCATCTTCGGACCCCAGTTCGGCCACCACGCGACAATGTTCAGCCGGTTTTCATCGATGAGCAGCATGGCCGCCGGCAGGATGCGCTCGAACGTGAAGATCGCGGCGCGCGCGAGCGCGCTCTCCGCCGCCGAGACGGGGATGGCGAAGGACGCGACCGTGGCGACATCGGACAGGAATTTGCGGATGCCCGCGTGCTGGTATCCGGCGAGTTGCTGCGCGACGACCGGGACAAACCGGCCCTGGTCGTAGTCGTGGATGATCAGCACCTGATCGGGCTCGTAGTCCTGGCCGCCGACCAGCAGATTGAATGGCAGATGCTTGATTTCGGTGCCGAAATCCTTTGCGTGGAACAGGCGCGTGCCGCCAAGGTACTTGATGCGGATCTTGCCGCCGGGCGTGGCTTCGGCACTGAAAGTCGCGCTGTCCTCGAAAATTCCCATGACGTCGTGCCACGGCAGGATCGGCGCGGTGGCGAGCGCGGCAGCGCCCTTCTCGACGCCCATCGCCTTCATGCGCAGCTTCGACAGCGCCTCGTGCAGCCGAAGGTTGTTGCCGAAGGTGATACGGCGATCGAGTTCGTCGAATGTGGTCCTGCCTTCGAAGCGCCGCTCGTTGAACAGCTTGACCGCTTCGGCGGCCTGTTCCAGCGGCAGGCTCTCGATCAGGCCGATCACCCGCTCTTCATCGGTCGCGCCGAGATAGGTCTCCTGCAACAGGCGGTTGATCTGTCCGATACGCATCGACAGGGGCAATTCCACGTCAGCGGAAGCAGCCGCCGACGGCAGCACCTGTAGCTGCACACGGCGCTCATATTTGAGCTGGAACGGGTCCGGACCGTTGAGTTCGATATCAAATCGCAACCCGCCCTTGACGCCCACAATGTTCCATCGATGCCTCGCCATGAGCGGAATCAAGTGGTACAGCCCTGGGCCGAGATTGGTGTTGACGGTGCCTTCATAAAGGCGTCCCGACCTGCCGTGCAGAGCCACTTTTTTCGTCGCCAGATCGATCGTCATGAGGACGATGGGCTCGCTCGACGGCGCGGGCGCCGTTGCTATTTCGTCCGTGGCCCCGGCAAGCTGGCGCGCGAGCCTCCGAGGCGCCGGCGTGATCGCCGTCGGCAGGCCGGCGGCCATGCGGCGCGCCTCGCGCTCGTGAGCGCTGCCGGGCGCTTCCATCACGGGTTCATCGCGGGCCGCTGCGCCCGCCTGCTGTACGACGTGGGTCAGTTCATGCGCAAGCAGCGCCCGGCCGCGCGCCGTCTGCGGCCGATACCGCGCCGCGCCAAAGAAGATGTTCGCGCCATACGTAAAAGCATTTGCATGGACTGCCCGGGCCACGTCGGCGGCATGATCGTCGGCATGGACGCGGACGCGGCTGAAGTCGCGCTTGAACTGCTGTTCCATCGTTGTCCGCGTCGTCTCGTCCAGCGCACGGCCGCGAGACGCCTGCGTGGCGCGGATGACCGCGGCCGCTTCTCCGCTTGGAGCAGCGCATGCCTTGCAAGGCTGCGCCTGGCCGCCGCAGCCGCAACGCTCGGGCGCCTTGGCCGCGCGATGCTGCGCGCCGGATGCTGGTGCAGTTGCCGTGCGAGTGCGAATCATGAGGCGATTCCTCCGTGCAGCGACCGGGCGATACTGCGGCCCCATGCGCGAGGTCCATCGCCTGCGGCCGGCCGGATCGGCGCGGCAGACAGCCGGTCGAGCTGATGCGCGCGCTGCAACCCCGGCGTCACGCCGTGCACAGCGAGCAGCCGCTGCAGCTCGGTCTCGATCGCGGCCTGCATCGGCTGCGCGTCGCGGTTGCCAAAAGGCGTGCCGTCGAGAACCAGTCGTTCGATATGCAGATGAATTTTCATGCGCCCGCCTCCCGCAGTTGGGTGACGCGCAGCTCCGCCTCGTTCAGCGGACGGCCCAGCTTGTTCAGCTCGGTGCGGATCGCGCTGAAGACGAGCGCCATCGTGACCGGCCCGCGCGCTTGCGCCGCGAGGAAGGCCGCGTTGAGCGCCGCGTTGTGAATATGGCCGCCGGCCAGGTTGATGCGCGCAAGGCGGTCAAGATCCAGCGGCTCGCGGGGCACGCCGGCAGGAAACGCCTTCTCCCAGATCAGCCGGCGCTGCGCGTTGCCGGGAAACGGAAAGTTGACGATGAAGCGCAGCCGCCGCACGAACGCCGCATCGAGCGCGCTGCGCATGTTGGTGGCGAGGATCGCGAGCCCGCTGTAACACTCTATACGCTGCAGCAGATAGTTGATCTCCATGTTCGCGTAACGGTCGTGACTGTCCTTCACTTCGCTGCGCTTGCCGAAGAGCGCGTCGCATTCATCGAAGAAAAGGATAGCGCCGCCGTCCTCCGCAGCGTCGAAGAGGCGGCGCAGATTTCCCTCGGTTTCTCCAATATATTTGCTCACCACCGCCGACAAATCGATCCGATAAAGATTCAGCCGCAGGTCGTTGGCGATGACTTCAGCGGCCATCGTCTTGCCTGTGCCGCTGTCGCCGCAAAAGAGCGCGCTGATGCCCAGCCCGCGATTCATCTTGCTCGCGAAACCCCAGTCGCCGTAGACCTGCGCCCGGCCGGCGACCTGCGCGCTGATCTGTCCGAGCAGCGCGCGCTGTTCGGGCGGCAGCACCAGGTCGTCCCATCCGGCGCAGGCGTCGAGGCACTGGGCAAGCCGGTTAAGCGATGGCCGCACGCTCTTGCCGCACGCGCTCCAGAGCGATGCCGCCAGCTGTTCGTCGGAGGCGTCGGCGTTTTCCTGCAAGGCCTGCCGCGCAATCCGTCCGATTTCCGCGTGATCGAGGCTGAACTGGGCAGCCAGCGCGCCATGACTCGCGCGCGCGCGGTCCTGCAGCGCGTTTTCCCAGGCGCTGCGTTGCTCGGAAGGCGTCAGCCGTTCGATATCGATCACGATGCAAGGCCGCCCGAGACGGGTCAGCGGTTCGCGGGCATCGATGAAAAAGAACCCTTCGCTGCGCGCAAAAAAACGGCGCAGCAGACCCTGCACGGTTAAGTCGACGGGGTTGTCGGCATCGGGCCATGCGAAATACAGCGCGAGCGGCGACAGCATGCGTTCGCGTTGCGTGAGGCGCGCGAGCGTGTCTATGTCGCTGGCGCGGTCGGCCAGCGTATCGATGCACACCCGCTGCAACTCGCAGCCAAAACGCGCGGCCACGTGGCCCGCGAGCGCGGCCTTGCTCGCGGCGTCGGGACCTGCGAGCTGGATCAGCGGCAGCGGCGCACCGTCCGTCGTGCCGTCCCATGCCTGCACCGCCTGCGCGAACGCCGCCTGCTGCGACGGAGGCAACGCGTCGCCCGCGCCGCGCATCGAGCCCAGCAGCAGCGCGTCGAGGCGTTCATCGACGTGATTGAGTCCTTTGATATACGACACGATCCGCTCGTCGATATACAGCGGCCGCACGGTCAGCGGCTGGCTCCGGTCGCCGCCGATCTCGATCAGCCGCCAGTAGCGCAACGGCCGTTGCGGCGACAGCACGTCCCACGCGGGATCGTCGAACAAGGCGAGCGCCAGCGCGAAGGTCGGATAAGCGCGCGCGGCCGGATGCTGCGCCCATGCGCACAGGTCCGCGATACGCGTGTCGAGTTCCATCGCTGCGCACAGCAGCAGCACCTCCTCCTCAAAACGCGACAACCCGAAGCACCGGGCCAGCATCGGCAGCGCGGGGGGCGGCTCGACACCGGAAGCGCATGCATCGGCGCGCGCCTGTTCTTCCTGCCAGAATGGCGCGGCATCAACGGACGGCTCGCCTGAACCTGCATTCCCCGCGAGGCCCGCAAGACGTTCGAGGCGCAGGCGCAGGCAGTCGAGCGCGGCGCTCAGGTAGTCCGCGTTGGCTTCGTGCCAGTTCGCCGGCGCGTTCATTTCAGCACCATCTTGTGATTGCGATACACCGGCGGGGACACTGAACGATCGACCAGCAGGCTGTCGACGCCATCGACGCGAAGCCTGATCGGATACTCGCCCGGCACCGCCTGATCGACCGGAAACGATAACGCCGCCGTCTGCGCCGTCCGAGGCGCTGCGTGCAGCTCGCGATCACCCAGCAGCAGCAGCACGCGTTGCGTTGGGGTGACTTCGGGTACGCACTTGAGCTTGATGGTGGCCGCGCCATTGGCGATCGTCGCCTTCAGCGGCATGGCGCCCACGAAATCTGGAGCGTAGGCGAGCCACAATTCATTGGTCGTCCCCGGTTTCGCCGATGGCGCGCCCGCCGGCACCGTCACCGCGACAGTCACCACATACCATCCGGCCTTCCACGGCCCCTGGCCGGCATCGATATGAACTTTCACTTCGTTGCCGGTCGACCCCGCTTCGGCCGCAACGATAATCTGCTCAGGCGGCGTGCTCTGCCCCGGCGGCGGCGGGCGCGTGAACACGACGTTGACCGTATCGCCGCCGAGGAACGCGCCTGAAATCGTCACGAGATCGCCGGCTTTCGCGGCGGGCTGATTGTCCGGTAGCGTCATTTTTTCGATGGCCGGAAACGGCGGCACCAGATTGCCCTGGACGGCCACACCGCTATCGCTTTTGCCGCGCGTGAGAACCGGCAGCGGCGCCCGCGTGGCCCGCGAGCTTTCGATCAGCACCACGGCAGCTTCATAAGAAGCCGACAGCCGATACTGAGTCTGAAAGCCCGACCACAGTCTGAAGATGTCCTCCACCGACAACGGCTGCAACGTGAAGCGAACCCGCTCGATCTGCAGATACAGATCGTTGTCGGGCAACGCGAGGCGGATCTCCTCCGCGCCGAGCAGCGGATGATCGTGCAGGACGCTCATCGCGCGACCGAGCAGGAAGTGGCTAAACGGGCTCTGCGCGTCGTTATCGCGGCCGTAGGCGGTGATCAGGTAATACAGGTTCAGCGCGAGCGGTGGCATGGCCGTTTCGAGCTGTCCGGACTGGCCCGGCATCGGCAGATTGCGCCAGGCGGCGCTGGGCATCGCCTGATAGAGGAAGACGTTGAGCTGGTTGGCGTTGTTGTTGCCGTCGCGTGCGCGGTCCATCGGCATCGTGGTGACGAAGGTGTCCTGCAACTCTGGCTCGAGCGTGACCGCCCGCGTGAGCAGGTTGCGCAAGGTCGCCGTCACGGCGGCGATGGCGTTTGCGCCGCTCATGTGCCGCTCCCGTCCGCGCGCCGCCGCAAGTACGTTTCAAGCCGGCTCGGCTGGCGTTCCTCCCGCTCGGCGGGCCGTGCGGGATGGGCGGCGGCGGGCGTCGCGCGGATTTCAACCCGGCCGATGCTGACGTGAATCGTCAGTTCGGGATCGGCCCGCGCTGGAGCGCCCACGGGTTGCCTGCGGGTATCGCGGAGCTGCCGGGCGTCGGGCGTCTCGCGGTTGTCTGGTCCGTCGTGTCTGTCTCGCTTGGCCAGTACCGCGCGGCGTGGGGGCATCGCGAGCCGAGCTGGCGTGGCCGGTGCCGGGTCCTCTGCGGTCTGGTTCTGGCCGCTTGCTTTGGAGCCGTCTTGTGCGTGCTGTTTGATCGGGTCGGTTGATTTTGAAGCCGCATCGACTGCCAGCGACAGATGACCGAAGACATCTCTTTTAAGTTGCTCGGGCGGTTGGTGGGGAACGCGCATCGATGCGAGGGGTTGCGTGGGGCGTTGACCCGGGCGCCTGACGCTGTGGTGCGGTTGCGGGTTCGCGGGAAGGTCTCGTGGCGCGGACACGATGGGTTCGCCGTGACGCGGCGGCGGCGATGAGCGCGACGCGTCCCCGGAAGTTTCAGTTGCGCGCTGGACGACGGCTGGTTCGCGCGCGATCTCGATATCGCATTCGCGCCCAACTGATGACGGCGTCGCAACGTTCGCGTCCGCGTGAAGTGCAGCGCGCGGCCAGACCTCGATGGGATACGGCAACACCGGGTCCGGTGAGGCAGTTGCACGGGGCATCGCAGGCGCAACTTCGCTGAGCGGGCGAACGTCGTTGTGCGGCGACTGGCTGACTTCAGCGCCATCGACGGCTTCTTGCCCTACTGGAATGGAGTCCGAATCATCCGCGCCGGCCATGACGTTCATGTCGAATGCGGGAGCCGCGAACATCGGCGATAAATACGGCCGCACAACCGGCGTGAGCCCTAGACTGCGCGAGGCGAGATGACGAAGGAAGTCGCTCATGTCGTCAGCATGTCCAGATAGCGTTGCCGGCGCGCTGGACTGAGTGCGAGAATCTGCGCTTCGCTCCATCCGTAGGCCGAGGCAAGTTCATGCACGTCGCGCAACTGCCGCGTGGCCCAGGCGCCGAGTTCCCGCCAGAAATACTGGACGATATCGAACGCCACCTGCCAGCCATGCCCGCATGCGGGACAGCGGACGTTCAACTGGATATCGGCGTGGGGATCAGCCAGTTCGAGGCGGATGGTGATATCGGCCAGAAGGTCGGCGGGCAACTGGCGATGCGCAACCCGCACGCCCTGCGCATTGCGTGCGTCCACGCAGCGTTCGAGCAGACGATCGCTGGCCACGTCGACATCGGCGCAGTCAGCGATCGCAAGCAGGTCGCCCGCCGTCACGGCGCGGCACGTCACGGCGTAGCCGGCTGCTTCAAACTGCGCGGGCGCGGGTTCATCGTCGGCCGATGGGGACCCGGCCAGCGCGTCGCAGTTCATATCGAATTCCGCAGCTGCGCCGCAACCAGGACAATCGGCCAGGCCATTGATGCTTGCGCCGAAGGTCAGCGAGCGCAAGCGCAACAGCGCCCGGTCGCGCCGCCCGACCGTCCATTGCGCGAGCGTGCCGGCCGGCGTCGAGGCACCGGCCTTGACCGTAGCTGTACGCAGGAGCCATAGCGCCCACGCGTCGGCGGACAGGCTGTGGCCGCGATCCCATGCGTCGAGGAGTGCCGGCGTATCGAGCGCGCGCATATTCGCCTCATTCAGGCCGATGGCACGGTGAAGGTCGGTTCGCTCGGTTCAGTCACGCTCTCGTCGCGCTCCCAGCCTTCGTTTTCCAGCTTGATATGCTGGATCGCAACCGCGTTCGCGTTTGCGTCGAAGTCAGGGAGCGCCTGGTATTCCGACACCCAGCATCGATACACCTTGTAAGCGATGGCAAGCTGCCCGGCTTCGTTATAGATCTCGATGATCAGGTCCTTGCGAAAGTCCTTCAGCGATACCTCCATGCCCAGCCCCGAGCCATACTGGAAAATCTTGTTGGCCCACTTCTCGAACTCGGTGTCGTGGGTTACGCCGCGCTCGAGTGTGATCGCGTCGTACTCGTTCTTTCCGGGCGACTTCCGACTCGAACTCGGGTCACCTCCCTCGCGATGCTTGACCACTTCCGTGGTGCGTTTCAGCGCGCTCATCTTGCTGATGCCGGCAACATACTTCGCGTCCCACTTGATGCGAAACTTGAAGTTCTTGTACGGATCGAAGCGCTGCGCGTTGACGGTGAACTGGGGCATCATGGTCTCCGTTGCGGGTTGTCCTGAACGCGGTCCTAAACCTGGATCTGGCCTGCGATCTGCTGTAGCGTAATTACTACGAATTCTGCCGGCTTGAGCGGCGCAAAGCCGACCACCACATTCACGATGCCCAGATCGATATCGTTTTGCGTCGTCGTTTCCTTGTCGCACTTCACGAAGTAAGCGTCCTTCGGCGTCTGGCCCTGGAACGCACCCTGGCGAAACAGGTTCTGCATGAACGCGCCGACATTGAGCCGAATCTGCGACCACAGAGGTTCATCGTTCGGTTCGAATACGACCCATTGCGTGCCGCGATACAAGCTCTCTTCAAGAAAGAGCGCAAGCCGGCGCACCGGGATGTACTTGTACTGATCGGCCAGCACGTCTGCGCCGCGCGTCGTGCGCGAGCCCCAAATCACCCGCCCCACGATCGGAAACGCGCGCAGGCAGTTGACGCCGAGCGGATTGAGCTGACCGCTTTCGCCGTCGTGCAGGGACACGGATAGCTGCGGGACGTTGATCAGCGTCGCGTCGATGCCCGCAGGCGCCTTCCACACACCGCGCTGCGCGTCGGTGCGCGCGAACACGCCGGCGACCGCACCGCAGGGGACGAACTCCTGCATCTGGCCGTTCGCCACGGGATTCGCCTGGATGATGCGCGGAAAGAACACGGCGGCGTTCTTGCTCACCGCGCCAATGCTCGCCTGCAGATCGGTCGCGCCCGCGACGGCGGATTTCGCGTCGATCCACGTGGTCGGCGGATCGACGATCATAATCGCGCGGCGCGTTTCACAGTAGCCGACGGCCGCGGTGACCACGGCGGTCGGCAGCGTTGAACCGGGCGTGGGCGGCGGGATGCACAGCATGTTGAAGATGTCGGCTTTTTCGAGTGCGAAAAGACCGGTTTTAGAGGCCTGATCGCCTTGGATGTCCTCCGGCCTGGGAGGCGGGCCTTCTTCCCCTCCGCTAAGGTTCGTAGTGGCTTCGGGAGGCACCGGCAGGGGGTTCGGCAGGCCGTCGTCGCCCAGGACCGGCATTTTCTGGTCGGGCGAAAGGCGCACCAGCGCTGACTGATTGGCGAGCACCTTCGCGACAAAAAAGTTGCTGCGCGGATCAACCGACAGGTTCAGGAACTTCTCTATGTTGACCTTCGAACCATTGCTGCCGTTTTCGATGATCGTCAGGTTGAACGTCAGGCGCTGATCGCCCGCAGGCGCGGTTTTGTAGTCGACGATCGCGGTCAGCGCATTGCCCCACGCGCCAGGACTCGCAGCCTGCAGTTGCAGCGAGGTCAGATCATTGGCCTTCAAACTTGCCGTGGCGGGTCCTGGGAGTTTGACGGCCGGTGCTGGCGCCGGTGCTGGCGCTGCTGGCGCTGCTGGCGCTGCCGGCGGTGCTGGCGGCGGGGGCACGGTCCCCGTCACCCTGACGATGATCGCCTGGCTCCCGCCGTTCAGGAAGAAGTCGCGCACCGCAAAGCCCAGCGTCTTGCCGGCGGACAAACCGCCGAAGGCCTGCTCGAAGTCGCCGAAACTGAACACGGTGGTCGGGTCGTTGGCGGCGCCTTTCGCGGTCTGTCCCACGAAGGCCGCAATCGAGGTTGACACGCCGGTGATCGTATGGACCACGCTCGGGGCTTCTTCAATGTAGACGCCTGGGTAAGTCAACGTAACGGGCATGGATTGCTCCCGGTTATCTGCGGTTATCAACGGTCACTTGCGGTTGGCTGCCGAGCGCCGGCCGCGCGCCGGGCCGCTGACCCGCGCGTTCCTGGCGCGGCGCACCAGCGCGCCGCGGATGCGGCGCCGCTTCCGTAGCAAGCCCGGCTGCCGCCCTTCACTGCTGGCGTAAAGAATCGTACCGTCCAGAAGCGCGTACCGCGTCACGCGCCCCTGCCCGACAAGCCGGTCCAGCGCCCGCTGGAGCGCCCTTGCATCCGCGTGACAACGAGCAACGGGCAACCACCAGTTTCCGATTCCGCGGACGGTATCGGCCGCTTGCGGGTGCCGCTTCAGGTAGCCCACGACGGCGCTGCACAGCTTCGAAAGAATGACTTCGTCAGGATCCACTCGTCGCACCCGCTTAGGCGCCCGCTAAGCTGACTCTGCGGCGGTGCGCGACATCAATGCAAGACCCGTACCGGATGCGCCGCGTCTGACGCGATACGACTCGCATGACTGCACCGCCTTGCTGTCCAGGACTTGGCGCCTGACGTCAACAACTGTTCGACAAGCGATGCGGACGCTGGAACGCGCACGACGCGACCCGGCGCCGGGTGGAAAATGACCCGCCCGGACGTGCAAAAACGAGCGTCGGGAATTCATTGAAGCGGCAGGAAAAGCAGACAGGATGAGGTATCGAGAAGCTGCGAGCGGATGGCGCTCGTGCAAGCACGGGCTGGGTCATTGCGGTCCTAGTCGAGACCGCTCCCGGCCCGCTCTATGCCATGCTTCTTCAGCAGCTTGCCGAACGCGCGGCGCTCCTTGCCCGCAAGCGTGGCAGCACGCGTGATATTGCCGCCCGCCGCATGCAGCGCGTAGGCGAGGTAACGGGACTCGAACTCGGCGATCACGCGGCTCTTTGCTGTCTTGAAGTCTTCATAAACAATCGATAATGCCGGAAGGTCTACGCGAGCATTTGTCGCAACAGCGGTGTCGCATCCGGTGGGAGGATCGATGCGGATCGTATGTTCGTCGGCGAGAAGATATTCACGGCAGATCAGGTTCTCGAGTTCGCGGATATTGCCGGGCCACGCGTATGCGTTCATCCAATCGAGCGTGACAGGATGGATCGCTTTCGCGCCGCCCTCGAAACGATCGACGCACGTTTTCAGGAAGGCATCGGCGAGCAGCGCAACATCACCCTGGCGTTCGCGTAGAGGCGGCAGCGTCACACACATGACGCGCAACCGGAACAACAGGTCGAGCCGAAAAGCGCCCTGTTGAGCAAGCGTCGCGAGATTCGAATTGGTCGCCGCGATCAAGCGCACGTTCGCGTACCGGCTTTCGGGCCCACCCAGCGGCCGATACTGATGATCCTGCAGAAATCGCAGCAACGACACCTGCGCCTTGAGCGGCAACGCGTCGATTTCATCAAGGAAGAGCGTGCCATTGCCAGCGTGCGCGACGAGGCCGACCTGCTCGACGTGCGCGTCGGTGAAGGCACCGCGCCGATGGCCAAATAGTTCGTTCTCCACCAGATCGCCGGGTATCGCGCCGCAATTGACTGGGACAAACGGACCGTCGCGCTTGCTTCCGCCATAGTGAATTTCGCGGGCAGCCAGCTCCTTGCCCGTGCCGGTCTCGCCCTCGATCAGCACGGGCGCGTCGCAGCGCGCGATCTTGTCGATAAGGCGCTGCGCCTTGAGGAACGCATGCGATTGTCCGATCATCGGGAATTCGCTCCTGCTTGTCGTATTCATCATCTTGCGTACGAAGCACGCTACGATTGGCGCGCGTTAAGCGCTAATCACCGCGAATGCTGTGGCCGCAGCATTAGATGTTTGTTCGAGCAAGCGAATCTTTGACCATGCGCGAAGATGTTTTCATTCAACTGATACGCGCCAAATGAGTGTAGTAGACCGGTTCGCATTTCACCAGCCTTTCGATCCGCCATTTCCGACACGATTGGTCGGCAGCAAATCAAAGCGGTCGACGCCAAAGCGGTGCTCCATGAAGGACCGCGTAGCCCTATCCAGCGGTGACCCTGGCGAGAATCGTGCTTGAGATTGAGTCGCCAGCGCAGCCGAAGACACAGGGATCTCGCTGAATCCCATGAGCAGCGGGGTAATGCTTCCCTGATGGCCAGACCTGCTTCAACCTGCTGCTCGTCGCGGCCCGGCATCTAGTTCGGGACGAGGGTTATAGCCCTGTCGGCAGTTCGCCGGTGCCCAGGCTGATTTGACTCTTGTTCGGATTGGTGGGTATTTTCGTCAGTGACTTACTAACCTTCGGAGCAAACATCGCCGCACCTCCGGCTAAGATTTGAAAAATCGACGTCATCGATTGCTGTCCACCACGAACTGGCCAAGCACCTCTGCAATTGTCGATCTGGAACGCTTGATCGTCTGTTCTCGTCGGAACGTATCCGCGCCAGCGGGCGAACACCTAGCTAAATCATGTCAAACGATTGAAGGGAGACCTCGCAAACGCGCCGCTTCAATGGCCATTGTTTCGTTGGTGAGGTCGAGGAAGGCCTTCACCAGCGGGTTCGGATGCTGCAATTGAGGACAGACCGTGAAGCCGCGAAACATCACGTCCGGCGAGAACGGCCGGAATACGATGCGAGACGGATTGGTATCGGACGTGGCAAGCGGATTCACTACACCCACGCCCAAACCACGCGCGACCATTGCGCAAATGGTCGCGCCGTATGGTGTCTCAATGGTCGGCATCTGGGTCGCGCCAGCTTGCCGCAACGCGCGATCGAGCGACGAGCGTGTGTCGTCGGCGTATGAGGGCAGGATGAGGCTCTGATCCCTCAAGTCGCGCGCATGTATCCGCTCGCGCGCGGTGAGCGGATGTTTTGCAGGCAGCGCGCACACCCCAGCCAGCCGATACAACTCCGCGCTCGTCACGCCGAACGCATCGGGCGTGGTGGTGGCAAAACCAACGTCGCAATATGCGGACGACGCCCAGCGTTGGATCGTGCCCTCGCTGCGCATTTCCAGCGACACCGCGATACGCGGATACGCCGCCAGGAACCGCTCGATCACAAGGGGTACGAACGATAACGCCAACACCGGCGCCGCCACCAGACGCAGCCGGCCACTGCCGAACTGGCGTATCTCACGCGCTGAATGCGCGAGCTTCTCGAGTCCGACGAAACTGCGGTCGACCTCGCGGTAGAACGCGCTGCCTGCATCGGTGGCCTGAATCCGGCCGCCGTTGCGCGTGAAGAGCGCAAGTCCCGTCGACGCTTCCAGCTCCCCGATCAGGCGGCTGATACTGGGCTGCGAGGTGCCGAGTTCTTCGGCTGCGGCGGTCATCGATCCACGCAGCATCACCAGCCTGAACGCTTCGATTTGCTTCTGATTCATGTGCGTGCCTCCCTCTGATTTTCCTAGCCGACACCCAAGCTTGTCATATCAAAAATGAATAGCAGGCGTTTTTGGCCGTATTTGACCGGATGATGGCGGCGCTCCTAGACTCGTTCCTGGACTGATTGCCGACTAGCCATTCCAAGCGAACCATGCGAGCCGACACACTGCTTTTCCACGATGACTTCCGCCTCGCGCCCTATTGGTGGGACGCGGCACCACCCGAAACGTCTCGCGTTGCGCTGCCGCCAAGCGTGGATCTCGTGATCGTGGGCAGCGGCTATTGCGGGTTATCGGCGGCGGCGGAAGCGGCGCGGCAAGGTGCATCGGTGGCGGTGCTGGATGCCGCCGAGATCGGCTCGGGCGGCAGCACGCGCAGCGGCGGTATGGTGTCGAGCGGGCAGAAGCTGGCGCTGACCGACGCGATACGCGGGGTATCGGCGGAACGGCTGGGCCGCTTGATGGCAGAATCGACGGCGAGCTTCGACTACCTGAAGCGCCTGATAGCCGATGAGGCACTCGACGCCGACCTTGAGATAACGGGCCGCTTTTTTGGTGCCTTCACACCCGGTCATTTCGAGCGGTTGCGCCGGCAAGGCGACCTGCTGCGCGAGAAAACCGGCGTGACGGTGCATGTGGTGACGCGTGCGGAACAACGTGTGATGGTCGGCTCGGACTATTACTACGGCGGCATTCTTGTGGATGAATACGGCGGGCTGCACACGGCGAAATATCACCGCGCGCTACGCGAGCTTGCGCGGCGGCGCGGCGCAAGCCTGCACTCGCACGCGGCAGTGGAACAGATTGAACGGACTGGCGCGCGCTTCCGTGTACATACAGCGCGCGGCAGGATCGATGCCGGGCAAGTGCTGGTTGCGACCAACGGTTATACGGGACGCTTGCTGCCGTTTTTCGCGCGTCGCGTGCTGCCGGTGGCGAGCTATCAGATCGCAACGGAACCCCTGCCGCCAGGACTGATGGAGGTATTGAATCCAGGCCGCCGCATGATCAGCGACTCCAAGCGCAACCTGTTTTATACGCGCCCCTCGCCCGACGGCACGCGCATGTTGTTCGGCTCGCGACCCTCGTTTCGCGAGGTCGGCGAACGGGCGGCGGCCCGAATCCTGCACGCAAAAATGGTGCACCTCTGGCCCGCCTTGCGCGACGTGCGTATCACGCATGCATGGAAAGGATACGTTGCGATGACCGGCGACAAACTCGCGCACATCGGCAAGCGCGACGGCGTGTTTTACGCGCTAGGCTGCAACGGCAATGGCGTCGCGCTGATGACTTACCTCGGGCAGCGCATTGCGAGAACCCTGCTGGGTCTCGATGCCGCGCCCGGCGCATTCGGCGAAGGTCCATTTCCGCTGAGTCCGGGCGGCATCGCCAGCACCTTGATCGTGCCGCTGGGCGCTGCGCTGTATCAACTCGACGACTGCTGGAACGGACGCGTGCGCGGCGCGTTGTCTTAGCAGTACCGCTTTACTTTCAATCCACTGCTGTCTTCCTGGAGCAACCATCATGCGGTTCCGACATTTTCTCAGCCTCGTTTCCATCGTCGTTCCCCTCTCCTTGATGGCCGCGACCAGCGCATATGCCGATGACCTCGGCACGCTTGCTCCGGGCAAGCTGATGGCGGGCGTGGACGCCAATAACAAGCCCTATTCGTACATCGACGACGGCAAGATGACGGGCTTCGACGTAGAACTGCTGCGTGCTATTGGAGCCAAGCTGGGCTTAAGCGTCGACTTCCGCGCACAGGACTTCAGCGGCTTGCTGCCAAGCGTGTCGAACCAGCAGGTTGACCTTGCCGCCGGATCGATTTCGATCACGAAAGACCGGCTGAAGATGGTCGATTTTTCCGAGGGTTATCTCACAGGCCTGCTTAGCGTAGCGACCTTGCCCGACAGCCCGATCACCAGCGACAAGGCCTCGGTGAAGGACAAGCGTATCGGCGTGGTGCAAGGTACGATTGAAGATACGTATTCGGACAGCTACTTGCCGGGCGCGCAGATCGTGCGTTTCCCCAATCTGAACGCAGGTTTCCTCTCCATGCGTTCGAAATACATCGATGGTTTTTTCATCGATAAATCGCTCGTCGACGGTCTGCAAAGCAAGTATCCGCAGTTGAACATTACGGACCGGCTGGATATATCGGCCGTCAACCTGCCGGCCGGTTTCCCGATGCGCAAGGGCAACGCCAAGCTCGAAGCGGCGGTCAACAAGACGCTTAACGAACTGGTGGCCGACGGCACCTGGATGAAGCTCTACACGCAGTTCCATCCCGGCTATCCGAAGCCCGCCAGCCTGCCGCCGTACGAGATGAAAACCGGTAGCTGAATGTCCGCCGACCTGATTCGGAGAGCGCCATGAACGCATTCCTGCAGAACTTCCTCGACTGGCAGTTGCTCACGGGATCGCTGCCTGCGCTGCTCGAAACCGGGCTTGTCAACACGCTTGTGCTGTCGCTGTTTTCGACCTTGCTCGGGATCGTCGCGGGCATGGTGCTGGCGTTGATGGCGGTGTCGCATATGCGCTGGCTCGAAGTGCCGGCGCGTGTGTTCGTCGAGGTCTTTCGCGGTCTGCCCGCGGCGCTGGTAATCCTGCTCGTGGGGCAAGGGCTCGCGCCGCTCGGGCTGTCGATCTTCGGGCCGAATCCGTATCCGCTTGCGATCGTGGCGCTCGGGCTGATTTCATCGGCGTATATAGCGGAGATTTTTCGCTCGGGTATTCAGAGCGTGGGCAAGGGGCAGCTCTCCGCGTGTCAGGCGCTTGGCATGACGTACTGGACCGCCATGCGTCATGTGATCGTACCGCAAGGCGTCCGGCGCATCCTGCCCGCGCTTGCGAACCAGTTCATTTCAATCGTCAAGGATTCAAGCCTCGTTTATTTTCTCGGCTTGCTGACCTCGCAACGCGACTTGTTCACGATTGGACAGAACACGTCGGTGAACACGGCGAACCTGTCGCCGCTGGTCGCGGCCGGCCTCGTCTACTTGCTGATTACCATACCGCTCACGCATGCAATCAATCATATCGACCGCTGGACCAACCGGCATTCGAATCCGCGTTATGGCGGCGCAAGCGCCACCACTCGTAAGCAACTCAAACGCGAGGCTGCGGCAGCCCGCGCGAGCATGGCCGAACAACACAACTAAAGCCAGGGAATAACAACGTATGGGACCACCAGTCGAGACCGTCGCCGACGACACCACCCTGCCGGACGAAGTGGATGTCGTCGTGGTCGGTGGCGGGATCATCGGCGTGAGTACGGCGCTGTATCTGAGCAATAGAGGCTTGCGTGTAGCGGTATGCGAGAAGGGGCATATAGCGGGCGAGCAATCCAGCCGCAACTGGGGCTGGGTGCGTGTCACGCATCGCGACATGCGCGAATTCGAGCTGAGTATTGAAAGCCTGAAGCTGTGGCGCACGCTCGACCAGACGCTCGGCATCGATACCGGTTTCAAGCAGTGCGGCATCCTGTATATGGCTAATGACGACACGAAGATGGAAGCTCATCGCGTGTGGCTAGAGAAGGCGCGAGCGTTGGCCGGCCGCGATGCATTCGATACCCGCGAAGTCGATCCCAAGACCGTCGCCGGTTTGCTGCCGGGCGCGACAAAGGCATTCAAGGGCGGCTTGTACACGCCGGGAGATGGCCGCGCCGAACCGCAGAAAGCCGCGCCGGCGATAGCGAATGCACTGCGCAAGCGCGGTGTGAAAATCCTGACGCCCTGTGCGGTGCGTGGTGTGGAAACAAGCGCGGGCCGAGTCAGTGCTGTCGTCACCGAGCTGGGTACGATTCGCTGCAAGAGCGTGGTGGTTGCGGGCGGCGCGTGGTCGCGGCTGTTCTGCGGGAACCTGGATATCAACGTGCCGCAGTTGATGGTGAAGGCTTCCGTGTTGCGGACAGCGCCTATTGAAGGCGGTCCCGCGGTGAGCGCAAGCAATAAGGAATTCGCGTTTCGCAAGCGCGCGGACGGTGGTTATACGATTGCGTTCGGCTTTCGTACGTACACGGATATCACACCCGACAGCTTCCGCCTGTTGCCCAAATATATCCCCGCACTGAAGAGTCAACTGGGCGCGTTGAGGGTTGGAATGGGCGCGCGTTTCTTCGATGAACTACGTCGGCCGCGTCATTGGGCGCTTGATAAACCGACTGCCTTCGAAAACGTCCGCACGCTCGATCCCGAGCCAATTTCCGCTTATACCGATGCCGGCCTGCGTGAGTTCGTGAAGGTCTTTCCGCACCTGAGCGGCGCACGCATCGCGCAGCGCTGGGCAGGTCTCATGGACGTTACACCGGACGCTATTCCGGTGATATCGGGCGTCGAAAGCGTGCCTGGGCTTTTCATCGGCACGGGCTTTTCGGGGCATGGTTTTGGCATTGGCCCAGCCGCAGGAAAGCTGATGGCGGATCTGGTCACCAACGACAAACCGCTGGTCGATCCGCACCTGTTCCGGCTAAGCCGTTTCAGTGACGGCACGAAGATTGTTATCGACGCAGGCTTTTAAGGATCTCGATAGTGAACAAGGTAGCGATGATCTCCGGCGCGAATCGCGGCATCGGCCTCGCGGTGGCGACGGAATTGCACCGGCGTGGTTATCGGCTGTCGCTGGGAATGCGTGATCCCTTGTCGGCGCAGATTCCATTCGATGCATTCACGTTCGCTTATGAAGCGCGCGATCCACTAAGCGGACGCCGCTGGGTCGACGCGACCGTCGAGCATTTTGGCGGTATCGATGTCTTGATCAGCAACGCGGGAATCTGCACTCACATCACGCTCGAGGAAGGTACCGACGAACTGCTGGAAGAGACACTCGATATCAACGTGAAGGCGCCCTTCCGTCTGATCCAGGCAGCGTTGCCGCACCTGCGCAAACCCGGCGATGCACGCGTCGTGCAGATTGCGTCGTTGTCGGGCAAGCGGGTGAAGAACCTGAACGCGGGTTACCAGATGTCGAAGCATGCGGTGATCGCGTTGAATCATGCTGTGCGGCGAGCCGGCTGGGACGACGGCATTCGCGCGACCGCGATCTGCCCCGGCTTCGTGAATACCGACATGGCGGCGGGGATAGCCGGTCTCGAACCTCAGGCGCTGACACAGCCTGAGGACCTGGCCTTGCTGATAGCGAACACCATCGCGATGCCGAATACGGCAAGCGTCGCGGAGATCCTGGTGAATTACCGGCACGAGGATTTATTCTAGCCTCTAAACCGCTCTACGACTGCGGATAACGTACGTTCCACTGCTTGAGTGCCCTTGTTTCCCGATCGAAACCAAGCACGCTGACTGACGCTGTATCGAGTAGCAAATGCGCCCCCAGCACCGCTGAATCGGCCATCCAGCAGCCACCGAGCACACGCAGGAAATGCGCATGCGAAAACAGCGCGATGCGCCCGCTCGCGGAAAGCAGCCGCTGGATCAGGGATTCCGCCCGCGCCTGAATTTCTTCAACGCTCTCGCCTTGCGGTATTGGCGAAGTCCACACCGACCAGTCGGGATCTTCAGCGCGAATGTCCTTCGTCTTGCGGCCTTCGTAGATACCGTAATCCCATTCGCTCAGGCGCGGCTCCTCTTCTGCCTGACCGCCGAGACCCGCTTCGGCGCAGGTATCGCGGGCACGGCTCATCGGACTGCACAGCACTAGATCGAAGGGCTGGGCCGCAAGCACGGGCCGCAGCGAACGGGCTTGTACACGGCCGTGGTCTGTCAGCGGAATGTCAGTGCGGCCCGTGTGCTGGCCGGATAGGCTCCATTCGGTTTCACCATGACGGATCAGCCAGATCTCGGGTTGGTTCACGTGGTTTTCGGTAACAGTAGCGTTCATTGGCGTTGGCAGGATGAGGGTGGGAACGATTGCGCCAGACCGATTCTACGGCGCTATCGGTAAATTTTCAGAGCGCGCATTCAACCCGCCTTCAACCCGCGTCAAACCGGTCGGCCCTGAACGGCGTGACATCGATGAGCGGTTCTTCCCCCGTCATCATGGCAGCGATAAGCCGCCCGGTCACCGCGCCGAGCGTCAACCCGTGATGCGCATGTCCGAACGCAAACCACATCGTCTTGTGACGCGGCGCCGGGCCGATAATCGGCATCATGTCGGGCGTGCACGGGCGCCTGCCCATCCACGGTTCGTCATCTACCCGTTCGCCTAGCGGGAACAGCGAACGTGCCACGGGCTCGGCACGCATTAGTTGCACAGGGGTCTTCGGCGCATCGCGATCCGCAAGTTCAACGCCCGTTGTCAGTCGAATGCCTCGTGCCATGGGCGCGATCAGGAAGCCGTTATCCACATCCAGCACGGGATGATTCAGCACCGTCCCGGGTTTCGGTGCGTAGTGCATGTGATAACCACGCTTGACCGCAAGCGGCAACCGGTAGCCCAACGCCGAGGTAACGTCTTTAGCCCACGGCCCCAGCGCGATCACCGCCGACGACGCGCTCACCGGACCGTCTTGCGTCATCACGCGCCAGCCATCGCCCTCTGCTTCAAGCGACGTCGCGTCGCCCATCAGGAAGCGTCCGCCCAAACGCTCGAAGTACGCCGCATAGCCCGCGACCAGCGCGCCCGGATCAGTGACCGATACCGCGTCCGTGTAATGCAGGCCACCTACTAGCGAGCGGTCGAGATGCGGCTCGGTTTTTTGCAACTTCGCCGGATCGAGTGCGTTGTAGTGCACCCCGAACTCACGATGCCACCGCTCGGCATCGCGCAACTCTTCGTCCTGAGCGGCAGCGGTGTGAAAAACCTTGATCCAGCCCGTTGGACGCAGCAACGCTTCGACACCCGCTTCCTGCGCGAGGATCTCGTGCTCGGTCACGCAATGTTCGATCAGGGTGGCGTACTGACGCGCGATGGCGGCATGGCGCGCGGGCTCCGAATTGCGCCAGTATGCCCAGAGGAACGGCGCAAGTCCGGGCAGTGCATCGCGGTGGTAATGAACATCGATCGATGCGTTGCGGGCGTAGTGCATCAGCGTGCCGATGTCGCGGGGAAGCGCGTATGGGTAGACGCCCTCGCGCTGCAAGAGCCCGGCATTGCCGAAGGAGGTTTCGAGCCCCGGAAGCTTGCGGTCAACCAGCGCAACAGAACGGCCACGCTTCTGCAGATGAATAGCAATTGAAACACCCACAATGCCCGCGCCCAGCACGACAGTGTCAAACTTCATGCGTTGAATCTCTCCTCTACGTCTAGTTTGTTTGCGGCAAGTGGGTGGTGCACAGCGATCCGCCACCGACCCTTCACCGCTCCAGAAACTTCCAGACGTAGATCATACGCGCGCGCTCCTTAAGCTTTAACAATAAGCTTTCGCTTCAGCGCGAACCCGCTTACCCAGCCGATACGGACCGCTATTTGAGCAACCCTTTAAGCGGTGTGTTCGGGTCAGCAAGATCAGCATGGTCCAGCACCTTGCCCGCGGCCATCAACCGTCGGCACACCGCGACTTCCCGGCCGCAATTTACCGTCACCGCGGCCTCGAGTCTGTTGTCCGCGCCGAGCCCCAGCATGCAGAACGCGTCCCCTTCAGGATCGCCTCGCGTGACTATCGACTGATGCGCCACAAAAACGCCCAGCGTCTGCAGATTGCAGGTGTATTGATCAGACCAAAGCCAAGGCATCTCGGCATAACGTTCCTCGTTGCCCAGCATGTTCGCGGCCGCTACAGCAGGCTGATTCTCCGCGACTTGCCACGACTCCACGCGCACATGCCGGCCGAGTAGCGCATTGAAATGATTCGTCACCTCGCCCGCCGCGAAGATCAGCGGATCGGTGGTACGGCAGTGTTCATCAACCACAATGCCGTTATCGACGATCAATCCCGCCGATACGGCAAGCTCCACGTTAGGCAGTACGCCTATGCCGATCACCACTACATCCGCAGCCACTTCGCCGCGATCGGTTTTGATCAGCGCGCCGCCTTCGGCCGTTTTGTTTATCGCTACCGGCGTGGTCTCGAGCTGCATATCCACGCCGTGACGCCGATGCAAACCGAGCATGAACGAAGAGACCTCGGGCGGCATGGACCGCTGCAACAAGCGGCTTGCTGGTTCGATCACCGTAACCTTGCAGCCACGCGATACCGCCGACGCTGCCACCTCTAGCCCGATAAATCCACCGCCCAACACCGCGACTCTCGCACCCGGCACAAGCGCTTCGCGCAGCCCGCGGGCGTCGGCCACGGTACGAACGTAATGCAGCTTCACGCTCTCATCGACCGGTCTGCTAAAACGGCGCACACGCGATCCGGTCGCAATCAGCAGACGGTGATAACCGATCCGCGCGCCATCGCTGAGATGTACACACTGCTCCACACAATCGATCGCCGCCACTCGAACGCCGAGCCGAATCTCGATGCGCTGCTCTGCGTACCAGCTTGCGTCGCGGATGAAAGCGCGTTGCTCACCTTCGACCCCAAGCAACGCATCCTTCGATAACACCGGCCGGTCGTAAGGCAGTTCCGCCTCTTCGCCGATCATCAGGATGCGGCTCTCCGGCGCCTTCTGACGAAGCGTTTCGGCTGCACGCCGCGCGGCATGTCCCGCGCCAACGATCACATACGCGTCATTCAACATGGATCTCGACGTTGCCCTCGTTGATGCGAACCGGATACGTGCGGACCGCTTCCACAATGGGCGCACACTGCGGCGCGCCCGTACGAATGTCTACGAGCCCTTGATGCAAAGGACACTCGACACAACCGTCCTCTACGAAACCCTCTGAAAGACGCGCGTGACCATGCGTGCAGAGATCGTGCAGCGCGAAGATATCGTCGCCCAGACGGAAAACCGCTATGGGTTTGTTACCCGCAACGACCGCGACCGGTTCGCCTTCTTCGAAGTCATCAAGCGCGCCCACTGGATGCCACGCGTGAGCCAACTGGTTCATTGTCGCCTCCATCAGATCGGTGTGGCGAGCAGTGTCTGCACGCGCGAGGTGTCATAGATCACGCGCTTCGACTGGTAACGCAAACCGGCATCGGTACGCACCACCTTGTCGTAATACTTGCCCGCCTGATACACATTCGATTCGCCGTTCGTGCGCGTCTGGATCACGACATAATTGCTTTCCGTCTCGATCACGCCGTCTTTCTGCGCCACTACACAGAGCCCCGACGTCATGTGCCGGTAACTGTGTTCCTCGAAGATATTGGCGTTGCGCAACGACACTACACGGTCACGCAGCATCTTCTGGTTATTGCAGTAGATGATGCCGATAGGCAGGCCCATGTCGGCGTTTTCCTTCGGCACGATCTCGTAGAAACAATCCTCCGTGAAGAGCGCCGGCCATGCTTCCAGGCGATCGTTGTCCAGCGTGTTGATGTACTGGTCCTGCAGCACGTGCAGTTGGAACCACAGCGTCATATCGTCCATGATGTTCAACGTCTCCATCGTTCAATAACCCATCAATTTCTGGTAACCGACCCAGAATTTTCGGATCAGGCTTTCGGTGATGACCGTGTCCTGCTGGTCTGGATTACCACGCGACATCTCGATCACCGAAGTGGCGCCTGCATCGCGGATCGTGCCGCGCTGGACCAGTTCGGTTGCTTCCGTGTCTTCCATCGAGATATAGCCGGCAGGCCCCACCAGATTCGCCTGCTTGATGCGCAGCTCGCGCATCTCGGGGGTGTCGTCGGTATATCCGAAGAAGTGGAAAATCAGCTCGAAGCTGTTGGTTCCTTTAGGCAGCAACTGCCGCGCGACCAGCGTGTTGTGAATCTGCTGGATCACGAGTTGCGGGAAGATCGGCTGGATATGATTAGTCGTGTCTTCTTCGTATTCCGAAATCAAGCCGAGAATGGAATCGTCTTCCAGTGCGAAACCTTCGTCGAAGGAGCGAATGTTCTGCTGCTTGTACGCAGCCGATGTGTCCTCGCCCGTCTTCGTCACCGTGATGATGCTGTGCAGTCCGTGCGTTGCATCGGGTATTGAACGTGCCTTCATGCCGACACGAAAGATGTTGAATGTCGTATGGAACAGATGCAGCATGCTCGCGTGATACGGGTCCTTCACGTTCTCGAAATAAAGCTTCCAGTTCGACTTTGAAAACTGGCGGGTGCAGCCGAGATATTCAATCGGTTTATGAAAGATACGATCAATCCAAGGCCGCATTTCCGCACCCAGATAGTCCGGCAAAGGACCGACCGTTTCGCTGAAGGTCGCGAACACCAGGCCGCGATAACTCTCAACACGCAGCTTTCTCAAACTGTGATTTTTCGGATCGAAATCGGCGGGCATGCCGGTCATGCCTTTTTGTCCCCGGCGAAACGGCACGCCCAGGAGGTTGCCGCTTTTGTCGAAACTCCACTGGTGATACACGCATGTATGCGAGCTTGCGTTGCCACGAGACTTCCTGCACACAGACGCGCCGCGATGCGCGCAGCGGTTGACCCACGCCGCCAGCGAGCCATCGTCGTTGCGCGTGACGACCACGGGTGTATCGCCGACAAAGGTGCTTTTGAAATCGCCCGGATTCGGAATCTCGGCTTCCAGCGCCACGAAATTCCAGGTCGGTCCGCGATAGATCCGCTCCTGCTCGCGCTCGTACACCGCCTGCGAGCTGAAGACCTTGTACGGCACGCGTGAGCCGTCGTCATGAGGAAAAATTACCGCATCGGAGTCAAGCGGGTTCATCGGGCGCAAGGGGAATTCAGCCCTTCCATCCGGTGCGTCCAGGGCGTCCATCGCGTTCGTTTCCACGGCGTCTCTCCTTTTGTGGGGGATTGGGTGTGGAGCGATTTTTGGAGCGCCAAAATAGCGGGTCTATCCGATAACGGCTATGCGCAGGCTCCGTTATCCACTTCCGGCAGGTTTTCACCCGGCGTTGTGCTACGACGGCCTACGGTGTAGCGGCCGGGTTGATTTACCATCGTCGTGATTGTTTTCACCGAACGGAACCGTCCATGTCTCCAGCCATCTTTCGTGCTGACGCGTTGCGGGGCTATCGATTATTCGAATCGACCGACCTCGATGAAACCCGCGAACTGATCTCGCGCGTGATGCAGCCGCACGCGCTCGTGCCCATGGGCTCGGGCCGTGGCCGTTCGCACATGGATTTCGTGAAGCTCGGCGGCCTGGGTCTCGGCACGATCGCGTTCGGCGACGCCATGCGCGTGGACGTCCAGGCGGTGGACGGCTATTACCTGCTGATGTTCTGCGTGACCGGCAACGCCGAAGTCCGCACGATGGGACGTTCCATGCTCGTGAACCGCGACCAGGGCATTTTATGTGCGCCAGGGCAGCCTTTCGACGCACTGCTGTCGCCCGGCTGCGAGCAGTTCGTGCTGCGGATCGATCCCGTCGCGCTGAACGCGCAAGCGGGTCGAGGCATACCGCATTTCGCCTCGCTCGTGCCGGTGGGCGGCTCGCATTTACGCGGCTGGATGCACCAATTGCAACTGGTGGCGAGTTCGCCCGAATTGCTCGCGTGTGCGCGCAGCAACCCGCGCGTGGCGACGCAACTGGAAAGTTTGCTGATCGATCTGTTCGCCACGGGGCACGTAGACAACGGAACAGACACGGGCTTCGCTTCGAAGCGTTCGCTGGTGTCGCCGGGCTTTGTGAAGCGCGCGGAGGCGTTCATCGAAGCGCATTGCAGCGAGCCGCTGGAGTTACTCGATATTGCCGGTGCCGCCGGCGTCCCGGCTCGCACGTTGCGCGATGGTTTCCAGCAATTTCGCGGCGTGAGTCCGATGCAATATGTGCGGCAATTGCGCCTGGAACGCGCGCGCGATGCGTTGCGCGCAGCGCCATCGGATATGCGTGTCGCTGAAATTGCGCTCGATTGCGGGTTTGCGCATCTCGGGCGTTTCGCGATGGTCTACAAGGCGATGTTCGGCGAGTCGCCGTCGGAAACATTGCGGGAACGCTAGGCGCGCCTGCTGCGCCCTTCATACAGCGCGGCCACGCCCTTGCGCGCGCCGCGCCGGGGGCAAGCGCGAGCTTAGCCTTTGCGAAGCGCTGGAGCGCCCCACGGTGCGCCGATGGTCCCGCCATCGACGACGATTTCGGCCGCCGTGATCCCGGATGCTCCCTTCGATGCAAGGAACACCACCGCCTCTGCGACTTCTTCGGCGGCAGCGAGGCGTCCCATCGGAATAGTCGGCGACAACCTTTCTTCCGTGCCGTCGAGCGTCGCGCCAGTGCGTGCACCCCGCGTCCAGATCGGCGTGCGTGTTGCCCCGGGTATGACCGTGTTCACGCGAATACCCCGTTGCACGAGCTCGGTGGCAAACACTTTCGCCATGCCGGTGATACCGGCCTTGGACGCCGAATACGCAGCCGATCCCGCACTACCGAGCTCACGCATGACCGAACCATTGAGCACGATCGCCCCCCCCGCCGACATCAGCGGCAGCGCCGCCTGAACCGTGAGAAAGACCGCCGTAAGGTTGGTGCGAAGAATTGCTTCGAACGCCGCGGCTGTGGTGCCGCCCAACGGCGTCGGCCCTGAAATTCCCGCGTTGGCAAACACGATATCGAGCGAACCGAAGGCATCGCTCACTTGCTTGATCATCGAATCGATTGCAGCAGGGTTGTCGAGATCCGCGTGAATCGCGAGCGCATTTGCGCCAAGCTCTGACACCGCCGCGTCGAGCTTCGCGCGATCCCGCCCCGTGATAGCGACGCGGGCGCCTTCAGCGATCAACAACCTCGCTGTCGCAAAACCGATACCGCTATTACCGCCCGTAATCAAAGCAGTTTTATCTGTGAAACGCATGAGTGACTCTCCTGTGTTGAGTACCGCCCGGCCGCGGCTGAACAAATGCATCGAGTGAATCGACCAGACTCTCCATCTGAATGTTGAACATAATCCACATTTTCAGTATTATCCTCATCATGCAGATTGTCAAGCGAGGTTTGGATGGGTTACTCACAGGCGCAGAAGGCGGAGAGCAGGCAACGCGTGCTGGACACGGCGGCGCGGCAGATTCGCGAACACGGACTCGAAGCGTTGGGCGTGGCCGACTGCATGCGCAGCGCGGGGCTGACGCATGGGGCGTTCTATGGCCATTTTCCGTCGCGCGATGCGTTGATCGTTGCCGCGCTCGAGCAGGCCTTGACGCAAGGTGAGAAACGCGTGATGGCACGCGCGGCTGGGCAATCCAAGACACGGTTTCAAGCGATCGCCGATGCTTATCTGCATCATGCTCACGCGGAGAATCCGGGTACGGGATGTGCGTTATGCTCGCTCGCCGGCGATACAGCGCATTCGAGGGTGGACGTAAAGGCGCTTTACACCACGCACTTGCGGCGGCTTGCAGATCAGTTGACGCAAGCGGCGGGTATCGACGGTAAAACGGTGGGGCTGGGGGTAGTGGCCACTATCGTGGGCGCGATCACGCTGGCGCGCGCAGTGGATGATCGCGAACTGGCGCAGTCGATTCTCGCTGCCGCACATGCCCTCGTGATGACGCAGGACGGCGCTGGTGAGTAACGAACCGGGCTGCTGTCGTGATCGGTGATCGGTGATCGGTGATCGGCGATCGGTTACCGGTAGTCGGCGAACTGACGCGTGCAGAACCGGTGTAATTGCTGCAATAGCTCGGAGCCTTGCGAGGTCAGGCGCGGCATGGCCTGACCATTCGTGCTCGCCTCAATGCGCACGAGGTGCTCGTGTTCGAGACTCGCCACGTCGGAAGAGCGTGGTTCCACCTGCGACGGCGAATGCTGGATCAGAAGCAGTGTCGATAACTCGTGAGGGCTGAGCATGAAAATCTCCTTGCATGAATGCCACAACGGTTTGCATGTCATGCATCCTAGAGAGCCAAATCGGCATTTGCGCTACAGCCATTTTTCACGACGTTACACGGTTACATTCTCGCAATGGGTGGGGGTTTTCGTTCGCACTCGGTTTGGGGGATGCTGGGTTGCTGCTTTCGGTGTTAGCGGTCTGCGTGAGTTAGCTGTTCTCTTTATCACTATTAGCCACTGTGCGTGGCTAATAGTGATAAAGAGAACAGCCAGCATAGACCGGCCACGGACGCCGAAAGCACCACCCCGGCATCACCCCCGACCGCTACCCCCAAAACCGCCAGCCCCCAAGCCCGCCAACATCAAGCCATCTGCGCTCACAGCGTCCCAAGCGATTCTTGCAGCGAATCGCTCTCGCGGCGCCCATTCCGAAGACGTGCCAGCCCCCGAATTCCAATCAGCGACACCGCCGACAGGATCGTAAAGAAAAGAGCAAGCGGCACCCATTGACCCTGAAAACGCTGCGCGATCATCGTGCCGATTATCGGTGTCGTGCCTCCGGCAATCGTCGCGCAGAGCTGGTACGCAATCGAGATACCTGAATAGCGCAGATGCCTGGGAAAGGCATAGGTCATGAAGCCTGCGATAACCGCATAGATAGCCGACAACACGACCACCGAAAACGCAATACCGGCAATGATCGCCACCGGATTTCCAGTATTGACGAGCAGGAACATGGGGTACGGCGTCAGCATCGAGAGCAATGCGGCGGCGGTGAGGAAACGGGCGTCGCCAAAGCGCTCGGCCAACATCGCCGAGACAGGCTGCGAGAGAAGCTGAATGACAGTGACGGCAAACAGGCAGTCGAGAATCAGCGACTTCGACATATGCAGATAAACCGTCACGTACGAAATCATGAACGTGTTGGTGAAGAAGAATCCCGCAGAACCGATAGTCGTTGCAGCGGCTGCAAAAAGAATCGGCACCCAATGCGACTTGAGCACTTCCTTCACGGGCGATTGCACCATTTCGTCCGAGCCCTTCATCTCCTCGAACTCGGGCGACTCATTGACCCCTGAGCGAATCACAAGACCGGTCGCGAGCAGCACGAAGCTCGCGAGGAACGGCAAGCGCCATCCCCAGGAGATGAAATCCTCATGATCAAGCGATGTCACCAGCCGGAAAGAAATCAACGAAAGGATCAGGCCCGCGGGACTGCCCATTTGCGGGAACGATGCGAAGAAGGTCTTGCGCCCTTCCGGAGCGTGTTCGCTCGACATCAGCACGGCACCGCCCCACTCACCGCCAACAGCGATACCCTGCACGATGCGCAGCATGATCAGCATGACTGGCGCCCAGATGCCGGCGGTTGCATAGGACGGCAGCAACCCGATGCCGGTTGTCGCCACGCCCATCAGGAACATGGTCAGCAATAGCATTTTCTTGCGGCCAAGTTTGTCCCCCAAGTGCCCGAAGACAGCGCCGCTAAGAGGTCGTGCAATGAAACCGACCGCGAACGTACCGAACGAAGCAAGCGTGCTGATGAAGTGATTGCTGCTCGGGAAGAACACGTCGCCCAGCACGAGCGCGGCGGCCGTAGCGTAGGTGTAGAAGTCGTAGAACTCGACGGTCGTGCCGATAAAAGCCGCAAACGCTGCGCGGACGGGTTGCCTGCCGGGGGCCGCTGCCTTCATGATCTTTGCCTTTCTCGAAAGTAGCTCGCTTGCCGTTCGATGCCCGGCAAGCGAGAGGGGATATCGACTTATCGAGCGTCAAAAATCGTTCGTACAATCGCGTTTTTGCATTGTCAGTATCAGCGCAGCTAATACTTCCGTGGTCGCGTTGCGGCTCGGGCGGCAGCGATCATAAGTGCAAACATTAGCCGGATTGATGATGAGGATAAGGACAGGGAATTTGACGAATGCTTTCCGTTCGACGAACACTACGCCCCATCACTGAGCACGAACCTGAGAGGTCTCAAGCATGCAAGCAATGCAAAACCCGCTTCCCGTTGGGGACCCGGCCGTGTTCGATACCGACGAATGGCAGGTCCGCTCGGACCTCGCGGCGCTGTACCGGCTCACTGCCCATTTCCGCATGACGGACATGATCGACACGCACATCACGGCGCGTTTGCCGGGCGCCACGCCAACGTTCCTGATCAATCGCTACGGTGTTTTGTTCCACGAGATGCGTGCTTCGGATCTGGTCAAGATCGATCATCTGGGCCAAGTCGTCGATGAACGCGCCGCCGCCGAGCCCGAACGCTTTCGCGTGAATGCGGCCGGCTTCACGATTCATTCGGCCATTCACATGGCACGCGAAGACCTTGGTTTTGTCGTTCACACTCATACGGCAGCTGGCACGGCTGTATCGGCGCAAGAGCACGGCCTGTTGCCGATCAGTCAGCATGCGCTCAAGTTCTACGGCAAGCTCGGGTACCACGACTACGAGGGCATTGCGTTGAATCTTGGCGAGCGTGAACGTCTGGTACGCGATCTCGGTCCGAACAAGGCAATGATCCTGCGCAATCACGGCCTGCTCGCTGCGGGCGCGACGGTTGCCGAGGCATTCCATGAAATCTACTTTCTCGAACGCGCTTGTCAGGCGCAAATCCAGGCGCTCGCCGGCGGCACAAAGCTGCGTATTCCATCCGCAGAAGTATGCGAACTGACCGCGAGCCAGTTCAACCGCGAAGAATCCGCGGAAATCATGGACATGGCGTGGCGTGCCGCGTTACGCTTGATTGCCGATCCCGCATCCGATTACCGTTGCTGACTCTTGTCACTGCATCTGCATGACGCCTGCGTGTGCGAGACCTGCCATCGACCCGATCAATGACCAAACTAGTCCTCATTAGCCGCGACTTCGACCTGTCGCACCTTGCACCAGCCATTCTCCGCGCGGCGCCTGAACTTGAAGTCACGCTGCATGGCCACGAGGACGCAGCCGACGCCGAAGTGGCCGTCTGCTGGAATCCACCGGTTGGCGCCATCGCGGCGCTGCCGAAGCTGCGACTCGTGCACAGCATTGCTGCCGGCGTCGACAACATCCTGACCGATCCCAGCCTGCCGAGCGTGCCCGTGTGCCGCGTTGTCGATCCACGGCATGCTCGCGGCATGAGCGAGTTCGTTGCGTGGGGCGTACTGCATTTTCATCGACAACTTGATCGCGTCATATCGAACCAGCGTGACGAGAACTGGTTTCGTCCCGAGCAGCGAGATCCGTCCACGTGTTCGGTGGGCGTCATGGGTCTTGGCGAGATTGGCAGCCGAGTGGCGACTGACCTTCATCGGCTTGGTTTCGCTGTACGAGGGTGGGCACGCCGGGCGAGAGACCTTTTGGGCATCGAAACATTTGAAGGGTCGCCGGGGCTTGAGCCCTTCCTGCAAGGCACCGACATTCTCGTGTGCCTGTTACCGCTGACAGATGAAACGCGGGGCATCCTGAACGCGCGCACGTTCGATTCATTGCGTCCCGGCGCGAAGCTGATTCACGTGGGACGAGGGGAACATCTGGTGCCGGGGGATCTGCTCAGCGCGTTGAACGAGGAGCGGATCAGCGGCGCCATTGTCGATGTTTTCCCAAATGAGCCGCTACCGCAAGGGGATCCGTTCTGGGGGGCGAAGAACATGATCGTGACCCCGCACATGGCGTCGGTCGCGAGCCCCGACACGATCGGTCTACAGGTCGCGGAAAACGTCAGGCGCTTGGTGAAGGGTGAAGCTTTGCATAATGTGGTTGATGTCGCGCGAGGGTATTAGAACCGGTGCACGGGGTTTTGCCGGAACCCGTCTAAACCACTGCACCGGTCTCCCTGTCGATAAACTTGTGCAACGCATCCAGAAAGGCAGTCTCAGCCGCACTGAACTTCCGGTCGCTCGACCAGAGAAGATGCAGGTCGAGATCGGCCACGCCCTCATCCGGCGGTAAGCGCTGAAAGCGCCCCTGTGCAATGTCCTCGCGGACCACATGCTCCGGGAGACAACCAATCCCGAACCCGGCGAATATGAACCGCTTCACTTCCCACATGCTCGACGACGATCCGATCACACGTTCGGTGAAACCCATCTCGTCACGAAAGAACGTAAGCGGCGACATGTGATCGCCTACCTTGTCGCCCGTGAAAGACACGAACTTCTCGCTGACAAGATCCGAGGTACGCAGGTCCGTGCGCCCGAACAACGGATGATGACGCCCGCAAAAAAGCGCATAACGCTGCCGCAGGAACACGCGGCTCTCGACCTTCTTGGGCAAGGTCCGGCGCGGTGTAAGCCCGAGCGTTGCAGCCTTCTGCTGCAAACTGCTGACCACGTCTGCGCTGCGCATCTCCTGGCTTTCGAGCTCGATGCGCGGATAGTCGCGATGGAATTCGGCAAGGAAACTGTCATAAGCGGGGAAATCAATGCCGCTCACAGTATTCAGCCGGACGACACCGGAGATGTCATGATCGCCGTCGACCTTGGCCAGCGAAAGCCGCGAGATCGTGCCGTACACGTCTTCAGCGATCTGTTGCACTTCAATGCCAGCCTGCGTCACTTCTATACGCGGCCCGTGGCGATCGACCAGCCGCATGCCAAGCTGATCCTCAAGGCGACGCAGCGCCTGACTCACTGCAGGCTGCGTCAAATGCAGCCGCGTAGCCGCACGACTCACACTGCGCTCCCGCGCGATGGCGAGAAATGTTCGCAGCAGATTCCAGTCGAGCCGATCATTCAAGTAGGTATCGGACCGTTCATTGCTCATTGCTTACCTCGGTTGTTGCATTCGGCCGCTCCATCATCCATGAAAATTATACTTAAAATAAATATTGGAAATTGGACTAATCATTTTGTATTCCCGATAAAGCTAAGGCCTAAGACCAGCACTTCCATTCCGCGCTCCGGCATTGACAAGGACTTCATCATGAAAGCGTTTAGCCTGCCCCCTTCGGTTGCACGTTGCATGGCATTGGCGCTGCTTATCTCATCCGCGGCGCTTGGTGCTCTCCCCTCCGCCTACGCCGATTCGCTCGGCGACATCAAGCAAAGCAAAGTGATGAAGATCGGCGTGTTCCAGGACTACCCGCCGTTCGGCTCGATCGGCGCGGACATGAAACCGCGTGGCATCGACGTGGACCTGGCTGCGGTGCTTGCGAAAAAACTCGGCGCGCGCAGAGCTCGTACCGGTGACCGGCACTAACCGGCTGGCGTATCTCGCCGATCACAAGGTCGACTTGCTGATGTCGGTCGGACAAACGCCGGCGCGCGATAAAGTCCTCGATTTCACGCAGGCGTATGCGCCCTACTACATCGCCGTGTTCGGTCCGAAGACCGTCGAGATCAAGCAAGCGGCCGACCTGGGCGGCAAGTCGGTTGCGACTGCGGGAGGAACAAACGAAGACATCAGCCTCACGAAAGTCGCGCCAGGCAATACGACGATCAAACGCTTCGATGATCAAAGCGGCGCAATTTCCGCGTATCTCGCGGGTCAGACTCAACTGATCTCGTTAGGCGGAGACGTGGCTGCACGCGTTCGCGCGATGCATCCGCAAACATCGATCGACGAAAAAATCCGTCTGCTCGACTCGCCGATGCACATCGCCGTGAACAAAGGCGAAGGGCCGCTGCGAGACGAATTGAATACCGCACTCGACGACGCCCGCAAAGATGGTTCCATCGACCAGATCGAGAAGAAGTGGCTTGGCGCATCTGTTCCCGCATCCTCATTCTGATGCGCTCAGGTCACGAGGAAACCGACATGAAAACCCCACGGCCTTCCCGTGCGCCCGCGTTGCGACGCGCATGGTTTTTCGTTCCCGGCGTCGATGCCAGCAGCCATGCGACCGCACTCGCAAGCGGCGCGGACGCCATTGTTGCCGACCTCGAGGAAATGACCACGCCTGAAGATCGGCCCGTGGCATGAGAGCGGATCGTCGCAATGCTGCGTGAGACCGAACGGCTGGGACTGATCGGCGCCGTACGCATCAACAAGCTGGAGAACGAAGGCCAAGCCGACCTTGAAGGTGTCATGTCCGGAGCCCCCCATGCAGTCTTCCTGCCCCACACCGAGACAACGGATCAACTCGTCGCGCTGGATGCGGCACTCAGCGAGTGCGAACGCCTCCACGGGATCGCGCAAGGGACGACGGAGATTGTTCCGACTATCGAATCCGCAAAGGGTCTGGTCGCTCTCGGCGCGTTATTGAACGTGAGTCCGCGCATTCGATGCTGCATGCTCGCGGTAGAAGATCTCGCGGCGAATCTGGGCGCGCGCCGCACGCCTGAGGGACGGGAACTGCTCTATGCGCGCAGCCGGTTTCTCATCGAATGCATTGCGGCGAATTGCGTAGCGATCGACCTGCCTTGTACTTATCGATCTGCTGGCGCGCTTGCCGCGGAGTTGGATCTATCGACGCAGCTAGGATTTACATCGAAGTGCGTGGTATTTGCCGAACATGTGGACGCAGTCAATCGCGCTTTGACTCCGTCGAGCGACGCCGCAGCGAACGCGCGAGCGACACTGGCTGCTTATGACGCGCAAGGACCGTATGCCGATGGAAGCGCGTGGATCGACGCGCCCGAACGCAATAACGCCAAACGTCTGCTCGCACGCTACGAGGCTTTTCAGGGCGATCGCTAAGCTTCTTAGTACGCCCCTGGAATCAGTCGCGACGTACGGGCGCGGTACGCATCGTATTCGGCGCCGAACTGCGCACGCAGCAGCGCTTCCTCCGAGTTTATTCGCGCGACGAGCGGCGCAATAGTGAGCACAGTGAGAAGCACGCCGACACCGGACCTAAAGGCGAAGGCCCACCCCAGCGCATTGACGAGCAAGCCAAGATAGCTGGGGTGCCGGATGACGCCATAGATGCCGGTCGTGACAAGCGTATGGCCGGGCTGGATAGCGACCAGCCCGCTGAACCGATGGCCGAGTATGAAGACCGGCAATATCCGCAGCGCTCCACCCAGGATGAACAGCACGACGCCAATCCAGCGGACGCTGTCGCCGTCGAGGGTCCAGAATCCCTTTCGATCCGTGTAGGCCGGCAGATAGGCTTCCAGCAGCCCTATCACGGCGAAGGCGGCGATGACCCAGCGGTTGTCGCGGTCCTCACGTTCACCGGAGCTCAGGTTGCCGCTACTAAAGCTCGCAACGATCGACATGACCAGCGTTGCAATAGCCACGACGGTTAGCGCGGGATGGGAGAAAAAAGCGGCGAAGCCACCCCAGCCAAGGACCGCGAGTCCGAGATAAACAACGGTCCCCGTTATGGTAATGAACACGAGTTTGGATGAAGGCGTCATGGGTTCCTCGCTTGGACGAACGCTCCTTTATAGTTTAGGACGCTAATCGAAAGAGCGAACCTGTTGCATGTCGCAAATGGAGGGGGCTCAAGCAGCAATTCCGGTTCCGGTCCCGGTTACTTACAAGAGTCCAACACGTATTTCTCCACGCGCCGAATATCAGATTCTCTAAAGGCATTCCCAATATGCTATTTTTCGCTTCGTCCCTCTCGGAACGAAGTCGAAAATATCCGGAAAACGCTACGCAACCGCTGAGTGCCTGCCCGACCGAAGCGCGCGCGGCTCCCGAAGATATAAAAAGAGGCCGTCTGCCATGCGCCTGTTTATCCTCGCGATCATCTTGATCGGGTCGGTGTTCACTGCCTCGGCAGCACCCCTGTCCTATCACGCGGGTGTCGCTCGTATCACCGTTCCAGACGCGACCGCGCCATTCGATACGGTCATCTTCTATCCGTCCGATACACAGGAAGTCGCCTGGAAAGCCGGGCCTTTCACTATAACCGCCAGCCTCAACGCACCCGTCGCGGAGGGTCAGCGTTTTCCCGTTGTCCTGATATCGCACGGTCACCGTGGGGCTCCTTTCAGTCACCGTGACCTGGCTACTCGCCTGGCCCATGACGGCTTTATCGTGATCCTTCCTACTCACATCGGCGATGCGTCGGGTCATCCGGAAGCTACGACGCCCGGCCAGATCCTCGAGGATCGGCCCCGCCAGGCAAAAGAAGCGCTCGACGCATCATTGACGGATCCGAGATTCGCGCAACACGCCGATACGGCACGCATCGGCATGATCGGGTACTCGGCAGGTGGATATACCGCGCTCATTCTCGCGGGCGCACGGCCCAATTTCGCCTATGCCGACACCTATTGCCGGTCACACGATGACGTGGCGTCATGCGCCCGGCACGCAGCAGGCGACGCTGGCCCGCCAGTCGATCTGATCGCCTGGCAGCCACCCGCGGAGCCTCGCCTGAAAGCGCTTGTCCTGATGGACCCGCTTGCAGTGATGTTCGATGCTGCCGGCCTGGCATCAGTGCGCATTCCGACGCTTCTGTATCGCCCCGACGATGACGCTTACCTGAATGCTCAACATAACGCCTTGGCGGTCGCGGCCGGGTTACCCAACCCGTCGCAGCAAGTCGTGGTGCCGGGAAGCCATTTCGTGTTTGTCGATCCATGCCCGGACGCGATCGCGGACGAAGCTCCGCTCATCTGCAAAGATGCAACGGGAGTTGACCGGGCATCCGTTCATCGCAGGATGGAGAGCGAGATATCGGCATTCCTGCACGCACATTTGTAGTGAAGCGACTGCGGGCGAACTTAGAATTGCCACCTCACGACATGGTTTAGCAGAGCGGCATAACTCATCGCTACAAGGAAGTCGATAAATGAAACGGTTATTCGTCTGCTGCGATGGAACCTGGAATTCAGATAGCGATGAATTCCAGGGCGTGCCGGTTCCGACAAACGTCGTGCGATTCTTCAACGCGGTGAGCGACATCAATGGCGATGGCGGAGAACAGCTCAAGTACTACCATGCGGGCGTAGGTGCAAACGAAAGCCGGCTGCGGCGGCTAATAGATGGCGCGCTTGGTGTTGGACTGTCACGCGACATCCGGACCGCCTATAAGTGGCTATCCGACCACTGCGAAGCCGATTCAGAAATTTATATTGTTGGATTTTCCAGAGGAGCCTTCACCGCGCGCAGCCTTGTGGGCATGTTGCATCGCTGCGGGCTTCCGCGCGGCGCCGACTGGTCGTTGGTCAGACAAGCCTGGACGCTTTATCGGCTCGATCCGAAAATGGAAGCGAACACACAACGGCAAGCGAATTTCCGTGCCATGCATGGAGAACCTCCCCGCATCCGGTTCCTCGGCGTATGGGAGACAGTTGGCGCGCTAGGCATTCCAGAAGCACTGAACCCGTTTGGCTTCCTCAAAAACCAATACCAGTTTCACGACACGACCCTGGCTCCTGAAGTCGAACGTGCAGTTCAGGCTCTGGCTATCGACGAACAAAGAAACAATTTCTTTCCAACGCTCTGGACTCCGGAGGATGGGACGGACGACGCGCGGGTTTCTCAGGTTTGGTTTCCCGGAGTGCACGCCGACGTAGGCGGTGGCTACAAAGAAACAGAACTCTCAAACGCGACGCTCCAGTGGATGTTATCCGAGGCGCAACTATGCGGAGCCACGTTCCGGTCGCAAATGCTCGAGCAGTTGCCGAAAGCGGACCAGGTGTTATCTGCCGCGGTGCATGGGGTCCTGCACAACTCCCTCACCAGTTTCTATCGAAGGGTTGGTTTTCGGCCGCGTTCTTTTCCATGCCTGAAGCAGGCGTCCCGTCGCGGGTCAGAATCGGTATCAACCCTGGCGTTAGCGAGGCAGGCCAATCCTCCCATCGCCCAAGCTCCCTACCGGCCGCACGTTGACCCGGTGAACGAACTGGAGGTACGCATCTTTGCGAACCCCTTGTGGAACTGGACCGGCATCTTCATGCAAGAGGGCGTCAGCTACCAGTTTCAAGTGATGGAAGGACAGTCGTGGCTTGACTGGCGTCGTGCTTGCGGCGCAGAAGGGACGAGGGGCAACTTTGTCCAGCGATTCCTCACTGGTTTCAAGCGTGTTACCGATGCGAACTGGTTCGAACTATGCGGCGCCATCACCTATCCGGCGCAGCCAACCATAGGGGGCACCCCTCCTGAGCCTCACTACTTTCGAATCGCGATGGGCACAACCATCACAGCACCAACGTCAGGATATTTATATTGCTTCGCCAACGACGCGCGATGGGCCTACTCAAAAAACCAGGGAAGTATTCGAGTGAAGATCTGTGCGCTCAACGAAGGTCCTTGCACGGCAACGACCGAGGGGACCGGCTCGGATGCCGAGGCGACTACGCCGCCTGCTTCGCCGAGTGGAACAGGGGCTAGCCAACCCTAAAGCAAGGGATAGCGCTCTCGACTCGGTACGGCTGAATTTCTGACGACTCGCTGCGGTCTAGTAAGCTTGGCTTAATCGACGCTCCGTAGGCAAATCCATGTCCTCCGTCTCCTCATTCAAGCTCGTCCTGCTCTCGCTAATCGTCATGATCGGTTTGCAGTTGCTAGCCAAGCGTCTCAGGTTGCCACCGGCTGCCGCGCTGCTGGTGGGTGGGATCGCCATGGCGTTCGTGCCGGGTCTTCCACCTGTCCACCTGGACCCGGACCTGGTGATTGTCGTGTTCCTGCCGCCGCTTCTCATGGACGGCGCCTACTTCTCAGTGTGGGAAGAGCTCAAGCGCAATTTCGGTGGCATCCTGCTACTCGCCATCGGTGCCGTTGCATTCACAACACTTGCAGTCGGGGTGGTCACTCATCTTGTTGTCCCCGGCCTGCCGTGGGCCGTCTGCTTTGCCCTCGGTGCCATCGTGTCGCCACCCGATGCCGTTGCTGCCAAGGCCGTGCTCGAACGGCTCGCGCTACCGCGCAAACTGATGGTCCTTCTAGAGGGAGAAAGTTTGCTCAACGATGCGGCCGGCCTCGTCCTGGTTCGTTTCGCCGTTGCGGCAGCGCTCACCGGAACGTTTAGCATCGGGCATGCTGCAGCGAGCTTTGCCATCCTTGGCCTGGGAGGTGTGGTGGTCGGTGGCGTCGTGGGCTATTTGATCGTGCAAATCGTCCGCTGCCTTGCTGACGACTATCTCATCATCACCACCAGCGTATTGACGCCATGGGTGAGCTACATTGTTGGCGAAACGCTCGGCGTCTCCGGCGTAATCGCGACGGTGACGGCCGGTCTGACATTGGGCTGGTATCAACACGAAGTCTTGAGCGCTACTGTTCGCATGCGCGGCACGGCATTCTGGCAAGTCATCGTCTTTCTTCTCGAAGCGCTCGTATTCATATTGATCGGGCTATCTCTCCGAGGTGTCATCGCCCGGTCAGGCGGCGCCGATGATGCACTTTCTACGCTGGCGCCAGCCGTGGCGGCTGTGCTTGGCGCGGTGGTTCTATCACGCTTCGTGTGGGTCTTCGCCACTGAAGTGCTCAACACGTCATGGCGCCGCATGACCGATCGTGGGAATGCGGTTCTGGATTGGCGCACGGCAACCATAACAAGTTGGGCGGGCATGCGCGGCGTAGTCACGCTCGCAGTTGCACTGTCGCTTCCAGAGACGCTGCCCGGGCGGGATTTGATCCTTGTCGCGTCGTTTGCCGTCATCCTTGTGACCGTGCTGCTGCAAGGAACGACTATCGGCCTTTTGATTGAATGGATCAATCCTGACCGCAGTTCAGATACCGGCGCCCAGCATCTGACGGAACCACAAGCATGGGCAAGACTCGAGGCGGCTCAACTTGCCGCTATCGAGCCGCTCGTGCGTGACAGCGATGGGAAGGTGATTCACCCGCGGCTTCTCGAACAATACAGTTACCGGGCGACAATCACCAAAGCGTACGGAGAGCGGACGGACTTTCCGCACGAAGTACGTGTCAGTCATTACGATGTCGTCTTGGCTGCCATCGCCGCTGGACGCAAGGAGTTGCTCCATATGCATCGCTCAGGGGCAATTCATGACGAGATGCTTCATGTCCTCGAGCACGACCTGGACCTGCAAGAAGTGTCCGCGCGGCATGCGCGCGGTTGATCTTCACTCGCACTCAGCCTTGCGCACGCGCCAGGTTCTGGTTCCATCACCTGAAGACGAATTTCGGATTGGTACAATTGGATCAAACTCCTCGTACCTTCTCACTACATGTCCGAAAAAAACTGGTTGTCCGAACCCAGCACCGCGTCCAAGCGCATCATCTTCGCGCGCCATGGCGAATATCCGTGCAACGTCCGTGGTGTTTGCAACAGCAATCCTCGCACAGGCTATTATCTGACGGAGAAGGGAGAGGCTCAAGGCAGGGCCTTGGGCGAGCGCCTGAAAGATGAAAAAATCGAGCTCATCGTAACCTCGGAATTTCTGCGCGCGCGCCAGACAGCATGGTTAGCCAACGAGGTACTGAAGGTGCCCCAAGTCGTTAATCGGCTTGCCAACGAAAACCGGGTCGGTACCGCATTCGAAGAGAAGTCGGGTGACGAATTTCAGCGATTCATCTCTCACGCGCCGGCTACTACCGCTACGGCAGACGGAGAACCGTTCATGGGATTGCTCGCGCGCGTTCAATCGCTGATCGCCGACCTGAAGCTGAGCAGCCCGGAGACCGTGCTGGTCGTTACACACGGCTGGCCGCTTCAGGCAGTACGGGTCATCCTGAACGGAATCGATGTAGATAACGCCGCTCGATGCGTGGGGATGCCGTCCAATTGCGAAATCGTTGAAGGATGGTTTTAACCGCCCGCGTTCAGGTGGCCTGAATCGACAGACGCCGCACGGCTTGCGTGAGCGATAACGAAGCACGTTGCAAACAAAACGACATGCGGGCTTACTCGATTCGAGTGGTTTTTCATTGGCCAGCCCGTGGAATGGAAGTGCCTTGATGCGGCTAAAGTCTTAGCGCCAGGCGCTGCCGACTTGAACATAAAACGCGTTCTGACCCGGGCCGCGTGGTTTGGGCCTTGAAGAGTGACGTTGGCATCCGCCGATAAGTTAGTAATTCGGACCGCTCCAGCCTAAGCGTTCAAATACAGGCGTGCCTCCACGGCGTGACATCTTCCATCTCCATGAATTGAACTTTGATACAAGCTTTCAGCAGCGATGACGCACTATTGAGCCGCTCGACTTACATAGCCGACCAGTATCAGGAACTCAAACAGGACTCAATCAGCGTTCGGGCGCACGGTTAGCGCCATCCCACCGCGCGGAATTTAACTTACCGGTAAGGTTCCAAGCACGACACGCCTGGCCAATTCTGTCTTTCTATTGACTCGTCAGACGGACCCTGGGCATACCCATTAAGATAACCAGACACAATGTCTTGCAACAAACCATGGTGATATCTATCGTCTGAAGGACATAAATGGATGTATTACTTCCGGGGCCTGGTAGCTGAAGCATGAGTCCACCTCACTTTAATCGCGACATTTCTGCTTAGAACAAAGCTCAATGGGTAAATTGCTTCCTAACCTCTCCGGCAAAGCGTCAACTCGAACGTCGCCGTGGACCTTGTTTCTGATTTTTCTCAGACTAGGCCTCACGTCGTTTGGCGGACCAGCCGCTCATCTTGGATATTTCCGCGACGAATTCGTCAGGCGGCGCGAATGGCTCGACGAGCATACCTATAGCGATATCGTCGCGTTATGCCAGTTCCTTCCGGGCCCGGGAAGCAGTCAGGTGGGAATAGCCATAGGGCGGATGCGCGGAGGGGTGCGAGGCGCACTCGCTGCATGGTTCGGTTTCACGCTTCCGTCGGTCGTGCTGTTGGTCGCGTTCGCCTACGGTTATGCGCATCTTGATACCGCATTTTCCGGGCGCCTCTTGCACGGCCTCAAACTGGCCGCCGTTGCAGTAGTCGCCCAAGCGGTGTGGTCGATGGGGAGAGCACTTTGCCCCGATAAGACGCGAGCGTCCATAGCAGTCGTTTCAACCGCCCTAGTCGTGGCTCTGGGCGCAACGTATGGGCAGATAGTGGCAATTCTTCTAGCGGGCTTGAGCGGTGCCGTACTGCTGAAAATCTCGACTGAGGTGCCCGATGCTCCCCTCGGCATGCCTGGGACGAAAGCAGAGGCCAGCGTATGCATCGTGGCTTTTTTGGCCTTGTTGCTTGGACTGCCAGTCCTGTCGGCGCTATTCCCCGGCTACGCGCTTGAACTGTTTTCCGGCTTCTTCCGGGTCGGTTCGCTCGTTTTCGGCGGCGGTCACGTGGTGCTGCCGTTGTTGCAGGCGATCGTAGTGCCACGCGGCTGGGTATCGACGAACGAATTCCTGGCGGGCTATGGCGCAGCTCAAGCCATCCCGGGCCCGCTCTTTACCTTCGCGGCGTTTCTTGGTGCTGTTGGGAAGGGAACACCCTCCGGGCCTGTCGGTGCGGCGCTGGCGACGGTCGCGATCTTCCTGCCCTCTTTCCTGCTGGTCGAAGCAGCTCTGCCTCTATGGGGCAAGCTTCGCGCCTTTACGTCAATGCGCCGGGCGATGGCCGGAATCAACGCGGCGGTGGTCGGCATCCTGCTCGCCGCGCTGTATGACCCCGTATGGATCAGCGCAGTGCATGGGGCAAGCGACTTCGCGCTCGCGGCCTTTGCCCTTTTGCTTTTGACCTGGTGGCGCATGCCCTCGTGGGCGGTCGTGATTCTGACCGCCGGGTTGACGTTCGTTGTGTTCTGAAAATCTCAATCCGAACGAAGGCGTTCCGCTAGCGAAACGAATGAACCACCTATCACCATGCACTGGCTAGGCCGCCGGCGGCCAGCCATGAGTTTCGGTCTGGCAGTCCCGACACCACGCAAAAAGAGCGTCATACATCACCATGCCATGGGCGAGCATCTCATGGTCGTTCTCGAACAGTCGCGAGAGCCCCAGAGACAGGGCGAGCAGTCCTGCCGCTTGCGGAGCCAGATCGAGCCGTGCCGTGTCGGCGCCACGTACGATGGTCGCGAGCGCGGCGAGTGCAGGGTCGGTCAATTGAAATTACGACAAGAACGCGTCAAAGCTGCAACGCTCGCCGACGTGAGAGAGCCGGACCCCGGGAACGTCGTACGGAGTCGCATCTTCGCGCTTCGCAATTTCCGTCACCTGGTCTGCGGGAACAAACAGAAATTCTGGCGACTCATCGATGAATCTGTGGATGAGCCATGGACATGCGACACGGTCGATCTTTGGGTGCTCGCGCGTACTCCATTTCATGTCATCCTCCGCGCAGGCGACGCCGCCTGCATTCTCAATGCCGCGTTGTCCCAGTTGATGAGGCTAAAGAGCTGATTGACGTAATCGTTACGCTTGTTCTGATACTTCAGGTAGTACGCGTGCTCGAAAACGTCGAGAACGAGGATGGGCTGGACGCCCCAGGCCGTGAGCTTTTGATGGTTCTCGCACTGCAAGACCATGAGCTTGCCCGTTGCGGGATGGTAGCCAACGATGCCCCAGCCAGATGCCTCCACGGCAATCGTTGCCGCGACCAATTGGGCCTTGAATTTTGCGTACGAACCGAAATTCTTGTTGATTGCATTTGCCAGGTCACCCTTCGGTTCACCGCCTTTACCCGAAATGCTTGTCCAATACAGGGTGTGCAAGATGTGACTCGATAGTTGAAAGGCCAACTCCTTCTCGTAGAACTTAACGAGGGCAAAGTCGTTCGAGTCGCGTGCCTTTGCCAGCCGTCTTCAGCCTTGTTGGCCGCGACCACGGCGGGTTTGTGATGGAAGTTGTAGTGCAGTTCAACGGTGCGCGCGTCGATAACAGGCTCAAGCGCGTCGTAGGCGAATGGTAGCGGTGCGGCGGCGTATTTACCGTCTGCATCTGTGATGCTTATCGGTGTAACCGGGGTCTTCTGCAGCATGACTGCTTTGTGCCTGAGCCAGCATGATTCCCGCACCAACAGCCGCGGTGTTGTGCAGGAAGTGACGACATGTTGCCATGATTGCTTTTCCTCGCAGACTGCTCGTACTCGCTTGCTGTCAGATGACATGAGAATGGACGAGCGGATAAACAACAAGACCAAATAACGCCGCCGCAACGACAATGACCGGCTCCTGCAATTTCTTGAAGCGCCAGAGGAGCAGCACGGTCGCGATTGCCAATACGACGGTGGGAATATCGATCAGCGAGCGTTTTGCCATCACCAATACGGACCCCGTAATGGCGCCCACTGCGGCGGCAGTGATGCCGTCAACGAATGCTTTAACGGCAGGCAGCTTCCCGTATTTCTTGAAGTACGGTGCGGGCAACACCATAAACAGGTAGCACGGCAGGAATGTGCCGAGCGCGGCGACGCAAGCACCGGCGAATCCGGCAACCAGGTAGCCGATGAAGCCCACCGTAATGACGACGGGCCCTGGAGTAATCATCGCGACTGCGACCGCATCGACAAACTGCCGGTCATTCAACCAGTGGTGTTCGGTCACTACGCCGCCGTAGAGGAACGGCACAATAGCGAGGCCGGAGCCGAAGACGAATGCTCCGGCCTTCGTGAAGAAAAGCCCGATCTGTCCAAGCAGCGACACGTCTAAACCACTGAGCACGCCGCTCGTCGCCGGAAGATGGACAATGGCCAGTCCGTGAATCGAGCCCTTATGAAGCCACTTTGGCGGTGCCCGTTTTAGCCAGCCAACGATGCCGGCGGCGATAAAAATCCACGCAATTTCGGACTCCGTCACGAACGTGACGATCGCGAGCGTCAGGTAAATAGCCCACAACACCTTGTCTGTGCCGACAGTCTTCGTAGTCAGCTTGTAGGCGCTCATCGCGATGATGCCGATGACAGCCGCCCCTACACCGTAGAAGACCGCTTGCATCCACGGCAGACCCCCGAAGTGCGCATAGGCCCACCCTAGCGCGACGACCATCAGAAACGAAGGAATAACGAACGCGATGCCAACTACAGTGGCGCCCAGCAAACGGAAGTGCACGTATCCGAGATAGATGGCCAGTTGCGCTGCCATAGGACCCGGCGCCAACTGCGCGAGCGTCAGTCCCTCCTTGTAGTCTTCTTCGCTAATCCATCCCAGTCGTTCGACCAGGTCCCGGCGCATGGAGCCGGCCAACGCGACAGGGCCGCCAAAACCAACGGTGCCTAGCCGCAACATGTAGCGGACCAATTGCCCCAGCGTATAGGCGGGCGAACTGTGCGTCGCTGAACTCATGGCCGCTTCACGACATTGGTCTTTTCGATTGCCGCGAAGTGCGCCAACAGCGAATCGAGGACGTGACTCATCTCGGTCAGCATCTCGTCGTCGCTCAACGCGCGCGCTTTCGCACCCGTCATTACCGCTTCGAAGCCGATGGCTTCCGGCACGACTTCGCCGCCGACATCGAGTACGTGCACCAGCGTGCCCAGCTTGAGCAGCCCCGGTTCGTCCTCAAGACCGAAGCTCGCGACCAACACCTCGAACGTCACGCGCTCGCCAATGTGCGAAAAGGCAGCGCCGTCGAAGTCGAAGCCCAGGGCGTCAGGCGGACTCTCGCTGGGCGACACCAGCCACATGAAGCACGCCTGAAAATCGATGAAACGCCGGATAAGCCATGCACTGGCGACACGGTCGACCCACAACCGCTGGCGGGTCGCCCAGGTCCGGCCTTGATAGTCCTCGCGACGCAATAGAGGGATTGCGCCTTCCACTTGATGAGGCTCGCCCGGCGACAGGACCGTGTTGGCCAGTGCGACGAAGTCCTGCCATGCGGCCTCGGCCCGTGTAAATGCCTCGTTCCGGAAAAAGTCGATGCTGGAGATCGCATCGAAATCCTTGCCCGCGCGCCGCAGCAGCCGGGTGATTTCGACGGGCGAGATGTCCGACAGGGTCTTGCGCGCATCGGCCAGCGACCGCACAAAGGCCGCGTACTCGTCGGTTCTGTCGAAGAGGGACCGGAATTCGGCCTCCTGGTCCGCTCCGCGGCTGGGAGCCCGCACCAGATGAGCTGCTCCGCCGGCTTCGCCGATGCTCGAGCTCAACTCCAGCAATTCAGCCTCGGCAATATCCGTCGCAGGCAGCAGGTAGACCCCGTCTCGCAGGACAGCACAGCCTTTTCCCTTAAGGGCGCGCCAGAAGCGCATCCGGGCCGTGGCGTTGTCGGTTGGAAGGGTTAGCACCAGGAGCAGCCAGTCGCTTGATGGTTTCATGTTGTATACGCTACAACATAGTTACGAACTCTACAATAAATATTATTGGGCGCGTATTTGCCTCGTCCAATGACTGGAAGTACGACGGCCGGCATAGAAATCCCTGCCGATCGTGAACCTGCCGAAGCGAAGCGCCGCACGCTCGGCGAAGAACGAGAAATACCCCATCCCCCTATATGGATTTGATAAACGATATATACTCCCCCCGGGTATAAAAGGGAAACGACATGAGCCACACGATTCAGGAAAAACAAAAGCTTCTAAACAGGGTTCGCCGCATCAAGGGCCAGGTTGAAGCCATCGAGCGTGCGCTCGACGAGGAGCACGGCTGTTCAGATGTCCTGCAGCGGATAACAAGTTGCCGGGGAGCGATGAACGGACTGCTCGCGGTGGTGCTCGAGGACCACATCCGGAATCACCTCGTCGATGCCGACACTGACGAAGATCCGGCCGGCAGCGCGACCGAGCAGCTCATTGAAGTCGTACACAGTTATTTCAAGTAGAGCCAAAAATGAGCGATTTCAAAGACGCCGCGTTCGGCGCGGGACACGACCATATCTTTCTTGGCGCTGGCCATGAAAGCAACGAGCGCAAAACCTGGGCCGTCATCGGCTTATGCAGCGCGATGATGCTTCTCGAGATCGTCGGCGGAAGCATGTTCGGATCTTTGGCGCTCGTAGCCGACGGCCTGCACATGTCGACTCACGCGGGCGCCATGCTGATTGCAGCGGTGGCTTATACCTATGCACGCAAGCACGCGGCCGACTCCCGTTTCGTGTTTGGCACGGGCAAGCTTGGCGATCTGGCGGGATTCACGAGCGCCATCGTGCTGGCCATGATTGCACTGCTGATAGGTTACGAGGCTATTTCCCGTTTTCTTTCCCCGGTACCCATCCATTTCGGCGAAGCGATTCCTATCGCCGTGCTAGGCCTGCTCGTCAATATCGCGAGCGTGTGGCTTTTAAGCGGTGGTGCTCACGGACATAGTCATGGGCACGACCATGGACACGACGGCCACGCTCATGAAGATGAGGCTCAAAAGATATTTACTCCCGCCGGTGTGTTCGCCGTTTCCATCTTTGAGGATGGCGTACCGCCGGTTTTCCGAATTACACCGGCAACCGAGGATTCGCGGCTAAACGCCTCGACGGTGTCCATCACCACTATCTGGCCAGACGGTGCTCAGCAGGTATTCGAACTGGCGAACCGTGGTGGCTACCTGGAATCGATGCAAGACATTCCCGAGCCGCACGCATTCAAAGCCATCGTTCGGCTAACGGACGACGAGCACGAAGTCGAATTCGAAGAGCATGAGCACCACGCCAACGCGCATGACGCCGCGGCTCGCGACCACAACATCCGGTCCGCGTACGTACACGTGATAGCGGATGCGGCAGTCTCTGTGCTGGCTATCATCGGCCTCGTGCTCGCACGCGCGTTTGGCTGGCTTTGGATGGACCCGCTTGCCGGTGTAATCGGCGCGTTGGTGATTGCGAACTGGTCTTACGGCTTGATGCGGGACACTGGCGCGATCCTGCTCGACATGAGCCCCGACCGGCGTATGGCGGAGAATGTCCGGCATGCTGTAGAGGACCGCGGCGACAAGGTTGTCGACCTGCATGTGTGGCGTGTGGGGCCCGGCCATATGAGCGCGGTGGTGTCGGTTGCGACCAATGAGCCGCAGCATGACTCGCGCTTTTATCACGCAGCGCTTAAGCGCTTCAAGGGGCTGTCGCATGTCACCGTTGAAGTGCAACCCGCTCACTCGGCGGCCTGACCCATGGCAGTCAAGTCGCCTTGCATCGATGTGTGCGCATTCGATGGCAAGACCAAGATGTGCGTAGGGTGCTTCCGCACTCTCGCCGAAATTCGCGCATGGAAGAAGAAGACCGACCACCGGCGTCATCAGGTGATAAACGACCGGTCGCGGCGGCAGGCCAGCACGCTCGTTTCCGCTTCGATGTACCTGATACGAGGGTGATGCAGATTGGGACCAACCGCGAAACGGTGATCCTTAGCTTATTTATTAGCCATCCTTATCAATGTTACTTGTGTTAGCTGTGGTTCATTCCAGGTTTCGTACCCCTGGCACTCAATACGAAATGCCGGAGATTTAAATCAGAAAAACTGATTTGTCGACTCCTGGCCGGCTGCGCGAAGTGAAATTCGAAAGTTTGATTAATGAAAGATATTACAAATTCATTCGTCAGCCAGGTCACATGAATAGCACGCACGAGACTTGTGCGCGTCCTCAATTCGTCATTGGATCTCTCTAAGTTCTCTCCGTGTAACGCCCGGTAAGAAACGAGGAGATTGCGTAAGACATCGCAAACCCTCGCAACCGTCTTATGTTCAGGAGAGTTCCATGCAACGAATGAGCCAGCAGTTGGCAAAGCCAGTGGTGCGATGCTGTCTTCTTGGCAGTGCCTTTGCTCTGACGATAGCGGGCGTGATTTTTCCATCGCTTGCGGAAAGCCAGTCCCAAACCCCTGATGCATCAACGTTGACTGCATCGCCGATCAAGCATGTGATCGTCATCGTCGGCGAGAACCGCACTTTCGATCACGTGTTCGGCGCCTATAAGCCGCGCAACGGACAGTTTGTTTCGAACCTGCTTTCCAAGGGAATCATCACCGCGGATGGCAAGCCAGGTCCGAACTTTTCGCTCGCCGCGCAAAACACCGCAAGCGCGACCAATACCAGTCGGTTCGAGATGAGTCCCGGATCGAAGAAACCCTATACGGTTCTGCCGGCGCCAAACACGGGCTTCACGACGACGTCCGCAAGCGATACGAACCCGCCGCCGTTCGCCACGCTAGCCGCCGCACAGGCAGCTGAAGGCGCCTTGCTGGAAGCGAAGGACGTAATACACCTGACTACCGGTGCAAGCGGTCTGCCGCAGCAAGTCGTGGACACGCGCTTTGGCGCGAACACCTACAACTTGCCGAACGGCCCTTACCAGATTTCGCGGGTCGGCCCCGACTACGACCAATACATGAACAGCCCCGTTCACCGCTTCTATCAGAACTGGCAACAGTCCGATTGCAGCATTTCGCACGCGACCGCAGAGAATCCCAGCGGCTGCAAGATGGACCTGTTCGCCTGGGTTGAAACGTCGGTGGGCGCTGGTTCGAACGGCAAGGCGCGGCCCGCGAACTTCACGGACGAGACGACCGGTGAAGGCTCTACCGCGCTGGGCTATTACAACGTCAATACGGGCGACATGCCCTACTTCAACGAGCTCGCCCGCCACTACACGATCAGCGACAACTATCACCAGCCGGTGATGGGCGGCACGGGTGCCAACAGCATCATGGTTGGAACGGCAGACGCGCTCTACTACACCGATGGCAACGGCAATGTGGCGACACCGCCTGCTAACGAGATTGAAAACCCGCACCCGCAAGCGGGCACTAACAACTACTATACGCAGGACGGTTATTCGGGCGGGACGTACAGCAATTGCTCGGATATCAATCAGCCTGGCGTTGGCGCGGTACGGCATTACCTCGACAATCTGTCCTACCACCCCAAGGCGAATTGCGCGGCCAACACCTACTACCTGCTGAATAACTACAACCCCGGGTACAACGGCGACGGCTCGGTCAATACCACTACCTTTACCATTCCGCCTTCGCCCGTTCGCACGATCGGCGACACCTTGCTTGAGAAGAACGTCTCCTGGAAATACTACGGCGAGGGATGGAACACCTTTGTCGCCAAATCGCCCACGAGCGTGTACTGCAACATCTGCAATCCGTTCCTGTACGAAACGAACATCATGACGAATCCGGCGATCGTGAAGGCGCACTTGCAGGATACGAGCGATCTCTACACGGACATCGCCAACGGAACATTGCCGGCGGTATCGTTCGTCAAACCGGGTGGATTACTGGATGGCCATCCTGAGTCTTCGAAGTTCGGTCTTTACGAAGGGTTCGTTCACAAGCTGATCGATACGGTGCAGCAGAATCCCAAGCTTTGGGCATCGACGGCGATCTTTGTCACGACAGATGAAGGGGGTGGTTACTACGATTCCGGCTATATCCAGCCGGTCGATTTCTTCGGCGATGGTCCGCGCATTCCGATGATCGTAGTGTCGCCGTTTTCGCGAGGTGGCCGCGTGGTTCACGACTACTCGGATCACGCCTCGCTCGTAAAATTTATCGAGCGTAACTGGCGCCTGAACCCGATCACGGATCGAAGCCGAGACAACCTGCCGAACCCGGTTCAACTCGCGTCCAATCCGTACGTGCCCACGAATCAACCGGCCATTGGCGACCTGTTCAGTTCGTTCCGCTTCGATACCGACGGCGATCATGATCACAATCAGGGTGGCGACCAGGGACAGCGCGGTGGTTTCGGCATGTGGCCCTTCTAACAAGCCATAGGCTTCGCTAAGCAGAAATGCAAAAAACTGAGTGGGCGTAGCGCGATTTTGTATCGCGCTACGCCCACTTTTTTGTGTAGACCTCTCAGCCCACGCCACCGCTTACTCCCATTGCTCGTGGGATCATAAAAGCGCCGTTCGTTCGCTCAGATCGACCGCGTGAAAATCGAACATCACCACGAACAGACGCGCGTCGGCTAACGTGAGGCCTTTCTTTGGCAGACAGTGCATCAGCCCACATCTGGGAGCGTTTTTAGCGAAGTACCCGAAGCTCGAGTTAGACCTGACGCTAAGCGATGCTATCTCGGACCTGGTTTCCGAGCGCTTCGACCTAGCCATACGACTCGGGACAGCGGCTCCCAATGCCGCGCTTGTCAGCCGCCCTTTGGGCTCGTTCAGCCGATTCGTATTCTGAAGTCCTCAGGGAGGCAGCACTGAACGGTTCGGGAATCGCTTTGCTGCCGAGTTGGCTCGTGCTTCCCGGCATACAAAGTGGACAGCTGACAAAGCTCTTTGAGGACGATGAAGTCAATCCAAACGACGCGCAGTCTTTGGTCGCGGCGTTATATCTACCGAACCACCGAGGCTCCAAACACGTAAACGCATTCATCGACCTACTCTTGAAAACCGCTCTGCCGCAGCCGTAGTCGATATCTCACTGGGCAGCGCCTTAACGAACAACGGAATCTATCAAGACCTGGCCAAAGGCCGTACCGAAGAACTCCGTCGCGCCAGGTCTGCGGTCACAGTATGTCACGCGGGTGCGCGGAGGCGTCATCACATGGACTAGCACGCGCGGTGATACCGCACGGGACGACGCGACCTCGTAAAAGTTCTGCGGGAAATGCGCGACACCGGCACTCATCACGTGACCTTGAATCTTCAAGCGTCAGGGCGCCCAACGCGCGCAATTCTGGAAGAGCTAGCGGCGGATGTGTTGCCCGAGTTCCAGACCGCGGACGAATCTTGACCACTCAATCCCGAGTGATGGAACTTGCTGCGCCGACGTAATGATCCAGCGGCGGAAAACAGAAAACGCCCCTCGGATTTTCGTCGCGAGGGGCGTGATTAACTGAGAACAGTTTCGCTTACAGCGCGGCGTCCTTCAGCTTCTTCAGCGGGCGCACCTTGAGGCGCACCGAAGCTGGCTTCGCCGCGAACCATTTGTCCTCACCCGTGAACGGGTCCTTGCCGAAGCGCTTCTTCTTGGCGGGAACGTCTTGCGCGACTACTTTCAGCAAGCCTGGCAGCGTGAACTCCTTCGCGCCCTTCTTGTGGATCGATGCCAGCACCGTTTCTTCCAGCGCCGCCATCAACGCCTTGGCTGCCTTCGGCTCCACGCCAGAGCGCTCAGCCAGGTGAATGGTCAGCGATGCCTTCGTGAACGAATCCTTGATGGGTTTCAAGGGAGCGGCGGCCACAACAGGCTTCTTCACCGCAGGTGCGGCGGCTTTCTTGGCGACTGGCGCAGCAGCTTTCTTGCTGGCGGGTGCTGCTTTCTTCGTGGCGGGAGCCGCAGTTTTCTTGGTAGCAGTTGTTGCCATAAATTCCTCGCTTCTAGTCAAAGGTTGCCCAAGACCTTTGCCTTTGCGCCGTCACCGACTAACGCAAAGGTGCAAATCCTCGGGTTGGGTGCCAGCGTACCAACACCGGCATGAAGACGCAACGTCTGAGGCCATGAATTAAGGGGGTTTCGGCACGAAAGTCACGAAAACGGTGACCTGTACGCCACTTTGTGCCGGTGGTTCCGATAAAACCCTCACAGAATGTGGCTTGGAGAGCGCTTGAAGACGGCCGAATCAAACAACGGAGCTGCTTTCGGACGGTCACTGCTTTGCGAAAAACAACGCGCCGTTTGCAACGAAGCCGCGTGACTCGCAGGGAAGGACCATCCACGAGTCAGGAGTTTCGAAAGGCAGATATTTCTCCACGAATTTTCATCGTTTTTTTCGGCTCATCCCAGTAGCCTCTTGATTATTAGCGCGTTTAGACTGACGCCGAAACTGAAGATTCGAGGATGCGTTGCGTGCGGCATGCCATTTTCCTCCTCGTTATCTACGGCAAAACCACATGATTCATTCACCAACGGACACCCATTCGAGCCATGTTCCGCCTGCGAGATATTCATCGACAATCAAGAAAGGCAGCCGGTCGACATACCAAGGCAGTATCCGGGCTGCTTGACTCGCTTGCGCGAAACCGCCCTGTCTGGATGGTTTCTTTCGCGGTAAGCCAGGCTGACTTATCTGAGGGACTGCGGGCAGCCTTCGCTTCGACAGTCATGCTGTTGCTCGGTAACGTCTTGCACATGCCCGAGTTTTCCTGGGCGGCAATAGGCGCGTTCTGGACCTGCCTGGCTGACGCCGCAGGCTCGAACCGCATGAGATTTGCGTCGATGAGCGCTTTTGCTTTGCTGTCGACCGTGTGCGGGGGACTGACCGCCTATGCCTCCGGTTCCGGAATCGTCGCGGCTGCCGGCGCGATCTTTGTCTTCTCAGGCTTAGGAGCACTGGGCCGCATTTGGGGCTCGGCGTCCGCCCAGGTCTCCATCCTCGCGGCAACGGCTTGCGTGGTGATGGTCGACCGGCCCATCCACGGTTCAGGCGGGGACCTCCGTTTCCTGACGCTCTACCTGCTGGGGTGTCTATTCGCAACGGTGCTCAGTTTTACCGTCTGGCGGATTCATCCATTCGGTGCGAGCCGTGCGGCCATGCGGTCGACATACTCACGATTGGCGGACATCGCGAACGATGGTGCACGCCTGCTCAAACGTGAACGCACCGGCTTTCAAGAGTGGGCGTCCCACGCGTCGCGGTTTCGCGGCCAGGCGCGCACCGCTATCGAACGGACTCGACGAGCGCTCGCTCGTGTTCCGTCGGTAAAGACCGACCGACGAGATACGTACAGCGCCCTTCTTCTCGCGCTCGGCGACAGTGAGCAAATCTTCGCGTATCTCATCGCGGTGACGGACGCGTGCGAACGGGGTCATCATCGTCTGCCCGATCCCCAACGCGCCGCTCGTGTACTGGAAGCGGTCGGCGAAGTTCTTTCGCGTCTCGCTCGCGCGATTGCCGACGGACCATGGGAGCCTTCATGGCAAGAGCGCGACCGGTTGCATTCGCTTGCCCGTCGACTGGAAATCGCACTCGGAGAAAGTATCGCCCTTCGATTCGACGTCGATTTCAGCGCGCTCGAACCGACCCCGATCCAACAGGCATCGTGGCCGTCCGCTGCGGTATCGAATTTCAAGCGCGGCATCGAAACCTTGAAAGCGAACGCCTCGACTCAATCCATCGGGGCACGGCATGCTGTCCGTGTCGCCGTCGCTACGACAATCGCGTTCCTGACCGTGCGTTTGCTTCATCTTCCGTTCGGATATTGGGCGACGATGGCGACCGTTTTGATTCTTCAGCCATCCGTCGGCACGAGTTGGCCCCGCAGCATCGAGCGCGCGGCAGGAAGCATCGTGGGTGGCCTGTTAGCCGCCGCGATAGGTTTGGCCGTCCACTCGCCGATTGCCATATCCCTGGTAGTTTTCCCCTTGGTATGCGCGACGATGGCGTTAAGGCCTGTCAGCTACAGCTTGTTCGTGCTCTTCATCACACCCACGTTCGTGCTGGTTGCGGACTTTGCCGCGCCTGGCGGCGCCGAAATTGCCTACGCCATCATCCGACTGGAAAACAATATCTTCGGTTGTGTCATTGCGTTGCTCGCAACGTTCTTGCTGTGGCCAAGCCGTGAGCCCGCCCGCTTCAACCAAAGGCTCGCGGAGGCAGTCGCCGCGAATTTCAACTATCTCGCCGAATCGCTCGGCCGGACGAAAAGCGATGAACTCGAACTGGAACGGCTCCGCCGCGCGGCGGGGTTGGCTAGCAATAACGCTGAAGAAATTCTTGCCCGCCTGCGATTGGAGAAGCTCGATACGACAAACGAGGACCGCTCCGGGTCAACCGCACTTGCTCTCCTGCGCCGGGTAGCGGGAACCGCGACCCGGGCCCGTTCCACCGCGACTGCTGCTTCGTCGAACGCGCGACTTGCCAGTTGGATTCAGAGTGTTGGCAAGAGTATCGAGGCCGGCCTCGCAGGCGGCCCTTACCCTCAACCGGACGAGGTTTATTCCAAGGAAGGGTTATCGCTGCTCGAAGCAGATGCGGTGAATCAGGTCGTGCTGCTGCGACGCTTGCTTCGTGAGGCCGGGCCGATTTAGGCGTTGAGAGATAAAGGTAAAGGGCGCCCGGAAGGCGCCCTTTAGTTGCTGCGGTTTCTAATTCTTTCAATATGCGTTCGATTCCGACTGCGTCACGATATCCAAATCATGACGATGCAGTGGTAACTCAAAAACGCGTGTCCGCAAATGCATATCGGCATCTTCGCTCGTTTCTTGAGTCCGCGTTGGACTTGCTCATATGCGACGGCGTGACACCAGCGGCGCAAGCGTACCGGCCGCACGGTAACTGCGTGTTACCAATCTCGCAAGCCAGTTTCACTTGTGAGCACGAGCCGCACATAGACTCCGGTGACTGGGACGGCATCCGGGTCCGACCATCTTTTTGGAGCTACGAATGAACACACGGAATGTGGTCGCTGCAATATCGGCGCTGACATTGCTTACGGCTGTCAGCTCGGCGCACGCAGCGGGATGTCTGAAAGGCGCAGTCGTTGGCGGAGTAGCCGGCCACGTCGCGGGTCACCATGCCGTAATCGGAGCGGTTGGCGGTTGCATCGTGGGACATCACTATGCAAAAGAAAAGGAGAAAGAGCGGGCGGTAGCCGCGAGCCAGCGTTCCGCGCTCGCGCCTTCCTGATGACTGGAAGCAGGTAGCGTGTATCGCGCACGCAAAAATTTGCGTAGTGCTCGGTCCAATAGACGGGTTGCTTCGCTCCGTCGTGCCTTGAGTTGCGGACGGTCGTGTCAGACGCTGACACGGTCACCGCCTCATCACATTGGAGAGACCAATGCTGCGAATCCGTAGCCTTAGAGTCACCACGCAGTCGGCTGATGCAGAGATGTGTGCCGACTATTGCGAGCAAACCGGCCGTCTTCGCATCCTCAAAGATGGCGTTCCGCTGCGCGAATGGTTTCCGCCAAACTCGTGGATGGCCATTGCTTCAGTCGCCGGTGCTCGAAATTGGGGAACACGACCTGATTCGAATGAGCTTCGTGCGCTGCTGGAGAACCAGATGTCGCTGCTGAATATCGGCTAGACAATCACCCCTCATTCAACCGTCACCGACTTAGCCAAATTCCTGGGCTTGTCGATATCCGTCCCCCTCGCGAGGGCCGCATGAAAAGCGAGCAGTTGCATCGGGATCGTGTGCAGAATCGGCGAAAGCGGACCGTAGTACTCGGTAAGACGGATGACCTCTATACCCGGACTCGGCGAGATGCTGCAGTCGGCATCGGCGAATACAAAAAGCTTGCCGCTGCGCGCGCTGACCTCATGCATATTCGATTTGAGTTTCTCGAGTAACCGGTCATTGGGCGCGACGGCTACCACGGGCATCTCGTCGCTGACCAGCGCAAGGGGACCGTGCTTCAACTCGCCGGCGGGGTACGCCTCAGCGTGAATGTACGAGATCTCCTTCATCTTGAGAGCACCCTCCAGAGCGACCGGATAATGCATGCCACGCCCGAGGAACAAGATGTTCTGTCGTCGCGTAAGTTGCTCCGCCCAGGCGATGACCTGCGGCTCCAGCGCAAGCACTTTACTCATCGCGTCCGGAAGATGGCGAAGCGCGCGAAGATGGGCTTGCTCATCGTGTTCGGATAAGCGCTTACGTGCCTGAGCCAGCGTCAGCGCAAGCAGGAACAACGCAACAAGCTGGGTGGTGAAGGCCTTCGTCGAAGCTACGCCAATCTCGATGCCTGCCCGCGTAAAGAAGGTCAACGCGCATTCACGAGCCAGTGCGCTGCTCGGCACGTTGCAGATCGCGAGCGTGTTCAGCATGCCTTGCTGTTGAGCGACCTGCACGGCGCCGAGGACATCCGCTGTCTCGCCACTTTGCGACACCGCGACAACAAGCGTCTTCGGGTTCGGCACGCTCTCGCGATACCGGTATTCGCTCGCAATCTCCACGCTCACTGGCAGTTGCGCCAGGCTTTCTATCCAGTACTTGGCGGTCAGTGCTGCGTGATAGCTTCCGCCACACGCGAGAAGCAGGACGGAATCCACGGAATTCAGCACTCGCCAGGCGTTGTCGCCAAACAGTTCCGGCATGATCGATGTAATGTCCTGCAGCGTGTCGGCAACCGCACGCGGCTGCTCGAGAATTTCCTTCTGCATGTAATAACGGTAAAGCCCCAGGTCAGCCGCCCCGCTACGCGCCGCGACGGTATGCACCCGGCGTTCGACACGGCGGCCACCGGCGTCGACCACCCTATGCCGGTGAAGCTGGATATCGACTACATCGCCGTTCTCAAGATAGGCAATCTGATCCGTAATGTTCGATAGCGCGATCGCATCCGAAGCCAGGAAGTTCTCGCCATCGCCTATGCCGACCACTAGCGGCATGCCGTCCCGCGCACCGACCAGCCGATGGGGCTCGTCACGACACAGCACCGCAATGGCATAGCTTCCGCGCAGTTGCGCGACGGCTTCCTTGACGGCCTCGAACAAGTCGCCGTTGTACAAGTGGTCGATCAAGTGCGCGATCACTTCGCTGTCGGTCTGGCTAGCGAAGACGTATCCGCTTTCCTCAAGCACCGCTCGCAACTCTTCGTGATTTTCGATAATGCCGTTATGCGAGAGCGCGATTCGCGGTGTTTCCGCGCTTGGCGAAAAATGCGGATGAGCATTCGCGGTAACGGGCTTGCCATGCGTCGCCCAACGCGTATGAGCGATGCCCGTATAACCGGACAAGGCCTCCTTGGTGATCACGTCCTGCAAGTGCGCAACGCGATCGACGCTGCGAGCGCGTACCAGTTTCCCCGCCTGATATAGCGCGACACCGCACGAGTCGTAGCCTCGATATTCCAGGCGTTTAAGTCCATCGACCAGATTGGGCAGGATGTTGCGTTGCGCGACCGCGCCGACAATTCCACACATGACGTTGTTCCCTGGACGGTCCCCCCTTGGAACCGCTGCTTGAATGTTAAGATCGGCTTGTCGGAATTTAATTTCATAATTATGCTTCATATGAAATATATACCCAGGCTATCAAGTCAATGAAATTTTATTTCACGCTAAGTGGCCTATAGCGATCCATACGGAGCCTCAAGTGCCGGGAATTTATCTGGACGACCTCGACCTTCGCATCCTTGGAATGCTGCAAAGAGATTCGTCGATCTCAAACATTGAGCTTGCCGCGCGCGTGCACGCATCGCCGCCTACGTGCTTGCGGCGGGTGAGCAAACTCAAGGAAGCGGGAGTTATTCAGCGCGAAGTGGCGATTCTCGATTACGCCAAGATTGGTGCGACACTGACCGCGATTATTGAAGTAAGCCTTGACCGGCAAGCAGCCGAAGACCTCGACAGTTTCGAAGCCTATATCTGCGCCGAAGCGGTGGTGACCCAGTGTTATCGGGTGTCGCCAGGACCCGACTTCCTGGTCGTAGCCGAAGTCGCCGACATGCCGGAATACGACGAACTTGCGCGCCGGCTATTCAAGGCGTCCTCGAACATTCGCAACGTGCGCACATTCTTTTCGACGCATCGCGCCAAGTTCGAGGCCAATGCTCCAGTCAGGGCAATAGCTGATCGAGGCAAATAACCTACTGCATAACGAACGCGCCACTCTGCCAGTCGAGTTACCGCGATGCGTCCAGCACCTCAGCAGTCGAAACCACCGTGCAATATTCGCCGTGTAGATTCGCTAGCGACATGGCGTGGACCTCTTCCGCACTTCGCGCCCGACCGTCCCAGTCCAGGCGACCGAACGTGAAGCATCCGTCCGCAACCAGATAGGTATTGAAACCGAGGTTACCGGCCATGCGAACCGTCGTCTCGACCGAATTGTTCGTAATCACGCCGACCACAACGAGGCTGGTATGCCCGCCCTCACGTAGCCGCGCTTCCAATCCCGTACCAATGAACGCGTTGTTCGTGCGTTTTGCCATGACTGGCTCGCCAGGCAACGGAGCGACCTCGGGTTTGAAATCGTTTCCCGTTTGACCTGGACGATAGTGCGAATCAAGCTCGACGGAATCATGCCGCACATGCCAGACGGGCCAGTTCTCAGCGCGCCAGCGCGCTAATAGACAGCCGATCTCGCTTTCAGCCGAGGGGTTGTTGCGAATTCCCCAGTCCGGGTGATCAATCGCTTTTTGCAGGTCGATTAACAGAAGCACCGACCCGCGAATAGTGGATCCGCTCATGGGTTGGTCCTAAGTGGATTAGTTGCAACGAAGTATAGCCGGGGCATATTCGCTTAGCCCAAGCTACGCGAATACCGCGCGACAAATGCTGAAGCCACCGATACGTCACACGCTAGCCAACCGGAACACGTCAACCGTTTCGCGCAGCATCTGCGCCTGCTCTTGCATCGACTGAGCGGCGGCCGTGGCTTGTTCGACCATCGCGGCATTTTGCTGAGTGGTTTCATCCATTTGAGCAATAGCGATGTTCACCTGTTCGATGCCGCGACTCTGCTCTTCGGACGCCACCGAGATTTCGCCAATGATGTCTGTGACACGCTGCACCGCTTGAACCAGCGACTGCATGGTCGTGCCGGCGCGCTCCACCAGCGCCTTGCCGTCGTCGACCTTGCCGGTGGACTCTTCAATCAGGCTCTTGATCTCCTTGGCTGCGTCAGCGCTGCGGCGTGCCAGGTTACGCACTTCGCCTGCCACGACTGCAAATCCCCGCCCTTCCTCGCCCGCGCGCGCCGCCTCAACCGCAGCATTGAGCGCGAGGATATTCGTCTGGAACGCGATACCTTCGATCACAGAGATGATGTCGACCACCCGCATGGAACTGGCTGCGATGCTTTGCATCGTCGCGACGACTTGTTGCACCGCGGTCCCACCCTCGCTCGCGATCAGCGATGCGTTGGCGGCCATCTTGTTCGCCTGATGTGCGTTCTCGGCGTTTTGCTTCACCGTCGCGGTCAACTGCTCCATGCTTGCGGCGGTTTCGCTGATCGACGACGCCTGCTGCTCCGTGCGCGCCGAGAGATCATGGTTGCCCGCCGCAATCTGCTGGGCGGCAACGGTGATGGTTTCAGTACCGCCGCGAATACTCCGGACCGTACCGGCGAGCCGTTGCTGCATGCGTTGCATCGCGGACAACATGCTGCCTGCATCCGTTGCGCTCAGCGCGACTTCGTGCGAAAGATCGCCGTTCGCAATGTCCTCGGCAACCGAAGCCGCATACGCCGGTTCGCCACCCAGACTGTGCTTCACGTTCCGTATGATCAATACAAGCGCCACCGAACTCACGCCGCCGATCAACAGGATCACGATCAAGTACTGCAGCAGACTGACTTTGAACGCGTCGTTGATATCGTTGACGTACACACCGGAGATCAGATACCAGTCCCACGCCGCGAAGCGCTTGACGAAACTGATCTTCGGCACGAAATCCGTTTTACCCGGCAAGCGGGCCATGTACGGCACGAAACCTTGCCCGTTTGCCTGGGCGACCTTGACCATCTCGACGAACAACAGCTTGCCGTTCGTATCCTTGTAGTCGCTCACGTCCTTCATGCGCAGGTCGGCAAGCAGCGGATGCATGATGACCACCGGGTGCGCGGTTGTAATGAGCATGTAGCCGTTGCCCGGATAGCGCATGGCGGCAAGTTTCGCCTTGGCTTGCTGCTGAGCCTGCTCCAAAGTCAGCTGATGCGCGTCTACTTGTTTGGCGTAGTCGGCAACAACACCATAGGCGGATTCGACTACGTTTTGGACTGCGCTCTTGCGCTCCGCGGTCGTGATTTCGCGCGACTGCCACGCGGCCCATCCGCCCAGGGACAAGAGTCCCAGCCACGTGACGAGCAACGCCAGCCATAATTTGGTGTTCAAACTGAGACGGTCCAATCCACTCTCCGATGCACGGCGCAAGCCATAACCCGGCGCATGCGATTCATGCGCCGTTCTGTGCATATCGGCCATCCGGCGGAAATCTGAAGTCAGGAAAATACCGAGCGGTGTCTGCACGAATGCGGCGCACATCAACTCGACAAAACCATCAAGTATGACCCGGTGAAGTCCGTGCTGAGCTACAAGATTGGCGACAAAGTCAGCCTGAGCGTGGTGGCCGGACTGTAGCAAGGAGCCGTGCGCCCTTTGGTGGCAGCGCCCGAGACTACGTAAGCCGTTTTATCTCCACGGCAAATACCAGCGTGTCACGCCACTCGCCCCGGATCAGCACGTTCTTGCGATAAAGGTCCACCTGTTGCATCCCAAGTTTTTCCAGGACATGGATGGACGCGGCGTTCTCGGGTCGGCTCGTCGCAAAGATTCGCCGCACGTGGAGCTCAGTCGTCAGGTATTCGATCAACCGCTGCGCGCCTTCAGTGCCGTACCCCTTGCGCCAGTATCGGGGATTCAACGAATAGCCGATCTCGGCGTCCGTGCCGCTCTCCGACAGAGTCGCCCGGTAGCCGCCAATCAGGCGGCCATCGTTGAGCACCGCTGCGAGTTCCACGGTCCTTCGCTCGGACAGCGAATTTTCAAACACACAATCGGCGATGTATTCCCTCGTCTGCTCGATCGTATTGGGTCCCCATTCCTGATCGGCTACGACCTCGGTCGAACTCGCGTATTCATGAACCGCATCGACATCGGACGCTACAAAATCCCGGAGATAAAGGCGCTCGGCGACCAGCTTCATATCGATACAACGCCATGCCGCGCGACGATCTTGCCGTGCGTTACCACGAGCTTGCGGACGGGTCGAGATACGACCGCATGCGCAACCGTTTCCGCGTCCACCAAAACAAGATCGGCCCGTGCGCCTTCGTGCAGCCCATAGTCATTGAACCCACATGCCCGAGCGCCGAGCGTGCTGACGCAATCGAAGGCAAGTGCGAGGTCCTCATCGCACCGAAGGTCGTAGCGCATGCCGACCAGCATCGCGCGCTCGAGCATGTCAGGCGTGCCAAAAGGCGTCCATGTATCGCGTATTCCGTCGTTACCCGCAAACAGCGTCACACCGGCTTCGATGCAAGCCCGCAACGCAGGAACGGGCACGGATGACGGCGCCGTAGTGAGCAGCGCGACGTCGAGATCCGCGATCCTTGCCAACAAAACGTCGCGTTCCCGATCCGCGAGCGTGCCCAGGCAAAACGCGTGGCTTACAACAATGCGTCCCTGCATACCCAACGCCTTCACACGGTCCAGCAGCAGGTTGAACGTGAATGCACCTATCTCGCCGGGTTCATGAAGATGGATGTCGATGGGCTTCTGATGACGGTTCGCGATCTCGAACGTGGTGTCGAGCGAGGCGACCGGATCTTGATCGATGAGCGCGGGATCCAGGGCGCCGAGCACGTCGGCGCCTTCGTTCAATGCGTCGCCAAGCAGCGCGTCGGTGCCTAGACGCCGCCGCATACCTGACTGCGGAAACGCCACTATCTGAATGTCCATCACATCGCTTAGTGCTTCGCGCGTCGCGAGCACGCCGTCCAAATGCCTGAGACCCGCGTCGGTGTCGATATCCACATGCGTCCTAAGCCGCGTTGTTCCCGCTGCAAGAAAAGCCCGTGCAAGTGCAAGCGACTGCGCGCCTGCGTCGTGTCCCGTGCTGGCACGCCATGATCGTTCGTTCTCGATCCTGTCGACGAGTCTTGGACCCACTTCGTTGCGATACCACGGCATGCCCCAGTTCGTTTTGTCGAGATGCGTATGGCCTTCGACGAACCCGGGCAGGACCATCGCACCCTCGCCGTCTTCACGCAACATACCGTCGCCGCACCGCAGGTTCGCCCCGATTTCTTCGATCCGGCCGCCGGCTACAGCGATATCCGTGGGGGTGCCGTCCGGCAGACGGACATTGGTGATCAACAAGCTGGCGTGCACTGGGACTCCTTACATCGAGAATACGAATACGCGGTTGCTTCATGGCGAACCGATAAGACCGGGCTCAGCGGACTTCAAAGATCGCGTCCACTTCTGCCGACGCGCCCGCAGGAAGCGTAGCAACGCCTACCGCGGTCCGTGCATGCCGGCCTCGTTCGCCGAACACGGCGAACATGAGATCGGAGGCTCCGTTGATGACTTTCGGCACGTCGGGATAACCGGGCGTGCAATACACGAATCCGCCCATGCGAAGACAACAAACCACGCGATCGAGGTCACCATCGAGTGCGAGTTGAAGTGCGGCAAGCAGGTTGAGTCCGCAGATCTGCGCTGCGCGCTGGCCCGCTTCAAGATCGTGTTGTGCGCCGACGGGACCGGCGTATCGAACCTCGCCTTCCCATTCGCAAATCTGTCCTGACAGGAAGATCAGCGAGCCCGAACGCGAGAAAGGTTTGAATGCGCCGCGAGGCGCGGGCACCTTCGGCAGGACGAGGCCAAGCGCCTCAAGACGGTTGGCAGGTGAATCAGGATCGACTGGAACGGACGTGGATGTCATTGACGGCTCTTAGTTGGAAAACATATTGCCTGATCAAACGAAGCGGACGCACGGATCGGTTCGCGCCATACATCCAAGTGTGTCACAAGATCTCGCGAACGAACGCACCTGGATGACCCAGCTTGAAATGGCGATTGAACAACGCAACGTCGCCAGTCAAGGAGGTTCTTGCCCAATCGTGGGTCAAGCGAATAATTCCATCAAGGTGCATACTCGTCGACGGTCGCGCCGTCGCGGCCGCCTCATGCGTCGCGGCGCCAAGACTGCGACGTTGCCCGATGTCCCCTATTACAACAGCCCCCATGTCCCGCAGCCCGCAGTCGTCGCGTCCCCTTGTCATTGCATCGGTCATGGCATCAATGGCAATGGTTGCCATCGAAGCCACCATCGTTTCAACCGCCATGCCGCAGATCGTCGCGCAACTCGGCGACCTGCATCTCTATAGCTGGGTCTTCTCGTCCTTCCTGCTGACACAGACCGCGATGACCGTCATCTTCGGCAAGCTTGCGGACCTGTATGGCCGCAAGCCGGTCATGCTGGCCGGCATCGCGATCTTCCTGGTCGGCTCGGTGCTTGCTGGCTTCGCCTGGTCGATGCCGGCCATGATCGTGTTCCGCCTGATCCAGGGAATCGGCGCGGGCGCAATCCAGCCGGTCACGCTGACGATCGTCGCGGACCTCTATCCCGCGCGCGAACGAGGCAAGGTGCAGGGTTATCTTGCGAGCGTGTGGGCCATTTCAGCGGTCGTCGGGCCGATGGTCGGCGGCTTCATCATCCGCGATTTCTCGTGGGCCTGGATCTTCTGGATGAACGTGCCGATCGGCCTCGCGTCGGCGGCCGGTTTCATCGCGTTCCTGCGGGAACCTGAGCGGCATGCCCGCCCGTCCATCGACTTCGCCGGGGCGGCGCTGTTCATGGTCTCGATCGCGGCGCTGATGATGTCGCTGACCTATGCCGGCAATGACGACATCACGAAGTCCCTCATTGCAGGCGGGGTTTTTATCGTGTCCCTGCTGTTCTTCCTGATGCAGGAAAAACGCGCCACCGAACCCATGATCTCATTCGCGCTCTGGAGCCGCCGGCCGATCGCCGCGTGCAACGCATCGACGGTCTTGTCCGGCATGATCCTGATGGGCGCAACCACGTTCCTGCCAATGTACGTCCAGGGCGTCCTGCATCGTTCGCCGGTTGTCGCCGGTCTTGCGCTGACCATGATGATGGTCGGATGGCCCGTCGGCGCAACGCTCGCGGCGAAGTCGTTTCATCGTATCGGGCTGCGTCGCATCCTGATCGGCGGCAGTGCGTTTATCCCGGCCGGCGCGATCTGCCTGCTCGTGTTGTCGCCGGATAGTTCGCCGCTGGTCGCGGCGTTCGGTTCCCTCATCATGGGCTTCGGCATGGGGACAGCGAGCGTCAGTGCGCTCGTGCTGATCCAGGAGATAGTGGATGTTGCGCAGCGCGGCAGCGCGACCGCATCGAATCTTTTCTCTCGCAATCTCGGCAGCACGATTGGCGCGACGTTGTTCGGCGCCGTGCTCAACTTCGGCCTGAGTCATTCGAAGGGCGTCGCGGCGGTGACATCGGACCAGTTGAAAGCACTGCTGCAAAATCAGGCAACAAGTCTTGGCAGCAGCGACGCAATCCGCCAGGTGCTGCATCAATCGCTTCACCTGACGTTCCTGTCGATATTCGCGATCGCGATTTTTGTCGTCGCGTGCGTTGCCTTCGTCCCCACGATCACCTTGGGGCACGAGAAAAAGATGCCTCTGGAAGCGTTGTCGCCACTCGAAGACTGAGTACAACGCGGCACGGTTGCGTGAACGGTGTTTCACTCGCGCGGGTGGATCGAAAGATCCTGCCAGCGCGAGCGAACCCTACACCATCATTTGCCAGAAAAAGAACACCGCAAGCGAAACCGCAATGGTCAACAGCGGCTTGCGAGTAAGCGCGCAAACAACGACAGCCACCACCGCCGCGACCAATTGCGAATTACGCCACGTAAGCTCGGCAGCGCCGCCATGAGGTGCAAACGTCATCGGCACGATGATGGCCGTCAACACCGTCACCGGCACGAAATTGAGCGCCATGCGCACGACAGGCGGAAAGCTCAGCCGCTCGCCGAACACGAAGACGGCAGAGCGGATTCCATACGTGATCACCGCCATGCCGAGGATCAACAAAACGTATTTCATTTGGCGCGCTCCATTTCCGTGGGACGCTTCTCGACACGCATCGACAACAGCATGCCCACTGCCACACCCACCACGACCGCCGCAAGCAAGCCGAGCTTGTAAGGCCAGTCATTCCACGCAAACGACAGCACGCCGGCCGCCAGCGCCGCTGCCACAAAACGCAATGCAACAAGCTGCGGCACGATGATCGCAATAAACGTGGCGACCATCGCGAAGTCGAGGCCCTTCGACTGGAGACCGGGAAATGCCGAGCCAAACAGCAGCCCGGCGACGGTCCATATCTGCCAGTTCACGTACATGGATACGCCCGAGCCAAGGAAGTAATACGGCCCGGTTTCACCCGGCGCACGACGCTGGTAATGCGCGTACGAAACAGCAAAAACTTCGTCGGTCATGAACGCGCCGAGCGTCCAGCGCCAGCTTGCCGGCAAGTGCGCGACATACGGTGCGAGCGTCGCGGAATACAGCACATGGCGCAGATTGACGATAAACGTGGTCGCCCAGATCACCGCAAAACTCGCGTGACCGGCAATCAGTCCGAGCGCGATGAATTGCGCCGAGCCGGCAAACACCGCAAGCGACATCAGCTGCACCGACCACGCATGCAGCGGACCGGTAGCCGCAAGCGTGCCGAAGATCACGCCAAAGGGCGCGGCGCCCACCATCATGGGAATGGTGTCGCGTGCGCCCGCGCCGAATTCAGCGAGATTGCCCGCCTGATGCGCCTGATTGAGTTGATGCGTTGAGTTCAATGTCTCCTCCCTTGATAGCGAGGATAGAACACGCCGCAAGAACGTACTTGTACGTTCTTGCGGTCCGCTTACATGGAAGGGAAGTATTTGGAACGCTAAACGAGGCGCTAACGCCAGCGTCCGGGCGGCACGCCAAACGTCTTTTTAAAGTGCCGGGTGAAATGGCTCTGATCGGTAAAACCGCTCGCCGCCGCCACCTCGGTCACCGGAACGCCTGCACGCAATGCTTCCAGCGCGCGCGTGACACGCATCTGGTTACGCCATGCATGCGGCGCAAGTCCGGTCTCGCGCGTGAACAAGCGCGCTGCGTGGAAGGTCGAGAGCCCCACCGTCTGCGCCAGTTCGGCAAGCGATAACGGCACAGTCAGGTCGTCGGTCAGGCGGGCTTTCATGGCGTTGACACGTGTCGTGTCCAGACACATGCGCTGCACCGGCGGCCGCTGTCCGGCATGACGCGCAAGCAGCGTGGATACCGCGTCGAGCAACGCATGTTCCGCGGCAAGCGGATCGGCGCCGGCTTCCATCGCCCGATGCGCAATCTGCACACGTTGTGCGAGATCGGCGTCGCGGATGACGTCGGCGGAGAACCACGGCATTGGCTGGGCGCGGCCGGCTACTTCGTCGGCGACCGACTGAACGAACTCGACCGGCAAATAAAACACGCGATACCGCCAGCCGAAATCCACCGCCCGCGCGCCGGTATGCACTTCGCCCGGATTGATGACCGGCACCGAGCCCGCCTCGGCCACGAAGTTCGATCCGCGATAGTCGTACTGCTCCGCACCCGCTTCGATCACGGGAACGGTGTACGCGTCGTGCCAGTGAGGCGTAAAGGAGTGGTCGTAATACTCCGCCGTGAGCATCTCCGCGCCGGGCACGAGCGGCGAGCGCCAATAGCGCGCGGAATTGCTGAAACGAGAGGCGGTCATGGCTTTGCGTTTGCCGTGGACGGAAACCGCAAGTTTAGCCCCGGCCGCGTTTTCAGCGGCTTTTGAAGAAGTTTGATCAGACCGTCGCGGGAGATGTCTTGATGAAACTCGTCAGTTTCCTCCTGAGTTCCTGATCCGCTCGCGCAAGCAGCAAGGCCAGCACAATCGAAATGGCAGCGACCACCAGCGTCTGAGCCACCGGATTCAACACCCTGATCTCGAACGACTCGAACACCAGCCGGTAGATCGGGAAATGGATGACGTAAAGCGGATATGAAAGCTCGCCCAGCACCTTGCAGATCCGCTTGCCAATTCCTTCCATGGACACGGAACACAGCAAGGCGACCGACAAAGGAACGAGCGTCAGCGAATTAATGAAGGCAATTTTCGGATTGCCGATGGTAAAGCACAGCAGCGCTGCAATCGTGACCGCCGCGGTAAAGACCGGATGCGCTTTTTTATACTGGAGCCCCATCGAAAAGATGAAAACCCCGGCAAAAAATTCAGCGATAACGCGCGTGAATCCAAGCAGGAAGCTCTCCGCACGCCAGCCTGGATTGATTTGCCGAAAGATGACTGTGCAGGCAATAAAAGCGACGAACGCGAGTATCGAATAAGTGGCATTCGGCAGCTTGCGAAACTTGTACAGATAAGCGGCAAAAACGACGTTGACGAATAACTCGAAGAATAACGACCACGACGGATCGTTCAAAGGGAAAGTCGCGCCCACGATCGCGTCCGCACCAAAAGGCCAGGCGATATTATTAAAGTACGGCAGCCAGAACGCGCCGACTGCCGTGGCTGTCGCGAGTTGCGTACCGGTTATCTGCGGCGTGCCGTTTTTTGCCATCGACAACAATACGGCGCACACGCCGAGCGCCAGCCCCAGCAGGTAGAGCGGCCCGAGCCGGGCGAGCCGGACGAAGGCAAACTCGCGAAACGACATTCCGTTCAGGATCTTCTTGCTGTAGCTATGTGCAATCACAAAGCCTGACAGCACGAAGAACAGGTCGACCGCGACCCATGCGCCGCCGAACCAGTCCCAACCCGTGTGTTGCGTGTAGTGGTGAAGCATGACGGCGATTGCTGCAACACCTCTCAAGCCGTCAAGCAAATCGAATCTTGTAGACTTTATGGCGTTCATAGTGGCGGACTGTCATTATCGAGCGCTCAGTGTAGGGTGGAAAAAATGCGATCCGGAGGCGGAAAAATATCCCCTTGAGGTGTTACACCGAGAAAATATTAGAAAATAATTCGGTAAGACTTTTCGCCGGTGGGCAATGAGCACTTAGCGTTCGCTTCATGTGGATTTATCAAAACGATTAACCGGCATCGATTGCTTTAAAGCTTTCGTTTTCATTACTTTGACCCATTTGGAGAACCACCATGCTCAAAGGCGGTTGTTACTGCGCTCAGGTGCGCTATGAAGTGCAAGGGCTGCCCTTTCATTCCACGCTCTGCCATTGCGCCGACTGCAGGCGCATTGCGGCCGCACCGGTTGTCGCCTGGTTCAGCGCGTCGATTGATGGATTTCGTTTTGTCGCGGGCGAGCCGAAACGCTTTGCATCGAGTGAAAAAGTCACCCGCACTTTCTGCACGAATTGCGGCACGCCCTTGACGTACCAGCATGCGCATCTGCCGGATGAACTCGATATTTCGACCTGCAGCCTCGATGCGCCTGAGACCGTCAGGCCAGACGATCACACCTATACCGCGGGGCAGTTGCCGTGGATTCACTTCTCCGACGGGCTTAAGACCTATCCGGGTTCACGATCGTCGTGATGACGCGAACACGTTTGCGTCATCCCCTACTTCGTTTCGGCAAGCGTGCGAATTTTGAATCGTTTAGAAAACAAAAGACTTGCTAATAGACTTTGCGATGGCAAACGCAAACAACGCGACGTTCGACGTTGATCGACCACTCCACGTTTCAGGGCGAACATGAAAATTTCGAAGCTGTTGATGACACTTGGCGTAGTCGCGCTCAGCGTGTTCGCACGTTTGGCGCCTGTCCACGCGGAAGCGCTGGATGACATTGAAAAACGCGGCGTGCTGCGCGTTGCCGTGCCACAGGATTTCGCGCCGTTCGGATCGGTCGGTCCGAGCATGCAACTGGAAGGTCTCGATATCGACGTCTCCGGGCTGCTTGCCAAGAAACTCGGTGCCAAGCTGGAACTGGTGCCGGTCACGAGCGTCAACCGCATTCCGTATCTGCAGACGAAGAAAGTCGATCTGGTGATCTCCACCCTTGGCCGCGATGCGGAGCGTGACAAGGTCATCGACTTCTCGCAGTCGTATTCGCCTTATAACAATAGCGTGTACGGTCCCGCTAATATGAAAATTGACGGCCCGGCGGACATGGCTGGGAAGACGGTAGGTGTAGCTCGCGGCACGTTCGAAGACCTGATGCTGACGAAAAGCGTGCCGCCTTCGACCACGATCAAGCGCTTCGAGGACAACAGCGGCATGATCTCGGCGTACATCGCGGGTCAGGTGCCGCTGGTGGGCACGGGCGATTTCGTGGCTAACAAGATTGCCGCGACCTTGCCGGCTTCAGCGCCGAACAAACCCGCGCTCAAGTATGTGATTCATGAGTCGGCGTGCCATGTGGGGCTGAACAAGAACGAGCCGAAGCTGATGGCGAAGGTCGATGCGATTCTCACGGAGGCCAAGAAAGACGGCGAGTTGAACGGTATTGTGGAGAAGTGGCTGCATGTGCCATTGCCGCAGAAGATGGCGCAGAGTACGGAGTGAGGTGTTTCGTTCGCACCGGTGGACGGGGGTTTGGGTTCTGGCGCTAGGGGTCGGGGTCGGGGTCGGGCGGGGTTTTCGGGCCTAGTGGTCGGGGTCGGTGCTGGGTTGCTGCTGCTCAGGTCTGCGGTCGTTATATGTTGGATGTTTTCTTTATCACTATTAGCCACTGTGCGTGGCGGCACTTCATTTCTTTGTCCAAAGCCCCCCATGTCAGGCTAGTTGTCGCGTCACCCGATTTTACTTTTAATGCAAAACTGGGGGGCGGCAAGCGAATGAAAGATGAAGCGT
>NZ_JALPRJ010000021.1 GCF_030464885.1 Caballeronia sp. SEWSISQ10-4 2 | reverse complement strand
TGCTGCATACGTGATACGGAATGTATTCGACGTCGGTCATCGCGCCGGTTCCCGTAGGTACGTCAAGACTGCAGATTTCCACACAGATTCGATGACCGGCCTTGAACTGGTTGGCCGTCGCCAGCACCTGAATTTCATACTTGACAATCTCGCCTAGCGTAACCGGTTCGATCGAATCCTTGGTCAGCTGGTAGAAGGGTTCTGCAGGCGTGGACCGGTCAGGATCCGTTGCCCGGTACGACGCCTTCAGCCAACCACGGGTCAGTTCGCGTTCCGGCAGCGTCTGCGGAACGGTTCGTTCACCCACGCGCGCGGTAACAACCGATACGTCCGGACCCACGTCCTTGAGGATGACGATCCAGTTCGTGTCCGGCTGATCGATCTCTGCATAGAGCGTGAGCGAGATGGGACCCGCCACCAGCACGTCGTGAGGGAGCGGATCAGTCATATAGCGCAGCCGCTCAACCTTGGTGGTCTTCTTGAGCGGCATTTGCGTAAAGACATCCGGCTCCCGCTGCGCATTGCCGACCTCCGCCGAAGGTCGGGGCGCGTCCGTGGACAGCTGCTCCCAACCACCGAGGTAGTACTTGACCCATTGTGTTTCGGGCAGAGGCCAGTCGCTACCCGTGCGCCATTCGTTGGCCCCCATGACCCAGTAGCGAACCGGGGGCTCATCCATGATGCCGGTGTCAACACCCTTGAGCCAGTAGTCGTACCAACGAATGACCTCGTCGTGGTACTGGTGGAAAGGTCGTTCCAGATGTGCCGGCCCAGTAAAGATCAGCTTGCGCGGTTGCTTGACGTTTCCGAAGTAGTGCTGGGCACCGAGCCAGTGCAATTTGTATGTGTATGCATAGGCACCAGACCCCGTATAGAACGGTACCTTGATCGACTTGAAGAATTCTTCGGCCCGCTCGAGAGTCCCGTCCGGCTCCCAAGGGTTCGTCATGATGTGGTACATCACCCACGTGCGCTGCCCCTTCTGCGTCAGAATGTTATAGAGATTGATGTACATCTTGTAATCGGGATTGCGCATGGCCGTGCGCCAGAGCGCCTCCTGCTCATCGGGTAGCGGCCCCGGCACACTACGCGATTCATGCACCGTGCTGAAAACATCGAGCAAGTAAGGGAAGGTATGAATGACACCGCCCGGGTTGAAATCCCGGAACCCGAACATGCCTCCATATGCGCTACAGGCGTCGTAAGGGAAGATCGCCTTGAGCGCCGGATGCCCTTGCGCGGCCGCGCGCCATTGTTCGCCCGCAAACCCCGAAATACCGACCATCCCGACTTTGCCGTCCGACCACGGTTGTTGAGTGATCCACTCGATCATGTCGTAATGATCGGTGTTCTCTTCCCCATAGTGCCCTTCGGACTTGGCCGAGCCTCGCGGCTGCGCAATGACGTGCACGTAGCCGTTCGCAATAAATCGGCGAGTGTCCCCCGCTTCTATCGGCCCGAACCACAGCGGCGCATGTGCGGGTTGAGGAGGCAACACGTCGGCAATGTCCGGCCCCTGAAGATCCTTGTTGTGCAGAGCCGAAGCATAGAGCACCGGATACTTCCCCTTCCCTTCTGGTCGATAGACGTCGACCGCGAGACGAGTTCCATCCCGCATCGTTACGATGACGTCGCGTTCTTCAATCATGTCCCCTCCATATTCGGTTGCCGTTTGGCGTTGTCCTACGATCATGCAAGTTCTCTCTATTACATGAACAATTTATATTAGGCATACTAACTTAATGATCGAACCTGTCGCCTTGAATCTGCCGCAACCCGCTAACACTCGATGCAAACGATCTGATTTCCTGGCGAAGCACGGCTAAGGAAAACAAGCATCAGGCACGATGCTAGTGCGGGCACCGCAGCCGCGACAAACAACGCGGTATTCGACCATTGGAGCTTTATCAGTTGTCCGGCCACCACAGGACCGATTATTGAACCTGCCCGACCGATGCCCAGACTCCAGCCGACCCCGGTGGCCCGCAGCGAGGTTGGATAGAGCGTCGCGGTCAACGCATTGACCGCTGGTTGCCCACCCACAATGCAGATTCCGCTTATCAGCACGACGGCATAGCGCAATCCCGTTGAGAGATCAGGAAGACCAACGGATGATACCGAAAATGTCGCCACCAAAAAGCTAAGCGCCAGGACACGATAGAAGCCGAATCGGTCCATCAACGGGCCCATCAGCAGCGCACCCACGGTACCGCCGATCTGCAATGAGGTACCGACGAGCACAGCCGTCGACACCCCGTGTCCGACTCGCAAGGAAAGCATCGGAAGCCAGTTCGATAGAAAAAAAAGATCCAGCAGGTTCGCGAAATTGATGCCCCATAGCAATAACGTAGTCGTGCCGCGGCCATGGCGAAAGAGCTCGCCAACGGAAGCTTTCGCTTGTGGCTGCCCGTGAACGACAAAGCGGGTCCCTGGCCCGAGCTGGACGTTCGGCGCGATTCGCCCAAGCCACTGAGCAATCCTTTCCGGGCTGCGCTGTTTGACCACCAGCAACTGGAGCGATTCTGGCAGATACCTGGCCATCGGGACCGCAATGACCAGCGGCAATATACCCCCGACGATGAACACCGACCTCCAGCCCATCGACGGGAGCAAGGCTGCGCAGAGAAGCCCTCCAGCAATTGCCCCACCCGTGAAGCCACACGAGACCCATGTCATCAGCGACGCCCGATATTTCCGCGGACTGTACTCGCTGACCAGCGCGATAGCGTTACCCATCACGCCGCCAATACCGAAACCGGTCAAGAAACGAATGACAAGAAATTCCGGCGCACTCTGAACCAGGCTGGTACCGAGCATGCATAACCCATAGAAAACGGTCGCGCCGACCAGCACCGGCCGGCGCCCCGCACGATCGGCCGTGGCACCGAGAACGATGGAGCCCGCGAGCATCCCCAGCAAGCCGGCACCGAAAATAGGGCCGAGCTCGGCCGGGCCGATGCCCCACGCACGGACAATCGCAGGTGCAACAAAACCCATTGCCTGCACGTCGAACCCGTCCATTACCACCGAGCAACCGATCATTACCATGATCCATTTCTGGAAGGTGCTCAGTGGCTGGCTATCGATCAACGCGCCAATGTCAACGATCGAAGCATGCGCCTCTTCCACTCGCTGCGCAGTACAGGGGGTCAATTTTGCACCTCACTCCGTTTGAGCATGAAATCATTCGCCATGAACCACTTCCGTCATCTCAACAATGCCGCCGGGCGACGCGGATCCTTGCTTGTATCCAGCGCACCCGGCAAAACGCCTTTCTAGAACGGATAAGCGGGAAGGTTTTCGCGGCTCGTCACCCACTGCCATTCCGTGAACTGGTCTGCGTTGGTCAGCGTGCTGTAGTTATGTCCGTTGCCGGACAAACCCAGACCGCCCATCGGCCCAAACACCTCGTGCATGATCGTCTGGTCATTGATGTGGACGATGCCGGCATGCAGTCGGTCCGCAATCCGCTGGGCACGACGCAAATCGGAAGAAGCCACTGCCGCAACCAGGCCGTACCGGTTCTGATTGGCCAACGAGACCGCTTCATCATCGTTCTTGAACACAGTCACTGCGGCGACGGGACCGAAGATCTCTTCCTCAAACGCAGGCATTCCCGGCGCGACGTCTACCATGACGGTCGGTTTGAAAAACAGCCCGTCGCGGGAGCCACCGGCGAGAATCCTTGCGCCCTTGCTTACAGAGTCCGCTACGATGCGATCGACGTTGTCGGCCTGCCGTTCATTGATGATGGGACCGAGATGGACGTCGCCCTTGAAAGGGTCGCCAACCGAAAGCGCCTTGGTTTTCCGCACGAGACTTTCAATGTAGGTGTCAGCAATGCTTTCATGAACAAGATGCCGGCCTACGGACATGCAGACTTGCCCCTGGTGCAAGAACGATCCCCATGCCCCAGCGCTTGCCGCGGCTTCGACATCGACGTCATCAAGCACGATGTACGGATTCTTGCCGCCGAGCTCGAGGCTCGCTCGCTTGAGCAGGCCGCCCGCTACGGCGCCGATCGCTTGCCCGACCCGCGTGGACCCCGTGAAACTGATCATGTTGACAAGTGGATCCCGGACGAGCGCGTCACCGGTTTCCGCGCCACCGGGAAGGACATGGAACAGCCCCTCGGGCAACCCCGCAGCCTCGAATAGCCGCGCATACAGGACGCCCCCGCAGATCGGCGTTTGAGGATCGGGCTTGAGCAGCACTGCGTTGCCGGTGGCAAGTGCTGGTGCGATGGCTCGCGCCGCCAGTATGAACGGGGAATTCCATGGGGTAATGACCCCAACCACGCCCATTGGAATTCTGCGCGCTACGCTATGCCGCCCCCTCACGTCGCTTGTCGTGATCACCCCGGACGGCTGGCTGCCTAACGCCGCGCCTTCGAGAATCTCGCGTATCGCCAGCTTCACCTCCAGCTGCCCCTTCGGCCGTATCGACCCGCTTTCCCTGACAATCTGAAGGGCGATCTCCTCTTTGTGAACGTCCAACAAACGAGCGACCTCGCGCAAAACATCCCCTCGCTGAGGCCCCGGCGTCGCGGCCCAGGCGCGTTGCGCATCCGCGGCGATCGCGGCAGCGGCGGACACATCGGCAGCCGACGCCCAACCAATCGATCCCATGTCTGCACCAGTCGCCTTCTCGGTCACCGGAATCGTACCCGCGCCTCCGGTTTTCCACCCGTCGCTATAGATTTTGTTGCGCCACACGTCTGCTGGCGCCAGTTCAGTCACTGACATCCGGTTTCTCCTTTTCCTCGCATCATTCAAGACCAAACAAACGTCGTGCGTTTTCCCGTCCAATCTTCACTCGATCGGTTTCGCTGATTGAGCACGTGTCAAACCACCGGGACGCCTCGTCATGGGTTTCAAACGGATAGTCGACCGAATACATGATTCGGTCACTCCCAACCTCCAGCATCGTGGATAGAAGCGTCTGCGTTCTGAAATTTCCGCTTGTGGTGACGTAGACGTTCTCTCGGAAGTATTCGCCCACGCTGCGCTTGCAGGGCAGTCCTCGTGGCGCCTTTTGGAGAATGTGGTCGACACGCCAGATGTTGAACGGAATCCCCTCGCCGAGATGGCCAAGAATCATCTGCAACCCAGGATTGCGGTCAAAGAGACCTGACGTGATCAGTCTCAGTGCGTGAGTACTCGTCTCAACCGCGAACGCCCAAGTCGCGGCGGTTAGCCATGGAAAACCGTCATAGATCGGTTCACGGGATGGCAACGGATCCCGAGGATGCATATAGAAAGGCTTGCCGAGCGCCGCCGCGCTCGCCCAGAAATCGGTGTACTGCGGGGCGTCGTAGTACACGACATTCTCCGCATCGCCCACTTGGGAAAAGCCATTCACCATGAAGCCATGGAATCCGAGATCCTTTACGCTCCGCTCGAGTTCACGTGCCGCAGCTTCGGGGTCCTGCATCGGCAGCGCGGCAAATCCACCCAAACGAGACGGATGGCGGACAACATGTTCTGCGAGGACATCATTGGCCCGTCTCGCGACATCAATCGCCTGTTTGATATCCGGGATACCCTGGATGCCGGGCGAGTTGAGCGACAAGATCGAATACTCGGTTCCGCCCTGCTCCATTCGCTCGAGTCTCTGCTGCTCAATGTCCATCAGATTGGACTTCAGCATTTCCCAAACCGCGGCAGGCGCATAAATTTTGGACTGCTCAATAGTGAGGTCTATCGCAAAGTGTTCTTCAAGCGCAATCTTGTTTCTCATTGATCTGCTCCAATTCAAGGCGTCGCGACCTCACCCGAAAAAGGAATATGAGGTGCATCACATGGGTTGTCTCGGAAGATTATTTACTTGAATTTTCAAGTACTATGAAACCGAGTGTAATTGATTTTTCAAATACACGCACGCCACGTAAACCCTCACTTATGCTCAAGATGTCTCGTTGGCATGATGCTGGGTTTGATCGGCGCCTGCGACCGCCGTAGACCAATGCGCCCGGTTGCAGGCAGGCATTGAGTAGTCGTTGCTTGTCCAATTGGTCGAAGCTGCGCTTGCCGCCGACACCAACGCGTGTCACCCGCAAGGGCAAAAAGGTCAAATCATCCCCAGTAATGAATTGCGTCCGCAAGTTGGGTTGCGGACGCAATCGGAGTCCGCGGAGATGCGGCCGCTCCGTGGAGTCGCCAGTGGGCGATTTCGACTGAAGTGCGTCGCAATTTGCGGCGACCACGCGCGCTGAACGCTGTTTCGGCCGCACGAACGCCTACGACGGCCGGATCGCCGGGCTTCAGTTGAACTCCGGCAACAGCTTTCCTTCTGTAGAAGAACAGCGCAAGTTTTCGCTCGATAGAAAATCGCCACATCTGATAACCGGAGTTATCAGGTTTGAAAAGCGATAGTCCTCAACCCGGATGTGATTCAACAATGCGGGCTTGAGGCGGAAATTGTTAAAACACGGTTACTGCTCATGCTAGTCATCGCCTGGCAACAATATGCCGGTCGAGAGAGTTCAGCTGTAACCAACGTAGAGCGACAAGCACGAGAAAGTCCACCAGAGGCAGACCACGCAGCTCAACCGGCTACAGCAAACACCGCACGCATGAGCGTGCGAGCAGGTACGGGAACCGCGGTTCACATTTCCCTCGTTTGTTTGCCAAGCGCGTCGACTAGGAGACCTCATCGGGCCCGAATAGCGCGGCCGAGAAAAATCAAAGCTTTTTCGGGCGCGGCGTTTTGCGGACCGGCCCACTGCTTGTTCGCGAGCCGCCTGCCGGCATCGAGGTCGGGCCCTTTCTTTTGTCACTCGCATGTGTCAGCGACAACGCCAACTGGTCCCGCTGATCACGCGCCTGCGCCACTTCATCGATGTAACGTGCGTTCGCGGTGCGCGGCGCGTCCAGATTACCCTCCAGCACACCGACCTGCTGACGGAGATCACCGAGTTGTCTCTGCAGCTTCTGCACTTCATCCCGATGGCGGGTACTGCCCTGCTCCGCTTTGCGCGTAGCCGCGTCCAGTTCCTTCTGCAAGCGTGCGGCCACCTGCCGCTCGCGGTCGACTTCCAACAGCGCCCGAGTTTCGGCTGCTCTCAGCCGCTCCTGCGCCAGCGCGCTGTCGGCACGCAGCTTGTCCAGTTCAGAAGCGAAGTCATGTCGGGCGGTCGCCAGGGCCTGCTGCAGTTTCCGCTCGCCTTCGCGCGCGAGTTCTACCTGCTCCTGCAGCGTCGACGCGGCGGCGACGGAGATCGCCAGCGCCTGTTCCAGTTCAGTGATGCGCGTCTGCGCGCCGTCCAGCGCGGCCGCACTGCCCGTCAGTTCCTGGCGCAATTGGTCGCGCTCGGCCTCGGCCTGAGCCTGCCGCGTCCGCGCGTCCGCGCGTCCGCGACCGAACGTTGCGCCTCGAACTGCGTGGTGGCCAGTTGTTCTTGCGCCATATCGACCGCACGCCCCAACGCAAAAGTGCGGCGGCTTGCGGTTGATGGCATAGCAATTCGCGCAAGTGGTCCATTTGCACTGCGTCTCGTGGTTCACCGGCATGTCGACGACGCGGCGATCGACGCGGTAAGCAACGCGTTTAAGGCGCTAGCAGGGTGAATGTGAGGTTCGCGCAAGACACGACAACACGCATCGCCCGGCTACACAGGTTCTGCCGCGTCGCCCGCGGATTACCACGCAGCGCCCTGCCGACAAGTCAGGTTTCGCGACCAACGAACGCGAAACCACTGAGCCCGACCGCAATCGCTGCAACGAACGCAGGGATAGCGAGAACGGCTATCATAGTGTCGATGCTGAGCTGGATGTGCAGAAGCCGCACCCCAGCTAGCGCGCCGGCGATCCCGCCCGCACGGCCAATACCGAGCATCCATCCGCTGCCGGTAGCCCGGCACGCGATGGGGTAATAGCGAATTGCAAGCGCGAGCATTGAGGCTTGCGAGCCGACTACGAAGAACCCCGCTGAGAATATCGCGGCGGTCAGGACCGACACATGCGCCAACGCCGCTCCGGCAACCCACAGGCTGAGTGCGCCAAACGCATAGGTGAACATCGTCACCTTGTAGGGTGCAAAACGATCGAGCAACCAGCCGCAGACAACAGTGCCGATCACGCCTCCGAGCGGCATGAGCGCAGCGATCGCAGCCGAGTCCCTGATCGAAAACCGGGCGTCCTGAAGAATCGTCGGAAGCCAGCTGGTCAACAGATAAAAGACCAGCAGTCCCATGAAATAACCGATCCATAACATCACGGTACCAAAAACAAGCTGACGCGCGAGAATCATCCCGATACCAGCGAGTGCCGTAGTTCTCCGTGCATGTGCGCCTGATGCGGGAGGCTCAACCGGCAAGACTGCCGGCATTCGGTCCATCACGCATTTGATCTTCGCCGACGGCCAGTTGTTCGCCATCATGAAACTGAGCGACTCTGGCAAGACCAACATACACCCCGCGAGGATCACCGGCAACACGCCGCCCACCACGAACACGCTGGGCCACCCAAGATGCGGAATGAGTGCCGCCGCCATGAATCCGCCAGCCGACGCCCCCAGCGGAAAGCCGCAGTACATCAGACTGACAAAGAAGGAGCGGCGCCTTGCAGGCATGTACTCGGCGAGCAATGGGCCGGCGCAGGGCATCGCTCCGCCTAATCCAAGACCCGTGAGCACGCGCAAAAGCGTCAGGCTGGGCATCGAATGAACAAAGGCGCATGCCAACGTGCAGACGCCGAAGAGCAGAACGGACCCGATCAGAACCGGCTTGCGACCGATCCGGTCCGCCAGCGACCCCGCGATGAAAGAGCCGGCCGCCATGCCGAAGAGAGCCGCACTGAGTAGCGGGCCGAGCTGGGATCGCGGCACGGCGAATTCGGTTGCCATTGCCGGTGCCACGAAACCGATCGCAGCCGTGTCCATACCGTCGAGAAACAAGACCAGGGAGCAGAGGAGCACGATCCATATCTGGAGTGCAGACATCTTCTCGCGTGCAGGGATCGCGGCGGCCAGAGCCGGGCTGGCGTCGTCAACGGCGATGCTCATTTTTGTCTCCAGTAATCTAATTGGCATGTATGGTCACTTCGGTTGACGAATGCCGTCTTTGTCGGAGATCGCCGCCGTGCGTGAGCGGATGATCGACGCGCATCGTCAGTCAGGAGTGCGATGATTCATGCGACCCGATAACGAGGTGTCACGCCTCGCAGAAGCAAGCGGTTTTGGCGCGTGATCGACCCGCGAGGTTGCGGAGAAAACTAGCGGGAAAAACGGTTCGACATGACTGCCCTCCCCGCAGATCTCGCTCAAGCCGCTGCAAGCATGGCGCGGGGATCGAGAACAATCGCGCTGATCCACCGATTACTCGGTTGCGTGTTTGCTCCGCTCGATATCCATGCTTGCGTCGAGCGCTTTAGCGACAAACCGTTCCAGCGCGGCGACCGTTTGAAGCGGCGCTTCGATCATCGGATAATGGCCGGCTCCCGCAATCACCTCGAGCTCCGCCTTTCTGAAAAACGACAACGTGGTCTCTTTTGCCAATCGTTCGGTGCAATTCGGGTCGTGTTCGCCGATCAGTGCGAGAACTGCGGCTGACAACCCGCGCACCTCGTCGCTGATATCCGTCGTGCCGGCGTCGCGTGCATAGCTTTCAAAAGCCACCGGGCTGATGGAATCAAACGATTCGGCCACCACTGCGCGTGCCACCGCGACCGAATACCGGTCTGCCGTTCCCTTGCGAAACAGCGCTTCGCGCTTCTCGCGAGACACGGCGGCTTCACCCATGAATGTGAGGCGCGGCGGGTCGGCATCGGCACCGCGAGCGCTCAAGCCGGCAATCGATACGATCGCCTTGACGCGCTGAGGCATCGCTACGGCGACCATCTGTGCGGCGAGTGCGCCGAGCGAATGGCCCGCCACCGCAAGCTCGGTCCAGCCCAGAAATTCGATGGTACGAACCGCGTCCAGGACTATCTCGCGCAGCGTCATGAGTCCGGGTTCTGCGCGCGACTGCCCGTAACCGCGATATTCCCCTGCAGCGTACTGGAACGAGTCCGTATCCGCGTAGGTGAGCATGTCGTCAAAAGAATCACGCGTGCCCAGTAAGCCGGGGAAAAGCAGGACCTTCAGCGGTCCGGTCCCGACCAGCTTATGCGATTTCATTGTTCAGTCTCCTAATCGATATAAAACCGGACATCCTCCATTCACGGAGGCTTAGACGTGTATCGGGTCTTCCCGCTCCATCAGCTCTAGTATCTGCGCGCGGGATGCGTCGAGTTGCGGAGCGATCTTCAGTTCGGTTCCGAGCAGCGCCTCTTCTTCGTCCATCTTGAAGCCGAGCGACTTGGTCGCCTCGAACATCACGCCGCCCGGCGTACGGACATATACCGACTCGAAATAACCGCGGTTCTTGCGATCCGAAAAGTCCGTAAAACCCATTCCTTCGGCTTCGAACTTGATGCGTGCCTGAGTATCATAGTCGGGCACGTCGAACGCACCGTGGTGCACGATACCTTGGCCGAGTGTCCACGAGCCTTGACGTAACTCGGTGTCGTGAAGGATGTCGATGCGGCGGCCAGCGCCGCCCTCTTCCGTTTCATACCGCGTGAATTTTCCGTCGTGCATGGTCGGCCGGAAATTCCACGCCTGCTGCATGAAAACGTCCATGTCGCCAGCTTCGCGCACGGTAGCGGTCCAGTTATGGAAGCCGCGGACCGCATACTGCTCTGGCACATAGTCCGATTTCCATGGCTTGCGCGTGTCGGTGCGATCTTCGACGATTTCAAAGTCGATGCCGGCATGGACGACGCGGATATACCGCTCGCCGAAGCGCTCTGATTCGCCCGCTATCTCAACCTTGTTTTTACGGAAGTGCTCGCGCCAGAAATCAAGCGAACCGGCCGGCACCGAATAGGCAACCGCCGTGAACTGCCCAGAACCCTTGCGGCCCGTGAGCTTTGTCCTGCGCAACGGAAACGTCGTCATGACGGTGCCCGGCGTGCCGGCTTCGTCGCTGAAATACAGGTGATAGATGGGAATGTGCCCATCGTAGAACAAAGTCCGTTTGATGAATCGCTGGCCGATCACCTTGACAAAAAAATCGACGTCGCCCTGTCCCGTCGAAGTGCACAGCGTAATGTGGTGAAGCCCGCGAATCGAGCTGTTAGTCATACCGTCTCCTTGAATCCAGGGATGAGCTCATCTGACGTGCTGCCTCGGCGCATCGAACGGAATGCCATCGAGCCGTCAGAATCGAGTATGGAGCAGCGATGTCGAGTAGCCCATAGCCGGACGGCAATAGCGCAAATGCCAAAAATGAATATGGCTGTGACTGCGCGAACGGCCTCGGGAGCGCAGTTCACACCCCGGGTGTATCGACCGCGCCCGATGTTGTGGACCTCTGTTTAGGGGCCGTGTGCACATGCCGAATCCGAATGTGACGAAGTCCGGACCAGCGATGGGCGGCCGCTCCGCGCTCGTGTAGTTTGCTATCAAGGAGACATTCGCCGGCTTTATCGCGGATCGTCGACATACGCTTTCTCACGAGCACACGAGGTTTTTGCACGTATGTTGCATCGCACTTTTATCTATTCGCCGCTTCCGGCGCGGGTCATATTTGGTCCTGGAAGTCTTGCCGAGCTACCCACGGAATTCGCCCAGTTGGGGATCGGCGCCGCACTGGTGCTGTGCACCCCTGAACAGGTGGCGCTGGCCGAATCGGTCGCTGCATTGCTCGGAAAGCGATGTGCCGGCGTGTTCGCCAAGGCCGCCATGCATGTTCCCATCGAGGTGGCGCGTGCCGCCCGGGAGCAAGCGCGTGCGGTTGGCGCGAACGGTATCGTCGCTATCGGAGGCGGGTCGACAATCGGGCTGGGCAAGGCAATCGCGCTCGAATCCGATCTACCGATTCTTGCGATACCGACAACCTATGCAGGCTCGGAGATGACGCCCATCTACGGAATTACCGCGGCGGGTGAAAAGAAGACCGGGCGCGACATCAGAGTGCTGCCACGCACGGTCATTTACGATCCGTCGCTCACAACGTCGTTGCCGCGCGGGATGAGCGCAACCAGTGGATTGAATGCGATCGCGCACTGCGTCGAAGCGCTGTATGCCGATAACGGCAATCCAATAACCTCGCTGATGGCTGAAAACGGCATCAGGGCGCTGGCAGAAGGTTTGCCGGAGGTCATGACTCAACCCGACAATATCGACGCGCGAAGTCAGTGCCTCTACGGTGCGTGGCTAGGAGGCTCGGTTCTCGGTGCGACGTCAGTGGCGTTGCATCACAAGCTTTGCCACACGCTAGGCGGCATGCTGCATCTGCCGCACGCTGAAACTCACGCGGTGGTTCTTCCTCACGCAGTCGCCTATAACGCCGTCGCGGTCCCGGAGATCATGAAGAAAGTGGCGCGTGCGATCGGCGCCGGAGATGCCGCGCAGGGGCTCTTCGAACTATCGAGGAGATTGGGTGTGCCTATGTCGCTGCGCGAACTAGGAGTGGCATATCAGGATCTGGATCGCGTCGCCGATGCCGCATTGCAGGCGCCGTACCCGAACCCGCGTGAACTGTCGCATGAAGGTATCCGTGCGCTGCTCGAGAACGCATGGTCAGGACGCGTGCCGGTGTCCAATTCGGCATCACAAGGCAAGGCCGGGACGGAGCGTTGAATGGTGTACAGGACACGTTGGTTCGAAGCGTTGGAAAAGCCCCGAAAGGCGCTTGTCTTCCTGCATGGCAGAGGTCAGGCCTCGCGGTCGGCGCGGGCGATGGCACAGCGCCTGTTCATGCCCGACTCGATCTTGGCATTACCTGAAGCGCCGTCGCAATCGTGGTATCCGGCAAGCTTCTTGTCGGCCGCTGCGATGAACGAAACAGAATTGGAAGCGAGCCTGTGCTATTTGGAGGAGGTGATCGGAAAGATAGTCGGTAGCGGCATCTCGCCGGATGCGATTACCCTCGCGGGCTTCTCGCAGGGGGCGGCGCTCGCGGCAGAGTTCACCGGGCGCAAATTCCATGCATTGCGCGCGCTGATTGCCTTCACCGGTGGGCGTATCGGACCCTGGAACGTCCGGTGGCCGGAACACACGCGCCTGGAAAACATGCGGATGCTGTTCTCCGCCTCGGCACGCGATCCGTTCGTTCCCCTCAAGCGGATCGAAGAAACCATTGAGCATTTCGTGCAGCGCGGCGCCACGGTCGAGGCCTTGTCGTTCGACGACAGCGATCACTGTGTGCGGGAAGAGGAATACCGCGCAGCGCTGACGATCATTGCGTGACGATTAACCGCCAACCTGCGGCAAACCGAGATATCTCCAAATGCAAACCTTGTCTGTAAAAGTGGCGCGGAAGATCCTGGAGGCAGATGACATCGTCAGCTTCGAACTGCGCCCGGTAGACGACGTCCAACTTCCACCGTTTTCGGCCGGCTCGCACGTGGACGTGCAATTGCGCTCCGGCCTCGTGCGGCAATATTCGCTGTGTAACCACTCTGATGAAACACACCGCTACGTGATCGGCGTGCTGCGCGACCCTCTTTCGCGCGGAGGATCGACAGCGATGCATGAGCTACAGGAAGGCGATGTGATGCAGATCAGTCAACCGCGCAATCATTTCCCGCTTGTCCACGCTCGTCGTAGTCTGCTGTTCGCCGGCGGTATCGGCATTACGCCGATACTCTGCATGGCCGAAGTCCTGGCGCATGCCGGCAAGAACTTCGACATGCACTATTGCACGCGCTCACCTGCAAAAACCGCGTTTCGCGACCGCATAAACAACGCCCGATTTGGCCGGCATGTTCATTTTCATTTCGATGATGGCGATGCCGCTCAGAAACTCGATCTCGAACTAGCTCTCGCTGACCCGGACCCCGACACGCATCTCTATGTGTGCGGACCCGGCGGATTCATCGGTTATATCGCCGACGGCGCGCGAGATCGCGGTTGGCGTGACGACCAGATTCACTTCGAGTACTTTGCGGCGGCCCAACCTGATCCTGCCACTGCCCGCAGCTTTGACGTGAAGATCGCCAGCACTGGCCGGATCATTCATGTGCCGGAAGATACTTCTGTCACCATGGCGCTGTCGAATGGGGGTATCGATATCCCGGTGTCTTGCGAACAGGGCATATGCGGAACCTGCCTGACGCGGATCATCGAAGGTGAGCCTGATCATCGGGATCACTTTCTGACCGACGCTGAAAAGGCAAGAAACGACCAGTTCACGCCCTGTTGTTCGCGCGCGAAAGGCGGAATCCTTGTGCTCGACCTATGAGGCTGTTAACAACCTTGACCGAAAGGATCCTCACATCATGTATTTCGTCATTACTGCGCTGGATCGCCCCGGTAGCATCGACTTGCGTCTGAAGACACGCGACGCTCACCGGGAATATCTGCACGGCGAGCACGCGCAGATTCAGCTCAAGCTCGCGGGACCGCTACTCGCGGAGGATGGTAAAACAATGATCGGATCGTTGATCGTCGTCGAAGCTTCTGATCGCGAAACCGTGGAGGCGTTTTCTGCGGGCGATCCGTACCGGAAGGCGGACCTGTTCAGCAGCGTGTCGGTGCTTCAATGGCAGTGGAATACCGGCTGCCCTGACTGAAAGTGCCAACAGCAGGCGGGTACCGCCCGCCTGCTTCTACGGACCTTAACTGATCTCGGCAGCCCTGCGTACCGAACTGATCATCGACGAGTCCAGCAGGAACTCCCGTACTTTGACCGGATCCCTCGACAGAGCGCGCATTGCATCCTGATTGCGGCGGCGGACATCCGGATCGCGCTCCTCCATCGCCTGCTTGTTACGGATACTGTTCTTCTGCACCACTTCGACAGCCACCGTTCGCCGCTGACGCGAGTACAGTTCCAGCGCCTCCTCGCCGCTTAATCCCAGCCATACGTCCGCGAGCTTGTTGGCGAGGTTGAATGCATCGTGGACCCCCCCGTTCAGACCGAATCCGCCGATGGGGTTGTTGATATGCGCGGCATCACCGGCGAGCGTGACACGGCCTTTAAAGAACGTATCCGCTACCCGCTGATGGATACGATAGGTTCCCGAATAGGTAACCGGATATTCCATGTCGGTACCCAGCGTCTTGCTCAGCCTTGCCTGGACAGCCTCTGCCTGAAGGAGCACGTCATCCGGGGCATCCAGGTCGGCCGGCATCGCGATACGCCACAGGTGCTCCTTCGTGTCGTCGTAAAGCTTCAGGACAACCGCCCAGTTCTCCGGATCTGAAACGTAGGCCGTGCCCGTATAGCCCAGCTTTTCGAGCGGATATTCGACGTTCGTCACGAGAAACTTTTCCTTCCACGTGAAGCCTTCAAAATCGAAACCTGCCGTCTTCCTGACTTTGCTGTGTGCACCGTCAGAACCGACCACCCAGGGGCTTCGGACAATCCTCTCTCCGTCAGCCGTCGCAATGGTCAGCACTGCAGTCTTATCCTCGTTCTTCACCGATGTCACGGTGGACCTGAAACGAAGCTCGACGTTCGGATCATCTTTCAGCGTGTCCAGCAGCAAGCTGCTCAGATAATGCTGCGGCAGATGGTAGCGAAACGGAAAATTGGTGATTTCCGCCAGCGTGCCGAGATCGAATTCGGCATAGACGCCGTCCGCTCTGTCGCGCATCTGCCAGACAGGAATGCGCAAACCCATCTTCATCAACGACGATTCAATGCCCAGTCGCTGGAATATCTCCAGCGTCGGTGGATGAAAGGCCGCACCTCGCTGCTCTTTTGCAATCTCCCCTGCCGCTTCGTACACGACACAGGGGACGCCACGTCGTGACAGGGTCAGGGCAGTCGTCAGGCCAACAGGACCGCCGCCGACAATTGCGATTCGCTTGTCGTCGCACATATGAATTCCTGAAAAAAATTTAAAAATACGACGTCTTCGTCAACTGCAGGCTTAGCCTAGAAGCGTTGCTGCATGCCGACCAGGACGCCGGTCTGCTTTGCACCGGCAACCGTGTAGTACCCGGCTCCGACGGCGTACGACGCCCTGCTGTTGTTCTGCATGAAACCGAGCATCGTATAAAGGGACGTGCGCTTCGACAGAAGATAGGTCGCACGCATCACGTAATAGTTGGCGTTCTTTTGGTCGGTCGTGGTGATCCTCGATATCTCCCCGTCAAACTCAATATCCGGGCGGAACATGTACGCCGCACCACCGTAGAAAATGTTCGTCTGATAGTCCGTCGTGGTTGTCGTCATCCGGTGAATCATGCCGCCGCGCAGGCTGAGATCGCCCAGGAGGAAATATCCACTCGCCATATACCGGGTCGTCTTTGCGCTGCTGGTCGCCAGCAACAGGGGCATCGACGGATCATATGAAACGCTGCCTGCAGACAACCCGGGGCCACCACGCAATTGGTCGTAGACAAACTGCAGCCCGAGCTCCTGTCCCCAGTAACCGATCAACGCCGTAATCTGGCGGCACGCAACCGGGTCGCCGGGCACGTTGCCGGGACAGTTCGACGCGGCCGGGTTGTACGCAGCACCGGCGTTTGCCATTGCGCTTCCGGCGGCGCTTGCCGCATCGCGACCGGTGCTATAGGTGGCGCCCGCAACAAAATGACGGAACTCGCCGAAGTAACTCACAGCGTTGTCCGAGCGTGAATTAGGCAGATATGGATCGAGCGCGGCGAGGGAATACAGCGCAGGCCCAAGCACGGTCGATTTCAGCAATCCGATGTACGTCATGTTCACTTGCCGGCCCATTCGGAACGTGCCGTACTGCGATTCCAGCCCCAGCCAGGCAGACCGCCCGAACAGACGATTGCCGTTGCTAAGTGCGCCGGAATTCGGTACAAAGCCGTTCTCGAGTTCGAAGATCACATTCACTCCGCCGCCTAGTTCTTCTTTGCCCCGCAGGCCCCATCGCGACGGCAGCGATCCCGCCAGCGACGCCATGCGAACTGCGGAGCCGGACGCCGTGGTTTGTCCCGGCGCCTTGGCCGCCTGACTCTCCCAATCAACGCCCACGTCGATCAAGCCATACAGCGTGACGCTGCTTTGAGCTTGCGCCTGCGACGAACCCAGCAGCGCGCCCGCACTGACCATCAGTAGCAGAAGCCGTTTCATGTCTCCGATCCTTGTCGTCATTGTTATTTTCCTACCGCTATGACAAGGTACTTAGGTCACTATTGAGTGTCGATACAGCGAGATGCATCTCGGGTATGCTCGGCACGCATGACGTCGCGCTACGCATTAACCCTTAGGATGATTCATCTAAGTTGACGCAGTCTCCATATGCATTTAGGTTCGGGACGTGAAGACCTTCAAATGACTCCCGTGACATTTAACTCCCCGCTCGCCGCTTCTCTTGATCTGAAACTGCTGGTCGTCTTCGACGCGGTGATGCGCAAGGGCGGCCTCACCGTCGCCGGCGACAGCCTTGGCATAAGCCAGCCTGCAATGAGCCAGTCGCTTGGCAAACTGCGTCAATATTTCGGTGATCCGCTGTTCGTTCGCACCGTAACAGGTATGTCACCCACACCCAGGGCGCGCGAACTTGCTCCGAAGATCGCATCGGTGATCCAGCTCATGGAGGATGCAATCAAGGGCAATGGCGAATTCGATCCGGCAACGTCAAACCGGACCTTCAGCTTCATCGCGACTGACTTCGGCGCCGCATTCCTGCTGCCGAAACTGCTGCAATACATTGCGAAGCACGCGCCGGGCATCCGCGTGCGGGCTGCTAACGCGCCAACACACGGCGTAGAGGAAGCACTTGAAGATGGTGAAGTGGATCTGGCGATCGGCAGCTTTGCGATCACCCGTTCGCCTTTTTATCAACGCCGGCTTTATTACTCAGACTATGTTTGTCTCGCGCGAGCGGGACACCCGACTGTTCAGCGGACCTTGACCGAACAAGCCTATCTGGAAGCAACCCACGCGCTAGTCGCACCGCTACCCGCAGGCTACGAAGGGCTGGAAAAGTATCTGCTTGACCACGTACCGGCTTCTCAGTTCGCGGTAATCATGCCGAACTTCCTGACCCTTCTGATGGTCTTGCCCACGTCAGACGCCTTGTTCACCGTTTCAAGGCGCGCGGGAGAATCCCTGGCCCAGTTGCTGACGGCGCAGGTGCTGGAATTGCCTGTGCAGATTCCGGGGTTCTCAGTGCGGCAATTCTGGCATGAACGGTTTCATAAAGACCCGGCTAACAAATGGTTCCGCGATGTCATCTACTCACTGCTGATTCAGCCTGATACGGGCGCTCCAGCCCCCCGTCACGCCGCGTCGCTCGAGGAATAGAGCACGCACCGCAGAGACCACGCGAGTTCCCACCTGACCCGTCCGGCAACAATGCATCCCGTTCATTCAGCCGGCGCTTGATCGTCAAGATCACTCAGACAGCGCGCACACACGCGGACATTCCGGAATTGCATGCTTCACATGCGCGTAACGGCATAGCCAGTCGCTAGCTAATTCCATAGATTGGCTGCAGTGCCGCGCCGATTCAATGGCACGGCGTAGTTCAGATCAATCGGGAGACGACAAATGTTTGCGCGGAATGTGTGGTACGTGGCGGCTTGGAGTAGCGAAGTGACGGCGAAGAAACCCTTTGGGCGTCGCATTCTGAACGAGCCGGTGGCGTTTTACAGGAAGACTGACGGAACGGCTGCCGCCTTGTTCGACCGATGCTGCCACCGCGGCTACCCTCTCTCGCACGGAAGGATTATCGGCAGCAATCTGCAATGCGGGTATCACGGGATCGAATTCAACTGTGAGGGGACCTGCGTCAAGATTCCGGGTCAAGAGACAATCCCGTCGCGTGCGAAGGTTCGCTCCTTCCCCGTCGAAGAAAAGGATGGCCTGATCTGGATCTGGATGGGGGACGCCAAACGGGCGCAACAGACGCCGGTACCAGGCTATCAATGGCATACGGACGAACGCTGGGGCTGGAAAGGCACAACCTTCCTCATCAAGTCGAACCATCTCTACCTGAACGACAACCTGCTGGACGCGTCACATCTTGGTTATGTTCACCTGAAAACCGTCGGCGGTAATCCGGGTATTCACGACAAGACCGCGATGAAGGTCGAGCGTACGGATCGCAGCGTGACCGTCTCGCGACTACTCCCTGACACACCGCCCGCACCAACCTACACCAAGATGGCAAATATCACGTGCAACATCGACCGCTGGCAGGATATCCATTTTCAACCGGGTCTGATTTGTGTGGACGTCGGCGCCACAAAAGTCGGCACGGGCCAGACTGCCGAAGGGCGCGCGAACGCGATGTTCGAATTCCGCGTAGCAAATGGAGTAACGCCTGAAACCGAACATACGACGCATTACTTCTGGTCAGCTGCTCAAAGCCTGAATCCGTCGGATGCTGCCGTCACCCAGACGATGTACGATGAAATCGAAAAAACGTTTCGCGAGGACTGGGAGGTTATCGAAGCCCAATACGAGCGGTTGCTCGAAGCGCCCGACTGGCGGACCGTCGACGTGAACAATGACGTAGCTAGCGTTCAGGCCCGGCGAATCTATGACAGCCTGGTACGTGAGGAATGCGAAGTTGGCACGGCATCGCCTTCCTGATTACCCAAAACCGCTGGTATGAAAGATCAGTCTCCGACAATTTATACCAGCGTGCAGATATTGCGCTGCTGACTGTAGAAGTCCAGCGACGCCAGACCCCCTTCGCGACCGATGCCCGAACAAAGAGGATTACTGAGTTGAAGATATCACCGCTCAACGCCACCAAGGAACGGAAAACCCGTGCAATCGCGTAGGCATCGACAAAGTGCGCGTCCCTGTCGTCGCAAGACATCGACAAGAACGCCTCCCTCCGTGGGGTGGCGTCGCACCGCCACCTCGCACTGCGGATCGCGTGGCGGGTCAATGGTCGGTCAGGCCGAGCATCTTATCGATGAAGATGCTCGCGAGGATCCCAGCGACGTAGCCATTCTTCGGAGTGGCCGAATACGTGGGATTTCCCCACGTATTCGTATGCCACGTCCGCATCACATACGGGCTCAGGATGATGCTCCGGGTGACAGCGATATTCCCGTCGAGCTTGAGCCCGAGCTGGGTGCGTCCAACCGTATAGCCGGTTCCTCCGGCTGCCAGGTTCTGCTGTTGCAGAAACTGCTGCTCGCTCGACGTGAGGGTCGCCCAATTGAAGTTCAATGAGTAGCTGTCGTGCGGTCGGCTGCGAAACGGTGCCTCGAGGATCAGCCCGGTAATCCCGGTCATCGCGAGCCCCGTGCTCGCGTGCCCATCGAAGCTGGTCGTCAGGCTGCCAAACACCGAGAGTGCGGTCGGATCGCTCACACTGCTCTGGCCGCCGTCTGGCCGGTATACGACCTGCCTGCCCCCCACATACATGCCGGACGTTCCGTTGTGCTTGGCCGAAGTGAACGGGTCGGTTTGCGTCGCCGTGTTGTGATAGAACATCAGCTCATAGCTCTTCGGATACGGATCTGTCTGATACGTCGTCCGGTAGACAATATTCGCCAGCCACGTGTTGCTGTCCGGTACGCTGTCGGTCCATTCCCAGCCGTTCGTGAACGGGAAGGCAGGATTCGAGCGCCACACGCCCGCCTGCACGGACAAAGCGGGCGTCAGGTTGTAGCGCACACGTGCGCCCCAGTTGGCGTAGATGGGTGGACTCATCCCCGCGTTGTCCTGCAGTATCGCGCTCTGGCAGCCGAATCCCTGATTGCAGACCGGTGCCGCGAAGTAGAGGCCCGGATTGCTCTTGCCAACTTCTACATCGAGCTTGTCGTGGAACGCCTTTTGTTCCCAGGTGAAGACCGTGAGATGCGACACTTTCGGTACGTACGGCCCGGGCTGTCCGGCAAGCACGTCACCTACCTGCGAGCCCCAACCGAGGTTCGTCGTGAATGGCACGAACAGTTGCTGGAAGTGAATCGTGGCACCATCGAAACCCGCGATTTTCTGTAGGTCGAAGTCGCCCCCGACAGAAATGAAGGTCAGCGCTTCATGATTGCCCGTCTGCTGGCCAACGCTCGGATTGGTCAGGTACATCTGCACGAGATTGAATACCGGCGTGAAGCCCCAGTTGTTCAAGGTGGTTCCGAGGCCCGACAGGATCCCCTGGCGCGGACTTTCGGCGGGCTCCGGCGCCGCGTTGCCGACGTGTGACACGCCGAGCTGGTCGGTCGACGGTATGCCCTGCTGCACGGTCGGGCGATCAGTGGAAGCCTGCTTGTCCGCCTCGCCGCTCTGCGCGAGCGAAACTGGCGCCGATGTTGCGTCCGTGGGGTGCGTAACGCTGGACGCGTGCGTAGCCGGCGTATTCGCCTGGGTTGCGCCTGCCGCTTTCTGCGCGGCGCCAGTCGATGCGTTTTTCGTGGCGTCTACCGGCTGCGTTGCTCTGGTCGCTGCCGGCGCATCCGGTTCTGCCTGCGCGGCGGCCGTGCCGCTCGCCAGCATCGCTGCGAGCGCAATGGCCGACAGGCGCAACACACCGGGCGAGCGACGAAAGAAGATGCCAAATCTGTTCGATGTCATTGTAGTCTCCTGTGTATTTTCAAAGGCAATGCGGTGCCAGCCATGCCTTCATGAGGCACGGTTCAGGGCGTGTAACGGAAAGTGAGAGGAGGCGGTGCTACCAGGCCGTCGCGCCGCCGTCTACCGGGAAGTCGGCAGCGGTGATCCAGCTCGCCTCATCAGAGGCGAGAAAGAGCGCGCACCACGCAACGTCCTCGGGCTGGCCGACGCGCCTGATCATCATCTTGCCAAGCGCCCGTTCGAGAAACTCAGGCTGTGCCTGCATGTGCGCACGCGTGGCCGCCGTTTCGACGAGCGCAGGCGAAATGCTGTTCACACGGATACCGTACGGGCCGCCTTCCATCGCGAGCTGGCGCGTCATGGCAAGCACACCGCCCTTGCCGGCGCAATGCGCAAGCGCAGGGGACCCTTCGAGCGCGACCGCGGCATTGGCCGAAGCGAAGTTGATCACCGAGCCGCCACCGCGTGCGATCAGCACCGGCCACGCGGCCTGGCAAAGCAGGAACACGATATCGAGCTCGCCTGTCAGCGTGCGGCGCCATTGTGTTTCGTAGTCCATCTCCTGCAACCACGCAAAGGCCCCGTACGCGGCCGCGTTGACCAGCACGTCGAAACCGCCGTGCTTTTCCCGCGCGAACTCGACGACGCGCACGGCGCCTGCGGGATCGGTCAGGTCGCAAGGATGGAGGCTATCGAGCGCGAAGCCGCGCGCGCGGGCGTCTTCAACAGTCCGGCCAGCGGCTGCGGCATCAATATCGCAGCCAACCACGCGTGCCCCCTGGGCCGCGAACAGCAGCGCGCACGCGCGGCCGATTCCGCTCCCGATGCCGGTGACCACCGCGACCTTACCTTGCAAGCGCTGCCCTTCCTGCACCGGGAGTGCATGTTTGAAAACAGACTTCATGACGGGCCTCGCGACGAATCAGCTAAGCTTCAGGCGGCGTGAGCAGAGCGACCCGGCGAACGCGAGCGCAGCGATGAGAAGGAGTCCGATGCCCCAGCCTTCGATGACCGCGAAGCGCGAGCCCCAGAGACCGACCAGCGGCATCACGAATAGCGGACTGCAGAAGTACCCGATGAACTGCGTCGCGGTGAACGCTCCCGTGCCGAATCCGCGGCGTGCAAAGGGCAGCGAACGCAGCCCCCAGCTGATCAGTGCGGGCAGGACCACCCCGCAGCCTAAGCCGTTGATCGCGGCGCCGAGCGTGAGCAAGGTAAAGTCATGCGCCGCGCCCATGATCAGGAAGCCGAGGCCGCAGACCAGCGAGCCGATTGCGAACTGCTGCACCACCGCAAGCCGGCTGACGAGAAACCATCCGAACGCCAGCGTACCGGCGATGATGCCGACGCTGTTCAGTGCATAGGCAAGGCCGATCTCACCGGTCGAGCGCGTGCCGAGGTCGACCAGCATGAACGCCAGATGAACCGGCACGACCATGAACACCAGGCCGACGGCGAATGCAACCGCGCAAATCAGCGTGAGCAGCAACGGACTGAATGCCGGTTCGCCTGCGGCAACGTGACCGCCCGCTGCCGGTGTGCCGGACGCGCTGCGGGTATCCCAGATGAAGATCTGCACAAGCGGCGCAAGCAACAACGGCAACGCGTACGCCATGAACGGCACGCGCCAGCCATACGCACCGAGTGCGCCGCCCATCAGGTTGAAGATGAACGCCGATGTCGATGCGACCGTAACCTGCAGCGACGCATAGCGATCGCGCTGCTTGCCGCTGAAATAGTCGCCGATAAACGAGGTGCTGACGGTCATCACCGCCGCCTCGGCAAGTCCGACAACTGCGCGGCTCGCAAGAATCCCATAGATCGAATCGAGGTAAAGCGGCGCAGTACCCGCCACCGCGTACAGAACAAGCGCGCTGACCAGCACCCGCTTGCGGCCAACCCGGTCGCTGACGGCACCGATCGCCATCGCCAGCGCACCGAGTATCAGCATCGGCATCGTGACGACGACCGGGACCAGCGTTTCGATACCCGGTACGCTCGCGAAATGCTGCTGCATCGCGGGAAGCACAGGTCCGATCACGGTCGGCGCAAGTGTTCCGCAGATCACCGTGCTGAGCAGGATCAGCGCTTGAAAGAAGCTGGCTTCGCGGGGGGCCGGCGCGGCATGGCGCCGGTTGTTCTGAACATGCATGACGTCGTCTCCGTTTATGAAGGGGTGTTCCCCGGCCGTTCAACCGGCGGCTTGCAGCGCCGCCCGAACAGCGAGGTACCCGTTTGTGTGAGACGAATGATTCCGGCAGACAACGTACGACACAATCAGATTGCGTTGACAGGACCATTTGACTGCGTCAAACGAACGCAGTGAGGGTTGGCATCACGCGAGGCTGACGGCGGGCACGCCCGAGCGCATCTGCGCCTGTTCCAGCAGCACGCGGCGCATCCAGACGTGGGCGGGATCGCTGTTGTTGATCGCATGCCACTGCATCATCTCGACCAGCGGCGGGAAATCCATCGGCAGCGGCAACAGGCGTAAGGGAAGGTAATGCGCGTAGATCTGCGCGAGCCGGTTATGGACCGTCGCGATGCGCGTCGTCCCGATGACGAGCTGCGGCAACGTATTGAAATTGGTGGTGGTGACCTCGATTGCGCGCGACACACCGAGATTGGCCATCATGAGGCTTTCGAAGCTCACGCTGCGGCTGTCGCCGAACGTCGCCGCGACGTGGCCCATCTCCCGGTACTGCTCAAGGCTGAGGGTCTCGCCGACCAGCGTGTTGCCGGTCCACACGACGCAACTGTATGTCTCCTCGAACAGCGGCTGCGATGGGTGCTGCGGATTGACCGACACGCTCGGATAAATGACGAAGTCGACTTCGCCGCGATCGAGCCGTTCCGGCACATCGTCGGCCATGTTGGCGATATGCAGCGTAATGCCCGGCGCCTCGCGCTGCAGCCGCTGCACCACGTCGATCAGCAGCACCGTGGTCAGGTAGTCGGACGCGCGAATCACGAAGTTGCGGCGTGCCTGCGCGGGATCGAACTCGAGCCGTGCCACCACGGTGGATTGCACAGTGAGCAGGATTTCCCGGACGGGTTGCGCGAGGCTGCGCCCAAGTGGCGTCAAGTCCATGCGCCGGCCCACCTGCATCAGCAATTCATCGCCGAAATATTCCCGCAGCCGCCCAAGCGCGCTGCTCGTTGCCGACGCACCGATATGCAGACGCTCGCTCGCGCGCGTGACGCTGCGCGTATCGAGCAGAGCATCGAGCGCGACCAGCAGATTCATGTCGAAGTGACCCAGTCTCATGGCCGCACTATTCAACAACCATCCGATTCGATCAATGCGTGTTTCCACTAGGAATTGATGGTCGCGATGGATTGACGGTTCTACAGTCCGACCATACGAAGAGGCATCCCCCCGGCGTCTAGCCGGACGCGAGCAACGGCTTTGCTGTGGGATCGGAATAGGAGACACATACCATGACGACAGCGCCATTAACGCTGCCTGAACACGCGCCGGATCAAACCCGGCCACATGCGCCGCTTTTGCCCGTCCTCCGTCCTCATCACTTCGGTATCAGTGTGCCCAACCTCGACGCCGCGATTGATTGGTACGGGCGCATGCTTGGATTCTCACTCGAATCGCGCATGACGATCGACAAGGTTCCAGCGCGGATCGCTTTCGTACGCCGGGACAGCTACCGGATTGAGATCTTCGAGGTGCCGGGCGCGGCCCCGCTGCCGGAAACGCGCCGGGTGCCGAACCTGGATCTGCGCACGCACGGCAACAAGCACATGTGCTTCGAGGTGCCGGATGTGCCGCAAGCGGTTGCCGCGTTACGCACACAGGGAGCCGATATCGCGTTCGAACTGGTGGTCGACGGCAACCCGACCGCATTCATTCGCGACGTGTGCGGCAACCTGATCGAGCTGCTCGAACCGTTTGCCGCTGACCGCAGCTCCGGGTAACGGGGCTGGCCCGGATTACTCTGACACCGCAGCACAGGCACTACGCACCGAGCTGCACCGCAACTGGACCCATCTATCACGCGCCACTCTTCAATGACTTCATCATCCAATCCCTTGCACGGCTGGCAGGTGAACCGCGGCTCGATCCGCATGGTCGGCCACGATCTGCTACGCCCGGAATGCATCCTCGCTGAGCCCGATGGCACATTGTGGACTGCGGATGCCCGCGGGGGCGTCATGCGCATCGATGCCGACGGCACGCAGACGCTGATCGCGCAGCAGACCGATTTCGCTAGAGCGCCTGCCGCGAGCGATGCCGAACAGCTCGTACTCGGTAAAACCCTGCCCAACGGCCTGGCGTTCGATCGAGAAGGCAACATCGTGATCGCCAACTTCGGCACCGACTCGATCGAACTGATGACCCGCGACGGCGCATCGCGCACGCTGTACGACAGCATCGACGGTGCCCCGCTGGGCAAGACCAACTTTGTCCTGACCGACTCGAAGGGTCGCATCTGGTTCACGGTCACGACTCGCCAGGTGCCGTGGACCCGCTCGATCAACGAGAAAACCGCCGATGGTTACGTCGGATTGATCGACGCGAACGGCATTCGCATCGTTGCGGATGGCTTTGTCGGCACCAACGAAATCCGGCTCGACACGAACGAGGAATGGCTCTATGTGGTGGAGACGAACGCACGCCGCATCTCGCGACTGCGCGTCGCCGAAGACGGTTCGCTCAGCGGTCGCGAAATCTACGGTCCGCACGATCTGGGCGGCTTTCCTGACGGCTTCGCTTTCGATGCGCATGGCAATCTCTGGATCACGCTGATCCTCAATGAAAAGCTGATCGCGCTCACGCCCGATGGCGAAGTGCTGACGCTGCTCGACGACGGCAATTCTGAAGCGTTCGCCCGTTACGAAGTGCATTACGATCAAGGCACCACGACCCCCGAACTCATGGGCGCATGTCGCGGCACGCTCGCGCCGATGATGGCCAGCATCACGTTCGGCGGACCCGATCTGCGCACGGTCTATCTGGGCAGCCTCGCCGGCACGACGCTCGCCAGTTTCCGCGCGCCAGTCGCCGGTCTGCCGCTCGCGCACTGGAGAGCCGCATGATTCTCGAACTCGCCCATTTCCGCATCCCGCCCGGCAGCGACGCTGGTTTCGAAAGCGCGTTTGCGACCGCGCAAACCATTCTCGCCAGCATGCCCGGCTACTTCGATCATGAGTTGCATCGCTGCATCGAGGATGGCTGCGAATACCGGCTGCTGGTCCGCTGGAACACGGTTGAAGATCACATGCGGGGTTTTCGCGAGTCGCCTCGCTTTGTCGAATGGCGCGCGCTACTTCAGCCATTTTTTGCCGCGCCGCCCAGCGCCGCGCACTACCAGCTCGTGTTCGCGAACCGCGCAGCAGGCTAAAAATCGCGGCGAATGCCGCTCCCTTCCGTCTCCTAACCAATTGGGAAACCTACATGATCGAGTACCTCAAGGCCGGCCAGAGTGCCCAGGTGAAAGCAGACAATCAAGCGCAGGTGCGCGCGACGGTCGAAAAAATCATCGCTGACATCGAACAGCGCGGAGAAGCCGCCGTGCGCGACTACTCGGAACGCTTCGACAAGTGGAATCCGCCGTCGCTGCGCCTCACCGATGCGGAAATTCAGGCCTGCATCGATTCGCTCAGCACGCGGGCCATTGAAGACATCAAGTTCGCGCAGGCCCAGATTCGCCGCTTCGCGCAGATCCAGTTGATGTCGCTGCGCGACGTCGAAGTCGAAACGCTGCCGGGTGTCGTGCTGGGCCACAAGAACATTCCCGTCAATTCGGTCGGCTGCTACATTCCAGGCGGCAAGTATCCGCTGCTTGCATCGGCGCACATGAGCGTGCTGACCGCGAAAGTCGCGGGCGTGAAGCGGGTGATCGCCTGCGCGCCACCGTTCGACGGCAAGCCTTCGCCGGAAATCATCGCCGCCATGGCGCTCGCGGGCGCCGACGAAATCTATGTGATGGGCGGTGTGCAAGGTGTCGCGGCAATGGCCATCGGCACGGAACGCATTGCGCCCGTCGACATGATCGTCGGACCGGGTAACGCGTACGTTGCGGAAGCCAAGCGCCAGTTGTATGGGCGCGTCGGCATCGATCTGTTCGCCGGCCCGACCGAAACGCTCGTGATCTGCGACGATTCGGTCGACGCCGAACTGGTCGCCGTCGATCTGCTCGGTCAGGCCGAACACGGTCCGACCTCGCCGGCCTATTGCATCACCACGAGCAAAAAGATCGCCGCGGAACTGCCGCCCGCGATCGAAACCGTGCTCGCCCGCCTCGACACGGCACCGGTTGCCAGCGTCGCATGGCGTGACTATGGCGAAATCATCCTGTGCGAGACGGACGAGGAAATGCTGCAGGAAGCCGAACGCCTGTGCTCCGAGCACGTGCAGGTGATGACGCGCGACCCCGACTGGTTCCTGCACCGCATGACCAACTATGGCGCGCTGTTCCTCGGCCATCGCACCAACGTCTCGTATGGCGACAAGGTGATCGGCACCAACCATACGCTGCCGACGATGGGCGCGGGCCGTTACACCGGTGGGCTGTGGGTCGGCAAGTTCATCAAGACGCACAGCTACCAGCGCATCCTGACCGACGAAGCGTCGGTGCAGATCGGCGAAGTCTGCTCGCGGCTCTGTGCGCTCGAGCACTTCTCCGGCCACAAGGAGCAGGCCGACATCCGCGTGCGGCGCCTTGGCAAACAGGCTTGACATGAAAAAGCCCCCACGCTCACTGGGTTCGCTGCCGCCCGAGGGGGCTGTCAGTACGCTTGGGGGGGCCCGGCGCGCACTGATGCAAACGACCAGCGTTTCCGACGCCCGCCCGGTCGCCGTCGTCACCGGCGCGACCGGTGGCCTTGGCGCGCAGATCTGCCAGACACTTGCGCAGGCGGGCTTCCTCGTCGCCGCTGGTTATCGCAGTTCGGCCGGCGCGGCACACGCGCTCGTCGAACAACTGGCCGGAACCGGGCACTGCGCACTGGCGGCGCCCGTGACTGACAGTGCGGTGCTCGCCAGTCTCGCCAATGACATCGAGTCGCGCTACGGACGTTGCGACGTGTTGGTGAACTGTGCCGGCACGACCCGCTTCGTCGCGCACGACGACCTCGAGGGCCTGGATGACGCGCTGATCGACGACGTGCTCGCCACCAACGTACGCGGCCCCTTCGCGATGGTGCGCGCGTTGGCGGGTCTGCTCAAACGCAGCGAGCTGCCGGGCGGCGGCGTGGTGGTCAACATCTCGTCGGTTGCCGCGCAGACCGCGATGGGCAGCAACGTGATCTACTGCGCGTCGAAAGCCGCGCTCGACAACCTGACGAAGTCGCTCGCGCGAGCGCTTTCGCCAGCGATCCGCGTGGTGTCCGTTTCGCCTGGTCTCGTCGATACCGAATTCGTCAAATCGATGGATGCGGCCTGGCGCGACGAGCAGGCAAGTCGAACGCCGCTCGGCCGGCTCGCGCAGCCCGAGGAGATCGCGCTCGCGGTGCTCACTGCGATACGTGATCTGCGCTTTACCACCGGATGCGTGCTGCCCGTCGACGGTGGCCGTCCGCTCAAATAACACAACGAAGGAGACAGGCACAATGAAACTCGCATCGCTCAGAAGCACCCACCCCGACGGAGTCCTGATCGTCGTGTCGCGCGATCTGCATCGCGCGGTCAGCGCTACCGCCATCGCGCCGAATCTGCGTGCCGCGCTGGACGACTGGGAGCGCGTCGAGCCTGCAGTGACTGCGCTGTATGACGCCCTAAACAGCGGGCGCGCACCTGAAGCGTTCAGCTTCGACCCGCACGCGTGTACCGCCCCGTTGCCCCGCACCCATCAGTTCATCGACGCATCGGCGTTCCTGAACCACGGCCGGATCATGACGCAGGCCTATCACCCGGAGAAGAAGTCCGACGCATCGATTCCGATTCTGATCCAGCGCCAAGGCGACGATTTCGTCGGACCGCACGACGATTACCCGTTCCCCGACGAGGCCGATCACTGCGACTTCGAGGGGGAGATCGGCGTCGTGCTCGGCGACACGCCGATCGGCACGCGGGCCAACGATGCGCTTGCGCACGTGCGGCTCCTGGTGCTGTTCAACGACGTCAGCATGCGCCGGCACCTGTTCCGCGAACTCGGGATGGGCTTCGGTTTCATTCTCGCGAAGCCGGCGACGGCCTTCGCTCCCGTTGCGGTCACGCCGGACGAACTCGGTGACGCATGGCAGGACGGACGCGTGCATCTCGACCTGAACGTCGACCGAAACGGCGCCCCCTTCGGTCACCCAAACGGTCGCGAAATGAGTTTTGGCTTTCACGACTTGATCGAATACATGACTTACAACCGCAATCTGCGCGCCGGCACGATTCTCGGCTCCGGGACTTTCTCGAACCTCGACTACCGCAACACCGGTTCAGCGTGCCTTGCCGAACAGCGCGCGATTGAAGCGATCGAAACCGGCGAGTCGTCGACACCATGGCTGCGCTTCGGCGAGCGCCTACGCTTCGAGATGCTCGACCGCGACGGCCAGTCGGTGTTCGGAGCGATCGATCATCGCTTCGTGCAAACAGCACAGGCAGGAGTGCGCACATGAGCCAGACTTACGACATCGTCGCGATGGGCGCGGGCCACAACGGCCTCGTCGCTGCTGCCTATCTCGCGAAAGCGGGCAAGAAAGTGCTGGTGCTCGAACGCAAGGCGTGGCCGGGCGGCGGCGTCAGCACACGCGAGCTGAACACGCCGGGTTACTGGCATGACGAGCACTCGAGCGTGCACATCATGATCCAGGGCAACCCGATGCTGCGCCAGGACGAACTGGGGCTGCTCTCGAAACACGGCCTGAACTACCACTACTCGCCCGTGCCGCATGCGACGATATTTCCTGACCAGTCGGTGCTCTTCACTTACAAGGACATCGACAAGACCTGCGAATGCTTCGCCAAGGTCTCGCCGAAGGACGCCGAAACCTATCGCAACTTCGTCAAGATGAGCCAGCAGATCCTGCAGGTCTTCATGCCGGGGCTATACGCCCCGCCGCCGCCGCTCGGCGAACTCGTCGCGATGCTCGACCGCAGCGACGAAGGACGGCTGATGCTGGATTACATGAACCGGGATTGCCTGGATCTCGTGAACCAGCTCTATGAGAGCGACAAGATCAAAATTCACCTGCTGCGGCTCGTCAGCGAGAACCTGCAGGCGCCCAACGAACTGGGTACCGGTATGGGCGTGCTGCTGATGCCCGGCATCATCCACACCTATGGCGTATCGCAGCCCGTCGGCGGTAGCGGCAAGCTAACCGAATCGCTCGTGCGCTGTATCGAATCGCATGGCGGCGAAGTGCGCTGCAACGCCGAAGTCGCGCAGATCCTCACCAGTGCGGGCCGCGCCACGGGCGTGCAGTTGGCGAGCGGCGAGCAGATCGTAGCGAAAGACGCCGTGATCGGTGCGATCCATCCACATGTAATCCGCAAGTTCGTTGAAGGTGTGCCGGAGCCGGTCTTGCAGCGTGCCGAGCGCGCGACGCTCGCGCCCTTCTCGATCATGGTCAGCCATTACGACCTGAAGGAGAACGCGCGCTACCACGCGGGCGAAGAAGTGGGCTACGCGACGATGCTGGAGTTCATGGCCACCGACAGTCTCGACGAAATGCTGGCCGACTTCGACGACCTGAAGCGCGGTCTGATCACCGAGCGGCGCCTGTGCGCCGGCGGCGACGAAAGCATCGGCGACAAGACCCGCGTACCGGCTGGCGCCGGCATGTTCCATGGCATCACGTTCGCACCGTACAACGTGAAGGACAAGCGCTGGGCAGGCCGGCATTGGGACGAATTCAAGGAAGAAATCGGCGATCTGTCGCTCACTCACTATCGCAAGTTCGTGTCGAACCTGACAAGCGACAACATTGTCGCCCGCAGCATCGTCAGCCCGGTGGACCTCGAACGGTCCAGCCCGAACAGCATGATGCGTGGCGACCTGCACGGCGTCGCGCCGTATTTTTATCAGAGCGCCGGTCATCGCCCGACGCCGGATCTGGGCCAGTTCACCGTGCCGGGCGTGGAGCGCCTGTACCTCGCAGGCCCGTTCCAGCACCCCGGCGGCGGGGTCTATGGCGCAGGCCGTGCCACGGCGATCAGGATGTTTGAACAGCTCGGCATGGACTTCAGCAGTGTCGCGGCAGGCGCGCGGCAGGACACGGGTGTGCCCGCTACGGTGGCGGCCGCGAAGAAGTCCGGCATGGTGCTGCGCGGCCCCGCCGATGAAGAGCTGATGCACGTCGAATCGCTCGAACGGGTCGGCGACGAACTCGTCATCAAGGGCAAGAGCTTCGGCACGATGCCCATGGAAGCCCGTCTCGATGCCTCATCGGCGCGAGCGGGGCTGAAGATGCTCGGGGCGTCGCGGCTCGCGTTCCTCGCATCGCTGCCGTTCCGCAAGGGAGGCGCCAAATGACTCATGTTGTCGTGACTGGAGCGCAAGGCTTCGTCGGGCAGGTGCTGGTCAGGCGTCTGCTTTCAGAGGGCCTCGGTGGCAAGCCGGTCTCGCGGCTGACGTTGATGGACGTCGGCTTCGATGCCCCGCCCGCCGATTCACGCGTCGTGCAACTGACGGGCAATATCGCCGACACTGTAGTTCGTGCGAGTGCTTACGCGTTTCCTGTCGATGCCGTGTTCCACCTTGCCAGCATTCCCGGTGGCGCTGCGGAGAAAAACTACGCGCTCGGCCGCTCGATCAACCTCGATGCGACGCTCGGGTTGCTGGAAGATCTGCGCGGCCAGGCACGCGCGCCACGTTTTGTGTTCGCGAGCACCGTTGCGGTCTATGGCGAGCAGTTGCCTGCGATCGTCGACGAACAGACCCTGCCCGCGCCTGCATTGAGCTACGGCGCGCACAAGCTGATGGGTGAAGCGCTCGTCGCCGACGCATCGCGGCTCGACTGGGTGCAGGGTTGCTCGTTGCGCCTGCCAGGGGTCGTCGCGCGACCGGGCGATGGCACGGGCATGATGTCCGCGTTCATGAGCCTGCTGTTCTGGAAATTGGCTGCAGGTGTTCCCCTCACCGTGCCGGTTTCAGCCGAAGGCGTGGCCTGGTGGATCTCCGTGAGCACCTGCGTGGACAACCTGCTGCACGCAGCCACGGTTGACCCTGACCGCTTCAACGCGCGCCGCAGCTACCAGATGCCGGTGCTGCGCCTGAGCGTGGGTGAGGTCGTCGAGGCGCTGGCCGCGCGCTTCGGCGCCGACCGTAAAGCGCTCGTGACCTATGCGCCCGATCCCTTCATCGAGCGGCTGTTCGCAACCTATCCGCCGCTGCTGACGCCCGAAGCCGAGCGCCTCGGACTACGCCACGACGGCAGCGTCGATCAACTCATCACGCGAGCAATGGCGCACTGAGCGCCGCGCCTCACGCTGACCCATCACAAAGGAACCCACTCATGAACATTGTCGGACTCGAATTCCTCGTCTTCGGCATCGACGACATGGCCGGCGCGCGCCAGTATCTGCTCGACTACGGCCTCGACGAAATCGACTACGATCCCGCGCGTGGTGGCATCTTCACCGCGCTGGACGGCACCGGCCTCATCATGCGCGCAGCCGATGACCCGAGCCTGCCGCCGCTGCCGCCAAAGGCCGCGACCCCAAGCCTGCGCGAAACCGTCTATGGCGTGGACCACGCCGACACGCTCGCGTCGATCAAGGCTAACCTCGAAGCCGACCGCGAGGTAAGCGTCGATGCCGACGGCACGCTGCACTGCATTGATGACGCTGGCTTCGGCGTCGCCTTCATGGTTACGCGCCGCCGCAAGTACGAGGCGCGCTACCTCGGCTTCAACGTTCCGGGACAACCGCCTGGCCGCGCGCCCAACGATTGCGCCGTCACCCCCGACGCAACGATCAAGCCGCGCACGCTCTCGCACGTGGTCTATTTCGTTGAAGACGCACAGAAGGCCGAAGCCTTCTACACCCGCCTCGACTTCATTGTTACCGACCGCTTCAATCATCTGGGCCCGTTCATGCGTCCGGCCGGCACGCAAGATCACCACACCTTGTTCATGATCGAGAGCCAGAACGATCACATGATCGGCTGCAATCACTTCACGTTCCACCTCGGATCGGCCAACGAAGTGCTGCAGCACGGCTGGGACTTCGTCAAAAAGGGATACAAGAGCTTCTGGGGACCGGGCCGCCACATTCTTGGCAGCAACTACTTCTGGTATTTCAACAGCCCGTTTGGCGCGACCATCGAATTCGATGCCGATATGGACCTGCACGACGACAACTGGACGCCGCGCGCCTGCGATCCCGGCTCGGACAATTCGCAGATCTTCCTGTTCGATGCGCGCGGCAAGTGGGCGCCGGGCGAGTAGCGAGTAACGCGACATGACAATGCCCGCTGAACGCGTGCTCTGTGCGCTGGACGACCTGCCGGACGGCGGCGCGCGCGGCCTGTTGCGACAAGGCCTCGACGACCGGCTATGCGTCGTGCGGCAAGGCGACGAGGTGTTCGTCTGGCTCAACGATTGTCCGCACGAGCACCGGCCGATGGAGTACCGGCAGGACCGGTTCCTCTCCGGCGACGGAGGCCACATCGTCTGCTACGCGCACTCGGCGCATTTTGACATCCGCACGGGCCACTGCTTCGCCGGCCCCTGCGCCGGCCAGCACCTCACCAAGGTGGCTGCACGGCTTGAGAACGGCAAGGTCTGGATTCCCGCCGACCTGCCTTCGATCTTCGACTGATATCGGATACGACCACACCATGTTCCAGTACTTTCCAACCAACTACGTCTGGAGCCTCTCGACGATGATCGCCCTCACGCATGGCGGCAATATCGGAGAGGTGGATGCAATGTGCGCGCCTCTGCTGGAGGCAGCTCGCGCCGGCGACGACCCCGGCACACTGGCCTTCTATGAAGCGTGGAAAGGCGGCGCGGACAAACTGATCGCGTTGGCCGACGGCGATCTGGCGCGCGGCTACACCTTGTCCGCAGGCGAAAAACTCGGCCGCGCCGGCCTCTATTGCTGCATCGCCGAGCGAATGCAGGCACACGGCTTCGAGGCCCGCCTCGCGATCTACCAGCATTCGCTGGCGCTCTTCGAACAAGGTCGCAAGCTGGGCCGGGAAAACTGCGTGCGTGTGGAGATTCCCTACGGCGATACGCATCTGGCTGCGCTGTATGTGCGGGCCGAAAACCTAGCACCGGGACAACGCGCGCCGGTCGTCGTCGTGATGAACGGGCTCGACTCGACCAAGGAGATGCTGCAGAAAAGCGTGATGGGCACGATGTTCGCGCGGCGTGGACTGTCCGCACTGTTCATCGACCAGCCGGGCACCGGCGAGGCCTTGCGCCTCGCCAACCTGCCCGCCGTGCACAACACCGAAGTCTGGGCCACTCCGATCGTCGACTGGCTGCAGCAGCATGATGAAGTCGATCCGCAGCGGATCGGTGCACTGGGCGTGTCGCTGGGCGGTTATTACTGCCCGCGCGCAGTGGCGTTCGAACCGCGCTTCGCGTGCGGTGCCGTCTGGGGCGCGAACCACGACTGGCGCGAAGTGCAGCAGGCCCGCCTGAAGCGTGAAGGAGAAAACCCGGTGCCCCACTACTGGAAACACGTGCAGTGGGTATTCGGCGCGACGGACATGGACGAGTTCTTCGCCAAGGCCGCGCACATGCACCTGGACGGCGTGCTGGATCGCATTCGCGTGCCCTTTCTCGTCACGCACGGCGAGAACGACCGTCAGATCCCCTTGCGGTATGCCCATCAGACCTTTGAACAGCTCGTCAACAGTCCGAAGAAGGATCTGATCATTTTCACGGCCCGCGAAGGCGGCGTCGAACACAGTTCGCTCGATAACCCATTGAACGCCGGCAACCAGATTGCCGACTGGCTGGCGGAACAGCTCGGCGGTTCGGTCGCCTGACCGGACGATTCCACATCGCATACAGAGACACACTATGGCACTGGTCAAGAAGGTCCTGATCGTTGGGGGCGGCATCGGCGGCATGTGTGCCGCGATCATGCTGCGCAGGCAGGGCATCGCCGTCGATCTCATCGAAATCAATCCGCAATGGGCACCGGACGGTGCCGGTATCACCATCAGCGGCCCGTCGCTGCGCAGCCTGCACGAAGTCGGTGTCGTCGACGAGGTGCTGCGCCGGGGTGGCTCGTGGAGCGCCATCGACATCTGCGACGTGAACGGGCAACTGAACGCCACCGTGCCCGCCGCACCGGCGCTCGGAGCGGAAGATCTGCCGGGTGGCGCGGGCATCATGCGCACCGTGCTCGCTGACATCCTCGGCGACGCCACCCACGATGCGGGCGCGAACGTCAAGCTCGGCCTGAGCTTCGGAACTATCACGCAAGATGAAGAAGGCGTCGACGTCCTCTTCACGGATGGTGGCCGCGGTCGCTACGATCTGGTGATCGGTGCGGACGGCGTCAACTCAGCCGTGCGCAAGCTCGTAGTGCCGGATTTTGCCGGTCCGAAGTTCACAGGCCAAGGATCATGGCGCGCGGTGGTGCCGCGTCTGCGGGAAAACTCGACGATCTACATGGGCGAGACCACCAAAGCGGGGATGAACCCGATCAGCGCGACCGAATGCTATCTGTTCGTGCTCGACAAGCGCGACGGGACCGACTTCATCGCACCGGAACAATGGCCGCTCGTGCTCGCCGGGTTGCTGGAGGAGTTCGGCGGTGCGATTGGCGAATTCCGCGCCGGATTGCTGGACGGTTCCCTCAAGAATCACCGCGTGCTGTACCGGCCGCTCGTCGGCCACATGATCTCAGCGCCGTGGCACAAAGGGCGTATCGTGCTGCTCGGCGACGCGGTGCACGCAACCACCCCGCACCTGGCGTCGGGCGCCGGGATCGCCGTTGAAGGCGCCATTGTGCTGGCTGAGGAACTGCAGCGCCGCCATTCCCTGGAAGGAGCGTTGATCGCTTACGCGGGCCGCCACTACGACCGCGCGCGACTGGTGGTCACGGCTTCGGGCCGCATGGGTCAGATCGAGCAGGAAGGCGGCTCGCGTGAAGAACATACGCGCGTGATGGTCGAGGCGCAACAAGCCCTGCGCGCACCGCTTTGACAGGTCACGCTTTCAAAATACGTACGATAGGAGACGCACTAACGTGAATACCTCAAACAAGTCCAACGGCCGCGTGGCCGTTGTTACTGGCGCCGCTGGCGGACTGGGCGAAGCGTTCGCGCTGCGCCTCGCGGCAAGCGGCCATGAACTGGTCTTGACCGACCGTGAACCGTGCGACACGCTGGTCTCGCAGATCAACGCGGCCGGCGGTCGCGCCACGACGTTCGCCTGCGATCTCGCCGATCCCGCCCATGTCGAGCGCTTCGCGGCGCGGGTACTCGAACAGGTCGGCAAGGTCGATGTGCTGGTCAATAACGCCGCCTTCATGCCGATGGTGCCGCTGGCGTCCATTACGGCGGCACTGTGGCGACAGATCATGACCATCAACATCGACGCGCCGTTCCTGCTCGCCCAGGCGTTCTCGCTCGGCATGGCCGAGCGGCGCTGGGGACGGATCATTAATCTGGCGTCCAGCACTATCTGGGGGCCGCCGCCGGGCATGTCCGCCTACGCGTGCAGCAAGATGGCCGTGATCGGACTGACGCGTGCGCTCGCGGCCGAACTCGGTGAACGTGGTATCACCGTCAATGCGATTTCCCCGGGGCTGACACGCCACGCGGGCAGTGCAGCGAATCTGCCGGCCGAAGCGTTCGATGCCGTGCGCGCCCGCCAGTTTATTCCGCGTACCGAGCTTCCTGACGACCTGACCGGCGCTCTGGCATTCCTCGCATCGGACGATGCGCGTTTTATCACCGGGCAGGTGCTGAATGTCGACGGTGGTGGATTCGGCTTCTGACGCTTGACCTCCGGGGCAACGTACCGGATGGCATCGCAACTGGGACACCTGCCGCTTGCGACTGGCCGCATTCTGTGGGCCAAGAAATCAGGTGGATTCTAATAAATATTGAATCGGTTTTTAGGGGACGCCTCCATCGAGTGACTGCGCAACGCGTGTCCTTAGCCCCGTCCGCTGAGTTGCTTAAGCACAGCCATGATTGCGATGAAATGGACGAAACCAACTGGGACAGTTCAGGTTGGGGTACTGAAATAGAAACCCTGTCTGGGGCCATGGGTTAACCTGATCGTTCGCTGGCGAACTGGAAGTGCACAAAAGCTCATCTTGGCTGCGTGGGCAAACGATCGGAACCCAAAGCAGTCGCCGCGACCTACATGTCACATGCTGGTCGCGGTCCTCTCCCCTTCTATGAAACGAGACATTGCGAGTGCGATTGCCGCCGCACGACTGACCCCAAGGCGCGTGGCCGATGAATTCCTCGATTGTGGCGGTATTGGTAGTGGTCGGCCGTTTCGTGATTGTCATATCGGATTCCCATTCATTCGATATTGATTCGATGGTTATCCGGTTCGTTCCGTCTCTAATGTTTCAGCCGCTCCCGAACGCAATTGACCGTCCGTCTCAGTTAGCAGTGACTCATCGCTGCGCTGCTGCTACCCGACAGTTGACGATTCAACCGCAGCATGCAGCCAGTTTTTCATTATTCGTGTTTCCCGACAGATGAATTCGCATTGTCTTTCTTTATCCATGACGCTGACACCCCTAGGATTGACCCGTCCGCAGAACCGGGAGACGCCCGGTTCGGTTCTCCTGTATCGCATAAACCTTAGGGAATCTGATCGATGCACCAGCACTCCACGAATGCTTCCCCGACAGTGCCACGGTCCGCACGCGCCAAAACCCTTGTTCTCATTGCAGTGATTTTGGCCTGCATCAGCTTGCCTTTAAGTCTTTCGGCGGGGCCTGCCGCCCAAACCTACATCAGTCGTGACCTTGCGGGAGGGACCATTGCCCTTTCATGGATCACCAATGCCTTCATGCTCGCCTGCGGCAGTACCCTGATGGTGGCGGGTGCGCTTGCCGATCACTATGGCCGCAAGAAAATCTTCTTCGCCGGCATGTTGGTCATGACGCTCGTTTCGCTTCTGATGCCGCTCGCACCAAGCGTTTTGTGGCTTGACTTCCTTCGCGTCCCGCATGGTCTTGCGGCTGCCTGTGCGTATGCAGGCGGCGTGTCAATGCTGGCGCAGGAATTTGAAGGTCCTGCACGCGTCAGGATTTTCAGCCTTATCGGCATCGCGTTTGGCGCAGGCCTCGCCTTCGGCCCGACTCTGGCCGGCATTCTGATTGCTTTTGCCAGCTGGCATGCGGTCTTTCTCAGTAGTGCGCTGATCAGTTTTATCGCACTGATGCTGTGCATTTTCTTCATGACTGACAGCAAGAATCCTTCGGCGCATGGTCTCGACTGGGCAGGCGCCGGCACCTTCACCCTCATGCTGACGCTCTTCACCTTCGCAGTGGTCGAAGCCCCGGTACATGGATGGACGAGCTCGCTTGTCTTGGGACTCTTTCTGGCGAGCGGTCTGGTGCTGGTCCTTTTTGTTGTGATCGAGATGAAGGTCTTGAACCCCATGCTCGATCTCAGTCTATTCCGCTATCCGCGCTTCGTGGGCGCGCAGCTTCTGCCGCTCGCGACAGCGTATTCATATATTGCGCTGCTCGTTATTCTGCCTCTGCGGTTTATCGGGATTGAAGGGCTCAATGCCCTAGATGCCGGGATACTGATGCTTTATTTTTCAGCACCGCTGCTCTTTATCCCGTTCCTCTCGGCAATGCTTACCCGATTTATTCCGGTTGGCATCCTGTCGGGTCTGGGCATGCTCATTTCGGTCGCGGGGCTCGTTCTACTCACCCAGGTGCCACTCGGAGATCACGGCATCCTGATGCGCGTGGATCTGCTTCTGATTGGCCTGGGTGCCGCCATTCCATGGGGGTTGATGGATAACCTTGCCGTCAGTGTCGTCCCTAGCGACAAAGCCGGGATGGCTGTCGGCATCTTCGGCGCTTTGCGTGTCTCGATTGATAGCACGGCCATGGCGATCGTGGGTTCATTGCTGGCGTTTTTCGCCCGGCAAACCCTGACCGACATCAGGCCTGATCAGAATCCGGATACCCTGGCATCAGGTGCAGCGCAACTCGCCGCCGGAACGCTGGCGAAAGCCGGATCGATCCTTTCGGGCTTTGATCATGAGCACCTGCTCCTGGCCTATGATCTTGCGTTCAAGAAGCTTCTTTGGGTGGCGATTATCCTGACCTTGGCTGCTGCTGTTCTGGTCTTCGCGCTGCTTGGGCGGGTTCGCTCCGACCACGGAGAAGTTGCAGGAGAAAAGGAGAACGAACCGCGTCGTGAAGTATCTGCGCCGTTAGCACAAGAATCACCAGCTCTGGATTAGTGGCATCCTGATTAATGCCCTGGCGCCGAGGCACGCATTACTGACCCTGCCCCCCGATCCCAAGTCGAGCGCATAACCCTCTCTTTGCTACGGCGGGCGTTGTCACGTTAAAGAGGCCGAGACGCGGTGACGTAAAGGCGCGTCATCTTCTCAGAAGGCGGACGGAGTTTGGGCGAGCTCGGCGAAACGCCGCCAGGCGGCAGAGCGTTCGCCGAGTTGTTTGCGGTAGAGCGAGGCACGTAGTAGATGTCGCTTGAGCGCGAAGTGCTGGCGGATCGGGCCGAAGTTCGACAAGAATGCTTGCGCACGTTTAGGATCGCGAAAGCTACGCATGCCCCGAAGGAAGTCCCCTTGGGGGATGCGTCGCTCGCGTTCACGTGTTGGCTGATGACTGTTTTCGGCTCGGTTGTTCAACCGGGCGCTAGCTTTGACGAAAACGTGTTTTACCTCGGCCAGTTTCGGAATCTCGGCCTTCGCCGCCGGGGAGCCGCGTAGTTGGTTCGTCACGATCTTACGTGGTCCTTCGGGACAAGCGGCAAGTACGCGCTTGAAAAACCGCTTGGCCGCAGCCTTATCGCGACGCTTCTGCAGCAGGATATCGAACTCGACGCCGTGCTGGTCGACTGCTCGCCACGGCAGATAAGGCTCGCCGCGCAGTGACGCAAAAACCTCGTCGAGGTGCCAGGCTTGCGGCGAGCAGTCTTGACGCGATGCGCGAACCCCGCGCCAAATTTATCGCACCAGCGGCGCACGGTTTCGTAACTGACCACGATACCGCGCTCGAACAGCAACTCTTCGATGTCACGCAGGCTCAACTGAAACCGAAAATACCAACGCACTGCGCAGCAGATGACGGGAGCCGGAAAACGGTGGCCGTGATAAAGCGATTTAGAATTTTTCATCACACGATCTTACGCGACAGCTCCGGCAATTTGACAAAGCCCTAATGCGGTTTCATCGGCAACTAAAAGCGCGTCTCGATCCGCACGGAATCTTCAATCCCGGCGCATGTACGCCGATTTCTAACGCGCTCAGACCATTCAGTCAAATCTCGATTCTGTCGCGCTAAGGCGGTTGAGTCGTACAAAGGCGATGTGGTGAGGATGGTTTTCGTCACCAACGAGTAGAACTGGCAGGCCGCAGATGGCTTGATTTTGCCAGTGTGTTTCATCTCCTCCTTGCAGATCATATGATCCAGCGACTTCATCCTTGACCCACACGTCATTTCAATTGAGCCGGATTACCAGAACGCTCTATTGCGACAAAACCCGAGCTTGTGGACGCCGATATTCAGACCGGCCGGTTGCAACACCTGCTGGCGGCCTGGCTACGACGCCAAACCTCGTCCACGCGATCTTCCCCACGCGCCGCGGCACGGTTCCAGCCGCCCGGCATCTCCTAGACGCCTTGGCTGCGGATGCACCCTAGGTGCAATCCCAAGCATCCTGTCATCGGCAAATGGCTTGACACGCCTTCGTCGGCATCCTAATATGCAACTATGCTGTATGCGTTCACTATTGTTGAATGTAAGCATAAGGCCTGGCAGGAGACATCAAGGCTTTTAGGATCGCCATCATCTATTAAGGATTCCTTTCAATGAAAAGCACCTATTTTGAACGTCGTCAGAACGTAGGCCATATCGTATTAGCCAATCCTCCTTCGAATCTCATCGCGGCTGATTTCGCTGACTGCCTTGAGAGCTCCGTCCGGGAAGCCAGCAAGGCCGATATCCGGTCCCTCCTGATCCGTGCACAGGGCCCCGATTTCAGCAAGGGTGGCGACGTCCTCGATTTCATCGACAAAGGTTTCGATGATTGGCGAACGTTCATATCGCAGATTCACCATACCTATCGGTCAATCGAATCCCTCCAGATTCCGACGATTGCCGCAGTGCGCGGCGCAGCATTCGGCGGCGCATTCGAGCTGGCTCTCGCTTGCGACTTCATCGTTGCGGCGGAGAACGCCACCTTTCGGTGCATTGAAGCGTCCGTTGGCTCGGCACCTGTCGCGGGCGGCGTGCAGCGCCTGGCGGAAAGAGCGGGTCGTGCGTATGCAGCGCGCTACGCGATGCTAAGCGAGCCCATGTCCGGCACAACCGCCGGTCAGCTTGGCGTTGCCGCTTTCGTGGTCAGCGACGATCAGGTCGAGCATGTCGCCGAGGATCTTGCCATCAAGCTTGCCAACGGGCCTACGCGCTCGTATGGCGCCATTCGCGCCCTCCTCAAGGCATGGTCGGGCGGAGGCGTGCCTGGTGCCGACGCGCTGATCCTCGACCTCACCATGGGACTGCACACGACGGAAGACGCCAGGAAAGGGCGAACTGCCCGTGCAGAAGCCGTCGTTCGTGGCGAAGAACCAGCGCCGGTCGTTTTTCTCGGCAAATGAGCCTACAGGCAAGTCCATTGCACGGAAGATACCGATGAAGACGCTTTCCCATGAACGCGGAACACGTTCCCCAGAGCTGGTCGACAAAACCATTGGCGATGCATTCGACGAAGTCGCCAGCAAAATGGGCGACCACGTTGCGGTAGTCAGCCGGCATGAAGGGGTTCGGCTAAGCTACAGCGAACTTCGCAAAAAGTCGGACCGGCTTTCGGCTGCACTTCTCGACTCAGGGCTCAAGCCGGGCGACCGGATCGGAATCTGGTCCCACACGAACATCGCCTGGCTGCTGCTGCAGTTAGCTACTGCAAAGGCCGGATTGATACTCGTCAACATCAATCCGGCCTATCGGACCTCAGAGCTGGAGCATGCACTCAACCTGGTGGGCTGCAAGGCCATCGTGACGATGGTTCGATACCGCTCGAGCGAGTATCTGAACATGTTGCGGGAACTGGGAAAAGCACGGTTGCCGAGCCTTGAGACGATCTGGTGGATAGACGAGGCCGACTGCCCGGACGAAGCTGGCGCTCAACGCTTCTCTGACCTGCTCCGCTTCGACGCTGCAGACAGCGCATCGCTTCAGGACATACGCCGCACCGTCCGCCCGGACGATGCCGTCAACATTCAGTTCACCAGCGGAACGACGGGGCTTCCCAAAGCCGCAACGCTGAGTCATCGCAACATCCTGAACAACGGTTTCTTCGTGGGTGAATGCATGAAGCTCACCCACGTGGATCGCGTATGCGTCCCGGTTCCGATGTACCACTGCTTCGGCATGGTCATGGGCAATCTGGCTTGCCTGACTCATGGTTCGACGATTGTCTACCCCGCCGAGCGCTTCGACGCCGAAGCCGTTCTGAAGACCGTACAGGCAGAAAAATGCACAGCGCTGTACGGGGTGCCGACCATGTTCATCGCTGCACTCAATCACCCGCGCTTTGCGGAGTTCGATATGGGCAGCCTACGCACCGGCATCATGGCCGGTTCGCCTTGCCCGATCGAGATCATGAAGCGGGTTGTCGGTGAAATGCATCTGCCCGAGATCACGATCGCCTTCGGCATGACGGAAACGAGTCCGGTGAGCTGTCAAAGCATGACAGATACCCCGGTCGAGAGGCGCGTATCCACGGTCGGCCAGGTGTTGCCTCACCTCGACGTGAAGATTATCGACCCGCTGAGCGGCCAGACTGTGGAGCGCGGTCAGACCGGCGAACTCTGCACCCGCGGCTACTCGGTCATGCTTGGCTACTGGAACCAGCCCGACAGGACGCGCGAGGCAATTGACGCCGAAGGCTGGATGCACTCGGGCGATCTCGCCACGATCGATTCGGACGGCTACGTCAACATCGTCGGGCGAATCAAGGATATGGTCATTCGCGGCGGTGAAAACCTTTATCCCCGAGAGCTCGAAGAGTTTCTGTATACCTGCCCCGGCGTTCTTGACGTGCAGGTGGTCGGCGTACCGGACAAGCATTTCGGCGAGGAACTATGCGCATGGATCGTCGTCAGGGAGGGAACGGCTCTGGACGATACCGCAGTGCGTGACTATTGCAAGGGCCGGATAGCGCATTACAAGGTCCCCAAATACATCCGCTTTGTCGACTCGTTTCCGACCACCGTGACGGGAAAGATCCAGAAATACCTGATTCGTAAAATCATGAGCGACGAGCTTGGACTAGACGAACAACACACAGCGTGATGCTCCTTGGCGATGAGGTCACATCAATCCCGCTATAACAATTTACTGGAGTGTTGCCATGGCAGACGTTGATATACAAGCCGTCTATTTCGTCGCGAAGGATATTGCCAGGTTGGAAGATTTCTATGTATCGGCGCTGGGAATGCCTGTCCAGTTTCGCGACGAGAACAAGTGGACTCAATTCCGTCTGCAGCGCAGCGCGTTTGCACTGAGTTCGGCGGAGGAAGCAGCAGAAGGAGCCGTCGGGGCCGTCCCCGTCTTCCAGGTCGCGGGGGAGGCCCAAGACGAGGTTCGGCAGAAAATCCTGTCCACGGGTGGCCAGCTACTCGCGAAGCGCGACATGGGCACGCACGGCATCGTTGCCACCTACAAGGATCCGGAAGAGAACATCTTTCAGGTATTCAGCAAATCTTCGACCCTCTAAGTCAGAAGATCACTCATTTATCACCTTACTGGAAAATCGATGAAATTCGGTATATTCGACCAAAACGACCGCAATGGGCTGCCTATTCATAAGCAGTACGAAGATAGGATGGAGATTATTGAGCTTTACGACAGGCTCGGCTTCCATTGCTATCACATGTCGGAACACCATGCGACCACGCTGAGTGCTTGCCCGTCTCAAAGCGTGTTTCTTGCCGCTGCCGCGCAGCGCACCGAGAAACTGCGTCTGTCTCCACTGGTCTACATTCTCCCGATCCACCACCCCGTGCGTCTTGCCGAAGAGATTTGCATGCTCGACAATCTGAGCGGCGGCCGCCTGGAGTATGGCGTGGGCCGAGGCGCCTCGCCTCACGAAATTGATGCGCTCGGTATCGATCCGGCCACGGCTCAGGCCAGATACGTCGAGTCGTATGAAATCATCAAGCGGTATTTGAGCTCTGATACTCTCAACTATAAGGGGACGTTCTGGCAATTCAACGACATGCCGATCGAGCTCAAGCCGCTGCAGACGCCGCCTCCGACCTGGTACGCGCTGGCATCGCCGGAGTCGACAGTATGGCCCGCCCAGGAGAAGATGAACATCGTGTGCGGCGGCCCGGCCCAGCGAGTCAGAGCGATCACTGATCGATATCGCGAAGAATTCGCAAAACGGCATCCGTCCGCCGCTGAGCCGCTCATCGGCGTGAATCGCTATATCGTTGTCGCGGAAACGGATCAGGAGGCCATGGAAATTGCCTCGCGTGCGTGGTCCGTCTTCTATCCGAACTTTTTCAAGCTCTGGAAGAAGCACGGGACGGAACCGGTCAACCAAAAGCTTCCGCCGACGATCGAGCCGCTCGTGGAGTCAGGCCTCGCCGTAGTGGGCCGTCCGGAAACCGTTCGTGAAAAGCTGCTGGAGCAGGCGCGCGACGGGGGGTTCAACTACCTCATCGGAACGTTCATGTTCGGAGACATGTCCGTTTCCGAAGCGAAGACATCTATCGGCCTGTTTCACGAGTCCATCATGCCGGCGTTCAGCGAGGCGCAAAAGGTTCTGTCATGACCGGAGGTACTTCGTTAGACCAGGAGCCTCCTGCAATCAGGACGTTCGACAAACTCCAGCTGAGAGACGTACTAGGGTCCTTCGTAACCGGTGTCACAGTGGTTACCACCCTCGATGCTGAGGGGCAAATGCACGGTCTCACCGCAAATTCGTTCTCCTCGGTCTCCCTGGACCCTCCGCTCGTTTTATGGAGTCAGGCGACTTCTGCGGGAAGCCATTCGGCTTTCAAGGATGCCGAGAGATTCACGATTAACATCCTGGCTGAGCACCAATTCGACCTCGCCAATCACTTTGCGACCCGGTCGCCGGACAAATTCTCTGGCGTCGACTATGACCTTGGCGTCGACGGGCTACCACTATTGCGCGATTGCAGCGCATGGCTGGAGTGCAAGGTGATCTCCCGCTATCCTGGGGGAGACCATGTCATATTTGTCGGGTCGGTGGATTGCATTCGCCAGAGCACGCGGCGGCCGCTGGTATTTGGTGGCGGGCAGTATCTGGTTGCCGACCCGCACGAGCTCGGCCTCGCGCCGGCCGGAACGGGGGGTGCGATGAAATCGCAGCCACATGCTGTCCGGCTGGCCAGCCGCGCCATGTTGCGGCTCGCGCGCACATTGGACAAGACACTTGCGCTGGTAGCGTGGGGCAATCACGGCCCCACGGTAATCGCGTGGCAAGCCTCAACCACCCCTGTGGCCGCCGATCTGCCGCTGGGGCTTGTGCTACCGGTGACATCTTCCGCTTCGGGGTTGGCTCTCGCGGCGTTCCTTCCGCCCGAAGCGACCGATCGATTCGTGACAGCGGAGCTGCGTGATAACGGGCGACAAGCCTCTGACGCACTGCCCCTCACCGCGGCATCACTCGCAAGCGTACTTGAATCCGTAAGGGCTTCTCATGTCGCGACGAGGCGGCCCGGGCCGTTTTATGACGACCGGGTGCTCGCTAACGCTATCAGCGTGCCCATTCTTTCCCCGAGCGGACTGGCCTTGCTGGCACTGACGGCCATCGGCCCCGCAGAGCGTTTCGATGCCGCGGCGGACGGCCCTTTTGCAGAAACCCTAAGAACCACTGCGCATGAGATATCCGCTGCATTGAGAGAAGCGTGAATTGGCATTTGCCCAAGTTAAAACGACTGATATATCGGCCCAAACTCCAATCATGACTGAAACAGATAGCCATCTCCTTGAAGCCTCGTTACCCGCCGTCGAACACGTGCAATTGAGTCTCCCCATATTGGGCGACAAACCGGTCATCACGTATCGGGCCGCCGGAGACGAACACGCGCCCGCCATCATGCTGCTGCACGGCATGGGTTCGAGCTCGGCGGGATATCGCGCGCAGCTCGCTGCACTGAGCAAGAACCATCGGGTGATTGCCTGGGACGCCCCCGGCTACGGGCAAAGCAGTCCCTTTGCGATCAGCTCTCCAGCCGCCACGGATTATGCAGATGTTCTCGCGGACCTGATGTCCGCGCTCGGCATATCGCGTGCAACCGTCGTCGGCAGCTCATGGGGTAGTGTCATCGCTGCCACGTTTGCGGCGGGTTACCCGTCGGCTACGCGCGCCCTCGTATTGAGCGCGCCCAATGTCGCACGAGGGCATCTATCCGGTGTCGAGCGCGACGTGGCGCGAGAAGTCCTGATGCGAAGCGCAGCGGCACACTCGACCGAGGCGCGCGCCGCAGTGGTCAACGCGCTGCTCGCTCCGAACACCGGTCCGCTGGTTCGGGCGGTCGTATCCCGGCTGAGAGATGCGGTGACCCCTACAGGCTGGGAACATGCCGTGGAGATGCTGTTCTCCACGTATACGCCATCCGTCGTGCCTTCGATCCAGCCGCCGATCTCCGTCATTGTCGGCAACCTGGACCGCCTCGCTCCAATTGACGACCATGCCCGGCCGATTCACGAGGTTGCTCAAGATTCGACACTCCATGTACTCGATGCAATCGGTCATATGCCGAAGCTTGAAGCGCCCGGGGCGTTCAATTCCATCGTGTTGGCAGCTGCCGCAGCCGGGACTGACTGACGGAAAGACGAATGCGATGAGGAGGCCGCGGCGCAAGCCGCTGCCCTCGCTATAGCGTGTCTATTGCGATCGCCCGACGAGACAGATGGCGCGCATCGGTTTTGAGTGCCCGGCTTCTACCCAATTTTGCCGGGGACCTTTCCGCCCATTGCAACCGTAGCTCGAACCGCACTATCGAGTAGCGCCCTGATCTCTTTACCGTCAACTTCCGTGTTCAGTGTTGCAGGCGATCCGATGAGACTGATGGCAAATCGGACATCTCCGTCCCTGTCCCAGATAGGGGCCGCGACAGACACGTAACCCATGTCCCCGCGATGGACCGTTGTGAAGCCGCAGTTGCGCAATTCCGTGATCGCTTCTTCCCGCACGGAAGCCGGGCTCCATTTCTGGTCCGCAGACAGTTCGCGGCTGATGAGATCCTCGGTGCGCGCAGGTTGAAGGCAGGCAATGAACAGCTTTCCCGCGGCAGTCGTGACCAGCGGAATCAGGCCTGTTCTCAGCTCGAGAATACTGCGCGTCTGCCCCTCCTGCTTAAAGAGACTGACCGGTCCATCTTCGGTCCATGCGGTCACGGCCGCGCCACTAAGTGTTGCTTCTCGCAAGGCGATCACCTCCCGACGAACGATATCGAATCCGTCCAGTTGGTTGATCGCGCTCATACCCAAAGCAAGCGACGCCGGTCCGAGCTTGTAACACCCCGGTTTTTCGTCCGTCGACGCAAGCCCGGTCCGCACCAGACTAATCATGTAGTTGCTCGTCGCGCTCGGCGACAGTTCGGACAGCGCAGCAATTTCTTTAAGAGGCAGTGCCCGCACACTCGTCTGCAACGCCGAAAGAATTCGGAACGCAATCTCGACAGACTGGATGCCGCGCCTCGCAGTCAAATTGGTCATTTTTGGGCCATATGGAAGTCATAAAAATCACCGCCCCGGGGTTTCCACGGACGGTCGTCATGTTGACACGTCCGGGGGTGGCCCCTATAGTGTTCAACATACATTATGTCATTCATTATTGTTGAATGCAACACCGGGAGGCTGGGGCAATCGAGGCGGGCGAGCAGCCGGAATAAACGTTTGAATTTTTAGCTTCTCATTTCATCAGTAGTACACATTTTTTACCCTTCCTTTTATTCATATAACTTCTTCGGAAGAGTAGCAACCGGATCGGAGACAGGCATGGCAATTTTTGGACGTACGGTGGCAGGTGCGATCGTCGCACTTTCTGTGACCAGTGCCGCCAACGCGCAATCCAGCGTTACCTTATATGGAATTGCGGACACTGCAGTACAGTACATTAGCAACGTCGGAGGACATGCCCTATACCAGGAGGAAAACACGCACTCACCTGATATTTTCGGCTTGAAGGGAGTTGAGGATCTCGGTGGCGGGTTACGCACCATCTTCGATCTTCAGAACGAATACCTGCTAAACAATGGCCGGGAACTTGTTCCCGGAACGCTATTCAACAGGAAGGCGTATGTTGGACTGCAGTCGGACACCTATGGGACGTTGACGCTCGGCCGCCAACCCAGCTTCATGTATGACGTTCTGTCCAATTATCAAACGCCTTTGCTCCTCGGCAACATTCTCTCGCTTCACGAGGGTAACCTGGATGAAATCGCCAACTTCTTCCAGTTCAACAATGCGGTGAAATATGTGAGCCCGACCTTTGGCGGATTCTCCTCGGGGGCAGAATTTGCATTTGGCAATGTGGCCGGCAATTTCAGCGAAAGCAGGAACTACTCTTTCTTTGTCCAATACAAGGGCGGGCCGCTGAGTCTGGCAGCCACCTACGCGAACGAGAACAACCGCTTTCTGGAACTCTCCAGCTTTATTGGTCTTCCGTCGCTCTTTGGAACCCCACTTCCTCAGTCCGAGGGCGTTGTCGCCAACAAGCTCGTAAATTGGGGGCTCGGAGCATCGTATCAGGTGAAAAATGTGCTTCTGCACGCGACGTTTACGCAATCGCGCATCACATTGGCGACTGGCCAGGGTAACGCCAACACAGTTGACGCTGGTATGAACTGGACGATCAAGCCCGATGATGTCCTCGCAATTGGCGGATGGGTGGAAAATCTCGACGGCGGAAACTGGAAGACCATTACCATCTCGAACGCTTACCTCTTCTCGAAAAGAACTACCGTCTACCAGCAGGTGACCTACCAACACGCGTCGGGCACAAATAGCGTCGCCTCGCTCACGGGCGCAGGCGTGGCGTCCGGCCGGTCTACAACCGGTGTCTCTGTTGGTATCCAGCATTTATTTTAGGAATGCAACGTTAACTTCGGCTGAAGATACCTTCGCATGGCCGCACAACCTCAGCGTCTGCGCATCCGGTTTGAATGTCTCATCGCTATACACGAGGCATTCATGGAAGTCGCAACTAGAACCATCCGGCTGTTTTACCCGCTGGGGCACTGTCAAGTTGCTCGGGCTGTCGCTTAAGATGATGTGATGAAGAAATCGAAATCGCTCTATCACGGTCATCGCTTTCCGGCCGCCGTTATCAGCTGCGCCGTGAGCTGGTATTTTCGCTTCCTCAGGCAGCGCCTAGAGCGCCCACTGCCGGATCAGATTGCCGCCGAACAGGTGTGACAGCGCCTGCTGGTTCTTCAGCGCATTCTGCAGATTGCGATGCGCGATCCGGGCATGCTCACGCATCAGCGCTTCGGCCCGCGCTCCCTCGCGGTATTCGATTGCTTCGAGTACCGCACGATGTTGGGCCTGGGCCACGATCAGCACGTTGTGTGCATCGGGCGCAACCGCCTGCACCTTGACAAACCCGCTAGGCGACGCAAACGGCAGGGCCATTGCTTTGGACAATTGCTTCTCGACGACGCCGCTGCCGCACGCCGAAGCCAGCAAGCGATGAAAGCGTTCGTTGAGTTCGATGTATTGCGAGAACTTCTGCTCCGACAGGTCCGCGTCTTCGAGGACATCGTCGATCCGCGCCACGCAGTCGTGCAGCAACGCCATCAAGGACGAATCGACTCCGCGCTCGGCTGCAAGCCGCGCGGCCAGGCCTTCAAGCGTGCCCCGCAACTCGATCGCGTCATGGATTTCGGCGGCCGTAAACGAACGCACCGCATAGCCGCCCGACGGCAACGGATCGAGCAGGCCTTCGTCCTGCAAGTGCATCAGCGCCGCCCGCACGGGCGTGCGGGAGACGCCCAGTTTGTCGACCACCCACAATTCGGTGATGCGCGATCCCGGCGTCAGCTCGCCCGCCAGAATCAGTTCACGCAGACCCAACTGCGCCTTCACCGTCTGCGATGCGGAACTCGATGCGCCTGCATCGCGTTGTGTCTGATCGTTTTGCTCCATGTGCTTTGCTCCGTTCACTGCACTCCAGGAATAACCACAGCCGTCACAGGTCCAGCACCAGCATGGGCGACTTCGAACGCGAACAGCACGGCAGGAAGCAATCGTTGGCGGCCCGTTCTTCATCGGTCAGATAGACGTCCCGATGATCCGGCACGCCGGACAGCACGCGCGTCATGCACGTGCCGCATACACCCTGCTCGCACGATGTCGGGACCTCGACGCCGGCCGCCGTCAACGCCGCGATGACGCTTTGTCCACCCTTGACGTCTATCACCTGCCCGCTGTTGGCCAGCTTGACCTGGAAGTCATCGCTCGCGGCTTCGGGCTGCGGCGCCGCCGCAAAGTACTCCCGATGCAGGTTACGTTCATCCCAACCCGCTGCGACGGCGGTATTCAGCACCGCTCCTATGAATCCTGACGGCCCGCATACGTACAGATGCTTGCCGGGTTCAGGCGCGGCCAATAGCGCTCTCAGGTTCACGCGTTCATCGGCAGGCGCGGTATCGAAGTATAGAGAAACACGGCCGCCAAACCGCGCATCGGCCAACTGGTCGCGGAACGCGGCGCGCGCCGGATCGCGCGTGCAATAGTGCATCTCGAACGACGCCCCCAAAGCCGCGAGATGCTCGGCCATGCTGAGAATCGGCGTCACGCCGATACCGCCCGCCAGCAACAGCGAATGGCTAGCTGCCTGCGCCAACGGGAAGTGATTCTTCGGTTCGCTGATTTCCAGCGGACTGCCTTCGGTGAGCGCGTGCATCGCGATCGAACCGCCGCGCGAATTCGCTTCACGCAACACGCCGATCATGTATCGGTGGGTATCGTCGGGATGGTTGCACAGCGAATACTGGCGCACGAGTCCATCGCCCAGATGGACATCGATATGCGCACCGGCCGAGGCGGCGGGCAATGCCGAACTGTCGGGTCTTGCCAGCTCGAACGCGCAGATATCGGTGGCCACGTCATATTTGCGAATGATCCTGACTTGCATACCTGACCTCAGGACAAAGCCGCGACAGGCTGACGTTCGCCCGCGATGAGCCGCTCGATGATCCGGCGTGACTGAACACCGCCCGCATCGATATTCAGCTTGAGCAGGTTGCGCTCCGGATGCGCCAGCAGATTGCGCTGCTGCGCCTCGAGCATCTCGAGATCCTCGGCGAAAATCTTCCCCTGACCTTCGCGGATCGTCTCCGTGAGCTTGGTGTCTTGCGGATTGAAATTGCGCGCCATGCCCCAGAAGTACCAGATCGACGTGTCGGTCTCCGGCGTGATGAAGTCGACGACGATGCTCGACGCCTTGTGCTGCGAATCAGCGTGATAACCGCCTTTGCCCGCGTGCGCCACACCCACCTCGATCATGACGTGGCTCGGCGGCGTGAAGCGGCAGATCTGCCAGCGGTCGCACGGCACGTTATCGGCGAGTCCATTACCGCGCAGCGCCGCTGCCCAGAACGGCGGCGGCATGATGTTTTCCATGAAGCGGCGGGTCACGACCGTGTCGCCCTCGACCTTCGTCTCCGGAGCGGCTTCCTCGATTTCCGCCTGGCCGATGCTCGATGCGTGCACGTAGGTCTCGTGCGTCAGGTCCATCAGGTTGTCGATCATCAGACGGTAGTCGCAGGCGATGTGATACAGGCCGCCGCCGTGTGCCCATTCAGGGTTTTCCGCCCATTCGAGATGATGGATCCTGGCCGGATCGGCCTGCAGCGGATCGCCGGGCCATACCCAGATGAAACCGTAACGCTCGACTGCGGGGAAGCGGCGGATCGCGGGAAACCCGCCGATCCGCTGTCCGGGCATGCCGCTGCATTTGCCCTCTACGCCCATCGTCAGGCCGTGATAACCGCAGACCAGCTGGCCGTCGCGCATGAAACCCAGCGAAAGCGGTGCGCCGCGGTGCGGGCAGAAATCTTCGAGCGCGGCAACCGCACCATCAGGTCCGCGAAACAGCACCATGCTCTCGTTGCAGATCCGGCGGCCGAGCGGCCGGCCGGTGATTTCATCTGGCATGCATGCGACGTACCAAGCATTTTTCAGGAACATGTCCCCACCTATGTATACATTTTTTTCAGGATTTGATTTTCGATTCGGCAGGCTAATTCGAGAATAAGGCTATATTTAAGGTAAAAATGCGCGATTCACCAAAAATAAATTCTATCAACCCTGACGTCTTGGATGATTATTGTATACATTGAAAGAACAATGTCTAACTTTTCCCAGCAGTTAGCGGGTAAACACGAGTACGACGCGCACACGCCGAAAGTTCAACTTCTGCCACCCCGCTTCGCGATCCGATAGGCGAACTGCGCGCGCGTCAGGCCGACAAGCCGTGCCGCCGCCGACACGTTGCCGCCTGCGCGCGTGAGCGCATCGACAAGCAATTGCGCCTCGGCCGCGTCGATCGAGTCAAGCGTAGGCAAGTTCGCCGTGGCGGCCGCCTGAGAATCGTCCGTCTGCTCTGCCCGCAGCATGCCGTGATCGAGTGAATACAGTTCCGCAGCCGGCAACGGCTCATGACGGAACAGATGAGCAAGATCGATCGGCTCGCCGTCGTTGACTGCAATCACGCCGCGCTCGACCATGTTGCGCAGCTCGCGAATGTTGCCGGGGAATGCATAGTTCAGCAGCGTGCGCCGCGCACGCGGCGTGAGGCCCGGCGTTATGCGGCCGTGCTCGCGGCAGAACTGCAGCGAGAAGCGTTCGATCAGCAAGGCAATGTCGTCGCGGCGTTCGCGCAGCGGAGGAATCACGATCGGGAAAACATTGAGCCGGTAGAACAGGTCCTCGCGAAACCGGCCGCGCTTCACCTGTTCGCGCAACTCGACATTGGTCGCGGCGATCACGCGGACATCGACCCGAAACGTGCGCGTCCCGCCAACCCGTTCGACCTCGCGCTCTTGCAGCACGCGCAGCAGCTTGCCCTGCGCGGCATATGGCAGGCTGCCGATCTCATCGAGAAACAAGGTGCCGCCCGCCGCGCGCTCGAAACGCCCCGCGCGCGTCTGCGTCGCCCCGGTGAACGCGCCGCGCTCGACACCAAACAGCTCGGCCTCGACCAGCGTGTCCGGTAACGCCGCGCAGTTGACCGCGACGAACGGAGCCGACGCGCGACGACTGCGTCGGTGCAGCGTCGCCGCGAACAATTCCTTGCCCACGCCTGACTCACCGGTCAGCAGCACCGTGGTGTCGGTTGGCGCTACGCGCGCCATCGCATCGCGCGCCGCGACGAAGGCGGCGGCGAGCCCTACCAGACCGTCGTCTGCGGCGGATTCTGAACGCTCGGCCGGGCGTCGAACTTGCCAGCCCTTTGCCTCGGGATGCGGCGCCGCGCCAACGGCCGTGGCCGGCGCGTCCAGATAGCGCAGGTCGTGCGCGACGTCGTCCCAGCGCTGCGCATTGCGCCCGACCACGCGGCACACCGCGCTGCCCATCGCCCGGCATTCGACTTCGCGAAAAATCACGAGCGTTCCCGTCAGACCGGTCACATAGCCCATCGCGTAGCCGAGTTCCATCCAGCAGGCCGGCTCGTTGCCGACGCCGTAAGCCGCGATATGCTCATCCGCCTCGGACGAGTGATGCCAGAGAAATTCGCCGTCGTAGCGCCCGGTCGCGGCGTCGAACGCGAAATGCAGCGGCTCGACCTTGACCACGCCTTCGAGCGCATGAAGACGCGTGCCCGCAGCCAGCAGCGACGCACCATCGGCTGCGGGCCACCGTTGCCGGACGAGCGCCGCGTCACGAGCGCCGGACGCATAGCCCGCCCGCGTCAGCAAACGGCGCGCAGGTTCGGCGCCGACACATTCGATCAACTCGCGCCGCAGCGAGCCAAACGATGCGCTGTGCAGCAACAACATCCGCTGGTCGTTGAGCCAGATTCGTCCATCGCCGGGCGAGAAGAACAGGCATTCGGCAAGGTCGCCGAGCGTCGGTGCAGCGCCCGCGTCGAGATGAGCGCTGTCGCCGGGCTTCATCAGCGCACCGGACAAGCGCGCCGCATCGGCGAGCGAGACTCTGTCCGGACCTATATGCGGTTGCGTGATCGAATCGAGCATCTTGCCTCCTTTCGTTTCCCTTTGCATTAAAGACATGCAGCCAGGGATTCGTCGAATAGTTATTTGATGAAATCATTAAACTCTATATTACTTATTTGATATAACTTTTATCATTTGCGCAAGTTGAGGATGTCCCGACCAGGCCGCCGCCAGGCACGCAGGCGCCACTTTGATGCAAGACGTTGCTGTCGCTCATGCAGTCCCGCTGGCGCTTTGGTGCGTTGAGACGACACGCTTACACGGCGCGCGCCATGGCAATGGCACGGCTATTGCAAAGAACCCTGCGTGAGCGGGCTCAAAGCCAAGCACGCTCATCCATTCAAATCAAGGAGACAAACAACATGGCAGACACCCAGCCGAACACGCTCATCGATCACACGCTCTGGACCGGCCGTCTGTTCGGCGGTGCGGACGGCACCTGGTACCCGGCCAGCGAGACACGCGACGTCATCGAACCCGCTACGGGAGAACGCCTCGCTCAGGTCGGTCTCGCGCGCCCGACGGATGTGGCGCGCGCCAGCGCGCACGCCGCCGCCGCGCAACCGGCATGGGCTGCGCTCGCGCCGCGCGAGCGGGCAGCCGTATTTCGCCGCGCCGCCGCAGTTTTCGAACGCGACGCCGCCGCCTTCGCGCACTACATCGCCCGAGAGACCGGCGGCATTCTCGCGAAGGCACAGCATGAAGTCGCCGAAGCCGCGACGCTCCTTCACATCGCAGCCAGTTTGCCGCTGCAGCCGCAGGGGCTCGTGCTGCCGACAACAGCCGGTCGTCTCAGCTACGCGCGGCGCGTCCCGCATGGTGTAGTCGGCGTGATATCGCCATTCAACTTTCCGTTGATCCTGTCGATGCGCTCCGTTGCACCTGCACTCGCGACCGGCAACGCCGTCGTGCTGAAGCCCGATCCGCAAACACCCATCTCCGGAGGTTTCCTGATCGCCCGCGCATTCGAGGAAGCCGGCCTGCCGCCGGGCCTGCTGCAAGTGCTGCCCGGCGACGCGGACGCCGGCGCCGCAGTCGTCGAAGCGCGCGAGGTCGGGATGATCGCCTTCACCGGTTCGACCGCAGCGGGGCGCAAGGTCGGCGAGCTTGCGGGACGTCATCTAAAGAAAGTCTCGCTCGAACTCGGCGGCAAAAACACGCTGATCGTGCTCGACGATGCAGGCCTCGACATCGCCGCCAGCAATGCCGCGTTCGGCGCATTTTTCCATCAAGGACAAATCTGCATGGCGACGGGACGCATCGTTGCACATCGCAAGATCGTTGCGGAACTGACGCGGCGGCTCATCGACAAGGCCAACCATTTACCAGTCGGCAATCCTGCGAGCGGCACGGTCGCGCTAGGGCCGATCATCAACGCGCGGCAATTGCAGCAGATCGACTCGATCGTGCGCGCCTCGGTTGAGGCGGGCGCAGTGCTCGAAGCGGGTGGCACGTATGACCGGCTTTTCTACAAGCCGACGGTGTTGTCGAACGTTCAGCCCGGTATGCGCGCATTCGATGAGGAGATCTTCGGGCCGGTTGCGGCCATCGTGCCGTTCGATACGGATGACGAAGCAGTCGCCCTCGCGAATCGCACCGAATACGGCTTGTCATGCGCGGTGATCGGCGCCTCGGTTGGCCGTGCGACGGCGATCGGCGAGCGGCTGAAGTGCGGCCTTTTGCACATCAACGACCAGACCGTTGCGGACGAATGCGTGAACCCGTTCGGTGGTCGCGGCCACTCAGGCAACGGTGGCAACGTGGGAGGCCCATCCGACCTGGACGAATACACGCAATGGCAATGGGTCACGGTGAAAGAAGCGGCTCACTCGACGCCTTTCTAACAATAGACAAAACAACAAGGAGACAAACGATGAAAATCCAGGCTGCCGTGGTGCGAGACAAAGGCGAACCGCTCACGCTGGAAACACTCGATCTCGAAGATCCGCGCGACGACGAAATTCTTGTGCGCGTCGTGGCAACCGGCGTCTGCCACACCGACATCGTGGTGCGCGACGGCCTGTTGCCGACGCCGCATCCGGTGGTGCTCGGCCACGAGGGCGCGGGCATTGTCGAGCGTGTGGGACGCGGTGTGACCAAGGTTGTGGCGGGTGACGCCGTCGTCATGACCTACGACTCGTGCGGAGAGTGTCCGTCCTGCGCGGCGCACGCCCAAAGCTATTGCCACGCGTTTTTCCCACGCAACTTCTTCGGTATGCGTGCGGACGGCAGCAGTGCTTTGTCGAAGGAAGGCGAGCGGATTCATGGCAATTTCTTTGGTCAATCGTCGTTCGCGACGCACGCGTTATGTCACGAACGCAACGTCGTGAAGGTGCCCGCCGACGCGCCGCTGGAATTGCTCGGCCCGCTCGCGTGCGGCGTGCAGACCGGCGCGGGCGCTGTCATGAACGCGTTGCGCGTGCCGGCCGGCGCTTCGTTCGCGGTGTTCGGTGCCGGCTCCGTCGGACTGTCAGCGGTGATGGCCGCGCGCGTCGCCGGTGCAACGACAATCGTGGCAATCGATCTGCATGACGAACGGCTCGACTTCGCGCGCAGCGTGGGTGCGACGCACACGCTGAACCCGTCGCACGACGACGTGGTCGCGTCGCTGATTGCGTTGACGGGCTACGGAATCGACTATGTGCTCGACACGACCGGCGTCGCGAGAGTGATCCGCCAGGCCGCCGATAGCCTGGCTCCGCGCGGCACCTGCGGCGTACTCGGCGCGTCGGCGCCCGGCACCGAGATCGTGCTCGATGAGGTGCATTTCATGAGCGGTGGCCGCCGGTTGATGGGGATTGTCGAAGGCGAATCGGATCCGGATACGTTCATTCCGGCCCTGATCGAACTGCATCGCGAGGGGCACTTTCCATTCGACCGGATGGTGAAGTTCTATTCACTTGGCGAGATCAACACGGCCATTGCCGATTCACTCGAAGGACGCACGATCAAGCCGATCGTTCGAATGTAAGTCCACGCAGTAAACGAATGCGAGCGCCGGTCGTCAAACCGGCGCTCGTCTGAGAAGTCCCCCTGGATCAGTTACATGATCGCAAGAGCGGGAGCACTTAACGCAGTGCGCTGCGCAACGCTTGTGCGAGTTGCTGTTGCGCAAGACGCGCCGCCGAGACGCCGCCGCCCATGCTGATAAAGCCGTGCGCGAGCCCGTGATATTCAATTGCCGTCACGGCATTGCCGGCCGCGAGCAGGCAGTCGCCGTAAGCCAGGGCCTCGTCGCGCAACGGATCGAACGCGGCAATCTGAAGCAACGCCGGCGGCAGGCCGGAGAGGTCTTCAGCCAGCAGCGGTGCTGCGCGGAAGTCCGTGGGAACGGCACCCTCGCCGAAATAGTGCCGATTGAAATAGCCGATCGAACGCAGGGTCAGTGTTGGCCCTTCGGCATGCCGGGTTCGTGACGGATAGTCGCCATGGACGCCGGCCGCTGCGGGCGGATAGACCAACGCCTGAAATGCAATCGCCGGCCCGTTGCGATCTCGCGCCAGCAGGCACGTTACCGTTGCAAGCAAGGCGCCCGCGCTATCGCCGGCAACCGCGATGCGCGCATCATCGCTGCACAGCTCGGCCGCATGCGCGGCCACCCATTCGAATGCCACCCACGCGTCGTCGACTGCGGCGGGAAATGGATGCTCGGGTGCAAGGCGATAATCGACCGACACGACAACCGCGCCCGCGTCTTCACTCAGTTGACGGCACACGTTGTCATAGCCATCCAGATCGCCGAGTACGTAGCCTCCTCCGTGGTAGTAGACAACGATGCCCTGACGTACTTCGCCGCGCGGCGTGTAGACGCGCAAACCCAGCGGTCCTCCCGGGCCATCGATCGTGCAGTTGCGGACGTCCACGTCCGCAGGCGCCACGTCGGCTGCCGCGAGGATTTGCCGGAACAAGGCGCGGCAAGCGACAGGCGGCAGTTCGCAAAGGTCGGGCACACCGGCCGCGTGCGCCTGTGCAACGATGGCTTCGAGTTGTTTATCCAGCATGGTCGATCCCCGGCAGTTGAGCTTCTGAGTACTGGAACTAGTTATCGCGGCGCCATCCGCAACGCGCCATCGAGCCGGATCACTTCGCCGTTCAACGCGACGTTGCGCACGATATGCAGCGCCAGGTCGGCGAACTCCTCAGGCTTGCCGAGCCGCTTCGGAAACGGAATCGAAGCGGCGAGCGAATGTTGCACCTCTTCAGGCAGCGCATGGAGCAACGGCGTGAGGAATAGTCCCGGTGCAATCGTCATCACGCGTACGCCGTATTGAGCGAGATCCCGCGCGAGCGGCAAGGTGAGCGAGACGAGGCCGCCCTTGGACGCTGCGTAAGCGGCCTGCCCTACCTGTCCGTCGTACGCGGCCACCGAAGCCGTGCAAACGATGACGCCGCGCTCGCCGTCCGCCAGCGGCTCGGCGCCCGTCATACGCGCCGCCGCAATGCGGAGCACGTTGAACGTGCCGAGCAGATTCACGTTGATGACCCGCGCGAAGTCCTCTTGCGGCATCGGCGCACCGTCGCGCCCGACAAGCCGCTTCGCACCGCCGATCCCTGCGCAGTTGACCAGAATCCTCGCTACGCCGTGTGCGCGCTCGCTGGCGTCGATGGCCGCTTCGACCGAAGCCGCGTCCGTGATGTCGCAACGCTGCGCGAACGCATTCGCATGGCCGAGTTCTTCAGCCAACGCCTGCGCCGCTGCTTCGTTCACGTCCAGCAGCGTGACCCGCGCGCCGGCTGCAACAAGTGCACGCGCGGTTTGCGCGCCAAGCCCCGATGCGGCGCCGGTGACGAGCGCGGCTTGTCTTTCTGCTTGCATGTCTTGAGTCCCTTTAAAAGATTAACCGGCCTGTGCCGGTTCAGGCTTCGCGCCCAGTCCGAGCAGACGCACCGCGTTGTCCTTGAGCAGCAGCTGATGCACTTCCGGTTTGAAGCCGGCCTTCTGAAAATCGTCGAGCCAGCGGTCCGGGTGAATCAGCGGGAAATCGGAGGCGAACAACATGCGTTCCTTCAGCAGCGAGTTCGCGTACTGCACCAGTTGCGGCGGAAAATACTTCGGCGACCACCCGGATAGATCGATGTACACATTCGGCTTGTGCAAGCAGATCGACAACGCCTCGTCCTGCCATGGCCACGACGGATGCGCAATCACGACCTTCATGTCGGGAAAGTCAGCCGCGACGTCGTCAAGGTAAATCGGTTCCGAGTATTTGAGCCGCAATCCGCCGCCGCCGGGCATGCCGCTGCCGATGCCGGAATGGCCGCTGTGGAATATCGCCGGTAGTCCATATTCGGCAATCACTTCGTACAACGGATAAGCCATGCGGTCGTTCGCATAGAAACCTTGCACGGTCGGATGAAACTTGAAGCCGCGCACGCCGCATTCCTCGATCAGCCGCCGTGCCTCGCGCGCACCCATCTTGCCCTTGTGCGGATCGATGCTCGCAAAAGCGATCATGATGTCCCGGTTGTTGGCCGCAAACTCGGCGATCTCTTCATTTGGAATCCGGCGGCGGCCCATCTGACTTTCGGCGTCGACGGTGAACATGACGAAGCCGATCTTGCGTTCGCGGTAGTACTCGATCGTTTCGGGAATCGTCGGGCGGCGCCCCTGGCGCAGCACAGTGCCAAAGTATTTGTCCGCCGCGTCGTCGAACACCTTGCCGAAGAGGTCCGGCGGCTGGCAGCACGACACTTCGGCATGAACGTGCGTGTCGATCGCAATCAGGTTATCTATATCCATTGGTGACTCCTTTACTCCCTTACACCTTTACACGGCCACGATTGAACGTGGCACCCAAACGGTGAGCGTGGCGTCGCCGCGATATAACGCTTCGACCGTCGTGGCGCGCTGTGCAAGCACCATGCGCTGGTTGATCGAGCCTTTATCGGTGACTTCGCCGGTCACAAGGGACGGCGGCGGATCGAGCAGCGCACCACGCGCAACCCGGCTCGCGCTGCCCGTCCCGTCGGCGTACAGGCGCTCGACCAGGGCGCCGAACATCGCGACGACATCGGGATGCGCGTAGACCATCGCTGGTGGTGCGTCGTGCGATGCGCCGGCAAGCTGGCGGCATGCGGCAAGATTCGGCACGATCAGCACGCCGATCTCGTGGCGATCGTGCCCGGTAACGACAACGTCGCCCACATACGGACTGCCCGTCGCAATCACACGTTGCCGCAGCGGCCCCACGCTCACCCACGTGCCGGTATTCAGCTTGAAGTCTTCGGCGACCCGGCCATCGAAAACGAAGCCGCGATCGTGGTCTTTTGGATCAAGCCAGCGGACCGCATCGCCGGAACAAAAGAAGCCATCTTCGTCGAACGCTTCGGTGCTCTGTTCCGGCGCGCGCCAGTAGCCGGGCGTCACGTTCGGGCCGCGATAACGCACCTCGAGCTTGCGGCTCTGGCCGTCGCCTACGGGCACAAGCTTCAGTTCCATCCCCGGCAGCGGCACGCCAATCTGGCCCGCCATCACTTCCGTCTCGACGATCATCAAAGCAGACGGCGCGGTCTCCGTCATGCCAAGGCCAGTGTTCATCACGATCCGTTCACCGCAGTGCGCGACGGCGCTGGCGTGAAGCCGGTCCCACACAGGTTGCTCGAGCGCGGCGCCAGCATAGAACTGCATGCGCAGCCGATGGTAGAAAGTCGCGCGCAACCCGGCGTCCCGCTCCAATGCACGCGCAATTTCTTCCCACCCTTTGGGTACGTTGAAATAGACCGTTGGCGATATCTCGCGCAGGTTGGCGAGCGTTACCGCCATGCCATCCGTTGTCGGCTTGCCGTCGTCTATATAAAGCGAGCCGCCGTGAAACAGCGTCAGTCCGAAGTTCTGGTTGCCGCCAAACGTGTGATGCCACGGTAGCCAGTCGACAAAAACCGGCGGCTCTTCGGCAAGAAATGGCCATGCCGCGGTTTCCATCACGAGGTTGCTGGACCACATCCGGTTCGTGTTGATCACCGCCTTGGGCATCTTCGTCGAGCCCGACGTGCACAGAAACTTGACGATCGTATCGGGGCCGGTCGCGGCCCGCGCGCGCTCGACCACATCGGTCGGCATGGTGGCGACCAGTTGGTCAAACGAAGTACTCGTGCGGTCAGCCGGCGGCGTCTTTCCGACAACCGCCTCTACGTCGGCCGGCACCGCTTCGCGCAAGGCGGCGGCAAAGCGTGCGCCGTCGTCGACGAAGACGAGGCCCGGCGTCAGCATCGAAAGAATATGGCGCAGCTTCGCGTAGCTCTTGTCCAGCAGCGAATACGCGGGCGATACCGGCACATACGGAACACCAGCGCACATGCAGCCGAGCGCAACCAGCGCATGTTGCAGCGAGTTGCCGGAAAGAATCGCGACCGGACGTTCGGCCGACAAGCCGCGCGCAAGCAGCGCCTCACCAATGCTGCGTGCCGCAGCAGCGCCCTGTGCGTAGGTTACGTGCTGCCATTGCCCGTCGGGACTGCGGCGTGCAACCAGGGTGCGCTCCGGCGCTTCGGCGGCATGCTCGAACAGCCGATCAATCACGCGATCCGGATACGGGCCTAGCGGTGTTGTTGAGCGAACGCGCAACGAGCCGTTGCTGTCTTCGCTCACTTCAAGCGGACCGACGCCGAAACTTACGCGTCGATAGGTATGTGCTGGCATCAATTGTCTCCGTCCATCATCCTGTTTGCAGTAGCCGTGTACGGCTATCTTGTTGCGTGACGAGCGAGCGCGGATTTACTTTGGAACCACGCGGCCGACCTTATGTTCGAGGAACGCCGCCAGTCGCTCCTGCGTCTGCGGGTCGCTCAGCGCAATCGCGGCCATCAGCGACTCGGTCAGCAAGCCATCTTGAATCGATTGGTCGGCGATTCGCGGCAGCACCTGGGTCACGGCGTAGTTGGTGGTCGGCGAGTTCTGCGCGATCCGCCTGGCGAGTTCGCGCGCCTTCTCAAGCCCTTCGCCGCTCTTCACCAGATACTGGGCGATCCCGGTGTCGTACCCTTCTTGTGCGTTATAAACCCGGCCGGTCAGCATCATGTCCCCCATCCGCGCGACGCCGATCAAACGCGACACCCGCACCGACGCGCCGCCGCCCACGAAAAGGCCGCGGCTGCCTTCGGGCAACGCGTAAAACGCTGACTCTTCCGCGACCCTGACGTGGCACGCGGAGGCGAGTTCGAGACCACCGCCGATGGTCGCCCCCTTCAACACGGCGATGACCGGCGCACGCCCGAACTGGATCTGCTCAAAAGCGGCGTGCCACATGCGTGAATGATGCATCGCTTCCACCGTGGGGCGCTCGCGCATTTCGGCCAGATCGAGCCCCGCACAAAAATGTTCACCCTCGGCATGCAGGACGATCGCACGCACGGTCTCCCGCATCGTTTCGAACGCATGGCGCAATTCCGCCACTAGCGCGTCGCTGATCGCGTTACGCTTGGCGGGGCGATTGAGACAGACCAGTGCGATCGATTCTTCGAACTGGACGCTCAGATACTGATAGTCAGGTTGCGTCATATTCATGGTCGTTAAGCGTCGGTGTTGAAACATGCATTTAGTTATATAACATAACTATTAAGATGGCAAGCCGGGAAGCGTTCATCGGGTGTCTGCAAGCCTGTTTCGATGAACTCGCGTGTTATGATCGGCGCGCCCTCTCTTGCGTGAAAGCGTCTACCCCCATGGCCTCAAAACCCGCTCCAGACAACGCTGCCGACGATCAGGCCGACCAGACCGACCAGACCGAACTGCTCGGCCTCGTGGGTTACAACCTGCGCCGGGCGTATCTCGTCATCCAGTCGCTATTCGACGAACGGATGGAAAAACACGACCTGCGGCAAGCGGAATTCAGCGTGCTGTCGATCGTGAAAGACAATCCCGGAATCAATCAGAAGGCGCTGGCCGAGGCGCTCGTGGTGGCGCCGCCCAATCTCGCGACGTTGCTTGACCGGCTTGAAGCACGCAGCCTGCTCACCCGCCAGCGCAATCCCAACGACAAGCGCGCGCAGCTTGTCGAGCTGACGACTCAGGGTGCGCGGCTCTATGGCCGCGCCCTGAAAGCGGCGGCGGACGCGGACGACGCTGCGGTAGACAGGCTTTCCACAGCCGAACGCGAGCTGTTGAAAGCGCTATTGCGAAAGATATTTTCCGACTGAACCGGCGGCCGTTTTGCCGGTTTGCGGATGCATGCTGCGGACTCAGAAGTGCGTCAGCACACCAACGCGGCCGATGAACTGCGACGCCGAGCTCGACGCCACCATCACGTCATTGATCTGCGCATTGGCGCCTTCGTTCGCACGTTGATAGACAGTCGCGACATAAACGCTAGTGCGTTTCGACAAGAAGTATTGCAGCATCGCCGTCAGCTGATGCGCGTGATTGTCGTCGACCACCGCGTTCCCCTTCATATAAGAATACGCGCCGCTCAAGCTCAAGAAGGGGTTGATCTGCCAAGCGGTGCCGGCCTCGACCTGCCATATGCCAGCGCCGTTCAGGTTGTTGCGCACTGTTGTGAACAGCCCCGTCAACGTGACCGTACCCAAGCGATAGTGGCTACCGACACCCCAGTTACGCACGCTGTCCTGAGCGCTGGTCGTCGCCGTTTTAACGAGCGTATAGGCAGCATTCGCGCCAAACGCGCCGTTCACATAGTTGAGCCCGAAGCTCGACGCGTTGCTCGCGCCAATCGATCCCGCTACGCCGCCGAAGCCGTACATCGCGCCGGCCGAAAATCCATTGAAACTCGCACTCTGATATTTGACTGAATTGGTGATCCGCTCGCCGGCCATCCGGTCCCAATCGAACGCGCCGGTCGGATTGCCGGGCAACGCAAGCTTGGCGAACGGCCCGTTGCGGAAGTCGTAAACACCGGCCGCAGCAAGGGCTGCGTCGTTGAAGCCGAAGAACAGCGAGTCGACCATGAAATCATACTGATTGCCGAGCGTGAGACGCCCTAACCGATCGTCATCGAGACCCACGTAAGCCGTGCGGCTGAACAGGCTCTGTCCGGGCATGAAGGTGCCGGTGCCGAGTTCGAACTGATTCGTCAATTCAAAAACCGCGCGCGTGGCGCCTCCAAGATCCTCCTTGCCCGAAAATATCAAGAGGTTCGGGACCGCGATCCCGTCATCGAACTTCAGCGTGCGGCCGCCGCCTTCGTTGCTGACGTAAGACACACCGCCGTCGATTAAACCGCTGATCGTCACATTGCTTTGGGCGAACGCGTGGCACGCGAACAGCATGCCGGCTGCTGTACAAACCGCTTTCATCTTCATTGACTGTCTCCTTACCGGATATAAAAATTGCGACTTTTCGTCGTCAGTTGGTTTGCTATTGCTATTGCTTTTGCGACATACCCCCGGATTCGATGCAGCCGATACAGGCGTGACAATCCACAGCCTTCAGGCCGTTCTGAATCCAGGGGTTGATCTGTACGGATGCGCGCCAGCGAGTGACGCGGCCCGTCTCGAAACGGCGGGCTAGCGTTTCATACTGGCTGATCTCCCGAAGTGCCGAGAATGGCAGCCCGTTGTGCCAGTTTGCGGGGCGCCGTCTCGGCCAGAAACAGCGACACCGCGGCGCCGGCAATCAGACCGCCAAGCGCGAAATCAAGCGTGAACGCTAGGCCGAAATGCTGCGCAATGAAGCCCGCAATGGCAGGCGCGAGACCGCCGCCAAATATCTCCCCGGTACCGGAGACAAAACCGACCGACGATGCAACCAGACCAAGCGGCGCGGCCTCAGTGGCAATCGGTCCGCTCAGAAGTCCGAGCAGGCCAAGTGCGAACACCGAGATGCCGAACAACAACGCGAATAGCAGTGGTGGATTCGGGCCGGTGCACGAGAACACGTACAGCAATGCGGCAGCCGCGGCGAACGCGATGACTGCCGCGTTACGGCGCCCAATGTAGTCGGACATACCGGCCAGGCCGAACGAACCGATGAAGCCGCCAAAACCGATCGCCGACACGACGAAACCCATGCTCTGCGTATCCAGATGCAGGACCTCGACGAGGTACGTCGGCACCATCGCGCTAACGACGAAAATGCCGGCCATCGCACACAGGATCGCCGCCGTTGCCAGCCATACGTTGCGGCTGGCGAAGAGCGCTGTCCAGCGCGGACGCGCCGCGCTGGACGTAGCAGTGGCACGAACGCTAACGCCAACGCTACGCGGCTGATCGCGCAGCGTCCGTGCGATCAACACCGCCACGATCAGCCCCGGCGCCGCCGAAATCATGAACACCCAGTGCCACGACGGCACTACGCGCAGCAACTGCGTGGCGAGAATGGGGGCGAAACCAAGACCGAGCAACGAGAACATGCTGAGTTGCAAACCCTGGTTGAAGCCGCGCCGCGATGGTAACGACGCCTCGCCGGTGGCAGCAACGCTGGCCGGCGTAAACGCGCCCTCGGCAATCCCCATCACCGCGCGGATCAGCATCAGACTCGCGAAGCTCGTGGCCAGCCCGGACAGGCTCGATAACAGGGAGAAGGCGACCATAGTGACCACGAGAATTTTCTTCCGGCCGATACGGTCGGATACCGGCCCCATTGCGATAGCCCACACTCCCCATGTCACGCTCAGGATGCCGATCAGGCTGCCGAGCTGCTGAAAATTGAGCCCGAGGTCATGCATCATGTGCGGAAACAACGGCGCGACGATCCATCGATCAAGACCAACGAGGCCGAACCCAAGACCAAGCAGGACAAGTGTCTTGCGCTCATACGCTGTGTCGTGTTGTGGGGCAGTACTCATGAAGGTGTCTCCTTTCAGGTTTAACTTTTAGTTATATTTAATATCTATTATCAATAATAAGTTAATTTCAAACGAATGCAAGCAGGGACTGATAGGGGAAAACGCTGAAGCACGTCGAACGTATTGCGCAATTGTGCGGATGAGGTTCGCGCTGGAGTGCGAGATCGACCATCGCCTCGCGAGCAGACTGTGTCGTGAGTCAAATACAAGCGCGGCTCTCGGGCATGCAGAGGGTTGAATAACTATTCAAGAGACGAAAAAGGAGGATACAAATGGGCGACACCGTTTATCGGGGATCTTGTCTTTGCGGAGGAGTAAGGCTTTCGTTGGCCGCCGAGCCGCTCGCGGTTGCGCTATGTCATTGCCGGCATTGCCAGAAACAAAGTGGCTCGGCATTTTCCGCGGCCATGATCGTGCCTGCGGCCGCGGTCGACATCGAAGGAACGCTCTCGGAATTCATGGATGTCAGCGACAGCGGTCAGGCAATCTCGCGGCGCTTTTGCGGCGTGTGCGGTTCGCCGGTGCAGACCATCAGCGCCGCAACCGATGAGCAAGGCATCACCGTCATCAAGGCGGGATTGATGGATTCCCCTTCAATGCCGGCTCCCCAGATGCAGATCTATTGTGACCGCGCCGTGTCCTGGATGCCGGACCTGCCCGGAACCGCCCGATTTGACCGGATGCCGCCCGCCGCCGGACTCTCCTCAAAAGAATAAGGAAAGACCATGATCGAGACACTTGCAGCCGTGACGCAATGTTGCGGTGCGGATTGGGAACTGAAAACCGTTACGCTCGACGAACCTCAGGATGACGAAGTACTGGTGCGCATCGTCGCCACGGGCCTCTGCCATACAGACGTCAGCGTGCGTGACCAGCATTTGCCGGTACCGCTTCCGGCCGTCCTCGGCCATGAAGGCGCTGGCGTGGTGGAAAAGATCGGGTCGGCCGTGACCGAACTTGCCGTTGGCGATCACGTCGTACTGACTGTTGCATCGTGCGGGAAATGCCCCAACTGCCTGCGCTGCCTTCCCACTTATTGTTATCAGGCGCTACCGCTCAATTTTTCCGGACGCCGCGCCGATGGAAGCGCCACCATCTGTTGCGATGGCGTCGATATCAGCGGAAATTTCTTCGGTCAGTCGGCATTCGCAAGCTATGCGCTTGCCAACGAACGCAACGCCGTCAAAGTTCCAAAGGATGTTGACCTGGCACTGCTTGGTCCTCTGGGTTGCGGAATCCAGACCGGTGCAGGCACGGTGATGAACAAGCTCAAGCCCGCGATCGGGTCTTCCATTGCGGTCTTCGGCGCGGGAGCAGTCGGGCTTTCGGCCATCATGGCCGCACAGGTTGTCGGCTGCACGACCATCATAGCGGTGGATGTCCATGCCAACCGGCTCACGCTGGCGAAGGAACTCGGGGCGACGCATACGATCAATGCGGCGGAGGGTAATGCCGTCGACGCGATCCGCGCGCTCTGTGGCGGCGTGGGATATTCGCTGGACACAACGGCCGTGCCAGCGGTGATTCAGCAGGCGGTCGAATCGCTGCTGCCGCTCGGTCAGTGCGTCATCCTCGGTGTATCGTCTCCGGGGGCATCGATTACCCTGCCGATCAACAGCCTGTTCTTCGGGCAGTCTGTTGGCGGAGCCATCGAGGGAGACTGTGTTCCCAAGCTGTTCATTCCGAAACTGATTGAACTCTGGCGACAGGGTCGTTTCCCGTTCGACCGTCTTATCCGTTTCTATGAGTTCGGGCAGATAAATCAGGCTATGCAGGACTCGGCCAAAGGCATTGCACTAAAGCCTGTGCTGAGAATGTAGTTGCAAGTGAGCCGCTAAGTGGTGGCGGCAACGCCGCCATTTAACACCCCTCCTCATGAAGATTTTCGCAATCTCGCTCTTAGCATGCTGGGTGTTACGTCAAAACGCCTTTTGAACGCTCGGCTGAAATAATTGGAGTCGTTGAAACCCACCTCAAAAGCAATGTCGGTGACCGACCTGTCGGCATGATCGATCAGCATTGAGTGCGCACGTTCGAGCCGATGGCGAAGAATGTATTGCGTTGGCGTGGTTCCCATGCGCGCGAATATGTCCTGTATGGTTCGCACCGGAAGATTCAACCGGTTGGCGATCATTGAGGTTGAAAGGTCGGGGTCGGTCAACCTTTCCTGTATCCAGTTGCGAATTCTTTCGCGATCCTCGTTCGTTCCCGCGACATCGATAATCGCGTCTGGCGACAACGCCAGGCCGGCGAGCTCGGAAAGGGCGCGTCCCAGAGCCGTATCGTCTTCGTTTTCCGATACCCAGCCACCGAATTCATCCCAGAGCGACAGGACAAAGCGCCGCAACAGCGCGACGTGCGGGCTGCCACTGGACAGTCGCTGCGTTATCAAACCCGTCACCTTGTCCGGATGGTCAAAGCACGACACCGGAACATCGAGAACAAGGAGATCGTTGCCATCCGAAATATCGAGCGTATAGGGGCTGGCGGCGTCACACAGCGTCAGGTCTCCAGCCGACAGAGTTGCCGAACGCGCATGTTGTGTGGTTTGCGAAGCCCCCCGGTTTTGAATATGCAGGATCAGCCGGCCCGCGTCAGCGTCGTCTGCACGGGATTGCTTCCATCGCGTCACCGTCGAGCGTTGGGATTTTGCGCGCATCAGCCGGATGGGGCCGACATTCCAGCGCCAGAATTCCGCGAGGAAATCGTCTTGCTGAGCATCGACGGCGCCACCGCGAAAGGTCTGCCCGACGATCTGGTTCCAGAGCCCGATGCGATCGTTTGCCTGCACTTCCGCCGTCGAAAAATGTTCCATCAAGGCCATGTGCCATTCCTCCTGGCAAAGCCTGGACAAGCGAGCCCATGCATAGGCTCAACCATAGGACAGCACTCGTACGCCGGTATTCCGTACGCATCGTCTGGATGTCGGATCACTCGATCTCCTTTGTCTATCCGGCAGACCGTCGCCACGTCGCCTTATTGTTGCTGCGCAAGGATAGGCGATCTCCGCAGCTTTGCACATCCGGGTTCCAGCCCAGGCAAGCCTATTTCATTTCCCTTCCTTGTCCGGCCTGAACCGTCCGCGGAATTGGGAGATGCCGGCTCGATCGAGGCTCGCAGCGGATAGACGCCTGAGGACGACCGCGTCTTCGTCTCCACCTCCACCCGAGCGCTCCCCCTTTTCCAGCGGAATGTGCACCTGTACCACGGTACCGCAACCAGGCTTGCTGGAAACGAGGGCTTCGCCGCCAACCGCAATTGCGCGCTCGCGGATTCCAAAGAGACCGAACGAATCCGACTTCTGCAAGCTTTCCGAATCGAACCCAACGCCGTTGTCCTTTACCTCGAGGAAGATGGTTTCCTGCTCGAGATTAAAGGTGACCTGGATGCTGTCCGCCTTCGAATGGCGTGCCACGTTCGTCAGTGACTCCTGGGTGATACGGAACACGGCGACCGCCATTTCCTCGCTCAGGTCGACCTCGCGTTCGGACACGTCCAGGTCGCACGGAAGCCCGCTGTATTGGGAAAACTCTACCGTTAGCCATTCCAGCGCCGCGATAATGCCCATGTCCAGCACTGCCGGCCGTAGTGAGGTCGATACATCCCGGGTGACCTGAATAGTCTTGTCCACCAGCGCCAGCAGACGCGCCATCTCCTTGCGCAGCAGTGGCTGGTCCTTGCCGAACTGCAGGTCGAGCACACCGACCTTCATGCGCACCGCCGACAACTGCTGCCCGAGTTCGTCGTGAAGCTCCCGGGCAATACGGCGGCGCTCCTCCTCCCGATCCGCGTCGCGACGCGTGACCAGGGCGCGCAGCACTTCCTCAATCTCCTTGCGCTCCGAAATGTCGCATGAGATGGCCAATGCGCTGGCCACTTCGCCATTCGCGTCGAACTCGGGCACGATACGCACGAACCACCATATCGCTTTCCCGTCCTTTGTCCAGTTGAAATCGATCTCGGCGGTGACTCCGGATTCCATCGCCTCCATGAGCTTTTGCGAGAACTGCGCAGCCACCAACGGCGGTAAAAACGCGAACTCAAGCGCTGTCTTGCCAAGACACTGCGCCGGCGAAGCGCCGCTGATCCGTTCATATTGCGGATTAACGTAAATGCGCTTGCCTTCCCTGTCGTAGCGACCAATAACATCGGGTGAGTGCTCCGCCAACGTACGAAACTTCTCTTCGCTGGCATGCAGCAACGCCTCCGTACGCTTGCGCCCGGTCACGTCATGGAGGAATCCATACCATCGAATTCCGCCATCCGGCTCACGATCAGGTATGGAACGTCCTTCGATCCAGACGTCGCCCTTGCGCGGATGCCGCACTCGAAACTCATCGTGCCAAGGCTCCATCGTGTGGGCTGACTCGGCAATGGACGCCAGGTGTTTAGGAAGGTCGTCCGGATGTATCAATGGATGGATACGGGATGCGTCCTCCATGACATCCTCACGGCTGAGGCCGATGAGTTCTTCCAATTGATCCGACGCGTTCGGCATGCTCACGTTTCCATTGGGTGACAGCAAGAATTCGCCTAGCACACCCGGTGCAATCTCTACCAGTTTCCTTAGTCTCAACGCCAGTTCGCCGCGTTCCTGCAGTACCGCTTCGTGCTGCTTGCGTATGGTGATATCTCGCGCAATCCCGGCAACGCGACGAACGCGTCCGCCAGTAACGCCCCGCACTGGAAGAAAATCCACATGGAAAGCATAGGATCCGGCAGGCAGATCGAGTTCGACCTCTTCATCAATGCGCGCGTCGACCTCCAGGCACCGCCGCAAGCTCGCAATCAGGCGATGAGCCTGTTCGCTGCTCATGAGTTCCTCCACATGCTTCCCGACGATCTCGTCGCGAGACAGTTCCATCAGCCTTTCGACGGCGGGATTGACTTCGATAAAACGGAACGTCGAATCGGCTGTGACCTCCAGCAAAAAGAGCGCGTCGGACACATTGTCGAAGATTTCCCGGTAGCGCTGTTCGCTTGCACGCAGCGCCATCTCGGCCGCCTTGCGCGCGCCAATGTCGAACATGACGCCATGCCACAGGACGCCGCCGTCCGGCTCTCGCTCCGGCATGGAGCGAGACTCTATCCAGAGTTCGCCCCTCACGGGATTGAGCACCCGAAATTCAACGTTGAAAAAGCTGAGTTCGCGAGCGGATTTCCCGATAGCCTCCTCAATGGATAGCCGGTCATCCGGATGAGCCATTGCATGGAGCGGCGCCATATCGGTTGCGACGTCGTCCGGGTCCAGATCATAGATTTCCCGGATCCCGTCACTGGCAAACGGAAAACTGAAGCGCCCGTCGGAAGACATGCGAAAGGTGTAGAGAAATCCAGGAATATTTCCTGCGAGGCGATGCAAGCGCCCCTCCGATTTGCCTTGTCCTTCTTCGAATGTCTTCTTCCAGCCGGCGATTTCCTCTTGTAGCCGCCGATTTCGTTCGAGCAGATCCGCAGTGTGTTCAACCAGTTGACGATCCATATCTTCCTGGTATTCGCGTAGCGGATCAGCTTGTTCTTGCGTATAAGTATCGGCTCGAATGGCAGGCGGTATCGGGCTCGGATCGATACTCGCGGCACTGTCTTCGGTCGGCGATGGTTTATTCATGTATTTGGCCCCTCACCGTAATCGCAACCATCCCATCTTGCCTCAGTAAAATTGCCATGGAGATCATCGCACCTTGAGGAATTGGCGCTAACCGCCAAATCGAGGCGCGATATCAGACACAAGCAGACTCTTGCTGCCGATCAATTCTCCGTGCTAACCCGGCTCCTCGCATTCAGGAGCCACTGTATTTTTTATCAGCAAATACCTATAAAGGTTAAGGGTACCCTTACACAAGACTTGCTGATAGCGGTTCTGGGTCAGCGTCGGCTGCTGGGTTCCGCCGGTAGTGGTCAGGGTTAGTGCCGGGTTGCTAACTTACCGCAGAGGGTCAGGTCGCCTACGCTGCTACGCTGCGCCTACTGGACGCCATCGACGAATTTCGCGAGGTGCTGGGAACAGCGAAGAACGAGATTCGCGGCGAACTGTCGATCTGGCTCATTGACCACAGCGCCTTCACGCCAGCAGACCCGGTTTCCATGGCGATCGGTGAATTTTGCGATCGCTATCCGCAGATAACCCTTAATCTCAATGTCGCATCACCTGAGCTCGTGGAGCGAGCGGTAGCGGAGAAAAAAGCTGCGCTTGGCATCACGATATGCAAGTCGAACCTACCATCGCTCAACTATCAGGTTGTGACCTCAGAGAGCGCTTCGAAGATGGATAGCGCGAGGTCCGCAACCGCCGCCCCGGCGACGGCGTTGTAGATGCCCGTTAAAAAGCTATTGGATGGTTCGACCGATTTCCAACCTATGCCCGGTCAGACAAGTTCGGTCGCATTTGGTCGAGGGCGCACGGCGAACTCATCTTGAGCAAAGCGGTATAGCACGTGAGGATAGTGTCCACCAAGATAGCTAGCAACTGGTTGCGGGGGGTTCCTCTCCATGCAATCCCGCATTCTCCTTAAGGAGCGCGACCCTGATTCCGATCGAAACCCGCAATCAGTTGTTCCGTATGGGCGACCTGATCAAATAAATTCGTTCCTTATCCGCGCCGCCGCCTCAAGTGCCGCGCGCACCTCCGGCTGTGCTGCCAGCGGGTCGACCGGATTGCGCGCCGTCAACAGGTCGGTCATGCGGCTTTCGACGCCGGCAAGCCGGTGCGGATGCGAATAGATGTAGAAGCTCCCATCTCGAATGGCGTCGAAGGTCATCTGGGCAATCTGTTTCGCGCTGACCCGGCTCGCGCTCACCGCCTTCTCGTTCATGGCCTTGGCGACCTGCTGCGATCGGGTCAGCGGTCCTTCTTCGGCCAGCTCAGTGGGACGATTGCGCTCTGAGCGCGTGATCCCGGTCGACACGAAGTACGGACACAGCACCGAGCACCGCACTTGCTCGCCGGTAAGCGAAAGATCGTGAAACAGCGTTTCCGAAAGCGATACCACCGCGTGTTTCGACACACTGTAAGTCCCCATCATGGCCGCATTGACGAGCCCCGCCATCGACGCGGTGTTCGCGATGTGGCCGCGATAGTCCAGGTCTAGCCGTGCCGCTGCGAGCATGCGCGGCACGAATGCGCGTATGCCGTGCACGACACCCCACAGGTTCACGCCCAGCGTCCACTCCCAGTCCTGCACGGTGCTCTCCCATACGAGCCCGCCGCTGCCGCCGACGCCGGCGTTGTTGAACAGCAGATGCACTGCGCCGAACCTGGAAAACGCCGACTCCGCGAGCACTTCGACCTGTTCTGCGCGACTCACGTCGACACGCTGTGCAATCACCTGTGCGCCACGCGCTTCGAGCTCCTTCACCGTGTCGTGGAGCGCGTCCTGCTGCACATCGGCCAGCACGAGCTTCATGCCGAGCGCTGCACCTGCGCGAGCGAACTCGCGGCCGAACCCCGAGCCGGCTCCCGTCACGACCGCGACCTTTCCATTGAAGTCTGTCACCTACCCCCTCCCCTGCGTTGTCGTCACGTCGCTATCACAGCACGGCGCTCGCGCCACCGTCCACAGCAAGTATCTGTCCAGTAATGTGCTTGCTGGCGTCCGACGCGAACAGCAAGCTGACACCCTTCAGATCCTCGTCGTCGCCAATCCGCTGCAATGGCAGGTCCGCTGCCAGCTTCTCGACCCCGAGGTGCTCGAGCGCGCCGCGCGTCATCTTCGACGGGAAAAATCCCGGTGCAATCGCATTGACAGTAATGCCGTACTTCCCCCATTCGCCAGCGAGCGCACGCGTGAAATTCACGACTGCGCCCTTGCTGGTGTTATAGGCGACAGTGTTGAGCGAATCGGGCGGGTTGCCTCGCAGGCCAGCAACCGAAGCCATATTGACGATCCTGCCGTACCGGCGCGGGATCATCGAGCGCTTGCCGATCTGCTGCGTGAGCAGGAACAACCCGCGAATGTTCAGGTTCATCACCTTGTCCCACGCTTCGACCGGATGGTCCTCGGCGGGGGAGCCCCACGTGGCGCCGGCGTTATTGACGAGAATGTCGATGTGGCCCAGTTTTGCGAGCGTCTCGTCGGCAAGACGCTGGATGTCAATGTCCAGTGCCGCGTCTGCGGCGATCCAGTCGGCGTCGATGCCGAGCGACTTCAGGTGCGCTTGCGCCTCCCGCAGCTCGCCAGCCTTGCGTGCGGACAAGACGATGCGCGCACCCTGCTCGCCCAATGCTTCAGCCACCTGCAGGCCGAGCCCGCGCGAGCCGCCCGTAATGAGCGCCGTCTTGCCGGAAAGATCGAACAACTGCTTCAACGTACCCATGATGTCTCCAGAACTATGTTGTTTTCACGTCGGATTGCACGACAGATTCAGAACCAGTCGTCCTTCATGTCGAGCGTGGTCGTATCGAGCGAAGCTAGCAACGCGAACTGCGAGCCGGTCTTCGGGAGTTCCCAGCGGAAGAAATAGCGCGCAGCCTCCAGCTTGCCGCGATAGAAGGCGGCATCGTCGCCCTGCGCGTTCGCGAACGCACGCGCCGCGCAGACGGCCTGCTCCAGCCAGATCCATGCGACGACGACATGGCCGAACGCCTCCAGATAGACCGATGCGTTCGCGAGCGTCACGCGCGGATCTCCGGCGGCCCACAACGCACGCGTGACTTGGCCGAGCTGCTGGACGGCGTCGCCGAGCGCACGCGCGTAGCCCGCCAGTTCGATGTCGCCAGCTGTGCGTGCACGGTCGATGCAGGCCTGCACGCGCTCGGCCAGGGCCGTCAATGCAGCGCCGTCCTGCACCACGACCTTGCGCCCGAGCAGGTCCAGCGCCTGGATGCCGTGCGTGCCCTCGTGGATCGGGTTCAAACGGTTGTCGCGATAGAACTGCTCGACGTTGTATTCACGCGTATAGCCGTAACCACCATGAACCTGGATCGCGAGGCTGTTGGCCTCGACGCACCACTGCGACGGCCAGCTCTTCGCGATCGGCGTGAGGATGTCGAGCAGTAGCCCGAGCTTGCGCCGCGCGGCCGCGTCGGCTGCATCCCGCGCCTCGTCGATCAGCCGCGCGCAGTACAGATTCAGGCCGAGCGCGCCTTCCACATACGCTTTCTGCGCGAGCAGCATGCGGCGCACGTCGGCATGCTCGACGAGCGGAATCTGCGGCGACGCGGCGTCCTTGCCAGACGACAGGACAGGCCGGCCCTGCACGCGAGTGCGGGCGTAATCGAGCGCATGCAGGTAGCCAGTGTAGCCGAGCATCGTGGCGCCTATGCCGACGCCGATGCGCGCCTCGTTCATCATGTGGAACATGTACGCGAGGCCGTGGTGCTCCTCGCCGACGAGGTAACCGATCGCGCCCGCACGCGGCTCCCCGTCCGGCCCCTTCGGCCGGAACCGCGTGCCTTCGCCGAAGTTCAGGAGACAGTTCGTCGTCCCGCGATAGCCCATCTTGTGGTTCAGGCCGGCCAGCACGACGTCGTTGCGCTCACCTAAGGTGCCATCGGGACGGACAAGGAACTTCGGCACGATGAAGAGCGAAATCCCTTTTACGCCCAGAATCGGTTTGCCGTGCGGCCCCGGTGTCTTTGCAAGCACCAGATGGACGATGTTGTCCGACAGTTCATGCTCGCCGGCGGAAATCCACATCTTGTTGCCGCTCAAGCGGTACTGACGCCCCCACGGCGACGTCCCTTCGAGGTCCGCGCGCGTGGTGATGTCCGACAGCGACGACCCCGCCTGCGGCTCCGAGAGGCACATCGTGCCGAAGAAACGTCCTTCGATCTGCGGTTGCGCAAACGTGTCGATCTGCGCAGGCGTGCCGTGCGCGATCAGCAGATTGGCGTTGCCCATAGTCAGGAACGGATACGAGCTGGTACCCGCATTGGCCGCAACGAAATAACCGAACGCAGCCTTCTCGATGACAGCTGGCAACTGCATGCCGCCGCGCTCGAAATCCTGTCCCGCGGCCATCAGCCCCGCGTCCCGGAAGACTTTCAGCGCCGCCTTCACTTCGGGAATGATGTGGACCGTGGTGCCGTTGAAATGCGGCTCCTGCTGATCGTTCTTCTTGTTGTGCGGCGCGAAGCGTTCGGTCGCGATGCGCTCGCTGGTATCGAGCACGGCGTCGAACGTCTCGCGGGAATGGTCCGCAAACCGTGGAATCCGCGTGAGCGACTCGACGTCGAGCCATTCGTAGAGGAGGAAGTTCAGGTCGCGGCGCGACACCAGTAGCGAGCTCATCACAGCACCTCGAAGGGGCCGGCCGCGCCCTTCCATCTCTTCGCAAGCCCCGCGCGAGCGGTGGAAACAATCACTGCATCAGTCATATTGGCTTCTCCCGCTTCAGTCGTTGAAACCTTTGCCTTGCGCCGCGAGACGCTCGAGCAACGGCGCCGGCAGCCACGCTTGGCCGAGGTAGCCCGTGCTGTAGCGGCGCACCGCCTGCAGCACGTTGTAGAGGCCCACAGTGTCTGCATAGAGCATCGGTCCGCCGACGAAGAGCGGGAAGCCGTAGCCAGTCAGATAGACCATGTCGATGTCCGATGCCTTCGACGCAATCCCCGCTTCCAGAATCTTCGCACCTTCGTTGACGAGCGCATATACGAGGCGCTCGACGATCTCTTCGTCGGAAATCTTGCGCCTCGTGAGGCCGAGATCGCGCGAGTGCCGCTCGATCATCTCGTTCACGTCCTGCGACGGATGCGCTTTGCGGTCGCCCGCCTTGTAGTCATACCAGCCCGCGCCGGTCTTCTGGCCGAAGCGGCCCATTTCGCAGAGCAGATCACCGGTTTTCGAGTACTGCATGTCCGGCCGCTCGATCGCGCGGCGCTTGCGGATCGCCCAGCCGATATCGTTGCCTGCAAGGTCGCCCATGCGGAACGGCCCCATGGCGAAACCGAACTTCTCGATGGCCTTGTCGATCTGCTCGGGCAGCGCACCCTCGTCGAGCAGGAAGCCGGCCTGACGGCCGTATTGTTCGATCATGCGGTTGCCGATGAAGCCGTCGCAGACGCCCGACACGACCGCGGTCTTCCTGATCCGCTTCGCGATCTGCATCACGGTGGCAAGCACGTCGCTCGACGTCTTCGCGCCGCGCACGACTTCCAGCAGCTTCATCACGTTGGCGGGGCTGAAGAAGTGCATGCCGACCACGTCCTGCGGCCGCTTCGTGAAACTGGCGATTCTGTCGACATCGAGCGTCGAGGTATTCGACGCGAGAATGGCCCCGGGCTTCGCGACTTCATCGAGGCGCTTGAACACGCTTTCCTTGACGCCCATTTCCTCGAACACCGCCTCGACGACCAGATCAACGTCGCGGAGGTCGTCATAGGACAGCGACGGCGTGAGGAGCCCCATGCGTTGTTCGACCTGCTCCTGCGTGAGCTTGCCCTTCTTCGCGCTGTTCTCGTAATTCTTGCGGATCGTCGCGACGCCGCGCTCGAGCGCGGCTTGCGCGGTCTCCAGGATCGTGACCGGAATGCCCGCGTTCAGGAAGTTCATCGCGATGCCGCCGCCCATCGTGCCCGCGCCGATCACCGCGACGCGCTCCACTTGGCGCAGGGGAGTGTCCTCGGGAACATCGGGAATCTTGCCGGCGGCCCGTTCGCCGAAGAACGCATGACGCAGTGCGCGCGATTGCGGCGTATCCATCAGTTCGATGAAAAGCGAGCGCTCGAACTGGATGCCGTCGTCGAAGCGCTTTTGGACAGCGGCCTGCACGGCGTCCACGCACCTCCCCGGCGCGGGAAAATGCTTCGCGGCGGCTACGATCGTATTGCGCGCGTGCTGCAGGAAACCTTCCGGGTTCTCGTGCGCGACCTTCCGCTCGCGCAGCTTCGGCAGCTTGCCGCTGTCCGCCGCGCGTTGCGCGAACGCGATCGCGCCGGCCAGCAGGTCGTCATCGATCACCTGGTCGAACAGGCCGCTGCCGGCAAGCTTGTCCGACGGCACGGTGTCGCCGGACACGATCATGTTCAGCGCCGGCTCCAGGCCGACCGCACGCGGCAGACGCTGCGTGCCGCCCGCGCCCGGCAAGAGCCCCAGCTTCACCTCCGGCAACGCGATCAGCGTACCCGGCGCGGTTACGCGATAGTGGCAACCCATTGCCAATTCCAGCCCGCCGCCCATCGCCACCGAATGAAGCGCGGCGACGACCGGCTTCGCGCTCGATTCGACGGCCTCGATGACGGTGTGCAGCGATGGCTCCTGTGCCGCCTTCGGCGTGTTGAACTCGCGGATATCTGCGCCGCCCGAGAACGCCTTTCCGGCGCCTGTGATGACGATTGCACGCACGCTGTCATCGTCCGCGGCGCGCGCGACGCCTTCGACGATGCCGAGGCGCGTCGCGTGTCCGAGGCTGTTGACGGGGGGATTGTCGAGCGTGATCAGCGCGACGCCATCCTGCACCTTGTACTCCACTGTCATGTCGTTTCCTGTATAGATAACCGTACAGGCATCGTTGCGCCGCTCACGACGCGTTGTGATAACGGGCCAGCTCCATCCGCGCGATCTGGTTGCGATGAACCTCGTCGGGGCCATCCGCGATACGCAGCGAACGCGCGGCCGCATACGCGTGGGCCAAGAAGCGGTCCTGCATGCCGTACCCGCCGCATGCCTGGATCGCCGAGTCGATTACGTTGCACGCCATGTTCGGCGCCGCGACCTTGATCATCGCAATCTCGCGCGCGGCCACCTTGTTGCCGACGGTATCCATCTTGTGCGCCGCGTCCAGCACGAGGAAACGCGTCTCGTCGATAGCGATGCGCGCATCGGCAATGCGCTGCTGCGTGACCGACTGCTCCGCGATCGCGCGCCCGAACGCCGTGCGCGACAGGCTGCGCTTGCACATCACTTCCAGTGCACGCTCGGCGAGACCGACGAGACGCATGCAGTGATGAATGCGCCCCGGCCCGAGACGTCCCTGCGCAATCTCGAAACCGCGTCCCTCGCCGAGCAGCATGCCGGTTACCGGCACGCGCACGTTCTCGAACAGGATTTCCGCATGGCCGTGCGGCGCGTCGTCGAAGCCGAGGACCGGCAGATGACGCAGGATCGTGATGCCAGGCGTGTCGCGCGGCACGAGGATCATCGACTGCTGGCGATGGCGATCTGCCGAATCCGGGTCGGTCTTGCCCATGAACACGAACACCTTGCAGCGCGGATCGTTCGCCCCGGACGTCCACCATTTCCTACCGTTGATCACGTACTCGTTGCCGTCGCGCACGATCGAGCTCTCGATGTTCGTCGCGTCCGACGACGCCACGAGCGGCTCTGTCATCGCGAACGCCGAACGGATCTCGCCGCGCAGCAGCGGCTCGAGCCATTCCTTTCTCTGCTCCGGCGTGCCGTAGCGGACCAGCACTTCCATGTTGCCCGTATCGGGCGCGGAGCAGTTGAACACCTCCGGCGCCCACAGCGAACGCCCCATGAATTCGCACAGCGGTGCGTATTCGCTGTTCGTCAGCCCGGGACCATAACCGGAGCCGGGCAGAAACAGGTTCCATAAGCCCTCCGCCTTGGCGCGCGCCTTCAACTCCTCGATCAGCGGCACCGGCTGCCAGCGATCGCCTTCGCCGACCTCTCGGTGATACCGCTCCTCGTTCGGGTACACGTATGTCTCCATGAACGCAGAGACACGATGCTGAAGCTCGATGACCTTGTCCGAATGCTCAAAATTCATTTGTGTTGCTCCTTGTGAGTGCATGCAGCGATCAAGCGCGACGTCTTAACGTTCATTGCGCGCTCGGCGCAGGTCCAGCCGAGATCGGCCAACACCGCGGCGCGCTGACCGAATTCGAGTGCGTGCTCATTGCTCGCGTTGCCGTCGAGCGCACGTTTGGTGATCCCCTGCAGGATCGCCGCGCCGCGAAAGAAGTTGTACGCGAGATAGAAGTTCCATTCGCGCGCGTCGACCTTCTCGACGCCGGTACGGCGACAGTATTCGCTCACGAACGCGGATTCCTGCGGAATGCCGAGCGAGGCGATCTCCGCCGCGCTTAACCCGCCAAGCCCGCGCCCTCCATCGGACGGCATATGCCATGCGAGGCACAGATACGCGAAATCGGCGAACGGGTCGCCGAGCGTAGACAGCTCCCAGTCCAGCACCGCGATGATTCGCGGTTCGTCCGGCGCGAACATCATGTTGTGCAGGCTAAAATCGCCGTGCACCAGCGCAGTCGTCTCGCGCGTAGGCATGTGCTCGGGCAGCCACGCGATCAGCCGCTCGACCGATTCGATCCGATGTGTCTGCGACGCGCAATATTGCTTGGTCCAGCGCGACACCTGGCGCTCGAAGTAGCTACCAGTCCGGCCGTAATCTCGCAACCCGAGCGCGTCAATGTCGAGCGTATGCAACGCCGCCATCACGCGATTCATCTCGTCGAAGACCGCGCGGCGCTCATCTGGCGTCATGCCGGGCAGACGCGCGTCCCACAGCACACGCCCGTTCACGTAGCTCATCACATAGAACTCGGAGCCGATCACCGACGCATCGTCGCAATAGCAGTACGGGTCAGCGACCGGCACCCCGGTTCCACGCAGCGCGGTGAGCAGACGGTATTCGCGATCGATCGCATGCGCGGACGGCAGCAGCGTTCCCGGTGGCTTGCGGCGCAGCACATACTTTGCCGCCGGCGTGGTCAGCAGATAGGTTGGATTCGACTGGCCGCCCGAGAATTGCGCGACCTCCGGCGGTCCGCGAAAACCGTGGATGCGCGCGCATAGCCACGTCTCGAGCCGCGAGACATCGAAGCGATGCGCGGACCTGATGGCGGTCGTGGTGGAAAGGATCTCGCTCATGCGGTTGTCGGCGGGAACAGGCGTCGGTGATGTCGATGTAATCGAACTCGTCCAGCCTCGCATCTATCCCATGCATTTGTCTCCTTCCGCCAGACTACGCACCCATGCATAATGAGACAAATGAATAGTTCGAATAGCGACCAACTCATTTCATGCATATATCCAGAGTTGACCTCAACCTCTTCGTCGCGCTCGAGTGCATCTATACGCAAGGCGGCATCACGCGCGCGGCCGAACAGCTGAACCTGAGCCAGTCGGCGCTCAGCCATGCGCTGAACCGCCTGCGTGAGCTGCTCGGCGACCCGCTATTCGAACGGCAGGGACACGTGATGGTGCCCACGCCGTTCACCCGGTCGATCATCGGCCGGGTGCGCGAAGCGCTTCGCTCGTTCGAGCTGACGCTGCACGAGACGAACCAGTTCGACGTTGAATCGACGACCAAGCGTTTCTCGCTCGGCGTGCGCGACGTGCTCGAATCGGTCGTGCTGCCGCCGCTGATGAAGCACGTGGTCGAGCACGCACCGGCGATCGACATCGCGTCCGTGCACCACGACCGGCGCACACTCGAGTCGGACCTGCAATCGGGCGCGCTCGACGCCGCGATCGACGTCGTGCTGTCCATTCCGCAGACCGTGCGCAGCGAGCGCCTCGCATCGGACGAACTTGTCGTGCTGAGCCGCTGCGGCCATCCGCGCGTGGGTCGGCGGCTCTCCGTGCAAAGCTACGTTGCGGAGCAGCACGTGCTCGTCACGAGCCGGCGCCGCGGGCTGGGGCTCGAGGACATGGAGCTCGTGAAACTCGGCCTGCAGCGGCGTGTGCGGCTGCGGTGCATTCACTATTTCGCGGCCTGCCGGGTGGTGAGCCAGACCGACCTGCTGCTCACGATGCCCGGCCGCTATGCACGGCTCCTCAACGCGCTCTTCGACAACCAGATGCATCCGTGCCCGCTCGACACGGCGTCGGCGGATGCATACCTCTACTGGCATGCGAACTCCGACGCCGACCCGGCCAACCGGTGGTTCCGGCAACAACTGATGGACGCCTTCGCCGCCCCGGCAAGCATGCCGGCGGTCTGATCTGCGCCAACTACATTGCCACGAGGGCCGATGCGCCCCAACGTCCATGGTGATTTCCCTTAGCCTGGCTCGCCGCTAGCGCGGCAAAGCCCGTGCTGCTTGCCTTGCCAGCATCGCCCGTCCGGCTTCGTCCAGAACGAACCGGCAAACCGGACCAATCGAACCTTCCGTTGACAAAGCACGCTCAGTACGCTGCGTCACGTGTCCAGTCGCCTACGACCCGCGCCGATCGCATGACGGCGGCAATCTGACGTCCAGAGCGGAACGTGGTTCAGCGGACACCCAAACCAGAGGAACCGAGCGAGACCCCATGGAAGACCTGTGCTGGATCAAGTCCTACCCGAGCGGCGTGCACTGGAACATCGAGATCGCGCCGGTGCCCGTGCAGCAGCTGCTCGACGACAGCGCTGCCCGTTGGCCCGACAAGCCGGCACTGCAGTTCGAGGGCAGGCGCCTGAGTTTTGCCGAGCTGCTCACGCTTTCCAGCCGCGCGGCAAAGGGTCTGCAACGCCTCGGCGTGGGACCCGGCGTGCACGTCGGCCTGCACCTGCCGAACACGCCGCACTACGTAATTGCTTTCTTCGGCATCCTGAAGGCTGGCGGCACCGTGGTCAATTATTCGCCGCTCGATGCCGCGAAAGTGCTCGAGCACAAGATTCACGACAGCCGCACCGACGTCCTGTTCACGCTCGACGCGGCGTCGCTCTATCCGCAGATGGCACCGATGCTCGAGACGACCCGGCTGAAACGGTTGATCGTCGGCACGATGGCGGAAATGGCCGAAGCCAGCGGCGAAGCGGCAGAACGTATCGCCGCACATGGCTCTCTTGCCGATGTACGGTGGGACGATCGGCACCTGAGCTTCGCGCAACTGCTCGACAACGATGGCAGCTTCGTCCCGCACGCGATCGCAGACCCGCTTCACGCGCTCGCCGTCCTGCAGTACACCGGCGGCACAACCGGCCTGCCGAAAGGCGCGATGCTGTCGCACGCCAATCTCGTCGCGGCAGTTACCCAGCTTCGCGAAACCATGCAGGGCGAGCCGCCGGTCCTGGCGGATGGCGAGGAACGCATCCTCGCCGTATTGCCGCCGTTCCATATCTACGCGCTGACCGTCAACATGCTGTTCGGCATTCTCAACGCGGCCGAGATCATCCAGCACCCGCGCTTCGACGCGGCCGCCGTGCTCGCCGATATCGAACGGCACAAGGTCAGTTGCTTCCCGGGCGTGCCGACCATGTTCACCGCCCTGCTCAACCACCCCGACATCGGACGGCGCGACCTCACCTCGCTCAAGTTCTGCAACTCCGGCGGCGCACCGCTGCCGCAGGAAATCGCGCAACGCTTGTCGGCAATCACAGGCTGCGCGCTGATCGAAGGCTGGGGCATGACCGAAACCACGGCGACCGGCACCTACACACCCGTGCGGGGCGTCCACAAGGCAGGCTCGTGCGGCCTGCCCCTGCCCGGCATTACGATCCGCATGCTCGACCTCAGCACGCCGGCGCGCTACGTGCCGCGCGGCCACACCGGCGAGATCTGCATCAAGGGCCTCAACGTGACGAGCGGCTACTGGAGCAACCGCGAAGCCACCGCCGACATGACGACATCCGACGGCTTCATGCGCACCGGCGACGTCGGCTACATGGATGAAGACGGCTACGTCTTTATCGTCGACCGCACCAAGGACATGCTGCTGTGCAGCGGCTACAACGTCTACCCGCGCTTGCTGGAAGAGGCGATCTACCAGCATCCGGACGTCTATGAGGCGGCGGTGATCGGCATCCCCGATGCATACCGCGGCCAGTCGCCCAAGGCATTCGTCGTGCTCAAGCCCGACGCGCAAGTGCTCACGCTCGCCGAGCTCCAGGCGTTCCTGAAGGACAAGCTCGGCAAGCACGAGATGGTGCAGGCGCTGGAAATCCGCGAGGCGCTGCCCAAAACGCCCGTCGGCAAGATCTCCAAGAAGGAACTGCGCGACGAGGAAAAGACTGCACAGGTCTCGCAGACCTGACGAATCGCACGGGCCGATTCCGGCAAGACAGCCCGAAACATATAAGGAGACAAAACATGAACCCCAATGCGGCCAAGCGAACTCCGCCATCGCTTTCGTCCACCCGTACGCCCGTCGATGCCGTGTTCTCGAAGATCAACCGGCGCATTCTTCCGGTGCTGCTGCTCGCGTACATGATCGCGTACCTCGACCGCATCAACATCGGCTACGCGCAATTGCAGATGAAGCACACCTTGCCGTGGGGCGAAGCGGTCTATGGCCTCGGCGCCGGCATCTTCTTCATCGGCTACTTCCTGTTCGAGGTGCCGAGCAACCTGCTGCTCGAAAAGTTCGGCGCGCGTCGCACGCTGCTGCGCATCATGGTCCTGTGGGGCATCGTCGCAACCGCGATCCTCTTTGTCAGGACACCGGCAGAGTTCTACCTCGCACGCTTTCTGCTCGGCACGTTCGAGGCAGGCTTCTTCCCTGGCGTGATCCTGTACTTCACCTACTGGTATCCGCCGGCACGCCGCGGCCAGGCGATCGCGATCTTCATGTCCGCGACGACGATCGTCGGCGTCATTGCCGGTCCGCTGTGCGGTGCGATCCTCAAGTATCTCGACGGCGTCAACGGCTGGCACGGCTGGCAGTGGCTGTACCTGCTCGAAGGACTGCCCGCACTGCCAGCCGGCCTGCTGCTCTATCTGCTGCTCGACGACAAGGCCGCCGACGCGGCATGGCTGTCGCCGGCCGAGAAAGCACTGCTGCGCGATAGCCTCGCGCAGGGCATCGCGCAAACCGCCGGCGGCCAGGCATCGACACGCACCCAACTGCTGCGCGACCCGCGCATCTGGCTGCTCTCGTTCGTGTACTTCCTGCTGCTCGGCGCAACCTACATGATCGTGTTCTGGATGCCGACGCTGATTCAGAGCTGGGGACTCAAGGACGTGCTGGTCGTGAGCCTGCTCACGACCATTCCCAACGCATGCGGGATAGTCGGCATGATCGTGCTCGGGCGCCGGTCGGACCGGCGGCGCGAACGGCAGCGGCACTTCGCGGCGAGCGTCATGATCGCGGCGGCCGGCCTCTGGGTGACGACGCTGCTGCACGGCAACCTGCCCGGCTCCCTCGCCGCGTTGTCGTTCGGTGCGATCGGCATCGCAGCCGCAACGCCGCTCTTCTTCGCGCTCGTCAGCGAATCCCTGCCGGCCAGCAAGGCCGCCGCCGGCATCGCGCTGATCAGCAGCCTCGGCAACCTCGGGCCGGCCATAAGCCCGAGCCTCAACGGACTGATCGTCCAGCACACCGGCAACGCCGTCTACAGCATGTACCTCGTGGTCGTGATGTATATCGCGGCGGGCCTCGTCCTCCTGATCACGAAACGTACCGCCCAGCCGTACCCGCAGCACGCCGGGTGAAGTCCCGCGCCTTTTATTCCCTTTTATTCCATAACGACATTCGAGACTATCGAAACAGGAGACCTGACAGATGTTCACATTTCGACCTGCACGCATGGGCGCCACACTCGGCATGATCGGTATCTGCATGCTTAGCATCGCACCGTACGCGCGTGCTCAGAGTAGCGTCACGTTGTACGGGATCGTGGACGGCTCGCTGCTCTACACGAGCAAGACCATTGACTCCACCACTGGCGGCAATGCCGGCCGGCAACTCTCGTTCTCGTCGGGAGGGGTATCGTCGTCACGCTTCGGCCTGAAAGGCAGCGAGGACCTCGGCGGCGGCCTGCATGCGATCTTCACTCTCGAAAGCGGTATCAACCTGGGCACCGGCGCGATCGGCGACTCGAACGGCAATGTGTTCGGACGCCAGGCGTGGGTGGGACTGGACGGTGGGTTCGGCACGCTCAAGGCCGGCCTGCAATACTCGCCGTTCTTCATCGCGACGTATGGCTCCGATTCGCGCGGCATTTCACAGTTCGGCAGCGGCCTGATCACCTATCTCGACTCCGTACTGGTGACCGGGCTGTTCAACCCGAATGCCGTGTCATACACCACGCCGGATATCTACGGCCTGCAAGGCAGCGTGATGGCGGCGCTCGGCGGTTCGGCCGGAACGTATCAGGCCGGCCGGCAATACTCGGCGGCCGCCACGTATCACAACGGTCCTCTGGCGCTCGATATGGCGTACTACAGCGGCAACGCGGGCGGCAGCGCCGCGTCGATTCCGGTCGCGAGCACGCTGGCTTTCGAAGGCCGCACGGTCGGCGGCAGCTATACGTTCGGGAACCTGACCGTGAAAGCGTCGTTCGCGCTCTACAAGGTGGCAGGGTCCTTCGACAGCCGCGTTTATTCCGGCGGAGTGGCCTATACCGTTACGCCGGCCCTCAACCTCAATGCCGGCGTCTGGGTCACGCGCGACGGCAACAACACCAACAATCACTCGATCCTCGCCGCGACAGGCGCGCAATACAGCTTATCGAAGGCGACGATGGTGTATGCGCAGGCCGGCTTCGTGAACAACCACGGCAGCATGGACACGGGCCTGGCGGTCAACGGCGCGTTATACGGCACGCAAGGCACGACGGTCGGCGTGGAGGCCGGCATTCGCCATATGTTCTGACGGAGCACGCAACACGACACGGACTTCACGCGAACGCGAGGCCCGTGGAGCGCGGTCTTACCCGGTCTTACCGGCCCGCATCGGCCTGCCTATGCGCTTATTTGAAACGCGGCGGCTTCATCGATTGTTCGACTGTTCGGCGAGGAACTTCAGGATCACCTCATTCACCTCGTCCGGACGCTCTTGTTGCACCCAATGACCGGCTTTGGGAACCAAGTGCTTCTTCCAGAGATTGGGGACATTGACTTCGAGGTCGTCGAAATCCTTGCCCACTATTTTCAGCACCCCATCGAACTCCCCGGCTACGAAGAGCGTCGGCTGCATAATCCGGGCACCGTCGAGGAAGCCGGTCATCGACCAGTTCCGGTCAATGTTCCGATACCAGTTGATGGGCCCGCAAAATCCGCTCCGCTCGAATTGACCGGCGAGATATTGCAGGTCCGCATCGGTCAGCCACGAAGGGAGTTCGTCAGGTAGCGCCAGGTTGTCGATGAAGCGCGTGGCCTTGTCGAAGATCACGAAATTGGCTGACCGCCCCGTCATGGCCGCGTCGCCCGACGCCGTGTACAGGATGCCGAGCAGCGCGCGGCGGACGTCCTCCTCCAGTTCCCGCTCAACCCGCCCCGGCTGCTGGAAATACTCCTGATAGAAATGGCGCTCCTGCGTGGCCAGCGCAAAGCGCGCCGACGGACGCGTCGGCCGCCTCGGCGCATAAGGAACGCTCAGCAGCCCGAGGGTAGGAAACAGGTCCGGACGCAGCAGCGCCGCGTAGGCGGCGACGGCGGCTCCCCAATCGTGTCCGATCAGGATCGCCTGCTCTTCGCCGAGCGCCTTGACGAGGCCGACCAGGTCGCCGACCAGATTCAGGACGTCATAGGACTCGACGGCTTCCGGTGCGTCGGTGAGCCCATAGCCGCGCTGGTCGGGCGCCACCACGCGATAGCCCCCTGCCGCCAGCGAGTCGATCTGCGAGCGCCAGACGTACCAGGACTCCGGCCATCCGTGGCAGAGCAGCACGAGCGGACCATCGCCTTTTTCGACGTAGTGCATCCGGATGCCGTTGACGTGCGCGAATTTGTGCTGCATGCCGACGATCATGGAATTGACCTCATATTGAGCGATTGGAATGGAGGCGATTATCAGCGAAAGCAGCGCGACAGCGCTTCGGCCACGCACACCGGCTTGCCCGCACCTTCGCGCTCGATCGTTGTCTCGACTTTCAGCTGCGCGCCGCCTTCAATTGCGTCGCAGGCGAGCAACCTGAAATGGCCGCGCAGGCGACTGTTCACCGGCACCGGCGCGAGAAACCGCAAGCGGTCGAGACCATAGTTCACCGACATGCGCACGCCGTCGATCGAGAACGCCGAGGTCATCAGAACGGGCAGCAGCGACAGCGTCAGGAACCCGTGCGCGATCGTGGTCCCGAATGGGCCGCCGACCGCACGCTGGGCGTCGACATGAATCCACTGGTCGTCACCGGTGGCGTGAGCGAAGCTATCGATGCGCGACTGGTCGACCTGCACCCAGTCGCTGGTGCCGAGTGTTTGGCCGACCAGTTGCGGCATCGCGGCGAGCGGATACACGGCGGCGCTCATTGCTTCGCGTCCTCAGCCTCACCGTTACCGTCACCCGGCAGCACGACCAGCTTGCCCATCGCCTGCCGGTTCGCTAGCCGCACCATCGCCGCCGCTGCGCCTTCGAGCTGAACACGTTCCGTCACGGCGGGCCGCAAGCGGCCAGCCTTGACCCAATTGGTCAACTGACGCAGATTTGCGGCGTGCTGCAGCGGCTCGCGCCGCATGGCCTCGCCCCAGAACACGCCGAGGATGATTCGTTCCTTGAGCAAGGTGAGATTCAGCGGCAGTTTCGGAATGTCGCCTGCCGCAAATCCCACCACCAGGTAGCGGCCCCGCCATGCCGTCGCCCGCAGCGCCGGTTCCGTATACGGGCCACCGACCGGGTCGTAGACCACGTCGACGCCGCGGCCGTCAGTCAGCGCGTCGATGGCGCGGCGCCAGTCTAGTTGCGTGTAGTCGACGGTTTCGTCGGCGCCCGCTTCCCGCGCCAACTGGAGCTTGTCCGCGTTCGACGCGGCGGCGATCACGCGCGCGCCCAGCGCCTTCGCGATCTCGATCGCCGCGATGCCGACACCGCCGGCCGCGCCCAGCACAAGCACCGTCTCGCCTGCCTGCAGCCGGGCGACCGTCTGCAACGCATGCAGCGACGTGCCATAAGCAAGCACGAACGATGCGCCGACGTCGAAGCCCAGCGATGCCAGCCAAGGCGCGGCATTCACCGCATCGACCACGCATTGCTCGGCGAACGCGCCGGTACCGGTCAAGGCGACCACGCGGTCTCCGGCACGAAAGCCCGTGACGCCCTCGCCGACCGCGCGGACCGTGCCGGCCAGCTCCGCGCCCGGCACGAACGGCAGTGGCGGCTTCACCTGGTACAGCCCCTGGACCGTCAGGACATCGGGGAAATTGATCGATGCAGCCATCACGTCTATCGACAGTTGGCCTCGCCCCGCAGCGGGCGCATCGATTTCTTCGACCTGCAGGTTCTCGATCGGCCCGTAGGCGTGGCAAACAAGTGCTTTCATCGGCTCTCCATACACAGTCGCAAACGCACCAGCGTACTGGCCGAGCCTGTGCAACGGGAGGTGCGGCGAAGCCGCTTTGCCGGTTAGTTTAGGACAACGCACGCCGCCCGGCGACGGCACCGGCCGCGCCCCAAGCTAGCAGCAGCGGAAGGTGGTCGGGCTTTTGCCGGTCCAGCGGGTGAAGGCATGCCGGAAGTTCGCGGCGTCGCTATAGCCGAGCAGGCTCGCAATCTCTTCGTTGGTCATCCGCGTCTTGCGCAGGTATTCGATCGCGAGACGCATGCGCACCTCGGCGAGCAGGTCGCGGTACGACGTGTTTTCGCTCTCGAGCTTGCGGCGCAGCGCGCGCGGGTGCATGGACAGCATCTCCGCCATCGCCTCGAGGCTCGGAAACTGGCCGGACCGGCTGTGCAGAATCCGCCGGATGTCGGTGGCGATGCCTCCCCCCTCGTTCACTTCGCGCAGCAATCGCTCGCACGTTTCGCACGACATCGCGTAGGTAATCGGATCGGCGAGCGTGACGGGGCGGTCGAACCAGGCCGCGTCGTATTGCAGGTCGTTGCAGGTCTGGCCGAACAGCACGGGGCACTCAAACAGCTGATGGTAGGCGTGCGCATGCGCGGGCGCACCGTAGACGAAGCGCAGGCGGGTGAGCCTGAACGACGGACCGGCCAGATCCCGCGCGACCGTCAGGTGGAGCGACGTCGCAAATTCGATGGCGAAGCGGTAGATATCGCTGGCCGGGTTCGGCCAGTAGATCGGCTCGGACGTATAGGTCGCGACTGTTTCGTTGCGGGAGTAAATGGTGTCGCACAGCGGCCCGATGACGGGCACGTAGGTTCCGGAGAGCGCCATTGCATCGGCAAAGCTCGCGCTGCTGAGGAGCGCATAGCCGTACATGCCGTACGCCGTGACGTGAACCCGCTGACCGGCTCGCAATGCGATCGCCGGATCGCGCGACAGGCGCAATGCATTGCTCATGACCGTGGATAGCTGCCGGTAGGACACGCGCGTTGCAGGAGTGCCCAGTTGGGACGCGTCGAGACCTGTCCCGGCCAGTGCCGCCTGCGCCGGTACGCCCTGTTCGCCTAGCTCCGCGACGAGCGCGGCAATCTTGTGCGGCGGATAAATGCGCAGCTCGAAGTCAGGAAGCCGACGCAGCGCGAACTGGTCTTCCTGTTGGCGCTGCGCGCCCGCACGGGCCCGGTTGATTGGCCCGGGATCGGTACAATGGCCCTCCATCCTTCTGTCTCCTTCCTCCTGCGTCCATACGTCCCGCGGCGCCATCTCGTTGTATCGTCGCGATTGGACTGGCTAAGCTAGCAAGGCACCTGGCTATTTGCAATGATGACTTCCCCCCAACTGTCCTAAAATCACCACGCCGACGGGCTTATCGCACCTTTCACGGGGCGCGGACGAACGGACAATAGACGGATTCCACGCGCATCAGGCGACGCCGTTGCCGGCTGACCGCAGGCTCTCCATGAGGAACCTTACATGACCATCACCGCCGCTGCCTCGATCAACCGCCAGATCCGTCTCGCCTCGCGGCCAACCGGATTACCGACGAGCGAGAACTGGCGCTTGACCGAAGAGTCCGTGCCCGACGCGAGCGAACTCGCCGACGGCGAACTGCTCGTCAGGACGCTCGCCCTGTCGTTGGACCCGGCCATGCGCGGCTGGATGAACGAGGGCAAGAGCTATATCCCGCCTGTTGGCATCGACGAAGTGATGCGCGCTGGCGGCATCGGCAGGGTCGTCGCGTCGAAGAACCCGTCATTTGCAGTCGGCGATGAAGTCAGCGCGCTGCTCGGCGTCCAGGAGTTCGCGCGCATCCGCGCCGAGGACGTGCGGCGCGGCGCCCTTTTTAAAATCGACCGGCAGCTCGGCACTGCGACGCAATGGCTGAACGTGCTCGGCATGCCGGGCATGACCGCCTACTTCGGGTTGCTCGACGTTGGTGAACCGCAGGCGGGCAACACGCTGGTCGTCTCCGGCGCAGCAGGCGCCGTTGGCCAGACCGTCGGCCAGCTTGCGAAGATCAAGGGCTGTCGCGTAGTCGGCATCGCAGGCGGCAAGGCGAAATGCGACTGGGTGGTGAGCGAGCTTGGCTTCGACGCCTGCATCGACTACAAGGCCGGCCAATCTGCCATGCGCGACGGGCTTAAACAGTATTGCCCGGATGGCGTGGACGTCTACTTCGACAACGTAGGCGGCGAGATCCTCGATATCGTGATGACGCGGCTCGCACGCGGCGCACGTATCGTCATCTGCGGCGCCATCAGCCAGTACAACAACGATAGCGGCACCGCGGTCGCCGGCCCGAAGAATTACCTGTCCCTGCTGGTGAACCGTGCGCGGATGGAAGGGATCGTCGTATTCGACTACGCGTCACGCTACCCGGAGGCCGTCGCCGAACTCGCGGGCTACCTGGCTAACGGGCGCATGAAGTCGAAGGAGGACGTCATCGCGGGCGGCGTGCCCGCGTTCCATGATGCATTGCTGAAGCTGTTCTCAGGCGAGAATTTCGGCAAGCTCGTGCTGGACGTTGCGGGTTGACCTTACCTGATTGAATTCCCGTTTAGGCCCAAAGGGACAGCTTGAGGGGAATCGACCCGCCCCGGGTACCGCCCCATGTCGTAACGCACCTGGATGGCGAGACCGATCTGATTGATTTGCAGCACATCCGAGCTGTTCTCGTCATTTGCTTGTGTCACGGTGATGGCTTGTTGATGGCACGGGAGATAGTGCCCAAGCGTAGACCAAATTAAAGTTGTCACCGGCGGGGCATCGCTGTCGGCGGCAGCCTTCGGCTCGTGGGATCGCGCGCCTTCGCCGAGCGGACATGCATGATTCACCAACTTCGACCGACCCTTTTTCTTGCGCGGTCCGAATGCCTTAGCGAGCGCAGGCAGCAACTTGATAGCCCACCGGTGCACCGTCGAATGATCGACCGACACCGTTCGCTCGGACGTCATTTCTTCCAGATGACGCAGACTCAACGGATAGGCGACGAACCAACCTACGCATGTCAGCATTATGTCCAGCGGGTAATGCAGCCGTTTAGCGTCTTGCTCGCAGTGGCGTTAGGGGTCTTGATCATTCGTTACATCGCTCGTCCCGGGGCCAACCACCATAGCAGGTCGGCTTAATGCGACATGTATGGACCCGACGCGACGCCCCTCAGAGCTGGAATTGGGCCACGGAATCGACCAACTGCGCTGCCTGCTGCTTGAGGCTCTCGGCCGCCGCGGCGCTCTCCTCGACCAGCGCGGCATTCTGCTGCGTCGTCCGATCCATCTGGCCTACAGCTTTCCCCACCTGCTCGACGCCGGCACTCTGCTGCGCACTGGCTCTGCTGATCTCACTCACGATGATCGTCACGCGCTGGATGGCACCGACGATGTGGGTCATCGTCGTGCCCGCCTCGTCGACGAGCGCGGTACCGTGATCGACCCGCTCGACGCTGTTGGAGATCAGCGCGTGGATCTCACTGGCGGCCTGCGCGCTGCGCTGGGCGAGGCTGCGGACTTCGGTAGCGACGACCGCGAAGCCCCGCCCCTGCTCGCCCGCGCGGGCCGCTTCGACTGCCGCGTTGAGCGCGAGGATGTTGGTCTGGGCTGCGATGCCGTCGATTATGCCGATGATGTCGGCAATCTTGCGCGAACCCTCATTGATGCCCTTCATCGTCTCGACGACCTGACCCACCACGTTTGCACCCTGCAATGCGATCGAAGAGGCGCCGGTGGCCAACTCGCTAGCTTCCCGGGCATTCTCGGCGTTCTGCCTGACGGTAGCGCTGAGCTGCTCCATGGATGCGGCAGTTTCCTGCAGCGCGCTCGCCTGCTCCTCTGTTCGTTGGCTAAGGTCGGCGTTGCCGTACGCGATCTGCGCCGAGCCGGTCGCGATAGAATCGCTGCTGTTGCGCACCTGCCCAACGATGGCGGCGAGCGAGACGGTCATCGCCTTCATGGCTGCCATCAGACTGTCCGTGTCGCCCGGCTGCACGCGCAGCTCGACATTGAGATTGCCCATCGCTATCTGGCGCACCACCTCGCGTGCGTCGTCGGGCTCACCGCCGAGCTTGCGCGTAATCGCGCGCGAAAACATGACCGTGCCGGCGATGCCGGCCAGAAGGGTGAGCACCATGGCACCGACGCTCGCAAGGACCACGCGTTTTTGCTTTTCCTTTGCTTGGGCGATGGCAGCGGTAGTCTGCTCGACGATCTTGCTGCCGGATTCGCGCAGCAGAATCACCGGCTCTCGGTCGATGCCATCCATGGCTAGGTCCCCGACGGCAATATCGAATCCCGAGGCTTTGAACTGCTCGATCGCCTTGCGGTACGACTGCCCCATCTCCTTGTGGAGAATGTTGAATCGCTCGATCTTCGAGCGGGCCTCGCCGGGCGGCAACTCGACCGCGAGCTTCTCCGTGGCGGCCTGCGAAGCCTGCTCGTACTTCTCGAAGGCGCCCCAGTACTTGTCGAGTTGCTCGGGGTTCTTGCCGCGCAGCAGGATGTCTTTCCCGTTCTGCACCTGGTTCTTGAAAGCGACCAACGCATCGGCGACCTGGCGTGCCTGCGTACCATCCACTTCGAAAAGCCGCTCGTACGTGTCCGCAGCATTGTTCATCTGGAAAACTCCGAAGAGTCCTGCCGCGGATGCACCCAGCAACGCGATGCCCAACGCCAGGGGGAGTTGATGGACCAGCTTCATGTACCACCCTATCAAGTAGAGCTGGCGCTCGACGCGCTAGCGAAAACGACGCGGCATGCCACCGAGTCAGTGACGAACGACAGAGTCTGACTTCTCCCGTCCGTTTATCATCGGCTACAGCTCCTCTCCCTTCCGATGCGGAGCAGTCCGTGCTGCGACTGGCCAGACAAGTTCTGGAGCCGAACTGTGGTTCGCTGTTCCTTCATCGCGATGGTCCTGGACCACCCGCTCCTTGCCGTTCTCCCGGCGCACTCAGAATTTGTGCACGATCCCAAGGTTAATGCCGCGCGTGTCGGCGCCGGGCACGACCGCGATTCCCGAATACGCGGTGCCGTTCAGGGTGTACCCCGCCCGATTCCGGTTTTGGATAAATCCGAGCGCAGCGTATACCTCCGTCGCCTTGGAAAGGAAGTATTCGTCAATTAAGCCCAATTCCTGTGCGTTGTTCCCCGCGCCTGTTCGGTCATGCACATAGCCATACATCAGTGAAAGTTGATCAGTAGGACTGAACAAGTATGAATCCGATACTTGATACACGTCCCGCTTGGAGTCTTTCAAAGTATTTGTCTGAAGTTCCGTGTGATATGCCAGCCAAAACCGGTTGGGCCCTGTCGCAATAGACGCCCCTGCATTGAAAAGCTTCAGTATTGAGGTCCCGGTTGCATTGGCCGCCTGCTCATAGCCGGCCGCCCCACTGAAGGGCCCTTTTACATATTGAACTACGGCGTTATAGAACAGCAGTCCGTTGGTCGGTTTAGTCGTCGAATCGCGCATTGCGACCATAAACTTGGCGCTAAAGCCGTCGAACGTGGGTGTGAAATAGGAAATCGCGTTACTCTCCCGAATGGTCAAGCTGTTGAAGTTATTCATGGGAGACGCGATACTCTTTACTGCCGTTGGATCCATTGCGGCTTGGAGGACGTCATATTGGGGTGAATTCTGCAAACCAAAACGCACCTCGCCAAAACCTCCAGACATCCCAACCCATGCCTGACGGTTAAAGGCCTCAGCCGGATTGGTTGCCGCGCCAGTCATGCCAGAGAAGGCTTGTTCCAGTTGGAAATTGATTTTAAGGCCGCCACCAATATCCTCAGATCCTTTGAAGCCATACCTAGTTGAATATAGTCCACCTGGTACCGCGCGGTATGCCGCCCCCGCATTGGTGCTCTGGTATGCCAAACCGTTGTCAATGACGCCGTACAGAGTGACTGACGACTGAGCACTTGCAGTATTAAAAACACAGGCGGATGCAGCACATGATAAAAATATCGCCAGCTTCTTCATTTTGTCTCCAAATTATTGTGTAGTTATTTATATTGTTGTTACGACATTCGGTTGCCAATTCCATAAATATCATTCGGCATCACGCACCATCCGGCGAAACGCGCCAAATTGCGGCAGGACCGTGATGAACACGGCAACCGCGTTCTCAATGGGAATGGACCCGTTACCGTTGGACGACGCACGTAGTTGCTCAGCAAGTGCGCTCATGTGCGGGACTTTTCTGGGCAATAATCTCTCCTGTGGCTTAGTCTTCACCGACGACTGGGCAAGGGCTCCAGTGCCGGCCGAATCGTCTGGACGGAGTAACGATATTGGAGAACGGATCACGCGTCCCTAGATAAAAATTAGATTCAATGGCACTTTTGTTACTAGTGGGCGAGCGCATGCGCCGCAGCCTTATGAGCGGCAGCACCTGCGCGGAACGAAATCAGATTCAGTTCGACTGGTCCTACCGGTCCGCTGCGTAGTTGATCAGCGCGGTACGCTTGCGCAGAAGGACGGCGCGCATGCGATGCGGCGCCTGGATCCCCTGCTGCTCGACAGATTTGACCGGACGAACGGCGCGACGCATCGGAAACTGTTTAGTCGGGCTTCTGTTCCCAGAAACTGGAAACGTCGGGCCGGTGGTAAGCGGTGCTACCAGCTTCCGCTACGACCGACCTGGGCTTAAGCGTACGCACCGATTCGAACGCCTCGCCTTCACTCAGGAGGCGTTCATGAAGATCGCTGCCTGAATAATCTGTTCGCGGCAACTTCAACCTTCATTGTGTTAGTTGTTCTAACTAAGTGCGACAGATCTGTCCCATGATAGGCTAGTTCCTTATCTCACAAAGACAACACTGACAGGAGCAGGTACGTCAACCGATTGCCCGGTGTCCGACACCATGCCCGACACGGGGTCGATTCTGAACACATTCACTTTACTGCTACTTTGGTTTTCGACCAGCATCCATTTCCCCGACGCATCGATTGCAAATCCCCATGGTCTCTGACCGCCCGAGGACGTGCGCTGAACCAGAGAAAGCTCCCCCGAGTCAGGACTAACGCGATAGACGACCAGCGTATTTTCTCCGCGGTTTCCGACATAGACAAAACACCCGTCATGGCTGAGCGCGATCTCGGCTGCGCTCCTGGCACCCTGAAATTCCGGGCTGGTCGTCGGCAACGATTGCACTAGTGTCAAATGCCCTTGCGATGCATCCCAGCGTAAAACCATGATCTCCGCAGTTAGTTCAGTTAGCAAATAAACGAACTGACCGTTCAAACCGAAAGCGAGATGACGGGGGCCGCTGCCCGGCGGGGCAATGAAGGACCGCGGATTGGCCCCGTCATCCGGCGACAACGCATGAGTCGCCCGGTCAAAGCCATAAACGAAAACACGATCGGCACCCAGATCGGGAACAAGTGCGTATCGACCTGACGGATCGACTGCGACGCTGTGCGCATGTGCGCTCGCCTGCCGACGGTTTGGTCCGGAACCGGTCTCCTTGATCGTGGACACGAGTGAGCCCATGCTTGCTTCGGGGTTGATAACAATGCTCGATACAGACCCACTGCTGTAATTGGCACCGAGTAAGGTCATCGAGGGTATGTCTAACCACAAATACGTGGTTCCGTTGCCTCCTGTGGCGACCGCGTTCACTTTGGTAAGCGCACCGTTCCCGCGATCCACCGCATAGGCAGTGATACTTCCCTCTTCTGTGTTTTGATCGTCGACCGAATAAAGTATCGGTAGTTGGGGATGCGCAACTAGCCATGTGGATCTCAGCCCCTCCTCAACCGGGCCGATCATAGTGAGCTTGCCGGTGTAGGCGTCGAAGCGCAGCGCGTGAATTCGGCGCTCCTGCGTGCCCACGTAAACGAGTTCCGTTTGCGCATTTTTCGGTAACGTGGCCGCTCGACCCTGCTCGCTGTATGTTCCTGCTAACAACGTCAGCATGGCAAGTGCCGCCATAACCACGACTCGCGTCAACATACCTCTCCGGAGGGACTGCGTCATAGTCTCTTAACTTGGAAGTCAAATGATGTGAGGGTATAGCCGCTGCCCGCCGCCCCATTATTCATAGACCGCAAGCGGACAATCAGCCGTTATTCCATTCGCTGGTTCACCACAGCGCAATGTCGGTGAAGACCATCAGCGGTTTTTGGCGCCGCCGCAGGAACGATTAGGTTTCCAGGCAGCTCGAAAGAGACTCGCCACCGGAAGTATCGCCTGTGCGGAAAAGGATATTCGATGCCCGATCTCTCGTCCCTGCACAAAATTGCGATTCACCGGCATTTTTTCCATCGGTGAAAGACCGCAGAAAGCTTGACCAAGTGTTGTGACTCGTCCAATTCGCATCTTTGCTCGGTCAGCCATCTATCCCACACGTCGTTCCGAGGTAGGGGTGATCCTCAGTGTCGTTCGTCCCGGAGGGGCCGAGATGTCGCAGAAATTGGCGAGAAGGGTAACTGCGCAATCGGACGTGGCGCGAAATGTGTCATGCTACCAACCTCGGCTTCCTCCATTTCTTGGAAGCCAAGCCTGGTGATCATTGAGTCAATGCTGATCCAAGCCTAGAATGATGACGATCGTCGATCAATCGACAAGGCCGTCCTTCTCACCAACCACGTGGCGGGAACGACCGGCCGTCGTCTAATCGATGAGACATGGTTCAAGCGAGACCAGCGCGAGAAATCTTTCTACGTAAGACCGGAATTTCAATGACCGGTCTTCACCAAATCGATCCCGTTGATCCTCGCCAAGGAGACAATATGAAAGACAGTGCGATGACAAAATATCAACGCCACTCGAACAACAAAGCGACGCTGACAACGGTTCCAAAGGTCCGGCTGTATGTCGAGCGTCCTGAAGAAAAAGAAAAGTGGTTTGTGAATATCGGGCATGTCACTGACCGGGGTCGCTGGCGAACCGAGCCTCACGCGCATCCAGAGTACGGCCAGGTGATATTCGTTCGTAACGGACGCGGTGTAATAAACCTTGAGGGCAGCAATGTGCCGTTCGAAGGCCCTTGCGCGCTGCTATTACCGACCGACTGCGTTCATGGCCTTGACTACGAGATCGATGTGGATAGATGGGTCGTAACGATCGAGGTGGCCTACCTGACGCAAGTCAACAGCAAACTTCACGAATTCATCCAGCTGTGGGCATTACCTCGGATGATCCCACTCTCTTCAGCTACCATGGCAGCAACGGAGTTTTTCAGCTTGATCAAAAGGCTCCAACAGGAGCTTGAATCCAAGGCGGTCGGCCATGTTGTAGGAACGGAAGCACTGCTTACCTCACTGTTGCTCATGCTAGTTCGCGGAACCTGTCTGGACCAGATTGACAACGACGGCGCGACACGCAACGAGATCCGCCTGGCAGACCGGTTTCGTGAGTTGATCGATCAGCATTACCGGCAGAACTTGCCGCTACAGGACTATGCGTCAACGATGGCGGTGTCACTGGTGCAACTGCGTGCGGCCTGCGCCTCCGCAACAGGGCAAAGCCCCACCAAGATGATTCACGCACGCATCATCACCGAAGCCAAACGAAACCTCATTTTCGGGGATATGTCCGTGGAGCAGATCGCCTTTGGGCTTGGCTTCTCGGATGCCGCGTACTTCACGCGTTTCTTCCGGAAAGAAGTCGGTCAAGCGCCAAGCCAGTTCCGGGTCACTGCTCGAGACCAGCCTCATCGTACGAAATAAACAACGATGGCGGGGCGTCTTCGTGTTGTCCGGATCACCGGCGAAGATTCCTTTTCACACAATCGCTTTCTTGTTGACCTCGCGGAGCTTGATGAACCGATATTGCCGTGGCGAGCGCTAACCATTTTGCTATTCGCCAGTGCCCTGGGCGATTAACCAATACGACTATGACGGTTCATCGATAATCGTATGCCCCGCCGCCTTAAGGAGCCTTGTGGCCGGTTCTAAGTCAGCGCGCTTGAGCAACATGCAGTCTGCATCGAAGGTGGAAACAACAAAGATGCCGAGGCCATTCTCAGACAGGGGCTGGATTACGGACAGCACGATCCCCGTCTCGCCGAACGCAAAAGGTCCGACAAATTTAAGGCAGACCCATCCGAGATCAACTTTAGTACCGGGCGGCACGCGCTCTTGTTTGCAAACGATCGAAAGTTCATCACCGTTACGTGAGATCGAGACGAAACCTTCTCCATCTGCCCAAGGGGGGATGGGGGCACCGCCGCTAAGACGCGAGATGCAGTACATTCCGCCCATCAATTGCAATTTGATACTTTTGGTCATGTTTCTTCTCTGAGAGGGTTGATCGACGTGATGCCGATCATGACTATGTAAAAACTGCAAGAACTCATATCTTGAGGTCCCGCAAACTGACAATGCTCAATAGGAGGCGGGGGACGGATAAGCCGTAGCAGAGTTATGCCACGGCCTACTTTACGTTGGATGACAGGAACTGCTTGAGCCGCTCGCTGCTCGGGTGGCCAAAAATATCGTCCGGCTTACCCTCTTCTCCTATCCTGCCATTGTGGAGAAAGATACCGTGAGTCGATGCGTGTCGGGCGAAACCCATCTCGTGAGTTACCACGATCATTGTTCTGCCCTCTTCGGCGAGCTTCTGCATAATCCGCAGCACTTCGCCAACCAGCTCAGGATCAAGCGCCGAAGTCGGTTCGTCGAAAAGCAAGGCGTCCGGCTCCATCGCCAGTGCCCGGGCAATTGCTACGCGCTGCTGTTGGCCACCAGACAGATGCGCCGGATAGCTTTTATGAACTTTCGAATCAAGGCCCACTTTCGCGAGATAGTGCCGCGCTTTAGTCTCCGCTTCCGAGCGCGTGATGCCGAGCACATGCATAGGCGCCACACAAAGATTTTCGACGATGTTGAGGTACGACCACAGGTTGAAATGCTGGAACACCATCGCAAGCCGGGTCCGAAGCGCTCGCAGCGTTTTGCGTTCTGGCAGCGTGGCCCTCGTACCGTTTTCCCCTTGCATGGAAATGTCGAGATCCCCTAGTTGTACACGACCCTGGTCGGGTGTTTCCAGGAAGTTGATGCATCGCAGAAACGTGCTCTTGCCAGAGCCACTCGATCCAATGATGCTCACCACGTCGCCTGCGTTCGCCGTGATCGAAATGCCTTTGAGGACTTCGTTGTTGCCGTAGCTTTTGTGGATGTCGGTAACGTCCAGGGTATGCATGATGTCAAGCCTTGTTTGGAAGGGTTGGGAGCAACGCGACGCCGGCTTTCGCTTGTCGCGGACCCAGATGGTCGAGCCAACGAATTTCGGCACGCCTAAACCCGGCGATGAGCACCAAGGAGATCGCCAAATATATGAGTGCCGCCAGGGTAAAGACCTGAAACGACCCATAAGTTGCGGCGTTCGCGTCGCGCGCCACTTTTAAGATATCGGGGACCGTAGCGGTAAAAGCGACCGTGGTTCCATGAAGCATGAAGATAACTTCGTTGCTCAAAGTGGGTAGAGCGCGGCGGAATGCAGAAGGCATAATCAGCCGGGTGTAAAGTGTGCGTGGCGACATTCCGAAAGCACGAGCCGCCTCCACTTCTCCGGCTGGCGTCGCCCTGATTGCCCCAGCGAGAATCTCCGTGACATAGGCGCATTCGTTAAGGATGAACGCGAGAATCGTGCAGTTATAGCTGCTGCGAAAAAAGCTATTCGTCAACTCGTGTTGCTGCACAAAATCGAGGCTATAAACGCCCGTGTAAATGATCAGCAACTGGACATACAGAGGCGTGCCTCGAAACACATACGTGTACAACCAGACTGGCGCATTCAAGTATCGGTTAGGAGACGCACGGACGATGGCAAGCGGAATCGCCAGAAGAAACCCTCCCACTGTCGAGACCAACAAAAGAAAGAAGGTTACTGCGACGCCGCTATAGCCTTGCCCATCTGTCCAGAGGAACGCGCGCCAGTATTGTTGGGCTATTTCGATCATAGTCCGGCCACCCTGATTCCTAAGGAATAGCGTCGGCTAAGCTGTCGGAGCAAGATGCCCGACAACGATGCCCAGAAGAGATACAGGCCGGCTGCGAGCAGCATAAACAACAGGACGTGATAAGTGCCCTTGCCGGCATCCACCGCAGCCTTCACAACATCGCTTAGGCCAATAATGGAGACGAGCGCAGTCGACTTGACGAGGACCTGCCAGTTGTTGCTTATCCCGGGGAGCGCGAAGCGCATCATTAGCGGGAAGGTGACCAATCTGAAGCTCTGAGAAGGGGTCATGCCGAAACTAGTGGCCGCTTCACGTTGCCCGCAATCCACCGAAGTAAATGCACCTCGGAACGTCTCTGCAAAATACGCACCGTAGATGAAGCCCAGCGTCATAACACCTGCGGCGAACGGATTGATCTGGATCAACTCGACACCGCAGAGATCGGTTAGCCAGTTCAGGCCGCGTTGGATGCCATAGAACAGGAGCAGCATGAGCACGAGATCGGGCACGCCCCGAATAAGCGTTGTGTAAAGTCTGGCCACAAAGATCGCAGCCGGGCGCCCGCTCAGTTTCGCTCCTGCAGTGGCCAGCCCCAGCAGGAATGCGATAAAGAGCGCCCACAACGATAGTTGCACAGACGTCCACGCACCTCGCGCGATAAGTGGAAGATAGGCTTGCCAGGACATGATGAACCCCTCAAAAACGGAATACTTCGGACCGGACCTATAAGCCGCGCTACGTTGAGCGCGGAACGACGCCCTTAGTCGCTGTAGACGTCAAAATAGAAGTACTTTTTCTCGATCCGCTGGAAGGTTCCGTCGGCGTGCATATCGTGCAAAGCGCGGTTAATCTTGTCACGTAACTCGACGTCGTCTTTTCGAAGTCCCACAGCCGTTGCGCCATCGCCAAGGACCTTAGTATCTCTAAGCACGGGGCCCGCAAAAGCGAAGTCTTTGCCTTGGGGGGTCGTAAGAAAGGCCGCATTGGCCTGGACCTCATCCTGAAACGAAGCATCAAGACGCCCAGCCGTCAGATCGGCGTAAACCTGATCCTGCGATTGATAGGCCTGGATGTGTGCGCCTGCGGGCTGCCAGTAAGTGCGTGCAAACGTTTCCTGGATCGTGCCCTGCTCAACCCCAACCGTTTTACCCTTGAGTCCTTGCTCGGTAGGCGTGATCCCGCTTGAGCGGCGCGCGACGAGTCGCGACGGCAAACTGAATAGCTTGTCGCTAAATGTGATCTCCTTCTTCCGTTGCTCGGTCACTGACAAGGACGAAAGCACGCCGTCAAATTTCCGGCTCAGCAGTGCCGGAATCAATCCATCGAAGCTCATGTCAACAAACTCGCAACGCGCGTTCAGCCGCCGGCAGATTTCGGAACCTAGATCGATATCGAAACCGGTCGGCTTACCTTCGGGATCCTTGAATTCGAGTGGCGGATAGCTGGCGTCCACACCGAAACGAATCACGGCAGCATCGCTTGCCATACTCACGCTTGAATAAAGGACGAGCAGGGTCATCGCCGCCACAAAAAATCTCTTCATGATCTTCCTTTAGTTGTTAAGGTTTATTACCGCCATCTGCCTATAAACTGGCATTCAGAGAGCGGTTGGGAGAATTATTTGAGCGTCAAAAAGAGGGGATCAAGCCACGATATGGAAACTTTACTTGCCTGATGGTGCGGGCAACGTGAGCACTCCGAGCGCATTGTTAAAACGAGCGCAAGTGTTCACACCGCGGTCCGTCGGTATGAACGCTGTGTGGCCATTGGCGACGGCCCGAAGGCCGGTCAGATCAATTGAAAAATGATGCGAGTCCCGTTTGTTGAACAAGCGCGCCGCTGCGGATCGACTCGGCGATGCTCGCCATGTCTGGAGCAATCGGACGGTCTTCGGGCATGAAGGGCACTCGCGTACGAATGGCGTCGAAGGCGCTCTTCAAGAGCGGCGAACAGCAATCGCCGCCACGCAGGTCTAGCGCCTGTGCCGCGCACAATGCTTCAATTGAAAGTATTCCTCGCAGCGTGTCGTTCATTTCCAGCAGGCGACGCGCGCCGTGAGTCGCCATCGAGACATGATCCTCTTGGTTGCCCGCGGTCGGAATGGTGTCAATGGACGCCGGGTGCGCACGCTGCTTATTTTCCGATGCCATCGCTGCTGCAGATATATGCGCGGTCATGTAGCCAGAATTCAGGCCCGCGTCGGGCGTGAGCATTGCTGGTAGACCCGAGAACGATGGGTCCAGCAAGAGGTTGCAGCGCCGCTCGGACAGGTTACCTATTTCAGTGATGGCAATGGCGAGCATGTCTGCAGCAAACGCGACCGGCTCAGCATGAAAGTTGCCTCCAGAGATTACTTCGCCCGTGTCAGTAAAGATGAGTGGGTTGTCCGAAGCCGCATTGCTCTCTATCTCGAGTGTCGCGCTGGCGTTGCGGATCAGGTCGAGACATGCACCGAGCACTTGTGGTTGGCAACGAATACTATAGGGATCCTGCACTTTACCGGATGCTTCGCTAATAGCCCGCATCGGGCTATTGTCGAGGAGCGCTTTCATCGTCCGCCCCACCTCGATCTGTCCAGGTTGGCCACGCAGCGCCTGGATGCGCGGGTCAAACGGACTCGCCAAACCGGCAATCGCCTCTGTTGCAAGGCACCCAATGACCATTGCCGCCGTGAACGACTTTTCCAATGCAAACAGTCCGCACAGGGCTAGCGCAGTGGACACTTGAGTTCCATTCATCAGCGCAAGCCCCTCTTTTGGCGCGAGCGATATGGGTGCGAGGCCCGCACGCGCCAGCGCCTGTGCCCCGGAGAGCGCTTCGCCTTGGTACACGGCCTCGCCACCACCGGTGAGCACAGCGCTCATATGCGCAAGCGGTGCGAGATCGCCCGACGCGCCGACCGAGCCTTGCGCGGGAATCACCGGCACCACGCCGCGCTCGAGCATTTGTTCAAGCAAATGGACGGTGCGCAACTTCGCACCCGAAGCACCGCGGCCAAGGCTTGCGATTTTCAGCGCCATCGCAAGCCGTACTACGTTCGCGTCGAGGGCTGGCCCGTAGCCGGTCATGTGCGACATGACGAGGTTCTGCTGGAGCTTGGACAGATCCGCATCGCTAATGCGCACGTGCGCGAGCTTACCAAAACCAGTGTTGAGGCCATAGACCGGTTTGCCGGCCCGCACCAGTTGCTCAACCATTGCAGCCGCGCTTTCAACACCCCCGTGCGCACTTTGATGTAGCCGTGCTGCATCGCCTGCGAGCACGGCGCGCCAGATGCCAAGCTGCGTGTGGCCGGGGGAAATTTCGACGATCGAGTTCATATGCTTATCCAGTTGAAGGGGGTATGTTTTTGAATGAGCGGGGCCGGGTCCAACAGCGCCCGATGGCGACTTAGCCATGGTTGCATCAACGGGTCAGCAAGGCAGTCCATATAAGCCGCCTCGAGAAATGGCCTCAGGTGAGCCGCCGCTGCTTCGCCCTCCTGGATGCGCTGTTGCACGAAGGGCATGTGCTCGTCCAGTTCGGCGAGCATGGCGCTTTCGTCAACACGCGTGATCCGCCCATTGTCCACCAGCTTTTGGCCGGCAACGTAGACCTCGCGAATAGACTGCCCCTGCTCGCAGAACACGAGTTGTGTGAGTGGATCATTGAGCGGCAGGAAAGCATTGCTCGATAGATCCAGCAGAACGAAGTCGGCCTGCATTCCGACGCGGATGCTGCCGATTGTCGTCTGCCCGATTGAACGTGCGCCGCCAGCGGTTGCCATTGAGAATGCCTGTGACGCGTCAATGCCGGCCTCCAGGCTTGCGTCCCCCGTGCCGCTGACCAACGCGGCAAGACGCATTGCATCGAGCATCGAATTCAGGTCATTGCCATTGTTGTTGTCCGTTCCGAGCCCGACCGCAATACCTCGGCGCAGCATCTCGCCGATAGGTGCAATACCGCTTGCAAGCTTCAGGTTGCAGGCAGGATTATGGATGACGCTCGCACCAGCGCCGGCGATCAAGTCGAGTTCGCTTTCGCTCAGCCAGACACCATGCGCCAGCACGCAATGGTGATCAAGCAGACCATGGCAATTCAAGTATTCCACCATCGGCATGCCGTAGTTCTTTATTGCGGTGAGCGCCTGTATCCGCGTCTCAAGCACGTGCAACAGCACTGGACGGTCATGTTTTCTTGCGAGTTCGCAAGTCCTCTCGATAAATGCCGTCGAGCACCGCTGAGGAGCGGAAGGTGAAAAAACAAAGCGCACCCGGCCCTTCCATTCCTGCGCAAGCTCCTCCCAGAACGCGAGCGTCCAGTCGCCAGTCCGCACGGGGCATGTCGATCCTGCATTGGCGGGTAGGTGCCGGTCGAGATAGGGAACTGAGTCACGAAATGCGCGATCGCCCCATGCAACGCTCACGTCCGCACGCATGCCGAGATCGGTGTAAGCCTGGAACGCCGCAGACACCACTTCAGGATCGGTGCAACCGCCGAAATGAATGTCATCGACGACCGTCGTAATACCGTTCCGAAGCATCTCGGTACCGTTTAACAAGGTTCGCAGGTATACCTCCCGCGCCGTCCATCCGCGCGAATGCGTGGGCGGGTTGTACAAGCTCATCCAAATCTCGAGCGGCAAACCAGAGAAGCGGCCCTTGTCAAACCGGTCGTGAGAGTGGTGATGCGCGTTAATCAGACCGGGAACCATCAACAGCCGGTGGCCGTTGGTGCGCTCATCTATGCGTACCGTGCTTAGATCGATTTTTGGCGCAATAGCGACGAAGCGGTCCGTGTCGATCAATACATCCATGGTTTGCGGCGGGCAACCTGGCATTCCCGCCACCAGGACTTGTTCTATGAGGTGCAGTTGTCCCATGGCCGACCTCTTATTCACGCACGCGCGTGGCTTCCGGGGTCCACCATAGCGGCACCTGGATTGAATCGGTGGTGAGCCGGCCTCGGCCCTCCGCCACCTCGCGGGCAACCGGATATCCCGCCTGCGCGAGCCGCACAATGCCAATACCAGCGTCTGTGGTCAGGCTTGCGTCCAGACGCAGATCCGCCTCTTCGCTGCCATCGGCGATCATCGTGACGCCGGTATGGGCGGACACGCCCATCGTGCCGTTAGCCTGAATAGACACGAGATCCGCCATGCCTGCGGTGTTCAGCAGCGCGTTCAGGTAGGGCCAGTCCGAAATGGCGTCAGAGCCGTCTCGCATTTTTTCGGTTTCGACCCCCCCCCCCCCCCCCGCCCCCCCCCCCCCCCCCCCCCCCCCCCCCCCCCCCCCCCCCCCCCCCCCCCCCCCAGCGCGAACCAGTGCATTGACGGCAAGGCCAAACGCCTTGCGCTGCCCAAAACCGAGAAAGCAAATACGCGCGGGCAATCCTTCGAGTGGCAAACGCGTGCGTGCCAACTTGATCCAGCGAGTCACCAGTGGGTCATCGTGGAACATGTCAAGCACAAGCTCGTCGAGACGACGCTGGTCGCTGACTTCTCCGGACACGCAGGTCCAGCGGAACGGCCCGCGACCCTCAAGAAACATCGGTCGCACGTACTCGGCGATACAGCCCGGATACGCGTAGGCTTCCTCTGGAGATAAGCCGGCGTCGACGCTCTCCTTGCGCACGAAGGTACCGTATTCGAACACGACGGCCCCCGCCTTTTGGAGCCGGGTCATCGCGCGAACGATTCGGATCATTGAGGCACGTGAACGGGCAAGATAAGCGTCGCGATCAGTCACAAGAAGGTCAAGCGCTTCGGCCACCTCCATTCCGGCGGGAACGAGAGCGAACGGATCGTGGCACGGGCACATTTCGGTGACAATGTCGGGCACCCAGCCGCTTTGCGCCATGTCGTCGAGTGCATCGATTAAATTGGCGCGCACCACGATCGACAGCGAACGCCGCTCGCTCTTCGCTTCTTCCGCCAGACGAATCGCGTCCGCCAGCGAGTCAGCGCGCACGTCCGCATAACCGGCCGCAAGGCGTTCGCGAATAGTTTCCTCGCGCACTTCGACTACCACACTCACCCCGCCGTGCATGCTCATTGCGAGCGGCTGTGAGCGGCCCATGCCGCCTAGTCCTGCGCTGAAGAATATCCGTCCGGCGAGGCTGCCGCCAAAGTGCCGCTCCGCAATCACGCCTAGCGTCTCAAAGGTCCCTTCGATCACCCCTTGACTGCCAATGTACTGCCAGGGGCCCGCTGTGTAGGACGCAAACGCAATCAGGTTTTTTTCCTTCAAGTCGTAGAACTTGGGCCAGGTCGCCTGGATCAGGTTGCTGTTCGCCATCACAACGCGGGGCGCCAGGCGGTGCGTCTTGAAGACAGCGACAGGCATGCCGGATTGCATGGCGAGCGTCTCGTCGTTCTCCAGATTCTTAAGTGCGTGCACGATCGCGTCGAAGCTTTCCCAGTTGCGCGCTGCCTGCCCGATGCCGCCATACACGATAAGACGAGACGGGTCCTCGGCGTTTTCCAGATTGTTTTCCAGCATGCGCAGGATTGTTTCCTGACGCCAGCCCTTGCAGCGAAGAACAGGGCCACGCTGAGCGGTGATTCGGGTTCCGGTCTGCTGAGTCATTGCGAAAGGTCTCTCGTTAAATGGCAGTCGATTTCTGCTGCACAAGGAGCAGTTCAGCGAATTATTCGGCTAGTGGCCTCGAGAAACCATGCGATAAACGGAAAGTGAACTTGTTCGTTCCATCATGGTTGTTGACATTTTTGCGGGGGACACTTCGTCCATCGTCAGTAAAGACAAAGGACTAAGTGATGGGCGATTTCGACCTTATAGTGCGCGGGCGGTTGGTCGATGCTCGCGAAATTGTTGAAGACGGCTGGCTTGCCGTACGCGACGGCCGGTTTGTCATGCGTGGCACAGGCACCCCGCCAGCTGGCCGCGACACGCTGGATGCGCATGGGCAATGGGTCATGCCCGGCGTGATCGATGGGCAAGTCCACGCGGGTAGCCAGGCGAATCAGGAGGGTCTGGGCCGAGCATCAAATGCCGCGGCTGCCGGGGGTATCACAGTGATGGTCGACATGCCTTACGACGACCCCGAGCCCGTGGCCACCCGCTCCCAACTTGACGCCAAGATCGCTGAAGTGGAGCGGGATTGCGTAGTGGACGTCGCACTATTCGGCACGCTTAACGAAAAGCACGGGCTTGCGGCGGCTGCGGGTCTCATAGACGGCGGTGTGTGCGCGTTCAAGTTTTCGACCTTCGAGGCGAGTCCGGGCCGGTTCCCCCGTGTCGAGGAAGATGTGCTCTTCGAGGCATTCCGCATGATCGGTCCGTCGGGTCTTGCGTGCGGCGTGCACAATCAAATGCAGGAGTTGACCCGCAAAAACGTGCGGCGCTTGACGCAAGCCGGTGACACCGGCTGGGATGCTTTCCTGCGAGCGCATACACCGCTGATCGAAAATCTTGCGACCGCGCTGATCTACGAGATCGGCGCCGAAACCGGCGCGCGCGCACACGCCGTGCACGTCTCGACGGCGCGCGGTTTTGAGTTGGGCAACCTCTATCGAGGCGCGGGACACGCGTCTAGCATCGAAACCTGTGTCCAGTACCTGATGCTGAACCACGAGGACCATACGCGCAGATTCGGTGCGCGTGCCAAGCACTATCCCCCAATCCGGCCGCGTGCAGAGACAGAACTCCTCTGGCGTCACGTCGCGAACGGCGACTGCACCTTCGTTTCATCTGATCACGTTAGTTGGGGACTTGAGCGCAAGCAAAATCCCAACGTATTCTTGAATGCGTCGGGTGGCCCGGGTCTGGAAACGCTACTTCCAGCGCTTTGGACGGGCTGTGAGCAGCACGGCATCGACTTGCGCATGGTTGCGCGCCTGCTGTGCGATGGTCCAGCCCACCACTTCCTGATCGACAAACAAAAAGGCGGTTTTGAAGCCGGCCACGATGCAGACCTTGTCATTCTCGATCCGCGCGTGCACGCATACGATCCTTCGCGCAGCCTGTCAGCTGTGCAATGGAGCGCGTTCGAGGGCATGCAATTTAACGTAGAAGTGGTTTCGACGTTCTGTCGGGGACGACTCGTCTATAACAGAGGTCAAATTTGTGGTTCATCTGGCGATGGGCGCTTCGTACGCCCCACCCTCACGACTAAAAACCAATGACAACCACATCCAGCCTTCTGCCACTTGATCTCGATCGCCTCTGGGCACGTGTGGAAAAGCTTGCCGGCTTTGTTCGGACAGACGTTCCCTGGACTCGCCGCGCGTTCAGCGGGGAATTCCTGCGCGCTCGAGATTGGCTCCAGAGCGAATTCATTGCCGCGGGCCTGACTGTCGAACTTGACGCCGGCGGCAACCTGATCGGCCGGCACGCGGGAAGCGAGCCGGCACTCGCGCCGCTGGTCAGCGGTTCTCATTGCGACACCGTGGTTGCAGGTGGCCGCTTCGACGGAATCATTGGCGTGCTGGCAGCCCTCGAAGTCGCTCATGCGCTCAAGGACGCGAAGATATCGCTGCGCCATTCGCTGGAAGTCATCGACTTTCTTTCCGAAGAGCCTAGCGACTACGGCGTGTCCTGCGTCGGCAGTCGCGCGCTATGCGGCAAACTGGGCAGCGACATGCTGTGCGCGCGCAATCATGAAGGCGAAACCTTGCGCGAAGCGATGCTGCGCATCGGCGCACGGCCTGACGATCTCGGCACGGCCCTGCGAGGCTCGGACAGCGTCGCCGCCTTTGTCGAGTTGCATATAGAACAGGGTCCTGTGCTGGAAAGCCGTAATCTGCCGATCGGCGTAGTCACCAATATTGTCGGGATTCGGCGCGTGGCGATCTCTGTTATCGGGCAGCCAGATCACGCTGGCACGACCCCCATGGATCTTCGCCGCGATGCACTCGTGGGCGCCGCCCGTCTTATCGAAACGACTCACAGGATGGCGAGCACGCTAAGTGGCCGCCTCAACTATGTGGTGGCGACCGTAGGCCGCATCGCCGTAGAGCCGAACGTGCCGAACGCGGTACCGGGGCGAGTCGATATGGTGTTGGAAGTGCGTAGTGACACGAACGAAGTGCTCCAGAATTTCCCCGAGAATCTCATGCGCGAAACTCAAGCCCATTTGCATGCGCTCAGGCTTGATGCAACATTCGTCGACCTGACCTCGGGCAATCCAACGGACTGCTCGGACGTGGTGATCGAGTGTGTTGAGCAGGCGGCCGACCATCTGGGTTATGCAAGCGTTAGAATGCCAAGTGGCGCTGGCCACGACGCGGTTTACATGAAGAACGTCGGGCCCATGGGCATGATTTTCATGCCGTGCCTAGACGGGCGTAGCCATTGTCCCGAAGAATGGCTCGACCCGAATCAGTTACTCGACGGCACTCGCGTGCTGGCAGAGACGTTGCTCCTGTTAGATCGCGTCCTCGGCGCAAAATAAGCGCTTACCGGACGACGGCAATTGCGACAGTCTGAGCGTCGTTGCCGTGACCACCGCTCTACTCAGGACCCATTTCGTTGATGACTTTACCGATCCCGCCACTTCACGATATTGACATCAAGCACTTGCGGCTCTTCAAGGCCGTTGTGGAGTGCGGTGGGCTTTCAGCTGCGGAAGAGGCCACCGGTCTTGGCACCTCGGCAATCAGCAAGCAGCTTTCCGATCTCGAGACACGGGTAGGTTGCCAGCTTTGTGTGCGTGGGCGCAGCGGTTTTCAACTTACCGCGGAGGGTCAGGTCGCCTACGCTGCTACGCTGCGCCTACTGGACGCCATCGACGAATTTCGTGAGGTGCTGGGAACAGCGAAGAACGAGATTCGCGGCGAACTGTCCATCTGGCTCATTGACCACAGCGCCTTCACGCCAGCAAACCCGGTTTCCATGGCGATCGGTGAATTTTGCGATCGCTATCCGCAGGTAACCCTGAATCTCAACGTGGCATCACCTGACCTGGTGGAGCGCGCGGTAGCGGAAAAAAAAGCTGCGCTGGGCATCACGATATGCAAGTCGAACCTGCCATCGCTCAACTATCAGGTTGTGACCTCCGAGAGCGCTTCGATGTATTGCGGACGCGGTCACGCTGCTTTCGGTGCGGACGAACACCGCGCCAAGCAATTGGTCGAAGAGAGCGCGTCCTATGTGCGCAGAGGCTATCTTGTGAACGAAACGGTGCCTTTATCGTTATCGGAAAGAGCACGAACGTTGTCGCATCATGTTGAGGGAACGCTGCAACTACTACTTTGTGGCCAGTTCGTTGGCATTGTGCCCGATCACATTGCCGAGCCTTGGGTAGAGCGAGGTAAGTTGTATCGGCTGCCGGTGCCCGAGTGGATGTCTGAGCGACCCGTATTCTGCGTCACGCGAGAAAGCCTTGGCGTGATTCGCACGGCTGACCTGATGCAAGCGCTGATCGTCGAAACATTCCAAAGAACAAACGCTCACGGGAGTGGTGTCGAGCCGGTGGCTTAGATGCGCGTGGCAGCAAGCTCCCTACCCCGAAGGAAGGGAGTCGTCCATCAAATCAGAGCCCAGGTATTACCCGTTCGAAGGCCTATGCGGTTCATTCGCCGCGCTAGCGGCTACATCTGGCGGATAGTCGGAATCAAGGTGCGCATATGCGCGCTGCATGCGCGCGAGATGCTCCCGCATCAACTGCATCAGTGCTCTTGTCGCTGCCGAAAGCGGTGCATCGTAACGATGGATGAACGCGAATACTTCAAAGAGCGGAGGATCAATAGGTTTCCAACCCAATTTTTTCTCGTAGCCGAGGCGATGAAGAATCGGCCGCGAGGCAATCACATCACCCAGTCCTCGAGCTGCCAGCTCGAATCCCGTCGACTGATGGTCGAGCTCAATGATCGGATTCAGAATCACACCGGCCTTCTGCGCGCGTGCGTGAAGCGTAGCCCGGATCCAATCCGATGCGCTCCATCCTTCCTTACCGTTCCTTCCTGCGAATCATCATTCAGCCCAGACTGCCCGTGACGTCATCGAACAGTTCGTCGACGGACAGGCGATGCGGAATGATCTTCTGGTCAAGCGCCCAGTCGATCGCCAATTGAAGCCCTTTGCGGTTCTCCTCCAGCCCGATCGGCGGAAAGATAGCGGGCACGCCGCCTTCAGTGAGAGCACAGCTTTCTACGATCATCCGGTACAACTCGCGAACGATGTCGGGGCGCTGCTTCGAAATGTCCTCGTGCACCACGAACATGTGGTTGATCGGCACCACACCCTCGCGCGCAAACCAGTCTTTGGCTGCGGCTTGCGCATCGGGAACAAGCGTGCGCACACGCGGGTCTTTCGGCATGTCTTCACCGAGCAATGCTGCACTCAGCTCACCGTCGAGCATCATCTGCGGGATCGACGAGCCTGCGGGCAAGCGCACGCAGTTATTCGGATCGCGATACTCGGCGAGATGTCCGTCACCGAGCGTCATCCAGGTCACCTTGTCGAGATCGACACCGTATTCGTGGCGCAGGATGCCCCGAATCCAGAGCGCTGTCGTCTGGGTATAGGTGCGAACGCCGACCTTCTTGCCCTCGATATCCTTCGGCTTCAACTCGCTAAAGTCGATGTTGAAGCCGGCGCAATGATGCTGGAAGCGTCCCGAGATTGGCGTCGGCAACAGGACGTAGGGCTTGCCATAGGCCTTCGCCTGCAAGAAGGTGACGATCGCCAGCTCGCCCGCGTCGAAGGCGTTTTCGCGCACCATCGCCTTGAAGCCGTTATGGGCCAGGGTCGGTCCGCAATAGTCTAGCTTGATGATGTCCGAGCTCACCCGTCCGTCCTTCATCGCCTTCGTTACCGGGTAATCAGCCAGATTGGTGCGCAGGGTTGGCACCCCGGTCAGCGTCGTTGTCATTGATGTCTCTCCTTACGCATGAAGCTTGAATAGAATTACAGTCGCACCTCGATGAGACACGGTCCCGGCTCGTTGACTGAGTCGGCCATGGCCTTGTGGAAAGCCTCGGCTGTATCCACAGCAACGGCTGGAACACCCATGCTTTTCGCCATGGCCAGCCAGTCGATACGCGGCCGGTCGATATCGATCATGGCCAGCGCTTGCTGCCCTGGCGCACCGGCGCCCATGTTGGCGTACTCGGCCTTGAGGATGGCGTAGCTGTTGTTGGCAAAGATGATCGTTGTGATGTTCAGGCTCTCGCGTGCCTGCGTCCACAGCGACTGGATGGTGTACATGGCGCTGCCGTCACCGACCATGCAGAACACGCGCCGCTCAGGGCAAGCGAGCGCGGCGCCGGTGGCAACCGGTGTGCCATAGCCGATCGAGCCGCCCATGTTGTTGATGAGGTCATGACGCGCAGCACCAACGGTCAGGCCCATCGTCTCGCGGCCTGTGGTCAGCGATTCATCGACGAGGATGCAGTTTTCGGGCAGAGCGGCGGCCAGCGCCTGGGCAATCGTGGCAGGACTCAATGCGCCAGTCGGCGGCGGGGCGTCCGAACGCGGCTGGAGCACGGCTGCCGAGTTCGTCGCACCGAGCACCTCAACCAGCATCTCAAGGCCGGCGGCACCGTCCTCGCCAATTTCGACCAGCGAATGAACGCTGGTGCCGGACGACTTGAGCAAGCTCGGTTTATCAGGATAGCTGAAGAATGCGATTGGCTCGGTCGTCTCCACCGTGATGATGTGTTTGAAGCCTTTCAAATATTCGACAGCCGGTCCCACGGCATAGGGAATGCGTTCGAGCGTGACCCGCCCTGCCCCGCGTTCGATCCGCGCGCTGAAGAATTGCGTCGCTATGCGACAGCTTGTGGCCGCCTTGAGCTTGCCCGCCAGCTTGAGCGCGCGGCCGCGTGTCGAGCGACCGGCCAGGATGATGAGCGCCGGCTCGCCCGAGCGCAGTACCTGCGCAATATGCTCGATGCGTGCAGCGTCCGGGATCTTCGCATTGGCGACCGTGCGCGGCAGCACGATTTGTTCGCCCGCATCCTGCCACGAGGTGTCACCCGGCAAAATGAGCGTCGCAATTTGCCCCGGATGTTCGCTTGCCTTGCTCACCGCAGTTGCAACGTCCCATGCCACCGCAACCGGCGATTCAACGCGGCGCACCCAGTGACTCAGCGGCCGCGCCAGGCCTTCGATATCGGACATCAGCGGTGGATCGTATTTCAGGTGCGACGCCGAATGCTCGCCCACGATGTTGACCATGCCCGACGATGCCCGTTTGGCATTGTGAATGTTGGCGAGCCCATTCGCGAGTCCCGGCCCGAGATGCAGCAGAGTGGATGCCGGCATGTCTTTCATCCGGTAATACCCGTCCGCAGCGCCTGTGCAGACACCCTCAAAAAGGCAAAGGACGCTGCGCATGCTCGGGTTTTCGAGCGCCTTCAGAAAGTGCATCTCCGAGGTACCAGGGTTCGCGAAACATATATCGACACCCTGATCGGTGAGCGTCTGCACCAGGCTTTCGGCTCCGTTCATTCAATACCCCGCCATCTCGCGCGCCGTGCCTACAACGCCATAGCTGCGCTGCGGCGCCGACATCAGGAAGCGGTATCCCTCTTCAAGCAGCCGCTGATGATTCTTCGCAGTGACATGCGGATTGCCGACCACCACTTTGTGCTTGTGGCAAGTCTCGACAATCTGGCGCATGGCATCGAGCACGGCCGGGTGCTCATACTCGCGCGGATACCCAAGTTGCTGGCTAAGATCGCCTTCGCCGATAAGAATGAAGCCAATGCCGAGCACGTTCGACAGGATGTCGTCGAGGTTTTCAATCGCCTCGGTGCTCTCGCACATCAGCCCGACCAGAACTTCCCCCTGCGGCGCCAGCGGCCAGACATCCGCTTTTTTGTAGTAATCGGCCATACTCAAGCCCCAGTAGCGAGCAGCGGTTGCGGGGCCGTCACCACGTACGCCCTTGGGCTCATACGGCGGTGCGTTCTTGGGCCGGGCATAGCGGCACGATGCCACGGCGTTATAGGCCTGCTCGACCGTCGCTACATGCGGCCATACCACGCCATAGGCGCCGCGATCGAGCACTTGCTTCGCGAAGGCCTGGTTCATTTCGACGCCGTTCGCGGGAATACGGGCAATCGGTGTGACGCGCGGCGCAACCGAGCCGGATTCGGCAATCTGCTTTCGGTTAAGCATGTACTGCAACGCATCGCCCAATGCCGATACGTCGTAGGGGTTGTGCTCCATCTCGAAAACGATGCCGTCATACGGTGCATCGCTCATCTCGATGGCGGTCTGCTTATCCAGCTTTGCGAATGCAGTGAATGCGGGCTTATTGGATTCGAAAGCGCGAATGATGCTGTTGAGGCGCATATCGCTCATGGCCTTTCTCTCTCGTTAATTGAGTGCGCGGGTGGATGTATAGCGGGTTGCATGAAGCCAGATCAGTCGGCCGCTTTCCAGTACATGAAACCCATGCCTTCGCCGGTCCCCGCAGGTGTGCGCCAGCAGGGAACGTAGTCCACCAGCGTCATCTCGGCACCCGTTTCCTGCACCGCCTTCATCACGCTGACGTAGAGTTTGATTTCGGAGGTGCCGGACTGGTATGAGCGGTCATCCACCGCGGCCAGGCCGTCATAGTCGTAGTCAGCCAGCATCTTCATGATGCTGTGATCGAACTCCTCGTCGTTGACGAAGTGGGACAAGCCGCCGGAGGCGAAGATACCCACACGCACGTCTTCAGGCCACGCATTGATGGCGTCGCGCAGGACCCGTCCGAATTCAATGCAACGTGGCATCGACGGCTGTGTCGGCGGATAGAAGCAATTCATGATGATCGGGACGTGCGGCGGCGGATTGTCGTCCATGATCTGGTGATACACGAAGCTGTACGCGTGCGGCGCGACCGGATAGTCAGGCAGTGGCTTCATCCACACGTTGTCGGGCCACGCGAAGAGGTCCGTCAGGTCGAAACCCTCTTGCTGGAAGCTGCCGATGAGATGGGCAGCCAGCTTGGGATGACACTTGTGCGTGACGTGATGGTCGGGCGCATAGACTTGCCGCTGTGGTGGGCCGTTGTGCACTTCCTCGCCGCTATAGATGACGATCGAGGGCGAGAAATCAGTGAAGATCTCCTTCTGGTCCTTGCCCAGAATGATCGCGACATCGATGTTCGCGTCGCGGTAGGCGGCGGCCATCTTATCAAGCGCGGTACGGCAGCGCGCAGCGCGCGCAGTGCGCTCTTCGAGCGTCAGGAATTTCTCGAAGGCCGCTTCACGATGCGCTTCCAGCTCGGGATAGGTCCAGGTCCGATTGCGGTACCACAGCTCCTGATTGTTACGGTCCCGCTCACCGTTTTTCAGCCAGTCCTCCGGTGCCTGCCCAAGCATGCCGCTGTGCGGCACCGCCATCCCGAATACGATCTTCGCCATGTAGGATCTCTCAGTGAATTAATGTGTTCAACAAGGCCTGCTATTGCGGCCATGCCGTGATTTCTAGGCTTGCCGCAGCGAGCCACGCGCTTCGGTCACCTTCGGCGCCCATTCGGGACGGAACAGGGTTGCAGTGGCCGTTGCACCGATCAGCAGGAAAACCAGGATCACCATCATCGACAGGTCGTAGCTTCCGCTGACGTGGAGAAGCCAGCCCGACAGGCTTGCTGCCACACCGCCCGCGAGGCTGGTGGCAACCTGCTGCACGCCGGTGACCAATCCGATCGCTTGCTTGGGGATCAAGGTCAGGCGCGACAGGACAAGGTTGTTCGCAGTGGTAAGGCCGAGCAGCGAGAGCGAGAGCACGTTCCAGAACAAGGCCATCTCAAGCGAATGCGCATAGGCGCCGAGCAGGACGGTACATCCGCCCACAAAGCCCGCAATGGTGAATGCCTTACGCACCAGTACAGCGTTGTTTCCCCGTGCGATGATCCGGTCCGCTCCCCATCCCGCGACGGCCGCGACGATCGCGATGCCGGCGAAGCTGAAGAAGGTGAACAGCCCGGACCTCGAAATCGAGAGACCGCGTTGCTCGACCAGATAGGCTGGCATCCAGGTCATGCAATAGAATGTGAAGTAGCCGTAGCAAAAGTTGGTGATCATTCCGCCCCATACGACCGGGCTGGACAAGATGCTGCCGAGGCCGACCGTGCGGGCGCTTCGATTCGCCGCGGTGAGTTCCGTCCGCGATGGAAGGTCATTGCGGACCAGCAGCAACCACGGCGCCAGCCAGATCAGCCCAACCAGGCCCGTCGCCACGAACATGACCTGCCAGGAATAATTGACAATGAACCAGGCCCCGACCGGTGCACCGAGGGCGGGACCGAACTTGTTGCCCATCGCGAGAATGCCGACGGCCAGGCCATTCTGGCTTTCGCCGAAGTTGTTGCGAATCCAGCGATAGCTTGCAGGAATTACGATAGCTTCGGACATGCCAATGATCAGGCGCAGGACGACCAGGCTCGCGAGCGCCGTCACCGCCCCCATCAACGCGGTAGCGATGCACCACGCCGCGAAGCTGACCGCGTAGGGCCATTTGACGCCATAGCGATCGGCCGCCCAGCCCATCGGCACTTGAAACAGTCCATACGACCAGAAGAAAGCCGAGTTGATCCAGCCGCGATCAACGTTCGTGAGCGCAAAGTGTTTAACGAAACTTGCGTCCGCCAGCGTGGAAGAAATGCTGGTGCGATCGACAAACGAAATTAAAACACCGATCGCAAGGAGCGCGAGAGTGCCCCATCGGCTCACGGTCCCTGTTCGTCCTGACTTGCTTGTCTCCATCTGCTTTCTTCTTGGTTTGCACTGATTCTGTTTCTCGGCCACCCAAGGCGTCGCTGGCGCCTTGGGTGGACTGCACGGATGCATCAGAACTTAGGCTACGGCTGGATACAGTTGCTGTGCCGTCTTGCCAAATATCCACGCGCGGTCTTCATCGCTCAGGCATTGCAGACCCGCCTGAGCGGTCGCCAGAATTTCCGGGAGCGTTCCTGGCGACGTCGGAAAATTCGATCCCCAGGCCATCCGCTTCGCGCCAAATGCCTCGACCACGCGCGGGAAGAATGTTTCGGCGCTTGCCTTTTCCTTCTTCACATCGCCAAAGATACGCGGCGTGAGCTTCAGGTAGATGTTTTCGAGCGGCGCCAGGTCGAACAAACTTTGCGCCGCGGCATAGGGCGCACCGTCAGCGACGTCGGGACGTCCAAGGTGATCGAGGATGATGGGCACGTCGGAAAAAAGACGGGCAAGCTTCGTTACCTGCGGCAGTCCGATTGGACCGGTCTGAATGCACATCGTCAGGCTAAGCTCCGCACAAAGTTCCCACGCCGGAAATGAACGTGGATCATCGAGTTCGCTCGGGTCGAACTCCTTCGTGCTACCGCCCGTGAACAGGCGCAAACCAGCAAGGCCAAGCTTGACCCATTCGCGGATGCGCGCTGGCGCATCCGACTGCAACACGTCGACGGAGCCGACGGCAACGAGGCGTCCTGGATACTTCGCACAACTGTCAACTACATAACTGTTGTCGAAACCGTAGGTGGTCGAAGAATGGACCACGGCGGCCTTGGCAACGCCGGCGTTGTCCATCGACGCGATCAATGTCTCGACGGTAGTGGGGCGTTCCTTCGACCATTCCGAGCGCGTGCCGAACAGCGGTGCCGGCGGATAACGGCTCTCCTCGTCGGAAATGATGTGTGGATGGATATCAACAATTGATGAAGCCATGAGTGTCTCAGTCCCTTTTTCAGTTGCGTACGGCTGGCGCCAATGTTATTTGCTGCGGGCCTTCAGGCGCGCATCGAGACGCGGGTAGACGCGCCGTGCGTTGCCTTCGAAGATCTTGAAGCGATCCTCGTCCGTCAGCTCGGTGCAAGCGTCGATGTAGCGCTTGGTGTCGTCGAAGTACTGGCCGGTTGCCGGATCCTTGCCTCGCACTGCACCGACCATTTCCGATCCAAACATCACGTTATCGGTCGGTATAACCTTGGTCAGCAACTCGACGCCCGGCTTGTGATAGACACACGAGTCGAAGAAGATGTTGTTCAGCAATCCTTCGAGCGGGCGATTACACATTTCCAGCGACATTCCTCGATAGCGTCCCCAGTGATAGGGAACCGCACCACCGCCGTGTGGAATAACGAAGCGCAACGCCGGGAAATCCTTGAACAAGTCGGACTGCAGCACCTGCATGAACACCGACGTATCGGCGTTCAGATAGTGGGCTCCGGTGCCATGGAAGCAGGGGTTGCAGGAGGCTGCCACGTGGATCATCGCGGGCACGTCCAGGTCGACCAGCGCTTCGTAGAGTGGATACCACTCGCGATCGGTCATCGGCTTGCCGGTCCAGTAGCCGCCCGTCGGATCGGGGTTCAGGTTGCATCCCACGAAGCCCATCTGCTCGACGCAGCGTCGCAACTCGGGGATGGAATTCGCGGGTGCTACGCCCGGCGATTGCGGCAACTGGCAGACCGGCGCAAAATTGTCCGGATAGAGTTTCGTCACGCGGTACACGAGGTCGTTTGATACTTCAGCCCACTCCAGGCTCGTACGTTCATTGCCCAGATGGTGGCTCATCAATCCGGCGATCGGCGAAAACAGCGTCAAGTCGCTGCCCCGCTCGCGCTGCAGCTTGAGTTGACCATTGCCGACCCCTTCGCGAATTTCGTCGTCGGTCACATGTGCATCGGTGCGTGACGGTGCGTTGGCTGGGTCGTTTGCGAACTCGACCTGCTTGGCACGCCAGTTGCGAAATGAAGTAGGTACGGTCGTGAAATGGCCGTGGCAATCGATAATCATGTTGTCACCTATGTCGACCGGAGTTCGCGCTTTAGCGCGTTACTCTGGTCCCATGCAAGATAGTTGCTTCTGGGTCAGCAGGCCAGTGGGTCCACAAACAGTTCGTTAATGGACATGCGGCGAGGCGTGAGACCCTGCTTGAACGCGGTGGCTTCCAACGTTTTAATGGTTCTCAGGTTTTCTTGAAGACCGTACGGAAGCGGATCGTGTCCAACGATCTTGCGCAGTTCAAGATACTTCTTGTCGCTTTTGCTGGTGGCATCACCGGCATCGAGACGCGCCAGCCATTCCTTCTTGGCCTGTGCAAAAGCGTCAAAGATCGATTTCGCGATCCACGGATGTTCAGCCAGCACCGAGTCCTTGACGACGATGGTTCCATGCATCGGATACACCCCCGTACGGGTGTAGTACTCGGCCTCGAGTTCGGCTGCATTGGGCAACAAATCGGGGTAGTCGGCCTCGACCTCCTTCCATCCTCCCGTGGGTGCGCCGGTGCGGCCAATGCCTGCGGCGGCGCCAAAGCCTGCTGACAGCTCGCCGTTGGCCATCATGTCCGCCAGCGAGCTGCCAGCGGGAGCGTGGATCACGTTCGACGGCAGCTTGAGCTGAGTGACATGCTCCTCGTCATCGACGACCCAGGTCACCTTCGATGAATCAAGCCCGAACTCGTCAATGAAAACCTGGCGCGTCCACACACCGGTCGTGACTGAGTAAGCGCGCACCCCCACCTTCTTGCCCTCCAGGTCTTTGGGGGTTTTGATCCCGGCGTCCGGACGCACCAGCAGCCCGCCATGGTGAAAGCGCCGCACCACAAAGATCGGCAATCCGACAAACGGCGCTCCATAGGCGCGGGCGATGATGTAGGTCGTCGGCGCCAGTTCGCAAACGTCGAACTCGACATCGCGCACCATCCGGCGAAACGCACCGATTTGCGGCTGGACTGTGATGAACTCGGCATCCACGCCATCGATGGAAATGGAGCCGTTACGAATGGCCGACGTGTGCGGATGCTCAGCAATCGCGATCTTGAGTGGGACTTTTTTTGTCAACATCCATCTCCTTTGAATTACTCGTCGCCGACGGCTGGATGAGGACTTCAGCGCCGTACGTATCGTCTCGATGGGGTAAGAATATTTGAGGATGGCGCGCGCGTCTCTACACAAAAATGAGATTCAATGGCACTTTTTTGAAGGGTGAGCGAGTGCGCAGCGCGTGTGCCCAAGCCTTGTCCGCGCGGCTGCAGGCGGATGTGGCGAACTGACGGATTCGGTTCTATCGTCTATGTAGCTGGGGCGCACCGGATACGAGGTATATGTAAGAAGAGTGAAAGACCGTGGTCATGACATCCCGGTGCCAGCTTCGGACACTTGAGCGAGCTGTTTTCGAGAGCGTGCAAAACTTGGGGAGGTCGGTTTCGTCAGTACGGCATGGTTGCACAGCTTGTTCTGTTCGTTGGTCGGTGCAGGGCTGGCGATGCTGCCCTGGAGGTCTAAACCTGGCGCACGGGCGATTTTCCCGCTCATTTTTCTTTCGCACTTATCATTCGTCAGTTGCGGCCCGAGCAATACGACGTAGCGCAAAATATGGCTTTGACGACCCCGACGTAAGCCAACCGGAAAAGAGGCCGATGCACTCGCAGAGTCATACATCGGGACGAGACTTCGGTAAGCTAGCGAGGACGACGATCACAGAGGAATGCAAAGCGTGACTAAAAGTGTCCCTGAAATATCGCTAGCCCTACGCGGGTGGACTGAGAAAATCGCCGTTGATCACGCGAGAGTCGGCGATCGAGTATATGCAGCGTTGATGAATATCAAGCTGTATGCCGATCTGGATTCTCCAGCAAAACTTGATATACGCAATTCGATCGCCTGGTCTGCGAAGCTTTGGTTCGATACTCTATTGTCCGGTAGCGCGCCATCCGCTGAAGAGTTTGAAGCCTTCCGGGAGTACGGCCGCCGGAGGGTCTACCAAGGCGTACCCCTCGATGCGCTACTGCGCGCGTTCCGACTGGGGTCCCGTGAATTATGGTGTTTCTATATTGAACTGGATGAGAAAAGTGACGATTTGCGGGATGAGCTGTTATTCCGAATCTCTCCGTTTTTGATGGAGTTCTTCGACATCCTGGCGCAGATCATCTCTCAGACTTACCTGGATGAACAATATAAACAGGCTCGCTGGCGGGACTCACTCCGATATCAGTTGCACAGCATTATTTTTCACTATCCCGAAGATACCGAGGGATTCGCCAAGACCGCTGCCGCCCTTCGGTTCGATGGAACGATTCCCAGAATAGCGCTGGCCATCGACGTTCACTCGATCGACAGCAATTCACCCACGTTCAAAAGCGAACTGGATCGAATTGTCGTTGCAACCGCACGGCGCCTCAAATTGTCCGTCGATGAGCTCGTCGATATCTGGCACCGCGGGACACTGCTCGTGTGGATACCGTCCCGGCTCGGTGACCTAATGGGCGTGAGTGATCTTCAAGTGGGCAAGCAGATCGCAGCACTCGCAGAAGCAATACCGGAAATCAAGGCGATCGGCGTTGGCCTGATGGGCGAAGGCGCAGCAGGCTGGGCTATGTCCGCGGAGGAAGCAAACCGCGCCCTTAGTCTCGGCCGCAGTCAGGGAGGCGAAGAGCGCGTGTGGTTGTATTCGAAAATCGTCCTCGAAGAAAGCGTACGCGGTACGAAAAACGCGCTGCGATACCTCGTCTCTCTAGTCGAACAGCTGGCGAGCGAACCGGAGTTACTCGAAACACTCAAGACCTACTTCAATCAGCTACAACGAAGAAAGGTAACCGCAAGCGTTCTCGGCATCCATCCGAATACGCTCAATTATCGGCTCGAACGAATCGAAAATATCCTTGGCGCACGCCTGGACGACGCAAGCTGGATATCGAAGCTCGATATTGCAATCAAGCTGCGCGGCTCCACCAGGTAAACCAGGCCCTGTCTAATTATCCGCGCTTCAGAAAGACAATTCCCTGCGGTCCATCGCCAGAAACGGCGTAAGTGTTTTCATCGCTTGCACTGACTTGCTACCAGGATGGAAAACACCCCGTTCAAGGCATGTCGTTATACACAACGTCGCTGTCGCGCGACGACAGCGAGAAAGCTCGTT
>NZ_JALPRJ010000212.1 GCF_030464885.1 Caballeronia sp. SEWSISQ10-4 2 | reverse complement strand
CATGTCGTTATACAGAAATGTCGGCATTACCGTCATCGCGCAATAAGCGCATGGTTTCCGCGGCGATATGAACTTTTGTGAGCCCCTTCCAGATTGTCTGCGCGCCGGGTTCGCCATCGCCCTTGCGAGCGAGGAAACCGCCGAGGCGTGCGACCAAGCGCAACACCTCGTTGAGCTTGGGTTGCACAGGCATACGCGTTTTCGTGAGCAAGTGGGCGGCCCGAATTTCATCGGGATCGAAGAACAGATGCGCGTCCAAATCAGGACAGCTCCGGCCCAGGCGCATCAGATAGGTCACACGCCAAGCCACCACAAGAAACAGCGCCAACGCACGCTCGAGTCGTTCAATCGTGCCCAACTGCAGCTCTTCGACCTGACAGCCGTTCTTCAGAACGTTGAACAGGATCTCGATTTCCCATCTCGCCCGATACCACTCGATCAATTCGATCGCTTCATCCAGCGTGGTAGCCGCACGGTTAGTCAGCAAGCGCCATTCGATCGGCTTGACGCCGGCAGGCGCGTCAAACTCGCGCGCGACCAGGCACGTTGCAGCGATGCTTTTGCCCTTGCTCGCGGGCAACTCCACGCGCTGCAGCCACAGGCGCTGGCGCACCGTGCGCGCTTTCACGCCTTGGCGCGCGGCCATCGTGAAGGCGATTTCGCCCACCGCTTCGCCGCGCGTGGCGCGCTCCCACAACTTATCGCCTTCAGGCAGGCAGCGGTTATGCGCGGCACGTATCAGCCAGTCGGCCGGGTTGCCCAACGCATCGGCGCACTGCATCAACGCCATCAGATCCGCTTCGCGGTCGGCCACATACACCAAGCGGGTCGATGGCATGTCCGGCGCCATCTCGGCGATGCGCTCGTAGCCTTCGATCCAACGCAAACTTTCCTTGGGGCCGCCACGCTGGCCGGATTCGTCCTTCTTCTCGCGAGCCCACATCCACGCGTCCAGAATACCCAACGGCTCGCGCTGCGGCGTCACCGCATAGGTCGGGTGAACAAACATCCCGCGC
>NZ_JALPRJ010000211.1 GCF_030464885.1 Caballeronia sp. SEWSISQ10-4 2 | reverse complement strand
CGTCTCCTTACCTCCCCGGGCCTGAAGTCCGGGGTTTCACGGAGACCCTGATGAAAATCACGGGGGGTGAACTGCTTTCGGAGAGAGGTGAAGGTTTCTTTCATCTTTTGGGCCGTGGGTCACAGATCACGGAGCAATACGGCGTCATGTTGCGCCATGTTGCGCCATGTTGCGCCCAGTCGGAGATGCATCATGGATCCACTTGGAAACGAATGGCAATTGACCGGCAGCGGCGGATGTAGCAGACCGACCGGTAGCCCTGACGTTCTGCTTCGGCGCGCGCAGCGTGCCGAAGCAGAACTCTCCCGGCTGGAAAACCAGTTGAAATCGAAGGAGCGTCAGGTGACTGAGTTGCAGATGGCTCTGGCGCATTCTACTGCCCGGCACTACGCGGTTGAGGATCGTTTGGAACGGGAGCTCGATTGCTTGCGCGCCATGGTTCCGCCTGGAGGATGGAGCGACCCTTTCACAGGGACGGCGCAGCGTGCGTGGGGCGATGGACTGCGTGATCCTGAAGGCGGCGTGATCATCCATCTTCCTTATGTCACCGCAGTGCTTTCAGTGCTGTTCGATGCGATATACCTATTCTGGAAAGACTACGACGCAGACAATCCCCCGAAGTCATCGACTGTGGCCCGTGCGATTGATGAGCGCCTTGACTTCAGGGCGCAGCCTAATGGCGAGGCATCCCGTAGCGGACAGGCTTACGCTTCAGCGATCAGGCCTGACTGTATAAAGGAGGCAGATAATCGGCATCACGTCCGTCGTCGCGTTTGACAAAGCGAAAAGGCAGGCTTGAGCTGAGATCTTTTTCGCGCGCAGACAAAGGCGATGAGCGCAAGGGCCGCACCCGATGATTCAGCAGAACTCGAAAGGCGTGCTGCTATCCGGCGTGTATCCGCCGCTGCCGCAGAGCAGTCTTGATCTACCTGCATGGCGCACCTTGCAAGGGGGCGTCCCGTCATCGCTTAGCGCGGGAAACCTCGGCATTCATGCCGGGGAGGGATAGCGCAGCTTGCGCAG
>NZ_JALPRJ010000210.1 GCF_030464885.1 Caballeronia sp. SEWSISQ10-4 2 | reverse complement strand
TCTTACTGTGTCACAAAGTTTGAGGTCGAATCCGTGTGTGTTTAATGCTTAGCCTTTGCATAAGTCGTAGTCCAAGTAGTATTCGCAGTGTCGTGATCGAGTTAGGGACATGGCGTTGCGCGCGCTGGACTGCCGCGGGGGATGTAATCCGAGGGAAGGACAGGCAGCGAGAGTTTGGCGCCGTTTTTTTTGCCGTCGCCGTGGGAGCCAGTACCCAAGCGCTGCGCCATCAAAAAGCCATATGCCGCGATACTCAACGAAGCATGATGGTGAAATCCTCGCCAGCCACGTCCTTCATAGTGGCCTAGGCCAAACTCTTGTTTGAGATCTTGGTAGTCACGCTCGATTCTCCAGCGCATCTTTGTGACGAACACGAGTTGCTCAAGTGTTGCGTTTTCAGGTGCCGTGCTCATAAAGTACTTGAGCGGTTCGACCTCACCCTCGGGCCATTCGATTAATAGCCATTCCTCTGCGCGAACCGAACTGCTCCAATAGTCCCTGTGTGCAGGTCGTACACGCACGGCGGCGAAACGCGATGACAATGTGGTGTTAGTTCCTTCGCGCCAATTGACAGTTCGATAAGCCGCTTGCGGCGTTTGCATCGCCAGTGTTTTGACAGAAAGAGGCTCGTGACCTGGAGCACGACGCAGCAACGTCGGCGGCTTACCTCGTCCGCTCCAAGGCTTGGGTGGCAGAGGAGCCATTCCAGGCCCCCACACTGACGTGCCCGGCCGAATGCCAACCGCATACAGCAAGCCCATTTGCGTCAATCCATCCCGAAAGGCAGTTTCGTCGCCATAGCCGGCGTCAGCCAGTACCACCCCTGGAGGAATATCTGACGCGATAGCCTCATGCAGTTGCGCTAATGCTATTTGAGGTTTGGTGGCGAAGATCTGGTCTTCCGGAATGCCTGCCCGCTGCCTGCGAGTGGGGTCGTCGATCCATTCATGGGGAAGATAAAGCTGATAGGCAATGGGCAAGCTACCGCGCTGTGTGGCGAGCGAAAGACTTACTGCTACCTGGCAATTATCCTGCTTGCCGAGCTGCCCACAATACTGACGGGCGACGCCTACAGAGTGCTTGCCTTTCTTCGGAAAACCCGTGTCGTCGA
>NZ_JALPRJ010000020.1 GCF_030464885.1 Caballeronia sp. SEWSISQ10-4 2 | reverse complement strand
TGCAACCCGCGTTGCAGTCGTCGGACTACCCGTTCCTGGCTGAGGCCGTGTGTCAGGGCATGGGTATTGGGCTATTGCCGGCCTACGTGCCGCATGCGCCGATGAACCGCGGACTGCTGCCGGTCCTGCCGCAATACCGTGTCGCCGGTCAGCAGAACACGCTGTATATCGTCACCCTGCCCAATCGCTATCCATCGCCATCGACGCAGGCCCTGATCGACTACCTGCGCGACGAAATCCTTTCGCTCGCACAGACATGGGCCTGAAGTAGTGCGTTCGGGCGGTCCGCCGCCGCGCTCGAATCCGTCATCTGACCCGCAGCACGCCATCGGGCCGCAACTCCCCATATCGAAGCATTTCAACCGGCAAGGCTTTGTCGCGCGCTGCATGTCAATTTTTAGTTAACAGTTCGTCAATTCGCAATGGAATTGTCAATATAGCCAGATCATCTCAAGATCCGTCCATAGCAAAAGCCAATACACGGAGACAGGGATAGTGAATCCCCAATTGTCTAACGACGTCGTCACGTTCGCACTGCGCCCGCTCGACGTGGACGTGACGTTCCCCTACGGCTACGGGTTTCCGCGCTATCGCGGCGGCCCGATGAAGTACGCCGACAGCGTCGGCCTCGCGACGGTGCTGGCCGACATCCGCGAATTCGCGCAGGACGACCCGCTGTTCTGGCAACCGTCGCCGCTCATCGTCGAGCGCGGCGCCGACTTTGCCAGCCTCAATCATTCCGCTTAACCAATTTATCCGCTTGAGGACTCCGACCATGCGCGAAGCCGTCATTGTCTCTACCGCACGCACGCCAATGACGAAGGCGCATCGCGGCGAATTCAACATCGCCCCTGGCCCGACGCTCGCGTCTTTCGCCGTGCGCGCCGCCGTGGAACGCGCGGGTATCGACCCGGAACTGATCGAGGATGCGATCCTCGGCTGTGGCTACCCAGAAGGTATCACCGGCCGCAACGTGGCGCGCCAGACCGTGATCCGCGCGGGGTTGCCGCTGTCGATCGCAGGCGCTTCTGTGAACCGCTTCTGTGCATCCGGCCTGCAGGCAATCGCGATGGCTGCTGGCCGCATCGTCGTCGACGGTGCGCCGGCGATGATCGCCGGCGGCGTCGAAAGCATCTCTGGCATCCGTACGCGCGAAGACGGTGCGACCGGGCTCGACCCATGGATCGTCGAACACAAGCCGGCGCTCTATATGGCGATGATCGACACCGCCGACATCGTGGCCCAGCGCTACGGAATCAGCCGCGAAGCGCAGGATCGCTTTTCGGCCGAAAGCCAGCGCAAAACTGAAGAGGCACAACTTGCTCGGCGCTTTGCCGACGAGATCGTCTCGGTGACGACCATGATGGCCGTCACCGACACGGAAACCGGCGCAATCAGCCGGCGCGAGGCCACGGTCGCCGCCGACACCTGCAATCGCCGCGGCACGACCTACGAGGCGCTCGCGAAGCTCGCCCACGTCAAGGGGCCCGAAAAGTACGTCACGGCGGGCAACTCGTCGCAGCTTTCCGACGGCGCATCCGCCTGCGTGATGATGGAAGCAAAAACCGCCGAGCGGGCGAACCTCGCTCCGCTCGGTGCGTACCGCGGCTTGGCGGTCGCGGGCTGCGAACCGGATGAAATGGGCGTCGGTCCGTTGTTCGCCGTGCCGAAGCTGCTCGCGCGCCACGGCCTCACGATGGACGACATCGGCCTGTGGGAACTCAACGAAGCGTTCGCATCGCAGGCGATCTACTGCCAGCAGCGCCTCGGCATTCCCCAGGAACGCCTGAATGTGAACGGCGGCGCGATTTCCATTGGCCATCCGTTCGGCATGACCGGCTCGCGCCTCGCGGGACACGTCCTCATGGAGGGCCGTCGACGTGGCGTGAAGTACGCGGTCGTCACGATGTGCATCGCCGGCGGCATGGGTGCCGCCGGGCTCTTCGAAATCTACTGAGAGAAGCCCAATCATGGATCTGAATTTCACGCCCGAAGAGGAGGGTTTTCGCGAGAGCGTCGTGCGCTTCCTGCAGGCGAAGCTGCCGCAGCGGCTCTCCGACAAGGTCCGCAACGGCAAGCGGCTCACGCGCGCCGACATGGCCGAATGGCACGCGATTCTCAACGCGCAAGGCTGGCTCGCCAATCATTGGCCGAAGGAGTACGGCGGCCCGGGCTGGAACGCCGTGCAGAAATTCATCTTCGAGAACGAATGTGCGCTCGCGGGCGCACCGCGCATCGTGCCGTTTGGCGTGAACATGCTCGGGCCGGTGCTCATCAAGTACGGCAGCGAGGCGCAGAAGGGCTACTGGCTGCCGCGCATTCTCGATGGTTCGGACTGGTGGTGCCAGGGCTATTCGGAACCGGGCGCCGGCTCCGACCTCGCAGCGGTCAAGGCCAACGCCGTGCGCGGCACCGATGCGAACGGCGCGCACTACATCGTCAACGGCCAGAAGACATGGACCACGCTCGGCCAGCACGCAAACATGATCTTCTGTCTGGTGCGCACGGCAACCGATGTGCGCAAGCAGGAAGGTATCAGCTTCCTGCTCGTGGACATGAACACGCCGGGCGTCGAAGTGCGCCCGATCATCACGCTCGACGGTGAACACGAGATCAACGAAGTGTTCTTCACAGACGTGCGCGTGCCGGCGGAAAACCTCGTCGGCGAAGAGAATAAGGGCTGGACCTACGCGAAGTACCTGCTGACCTACGAGCGCACCAATATCGCGGGGGTCGGCTTCTCGGTCGCAGCACTGGAGCGTCTGCGCAAGGTCGCGGCGAAGGTTCTGCGCAACGGCCGGCCGCTTGCCGACGATCCGCTCTTCGCGACGCGTCTCGCACGCGTCGAGATCGACCTGGAAAACATGAAGACCACCAACCTGCGCGTGATCGCGGCGGTGGCGGGCGGCGGTGTGCCGGGCGCGGAAAGCTCGATGTTGAAGATTCGCGGCACCGAGATTCGTCAGGAGATCTCGTCGCTGTTGCGTCGTGCGATGGGGCCGTATGCGCAGCCGTTCATCGAGGACGCGCTTCACGACGGCTACGACGAGTCGCCCGTCGGCCCCGAAGAAGCCGCGAGCGCGGCCTCTCTCTACTTCAACAACCGCAAGCTGTCGATCTTCGGCGGCTCCAACGAAATCCAGAAGAACATCATCTCGAAGATGATCCTGGGACTGTAAGGGGCGCTCTCCATGAATTTCCAGCATACCGAAGACCGCCGCATGTTGGCGGATACGTTGAACCGGTTTATCAGCGAACAATACTGCTTCGAGACGCGCGACAAGCTCGCGCGCAGCGACATGGGGTTTAGCTGCGAACTGTGGGGCCAATTCGCGGAACTGGGCATTATCGGCGCGTTGTTCAGCGAGGCCGAGGGCGGCTTCGGCGGCGACGGTTTCGATATCGCCGTCGTGTTCGAGAGCCTCGGACGCGGCCTTGTGGTCGAACCGTTCCTCGGCGCACTGATCGTCGGGCAGGCTGTCGCCCACGCAGGCAACGATGCCCAAAAAGCGCTCATTGCGAATCTGATGGACGGCAGTGTTGTCGCGGCACTTGCACATGAGGAGCCCGGCTCGCATTACGAGCTATCCAACGTGACTACGCGTGCCGTGCGCCGCGCGAACGGCTGGGTACTGACTGGTGCCAAGGCTGTCGTGCAACAGGCCGAGGAGGCCGGCGTCCTGCTCGTCTCGGCGCGCACTAGCGGCGCCGACGGCGCCGAAACCGGCATCTCGCTCTTTCTCATCCCGTGCGATTCAGCGGGCCTCGCGGTACGAGGTTATCGCAAGATCGATGGCGGACGGGCCGCCGAAGTCGTGCTCGACGACGTGTGTGTCGGCGATGACGCATTGCTCGGCCCGCAAGACGCCGGATTCGCGACACTCGAACACAGCATCGGGTTCGGCGCGCTGGCGCTGTGCGCGGAGGCACTCGGCGCGATGGATGTCGCGAAGGACTTCACGCTCGAATATTTGCGCACGCGCAAGCAGTTCGGTGTCGCGATCGGCAGCTTCCAGGCACTGCAACACCGCATGGCTGACCTGCTGCTGGAAATCGAGCAGGCGCGCTCGGCGGTCATCAACGCCGCCGCCGCGCTCGGCACGGGCCGCGTCGCGCGTGAGCGCGCGCTGTCGGCAGCGAAGTACAGCATCGGCCGCATCGGAGCGCTCGTCGCCGAGGAGTGTATTCAGTTGCACGGCGGTATCGGCATGACGTGGGAACTGCCGCTCGCGCATTACGCCAAGCGCCTCGTCATGATCGACCATCAACTGGGCGATGAAGACCATCATCTCGAGCGCTATATCGCGCTCGGCCGGAGTTAAGACCATGAACGAAGCGGCCGAAGGGATTCGCGTCGTCTTCGACAAGCATCCCGTCGACTTCTTCGCCTTGCGTCCAAGGGCAGCTCAACAGTCGCACTAGCAGTGACCTCCTCGCCACGACCCCCTATCAATCTGGATTTGCCATGTCTAACCTGACCTCCTCCCTGCCGCTCGCCGGCATCCGCGTTCTCGATCTCTCCCGGGTACTTGCCGGGCCGTGGTGCGGCATGGTGCTGGGCGACCTCGGCGCCGAAGTCATCAAGATCGAGCACCCGAAGCGCGGCGACGACACCCGCGATTGGGGCTTACGCGTCGGTTCGACCGAGACGGCCTATTTCAACAGCGTCAATCGCAACAAGCGCTCCGTGACGCTCGACCTGCAAACCGCCGAGGGCCAGCAGATTGCGCGGGATCTTGCGAAGGGGTGCGACGTCGTGATCCAGAACTTCAAGTTCGGCGGCGCGGAAAAGCTGGGCCTCGGATACGAGCAACTGAAACAGGAAAACGAGAACCTGATCTACTGCTCGATTTCCGGCTACGACCGCACGGGACCGGAAGCTACGCGTCCCGGCTACGATTTGTTGATTCAAGGGGAAGCGGGGCTGATGGCGCTCAACGGTGAAGTCGATCGGCCGCCTTTAAAGTTCGGCGTTGCCGCCGTCGACATCTTCACCGGAATGTACTCCGCGCAGGCGGTACTCGCCGCGCTCTTCGAAAGTCAGAAAACTGGCAAGGGAAGCCACATCGAGATGGCGCTGTTCGATTGCGGGTTGATGATCACCTCGTACTACGGGCTGGAAGCGCTGATCATGGGCGAGGATCCGCCACGCTACGGAAACGCGCATCCTTCGATCGTGCCTTACGGTGTATTCGAAGCGGCCGATGGACCGCTCGTCATCACCGTCGGTAACAACAGTCAGTTCACGCGCTTCTGTCGCGATGTGATCGAACGCCCGGATCTTGCGGAAGACGAGCGGTTCCAGACAAATATCGGCCGTGCGGCGAACCGCGAGGCTCTCGTTCCCGAACTCAACCGCGAGATCGCCCGGAGAGAGCGCCGGGTCTTGCTGGAGCGCCTGACTCAGGCCGGCATTCCATGTGGCGAAGTGCTCGGTCTTCACGAGGCGCTCACCTCCAGGCGCGCGACGGACGCCGGGCTCGTGACGACGCAGCCGCACCCGGAGGCCGGCAGCACGCATGTCCTCGCTCCGCCCTACCGTTTCGACGGTGCGCGCTTGCCGGTACGAAGCGCCCCGCCGCAACTCGGGGAAGGCACGAAGGACGTTCTTCAGTCGATGCTCGGGATGTCGGACGACCGGCTCTCACGGTTGAAGGCTGACGGCGTCGTTTGACGCACATTGCGCCTCACTGCGAACTCACCACTCGCCGCGGCACTCGCGATGGGCGCCTCCGGCGTGATGGTCGGCACGCGCTTCGCCCTGGCCAAGGAGATCTGGCCCACGCCGACTACAAACGCCGACTGGTAGAGGCCGGACCGACCGATACCGAACTGTGCATGCAGTCCGTGCGCAACACCGCCATCACTCCCATCTGCGACCTCACGGTCTTCGCCCTGATTCAATGCCCGTAACTGATGGCGCCCGCGGAGCGGTTCCGCTCAGAGGATTTTTAGCGAAGCGGACGCGGATTTCGTGCCGCGCCTGCGATCATCTCGGCCCCCGCTTCCACGTCGCTAAAAATCCTCCGCATTACAACCATAGCGTTTGGCGCGATATTGAAGAGGATGGCAATCGAGCGAGGCGCTCACACATGCCGCCAGCTTCAAATTGACAGATAGCGCCACTTCGCAGGGGCGCTTACCGATTGCCTTTTACAGGACTGCACTTTCCTTCCCGTCCAACGAGAAACACTTGGCGCGTGAAGTACAAATTTGGGCGGCACAGGTCAAGCTCCGGCGGGTGACTTGCGATTGAATGGGAACTGGAGATTGCGCACGGTTCGCGCTGCGCACGCCCAGCCCCCAACACAATCGGAGACGTATTCCATGAACGCAGAAGCGACGCAAGCCCTCAACGATGTTTCCGCGATCGACACGGTCCATATCGCTGGAAACGCCACGCCGTGGATTCCCTTCGCGCCGATCAACGACAAGATTCTGCTCAAGTACTTCAAAATCAACCCCGTCACGGGCGAAGTGGTCTTGCTCATGAAGGCGGCCAAAGGCGAAGGCGCGCATATTCATCGCCATACCGGCACGGTGATGGTCTACACACTCAGCGGTCGCTGGAAATACGACCAGCACGATTGGATCGCGCAAGCCGGTGATTTCGTTTTTGAGCCCTCGGAGTCGTCACACTCGTTCACGAATCTCTCCGAAGACGATAATGGTATGGCGCTCGTGGTGTCGACCGGAGAACTCCACTTCCTCGACGAAAACGGCAATGTCACGTTCGTCGAAACGTGGCGGACGGCGTTGAACCGCTATCAGGAGTACTGCAAAGCCCATCAGGTGCCTGAGATCGACCTGATCGGCCGCCGGGACGGCCGCTAAGCGACGGCGACGGATATGACCCACGCACCTGCCTCACGGAGGTCACGTCGATGACCCACCTTGCACCCTCCGCACCGCTCCCGTCCCTGGAGGAGCTGACATTGGCCTGTGGGCCACATACCCACACAGCCCTGGCCGCGGGGCCGCGGAGCGGGGAGTGCGTTCTCCTGCTGCATGGGTGGCCGGAATTCGCCGACTGTTGGCGCGAGATTCTGGTCGCGCTCGGCGCGGCAGGCTACCGGGCAGTCGCTGTGGATCAGCGCGGCTACGCTGAGAACGCCCAGCCGAGGGACATTGCGTCCTACTCAGCCGGGCATCTCCAGTCGGACATCCTGGCATTCGCCAATCAACTGGGCGCAGGATGCTTTCATTTGATTGCTCACGACTGGGGCGGGTTGGTTGCGTGGGGGCTCGCCTCGACGCATGCACACCGCGTGAGTTCGCTGTGCGTGCTTGCGACGCCACATCCGTTAGCGCTGCAAGCGGCGCTCCGTCATGAAGACCAATACCAGCGCCTGGATTATGTTCGCGCCTTTCGTCAACCAGGCGGTGTCGCAGAGCAACGCCTGCTGGCGGACGGCGCTGCGGCGCTGCGGGCCGCATACGCGGGACGCGTTCCAGCTTCGCTCGTGGACGAAAACGTGCGGCGTCTCAGCGAACCGGGTGCGCTTTCCGCGACGTTGAACTGGTATCGCGCGCTCCCCGACGACCTGTCTTATCCCGCGGGCCGCATTGCCGTTCCGACGCTCTACATCTGGGGATCCGAAGACCGCGCCTTGGGCCGCGAAGCCGCACTGCTCACGGGCGGCTGTGTCGACGGGCCCTACCGTTTCGAAATACTCGAGGGGGTAAGTCACTGGCTCCCGGAAGAAGCGCCGGACCGGATCATCCCATTGCTGCTCGCCCATCTCGCCGCCTCGCCGTTGGCGTGAATCCTCGTACCGGCAAAAGATCCGGCCCATCCGATATACGTTACGCACCGTACCCGTCACTCATGCCTACTCATTCCCCAAACTACAATCAGCCGATCGCACGCGTCATGGTGGCCGGCACCGGCGTGCTGGGCGCGCAGATCGCCTTTCAGTGCGCGTTTTCCGGTATCGACGTCGTAGCCTACGACGTCGATACCGCCTGCCTCGATCGCGCGAACGCCCGTTTTGATGCGCTAGGGCGCGTCTACGCTGCGGACCTCGGCGCTTCTCGCGAGCAGATCGAAGCCACGCTGGCACGCCTCGAGGGCAATACCGACCTCAGTTCGGCCGTTGCCGGCACGGACCTCGTCATCGAAGCCATCCCCGAGGATCTGGCAATCAAGCAGTCTTTCTACCGTTCACTGTCGGCTGTAGCGCCGGTCGGCACCATCTTTGCGAGCAACTCGTCGACGCTGATGCCAAGCCAGTTCGCCATGTTCACCGACCGGCCCGAGCGCGTGCTGAGCCTGCATTTCGCGCATGAAGTGTGGAAGAACAACATCGCCGAAATCATGGGACATCCGGGCACCGACCCCGCCGTATTCGCGCACATGGTGCAGTTCGCACACCGTATTGGCATGGTGCCTCTACCGCTGCGCAAGGAGCAGCCCGGCTACCTGCTGAATACCATGCTCATTCCGATGTTGATCGCCGCACTGAGTCTGCTGGTCAACGAGGTCGCCGACGTCCAGACGATCGACAAGGCGTGGATGATTGCGAAGGCGGATCGAATTGGTCCATTCGGCATTCTCGACGGAATCGGCATGACGACTGTTTATAACGTTACGCGCGCTCTCGCGGAACGTACGGGCGATTCGACGCATCGGCGCATTGCGGAATACGTGAAAACACATTTCATCGACACCGGGTATATCGGCGAGGCAGTGGGACGCGGCTTCTATCGATATCCTGATCCGGAATTCCTGAATCCAACGTTCGTCACCGCGTGAAACCCAGGGCGGGCTATTGCTACTCAGCAGAACGTCCGGGGTCAGCCGCGTGACGCGCTGCTCGAAACTGCCGGGGCGTCACGCCCCGCAGTCGCTTGAACGCACGGCTAAACGCGCTTTGCTGCGAATAACCGAGCAGTTCAGAGATCTCGGCGAGACGCAGGTTTGATTGCTGCACATACTTCAGGGCGAGATCTTCGCGAACTTGTTCCCGCAGCTCATCGAATGTCGTGCGGGCCTCTGAGAGGCGACGTTGCAAGGACCGCGGGGACGTTGCGAGCGCTCGCGCTATGGCGTTGAGCGAACTGTCCGTGAACGGCAAAAGCGCTCGAATCATCGTTTGCGTACGTACCGCCCATAGCGCCTCCACCTGGGCTCTTTCTCGCCGCAAATGTGCCTCGAGCACACGATGCGCATTACGGCGAAGTTGCGTCACCGGACGAGTCACCGTACCGCGATCGAGGCCAATCGCATTTCTGTCCTGATCGAACTTCAGGGACGGCCCGAACATGCGCCTGTGCATGGTGCAGTCCGCAGGCGCCGAATGACGGAATTGCACCACGGCCGGCTGCCAGGCTGTACCACAAATTGTGCGCAGATACTGCATGCCGTTGGCGAGACCCAGTTCAACTGCCTGAACTTCTCCTGGACCGGAAGCGTTTTCCAGGTCGTAAGTCAAAACCATCCCCTGTTCATCCCGCACAGCCCGTATAGAAGACATCGATGTGTGTAGTACGTAGAACTCAGCAAGCGTATCCATTGCCTCCCCGAGGGTACTCGCGCCATGCATCATGACAAGGATCGGCCCCAGGACCGCCAGGCCCTGATATTCGGCCAGCCTGAGTCCAAAGTTCCGGCATTGCGTAACTTCAGCAGCTAACGAAAGAAATCGGAGCACTTGCACACCCCGGATCGGCACGTCGGCGGAACGGAGCGCATGCTCCGGTAGATCGGCTCGGGTCGCAACCAACTCGGGTTCAACGCCGAGTGCCTCGAGCAGAGCAGCAGCTCCGGTCAACACAACACTGGGTAGGTAGCCTTGCATTCTATATACGGATCGTCACTTGAGATGGTTCGCTGCGGGAGGTAATGCACATGTGGACACCGAAGCGTGTCGCAGCAGCAAGCACAAACTTCACTAGCGCGAAGATCTCGCTATTCTGACCAAACGCGCCGCGCTTGGGAATTTACCCGATGGTATCGCGTTGGCGAACGGAAGAGTACCCACGTTCGGCGCGTTTTCTCTTTCGCGACGATTTTTTCCTTGTAGCGATAGCGGGCTTGAAGAACAAATGGGCACTGTGGCGCCGTTCGAAATACCGAGAACGCCGCGTTGTTTCACGCTTGATGGGCAACTTTCACAAATGGAATGGTCCCCTCCGTCCGCGCAAGCGGATCACACCTGCACAGTTGCCAATCGACGAATGTCGGTCGGCCTCAGGCTGGCTTGTGGCACGCCGCGACGCACAGCGTTGCGCGGGCCGTCGCCGTTGATCCGGCTGGTGGGCATGCCGTCCGTCGAGATGTGGCGCGTAAAGTACAAATTCCGGCGGCGCGGATCAAATTCCCACAGGTGAATTGTGCGTAAATAGAACCGGAGATTGTGCAACAGCGACACTGTCGAATCGGCACCGACCTACGCAAGATGATCGCCGCGTAGCGTGGTCGGGGCGGGTTGGCGGCACAAGCAGAAGCGCGGAATTTTCTGCTGGGTGCCGGACTATTTGTCAGGTGGCGGCCTGCCCAGTTCCGAGCTGATCTGCCAAACCAGGGTGAAGGGATCGGTGAGTGCCTGCAGTATGATTAGGTATCCAAATTGTATGAAAGCATGTACGACGCGCCGTTCTGTGTCGCGTCTACTCGCAATATTCCACTGGACGCGACGACACCAAACCACACCACCGTTCACCCCGGTATGACGACATTCATTCACAAAACTATCAACTAAAGGAGACATCCGTCATGGAGAAAACTATTCCCGCCATTCGAGCCATCCGAAACGCCGTCGGCGGCGCCTGCACACTCGCCGTCACATTCGCCGGCGCACCCACCGCTCACGCGGACAGTCTTGTCACCCTCTACGGCATCACCGATGCCTCGATCCTCTATACCAGCAAGACGTTCAACCTCACCACCGGCGCCAGCGAAGGACACCAGTTTTCCGTCCAATCTGCCGGCGTAAACGCGTCCCGTTTCGGCCTGCGCGGAACCGAGGATCTCGGCGGTGGACTCGCCACCATCTTCGACCTCGAAAGCGGCATCGACATCTCCAATGGGGGATTCGCGAACTCCAACGGCGAGTTCTTTGGTCGCCAGGCGTGGGTCGGCATCACCGGAGGCTTCGGTACCCTCACTGCTGGTCTTCAGTATTCGCCATTCCTTTTGTCCGTCGACGCGAACGACCCCCGCGACTTCAAACAATTTGGTAGCGGGCTCGTCACTTACGTCGACAACGTGATCGTCACCGGCCTTTTCAACCCCAACTCCGTCATGTATACGTCGCCCGAGATCGCCGGCATCCAGGGCCGTGCGATGTACGCATTCGGTGGATCTCCGGGAAACTTCAAAGCCGGACAACAGTATTCAGCCGGGCTCGTATTTCACTACAGCGGCTTGCTTCTCACCGCCGCGATGTATAACGGCAATTCCGGTGGCTCCGCGGCCGCCATCCCGAACCCCAGCACCATTGCCTTTTCCGGGCGGAACATCGGCGCCACCTACTACTTTGACCGCCTGACGGTCGATGCCGCCTACACCCTCTATAAGGTCGCTGGCTCCTTCGACAACCGAGTGATCTCCGGCGGCCTTGCCTACAAGCTCACACCCGCCCTCTCCCTCAACGGAGGCGCCTGGTACACCCGCGACGGCAACGACTCGAACAACCATTCGATCCTCGGCTCACTCGGCGTCGACTATTCGCTGTCCAAACGCACCACGCTCTATAGCCAGGTCGCCTACGTCAACAATCATGGGCGCACGAACACCGGCCTCGCGATTAACGGCGCGCTCTTCGGCGTATCTGGCTCCCAGTTCGCCGCCGACCTCGGCATTCGCCACTCGTTCTGAACGTTCCCAGACGATTACGGCCCGGGCATGCCGGCCCGCAACGCGACCAGGGGGACTATTGCAACGATGTGAAGGCGTTGTTCGCCAAGCGACTACACGGCCAGTGTGTTTAACCGCAAGCTTGCGCAGATGCCATTCGATCTGGCCGACCCGATGTGGATCGTCGTGAAGCAAGCCAGCGTGACGGCCGCCCCGCCGGCCAAGCGCCCACACTGAAACAGCGGCACGGCACACGCTTTCCAATTCTAGCGACAGCACCTCTGCGGTAGCGTCCCAGGGGCCGCGACGACACCAGGCTTAAGCCCGAAAGGAGACAAATCATGAAATCCAGCGCGATTACTAGCGTTCCGCCATCGCAATCCTCACTGGCCAAGGCGACCGATGCAGTGTTTCTAAAGATCAGTTGGCGGATCCTGCCGATACTGATGGTCTCATACATGATCGCTTACCTTGATCGCGTCAACATTGGCTACGCGCAGTTACAGATGAAACAGACGCTGCCGTGGAACAACGCGGTCTACGGCCTCGGGGCCGGTATCTTCTTTCTCGGCTACTTTCTTTTCGAAGTTCCAAGCAACCTGCTACTAGCGAGAATCGGTGCGCGCAAGACGTTGCTGCGAATCATGGTGTGCTGGGGTATCGTCGCCGCGGCGACAATGTTCGTCGCAACGCCGACAGAGTTCTATGTCGCCCGCTTCCTGCTTGGCGTCTTCGAGGCAGGCTTCTTCCCCGGCATCATTCTGTACTTCACATGGTGGTATCCGGCGGTGCGTCGCGGCCAGGTGATCGCAATCTTCATGTCGGCGACAACTATTGTCGGCGTCATCGCGGGGCCGCTGAACGGGGCGATCCTGAAGTACCTGCATGGTGTCAATGGCGCGCACGGCTGGCAGTGGCTGTTTCTGCTTCAGGGACTTCCCGCGCTAGTACTCGGTATCCTTATCTTCCTGTTTCTGGAGGACAAGCCGGCGGACGCGAAATGGCTTTCGCCTGCCGAGAGAGACCTCGTGTATTGCAATCTCGAACACGACAAAAATGATGCTCAGAGCGAGATCCACGCGAAGTTGAGGGAGATCCTGCGCAACCCCAAGGTCTGGCTGCTGTCGCTGGTGTGTTTTCTGCTGCTCGGGGCGACCTATACGATAGTGTTCTGGGCTCCGACCTTGATCCAGAGTTGGGGGGTCAAGGACGTGCTGGTGGTCGGTACCCTGACGGTGGTCCCGAACGGATGCGGCGTGATTGGCATGATCCTGATTGGGCGCAGTTCTGACCGGCTGCGTGAGCGCCGCTGGCATTTCGCGGCCTGTGTTGCCCTCGCGGCACTCGGCCTGTGGAGCACCACGCTGCTTCAGGGCAACTTGGCGGGCGGGCTGATGGCGCTGTCATTCGCCGTGATCGGCATCGCTGCTGCGACCCCAGTTTTCTTCACGCTGGTAAGCGAGTGTCTGCCGGCAGATGCTGCCGCCGCAGGCATCGCACTGGTTAGCAGCCTCGGCAACCTTGGCCCAGCGGTGAGTCCGTCGATCAACGGGCTGATCACACAGCACACCGGTAGCATGGTCTACAGCATGTACGTGGTGGTCGGGCAGTACCTGCTGGCCGGGATCATCCTGCTAGTCTCGGTGCGTTCAGCAAAGGGCGGGCGCCATGAAAGCGTTGCTCGAGCGGACCATCCGCGTTGACAGCGTACGAACAGCTTTGCAGCGTCGCGATGCCCCGCCTCCGGCGGCGTCTTCAACGCGCGACGTAACTAGGGCGTTGGCCGTTCCCGGCCAGTTCAACGAGCAGCGCCGCTGGTCGGCATGCGTCGCCATTTGGACCTTCGGCGAAGCGCCTGGTCGACTGCAGTATATTGAAGATGCTGATGACGTCGGTGTGGCGCATCGGTCCTCCACGCCACGGAGGAAAGCCGTAGCCGGTCAGATAGACGATGTCGATGTCCGACGCTTTGCTCGCGCCCCCTCTCCAATATTTTCGCGCCTTCGTTGACGAGCGCAAATACCAGACGCTCCGCGCTTTCATCTTGAGGAATCTGCCTGCAGGGTATACCGAGTTGTCGTGAACGGGCGATCACCATATCGTTGAACAGCGCTGAAACATAGGCTCAGCCAATTCGAACGGGCCCTCCCCGCCTATTGCGACAACGATGTGGTTCACCGCTCCAACGGCGGCCATCGATCGAATGTTGTACCTCTATCGATTTTCATCGTCCGAAAATAAGGCCGATGAATTCGCGAACCATATGCGCTACTCGCTTATGGACTCCAATACACCATCGAGACATCTAGAGGCGCTCGTGCTCGCCGCTGCGAAAGGCCAGCACGTCCTGAGAAGCAAGCAGTTCTGGAAACTCCTGAAGGAGTTTGTGGAGCGTAAGTCGATTGAGCGCGAGAAGATCACTGAAGCGCTCGCTAAGTAAGGCCTCGATATTTTCGAATAGACCCAGAGCGGCAGGTCGAGGATTTCCTATCCAAAACGAGATGAACAAACAACAAAAGCTCGGCTACAAGGGGCAGCAACGGTTCGGCGAGTTGTGCGCAGAGGTGGGGCTGACGTTTAACTCATCGCAAGTTGATCTCGCTGGGTGGGACTTCATCATCAATTTTCCCGACGACGAATCCGAACGCGTCGATCGTCGCCGAACGCCGCTGTCGTGTTTTGTCCAGGTAAAGACCATCGAGCACACAACGAGATCGGCAGTGCTCAAGCTCAACATGGCTCAGAGACTTGCGCTGGATGCCTTACCGTCGTTCATTTGCGTGTTAAAGGTCGACCTGAAGACGAACGATTTCACAGATGTGTTCTTGCTCCATGTGTCGGAAGACCGGATGTCCTCGATCTTGAAGCGAGTTCGAACTGCTCAAGCTGACAAAGACAGCCTTCCCCTGAACAAGATAAAGATCGGGTTCACGCCCAAAAAAGTTGAAAGGATTGCGCTCACGGGCGAAGCGCTACGCGACGCGATTGTCCGGTATGTCGGCTCCGATATGCACGCTTATGTGGAGGCGAAGCGACAACAACGTGAAAAGTTGGGGTACGAGGAAAGGCCCTGGGCGCTGTCCGTCGAGTTTCGGGACCTTTCCGACACTGACATGCTTGATGTGTTCCTTGGGCGAAAACCAGACGTTGCTGTGACAGGAGTCGAACTCGTGGAGACGCGTTTCTCGATTTCGATACGTCCGAACCGAATTCGTTAGATTCGCCAGATTTGAGACGCGAATTAGTTAAACTGGCCGGACGTAGGATCGACCTAGGTAAACGCGATCACGACCATGCCCCTCGCGGCTGCAAAAAATCGATATCAACGTCACCTGCATGTGGATTGATGTGGGTGACGAAAATGCGCATGAATGCAAAGCCGTTCGAATGCGAGAAAAATCTGAACACTGAATATTCTTCTTCGTGACCATCTCTCACCGGAACGAGTAAGGCATTTACGCCCTCTTGTTTCATCTTGCGCCCGCAGGTAATGAGAGCGCCACCGAGGTCCACGTGGATTCGCGCGACAGGCGAAGAGAACTCTGTGTTTTCGATTGCCCTAACGCTGATGCGAATGCGACTGCCGTGGTGGGCGTTCACGTCCGGCAGATCGATATATGGCAGGGTATCGAGCACTTAGCTGCCCAGCGCTTTTAAAAAAAAATCGCCGGCCGCGAAACCTAAAGAATCGCAATTGTCGGCCGTAAAACAAGAGGCGCTTTTTCGTCGGTCGATGCATCTGATGCAGTCCGATCCGTCGAGCGGCGGCTACCGGGGCTAGCTTCTCTTCCAGATAATCCGAAAAAGTAGAAACGAGAGATATTTATGTTCAATACGAAACGTGCAATCGCGCTCGCTGGTGTAATCGGTCTTGTCCTATCGCTCTCCGCCTGCATGACGCCACATTCCTATGTGGACCAGTCGCTCGGCGAGCCGCACTACGCGGATCTGAAAAAGTCCGCAAGCCCACAGCCAATCCAGTTGCTGGTCGAATTCCAAAGCAAGGGCGTAGCAAATGCACGGGCTACTGAGGCCGTTAAACCACGCGTGTACGAGCAGGTATCGCAATCCGGCCTGTTTAGTCAGGTGTCGTACGACCCTGTATCGTCTGGCCGCAAGTTGTCCATTTCAATCAACAACATCGCGTTGACAGACAACGTGGCAGCCAAGGGATTCGGCGTCGGACTGACGTTCGGCCTCGTGGGCACGATGGTCACCGATGGGTATATCTGCACCGTCAACTACGTCGAACCTGGACATGATGCAGTGACCAAGGTGGTCAAGCACGCTATCTACACGACGATCGGCAACGCATCTGGCCCCGCGGGACTTCAATCGATGCCTATTCAACAAGCCTCCGACACAATGATCCGACAGATCGTGGCTAAAAGTCTCGAAGAAATCGATCAGTCGTCGGACCTGGCCCAGTGATACGCTACCTCGGAGCCCGTCGCCGCTTTGCCAGATCGCTTGCCGGATCGGTGATCCTAGCTGGCGCGCTGACCATAAGCGGGTGCGTCACCCAGCAAGTGCTGTTCTACCAAGCCAGCGTGGCCAATCAGATGACGCTAGCGCGCCTTCCTCCTGCGGCACGCTACCGGGTGACGACGGGAGCCGATCCCGCCAACGTTCAGACATCGGTGCGAGCTATTCGATTCTCTGCGCCCGGAGATGGTTCGTGGTCCTCATACCTGAACGAAGCGATACGTACCGAGCTGTCGACGTCGGGGAATTACGACGCTAGCGCAACTGCAACGTTGGAAGCAACGCTGCTTGAAGTCCAGGTGACAGACGGTAAGGCGGAACTGGTGGCACACTTTGTCGTCAGACGGGACCAGACCGTCCGGTATGACAAACTGCTGCGTGTGAACACCCATTGGGATTCGGAGTTTCTTGGTGTACTCGCCGCGTCGAACGGACTTAACCACACCACGGCCATCTTCCAGGATCTACTTCGCAAGCTCTTCGGAGATCCGGATTTCGTCAAAGCCACGTAGTCCGGAGCTTCGTCTGGATCGCCAGGTTGGGCGGCAACTGGATATTTGATCGCTAGTGCATGCACTGCGATTCGTCAATTCCCAGGGTGTTGACGTTCGACTCATACGGGGATTGGTCCGAAAACATCGGATAGCTCCCCGTATGCGGTCGAATCGCGACAGTCCCTGCATCGGCCATACCAGCCATTCATGGCGTCGCGCTAATGGCCGTTCCGCAATGACCGCTTCCGAGTGAATCGAATAGGCGCTATCGACCCTCAACAGCCGTTCGTTATCTCCCCTGCCGAACGGGCAGTTCCGGGGCTCTGGCGGACAAACGCGATCACCACTGTGCGCGTGAGTCGAAGCGACTTCGGGAGCACTTGAGCTGCGCCGCTGAGGATCATCCATGACGCGGTTCACCTGTGGTTATGGTGAGACGACAGAAGAGGAGTCAGGCAAAGCCAACGCACAGAAAGAGCAATGCTCTCGGCAACAACGGTTCGGTCTTCGATCCTTACCATACGGACTCAGAACACAAACGATGTATATGGACGAAGCGGCGAATCGTGCGGCGACATAATTCGAGCACGTCTTGCTGCTAGAGAAGAAGCGATCCGCCACATTGACGACCACCGTGCATCCCGGCCTTGTACTCCAGCTGCCGCACGAACTCGAAGAAACTCATGCCGGCAACCTGATCGGGTGTTTTTGTCTCCGTCGGCGCCGTGCGGGATTCGCTACATAGCGCCACGTGCTGCTGTCCTTCGCGCATTCGGCGTAAGAGGTCCGGCGAGTCCAGCGCTCAAACCCGAGCTATCGTTTAACCCACTATCGAGCAAAGTTAAGTCATCGCAATTTTGCATTGTCATTAATCTGCCTCACTATTTAATAAGTTGAAAAAAGCACTCCATAGACTAGACTGATCAATAGCTTCTATCTGTACACATTTTCTAGTTTCCAACACGGGAAGCGGATAATGGGCGATCTCGGCATTGACCACGGTGATCCACGGTGGATCGGCTCTAATGTCCGGGCTGTGCCGACCAGCAGTCCGAACTAGCCATGTCCGCTTTCTGATGCAAGCCAACGCAATGTATCCCGATACAGATGTGAAAACGGCATATATACCGGATTTTATTATTTACAGAAAAACTCGACTTTCTATCGACCTCCGCCTAGATCGAGACGCGAGGTGTACCCGGTTGTGCCGCGCATAAATCGAAGTCCTGCCGACGTACATGTCGATGTTGGTGCATATGCCCCTGACTGTCCGGTAGTGAGTTGTCGGAAGTTCAGCTAGCTTTAGCAGGCATCTGACACCTGCCTGCCCTTGGTCTCTCTTTGCTTGTGAGAGCCCGCTTTGGTTGAAACGGCAATAGGCCATGCTGCTGGATGGTTAAGATCGCTTTGCGTGGTCATCCAGCAATGCATGCCGTAATGTTCCCTGTCCACGATTCTCAGGGAGTCCGAAATGGCACTGTAAATCCGCAGAATGCACTTGGAACTAAACAAACGCTTGCCGCCCCTCGGCTTCACCGACACCCAATAGTCTTTCAGCTAAAAGGAGCCGTCAACATGATTGCACGCCCACTCCTGGCTTCTCGCCGTTGCTTGCCCAAGGTCGTAGGTGGGACCGTGAGGATTGCCTCCCTCTTATTGGCCGCGTCTTTGTCAAAATGTATTCGACGCGCTTACGGCCAGGCGGCCGATCGCGAACCGGGTTATGTCCCAGGAAAGGGGATCACTATGCAATCCGCACTCAAGCTAATCAGCAGTGTGCACTATGTCCGCCGCGCCCTGATTGCTTTCACCCTGCTCGCGGTCGCCGCATTCCAGCCTGCCGCAGGGCAAAGTTTCATCATCAGGGATCTCGGCGCGCTCCCCGGTAGCTTTAACTACAGCAACGCTCTCGGGATCAACGAGCGCGGCCAGGTGGTCGGTTACTCACTCACTGCGAGCGGGAACACGCACGCTACCCTGTTTGAAAACGGGGTGGTGACCGACCTGGGCACGCTCCCCGGTGGCAACTACAGCGGAGCTCCCGCGGTCAACAATCGCGGCCAGGTGGTTGGTTACTCGACCACCGCACGCGGAAACACGCACGCCTTTCTGTACGAACACGGGGTGATGACCGACCTGGGCACGCTTTCCGGTGGCAACTTCAGCGTAGCTGCCGGGATTAACGAGCGCGGCCAGGTGGTCGGTTACTCGTCCAACCTACGCGGGTACGTGCACGCTTCTCTGTTTGAAAACGGGGTGGTGACCGACCTGGGCACGCTCCCCGGTGGCGACGAGAGCGAAGCTTTTGGGATCAACAATCGCGGCCAGGTCGTTGGTTACTCGACCACCGCAAGCGGGTACGCGCACTCCTTTCTGTTTGAAAACGGGGTGATGACCGACCTGGGCACGCTTTCCGGTGGCGCCTTCAGCCATGCTCAGGCGATCAACAATCGCGGCCAGGTGGTCGGCGTGTCGTCTACCGCAAGCGGGTACGTGCACGCCTTTCTGTTTGAAAACGGGGTGATGACTGACCTGGGCACGCTCCCCGGTCGCAACTACAGTAACGCTTTTGGGATCAACAATCGCGGCCAGGTGGTCGGCGAGTCGGATACCGGAACCAACCCGTACACCCCGCACGCCTTTCTGTTTGAAAACGGGGTGATGACCGACCTGGGCACGCTCCCCGGTGACAACTTCAGCGAAGCTGTCGGGATCACCGAGAGCGGCCAGATCGCGGGTAACTCCACGTTGCACGCTATCCTTTGGACACGAGGAAGATGACTGCCGATCTCTAGTGGTTCACAAAAATTGTTGAAACTGCGGGACCAATATAGCGCGTGGTCTCGCAGCGTTTTTCGCCCTGACGTACCGTGTACGGTGCGGTCACTGGCCGCCACGTACTTTCCGCGCCCGGGCGGCTTGCTTTGGCCGACGACGCGGCAACTGCCGTGGAATTGCGACGGTCCGTTTTCCGGCCGAAGTCACCGTTCGCATGTCCAAGCGGAAGTTCGTGCCAGCGACCGTAGTTGGCCGCACCCGGTCCGACGTAGAACGGCCGACATGGTCGGCCGTTGTTGGTCCGTGCCGGGCAGCAGTCGACCCGTTACCGCTGTTCACGATATCGCAGCGAATGCCCGATCTGGATCCGGGAGCGGACATGTCACCGTGTCTTCGTGCCGAAGCAATGTTGTCCTTGAACCCGTCACCGAATGCGAATCCGTGCTATCGCGACATTCCTGTCGTTCCGGCCGAGACAAGCATCTACACGGCACAGGTTCGTACGTGCTTGCCGAGCGCCCGTAAGCGGTCTGCCGTCGATCGGCACTACGCGACCCTGAGCGGCCTTTCGATCGGATGGGCGTGCTAAGCTCGCAGGCGGGCGTCACGACCTCGAGGGACACGATGGCAGCAGATCAACAAATCACACTGCGGCTCACGATTGGAGAGCCTGTGCCTGGGGTGGCGTATTCACTGCAAAACAAGAAGGGTGAGCCGGTGGGCATGGTCGTCGCCGGAGGCCAGCCGCTCTCGTTCGATGTGCGAGTGGATGTTGCGCCTGGCCCTCAGTTTCTGGGCGAGTTAGTGCGCCGCGAGGGCCCACGCGGCGCTTTGTTTACATTGCCATAGGTGAACAAGCCGGCGATTCCTCGTCGCCGTGGAATCGGCGAGCCAAGATTGATATCCACCATCTCCCGGCCGACCTGCTGGAGAAAGCGCTCGCTGGCAGCGTCGTGGAGGCTCTCCTCCCAGGTAGGGCCAAGGACGGTGGCCCCGCATGTGCGACCGTGCGCCCGCTGGGGTCTTGGAAAGTGGCCGAATAGCCCGCGGGACACAAACGGTAGGAGAGAGGACGTACGATAGCGGCCCGACCAACATCTTCGATGGCAAACAGGCATAAGGCATTCCACTCGTGGGGTGTCGCGCAAAGGCATATAAGACTATTGTCAAGTGAGTTCATGTTGACGGAATAGCGGAGAAGTTCGCTCTGTCCATACCTGGCGCTGAGCAGACTGCACTGTGGACATGTGATGCCGGCTCGGCGTAAGCGGGCGAAGCAGATCTCGATGATCCGCCCTCGAACTGAGCACACGCCGTGCCGCTTTATCTCGCGACAGAGTACCGGGTTGACTGGCCCGCAAGTTCAACCACCTAACGGCGACACGACGTCTGTATGCCGCTGCTCCCGAATCTAATGGCCAACCGGGTCCCGCGAATACCTGACGCGCTTGTAGAGTCGCACTCCGCGCCCGATCAGTATCTGCCTGTTTGCTACGGTCCAGCGCGGATACCAACCAGCACGTCATAAACGCGAGCGGTTTGTGCAGATATTGTGAAAGTATCGGCACGGGTCTTGGTGATACAAGCGCATTCAGCAATTTTCAGTTTTCGGCCGTTGAGAAAATCTCAGAGTCAGGTAAAACGGCGCGCCGATTTCAAGGACAAACTTGTCCTTCAGATGTAGCGTCATAGGACGACTGTTCCATTCCGGCGGATTGATCTAGCGCCTGGTAGACCCGCTCGCTGCCTCTCGTTCTACGCTGGCGCTAAAAGTACCGCAAAGCATGCTTTGCGGTACTCCTGAGGAATTCACCGGCACACCGTCTGTCGAATAGTTGCTGAACGGTGAGTTTCGGAACCAAGTGGTCGGGCGTGCGCTCGACAGTCGAACCGTGGTCTGCGCCGCGCTAGCGGACTTTACTTGCCATCGCGACCCACTGTTCAAATTGCGACTTGTTGCTCGCAACCCAATCATCCGCCAGCTTCGTGATCTGCGCAGACGAACCGCCCTTCTTGCTGATGGCATATTCCCACTGCGACCACGTCGCAACAGGGAATTTAACCTGTTCGATCAGCGACTTGATTGCGGGATTGGCGGCGATGAACTCCTTGTTCGCCACTGAATTGAAGTTCCATGACGACATGGCCATGCGGCACGGGTCAGCACCGCCAGCACAACCCTCCACTCCTTTCAAGAGGGCAGAGGCCTTGTTGGGTACGTTAGGCGGCAGCGCGTCCGCGGGCGTAGGCAACCAGACGACGTCTTTTCCCGGAACCAGCGCGTTCGTGGTCCACGACGGACTCCATGCGTAAAAAAACGCGGGTTTGCCGTTCTTCACGCGCGTCACCGCATCCACCATCAATGCCTCGTATTTGCCCCGCACAGCATGAACGGTTTGCTTGAGCCCGAATTTATCCAGTTGGTAATCCACCACGTCACCGCAACTCCAACCCGGGTCGCAACTGATCAGTTCCGCCTTTCCGTCGCTGCCGAAGAGCCCCGCTATCTTAGGATCCTTCATTTGCTCCAGACTGGTGATGTTGTATGCAAGCGCCGTCTTCTTGTCGATGATATAGCCGTTGATCCCGCCACCTACAATCATGCCGTTGCCGACTATTTCCGCCTGTTTTTCAACGGCTCGAAAACCTGGCTCGCGCTGAGGGAAATTCACATCGGTCGCCAGATCCTCGTCGCCCTGCGCCGCAGCCTGGAAGAACAGCGTGGTGTTCATCGTGCTCATCTTCACGTCGTAGCCCAGCGCCTTCATCGCTTTCATCACGATCTGTGCCGCGACATAGTTCCCGCCGAGGCTGTCACCCTGCGCGTAGCGAATCGTCTTGCCGTCGCCGGGTAGCGCCTGCGCGGCTGCAACCACGCCCGCCGATGTCAGGCCGACAACTGCGACGGCAGCCAGTGCACTTACTGCCCGGACAAATGCTTTCATCAATGCTCCTCGTTCGTGATCGTTCGATCGTCTGGTTTTCAAACCTGACGCGCTTTGGGTGCGCTTACTTCAACTGATTTTTCCGTACGTCATCACAGGGCCTTTTCGGCGTCGTGGGCCGTGTCTGCCGCAGCCGTGCCCCTCGGAATTCGTCCACCCCGGATGAACCTCGCCAGCACCGGCAGAAGCGCGCTTCGGGTTCCGCCCTTCGACTGGGCAAGCTTCTGGGTGATGCGATCAAGCATCATCGCTAGCAACACGATGGCGATACCGCCTATGGCCGCCTGTCCGACATCGAGACGTCCCAGACCTTGAAGCACGACAAGCCCCAGGCCTTCCGCACCGATCATCGCGATCACGACCGACATCACCATTGCGGTGAGCACGGTCTGGTTAAGGCCTCCGAGGATCGTCGGGATTGCCAGCGGCAACTGAACCTCCCAAAGAAGCTGGCGTTTGTCTGCTCCGAAAGCGAGACCCGCCTCCACGATCTCGTGGTCGACCATGCGAATTCCGAGGTGGGTGAAGCGGATGAGCGGCGGCATGGCCGTGATGACGACCGCCACCTCGCCCGGTACCGTGCCGACGCCGAAGAGCATCACCACGGGCACGAGATACACAAACGTCGGCGTGGTCTGCATGATGTCCAGCACCGGACGGACGATCCGCCAGACCCGGTCGCTGCGCGCACACCAAATCCCGACCGGAATGCCGATCACCGCGCAGAACACAATTGCGGTTGCGATCAGCGAGAGCGTTGTGATGGCTTGAGCCCAGACGCCAAGCATCGCGATGACGATCAGCCCCACCAAGGTGAATGCGGCGACTCCAAGACTCGCCAGCCGCCACGCCAGCAGGAACATCAACAACAGCATGACCGGGAACGGGATCGCGTGAAGCACGCTGTCGTTGAAGGTCAACAACCGTTCAACAGGCCATTTGATGAGCAGAAAGAACGGCCGCAGGTTGAGCGCGATCCATTGCACACCGTGCTGGATCCAATCGCCGACCGGCAGCACGGCAAGATCATCGGCTTTAAATAACATGGCGTACTCCCGCGGCGCCCGGGGCGCCAATGCGGGCAAGAATCTGCCCGGCTTCCAGACGGCCTATCAGGCGGCCGGTGTCGTCTATGACGCCGATCGTTGCGCCGGCGCGATAGCTGCCGGCCACGTCGACGAGCTTGGTATCGGCGGGCACGCAGGCGAAACGGGTGTCCGGCCGGGGCATCGAGCCGCCGCGCGCGAGCTCTATCTCAGACGCCGTCACGGTGCCGAGGATGCGTTCATCGGCGTCGAGCATGAAACCCGGTCCCGGTTCGCCGGAAGCGTCGCCCATGACGATCCCGTTCGGGCCGCGCAGGATGGTCACGAGCGACGTCATCACCGAACCAGCATCGAACAACCTTCCCCGGTCGACTTCGCGGGTGAAGGCGGCGACGTAATCGCTGCCGGGTTCAAGCACGATCGACTGCGGAGTGCCTTCGCGCACAAGCCGCCCCTCCGACATGATGGCGATGCGCGAGCCGAGCTTGAGCGCCTCCTGGAAGTCGTGCGTAATAAACAGGATCGTCTTGCTGAACGTGCGCTGCAGGCGCAGCAATTCGTCCTGCATCTCGGTGCGGATAAGCGGGTCCAGCGCGCTGAACGCTTCGTCCATGATGAGGATGTCGGCGTCGGTGGCGAGCGCTCGTGCAAGGCCTACGCGTTGGCGCATCCCGCCGCTCAGTTCATGCGGAAGGTGGTATGCCCAGCGCGCGAGACCGACGACGCTCAGCACTTCCTCGGCGCGCTTGCGTCGCTGCGGGGCCGACATACCGCGCAGCTTCAACCCGAACTCGACATTTTCGATAACCCGTCTGTTGGGCAGCAACGCGAAATGCTGGAAGACCATGGAAATGCGATTGCGCCGCACGTCGCGCAAACCGGCTTCGTCTAGCGTGCAGATGTCCTCGTCATCCAGCAGGATCTTTCCGGCGCTCGGTTCGTTGAGACGATTGATGCAGCGTGCAAGCGTGGACTTGCCCGAGCCCGACAGTCCCATGATCATGTACATCGCCCCCGACGGCACGCTCAAGGAGACGTCGTCGAGCCCGACGACGTGGCCCAGTGTCTCCTGCACCTCCGACTTGTTTTTCCCGGCTTTCAGCATCGCCAGCGCTTTCTCCGGCTTGTCCGTGAACACCTTGTACAAGTGCTCGATCTTCAAGCGCTCGGTCATAGCCTCTTCTCCTGTTGAGAGCCGGCGGAACGGGACAGATGCCGCAACGGCGAAAAGTCCGTCGGCACGAGAATCCTGTTTTCCGCCTGCTCGATGTTCTCTGACAGCTTGGGCAGGAAAGCCTGCCATCTGGGATCGTCCGCCAGTTGCTGACGGCGGCGCGCCCGGTCCTGAAGATCAGCGTAAGCCCAAAGATGCGTCACCTGGCTGAGCGGACCGATATCGGTCGTGAAATACCCCACGAGACCGCCGAGGATGGGCTGCTGGATCGCCAGTCCCTCCTCCCGCACAAGTTGAAGATAACGGCCCATTCGGCCGTTCCTGATCCGGTAGATCCGCTCTTCCACAATCATCGGCCCGTCTCCTCACGTATCTCCCCATCTTCACCCGCCAGAAAGCGGCACATAAGCGTCGCGACGAGATCTGGCGCCTCGATCAGGATCGAATGCCGCAGGCCGGAAAGGATCTCGAGTTGCGAGCCGGGGATGCGCTGATGCATGAAGTGCGCCATACACGGATTGGAGCCCTGGTCTTCCTCGCCGGTCACGATCAGCGTGGGTGCGGAGATCTGATCGATGAATCCGCCAAAATCCGTCTGCGCCAGCACGCGATAAGCGGCCGCGTAGCAGTCTGGATCGTTCTCGGCATTGCGCTGACGCAAGCGCGCGACCAGCTCGGGATTGCGCTGCTGAAACCCTTCGGTAAGCCACCGCGACAACGACGCATCGTAGTGCGAGCCCCGGTCGCCGGCTTGCAGCGCAGCGAGCCGCGCGGCGACCCGCTCGCGCTCCTCGGGCGTCCGGCCCGCGACGGTGGCCAGTAACACGAGCTTCCTCAGACGCTGCGCATGCGTGAGCGCAAGCCGCTGCGCAATCAGGCCACCGAGCGAGAAACCGGCGAGGTCGAATCTCTCGAAGCCAACATGGTCAGCGAGAGCCAACACGTCTCCCACGAAATCATCGATCTCGTAGCGGCCCTTGATCAGCGATGAGCGTCCGTGACCACGCAGATCCAACGTCAGGATGCGAAAGGTATCGTCAAGTTTTGCTGCGACGCCTTCCCACGCCTCGAGACTCGAACCCACGCCGTGAATGCAGACCAACGCCCGGGAACCCTCACCCTGAAGCCGATAATTCAGTACCATGCCACGGTCGGTGAACGTGCGGTCATCGGCTGTTTGCGTCGTTGAAGTCCTGGCGGCGTCCATGGCTCAGTACCCCGCAGCCGCGACGCTTTGCTCACCCCGCGAATCCCGTTCACTGGCAGCATCGCGGGCGGCGAAATGCGGCATCACTTCATCGATAAAGAGGCGCAGCGTCTTGACCTGCAGCTCGAACGGCAGATTGAACGAGAGGCCCAGGCAGTATTGATCGACGCCCTGATCCTCGTAAATCTGCAGCTTCCGGATCACTTCGTCCGGCGTGCCGAACATCAGGTTGTCGCGAATGTTGGCCGGGTCGTAGTTGGCACGATTCGCCACCGTCTCGTAAGGTACGGGCTCAGGGAAACCGTCCGTGACAGTGCCGATGTTCTGCATCAGGTTCTCGAAGGTGCGCCCATAATCCACGCTGTGGCGCACAGCGGTGTGCCAGTCATCAGGACGATCATAAACACATGTGCGCCGCTGCATCATGAAGCGCGGGCGCGCGCGCTCGGGATGATCGGCCACCGCCTTGCGGAACTTCTCGCCCAGCACTGCGACTTCAGCCGGGGGCGCGGACAGCGGGGTAGACAAGATATTCGCGCCGATACCCACCGCCCAGTCGAAACTGCCGGGGTCGCGCGTGGCGACCCAAATAGGCGGATGGGGCTGCTGCAATGGCTTGGGCACGGACGTCGCCAGCGGAAACTTCCAGTAGTGGCCGTCGTGGGCGTAGTCGCCGGCCCAGAGCTTCTGCACGGCCGGCACGATCTCCTTGAGGTACGCCACGCCTTCCTGCTGAGGAATGCCGCCGGCCATGCGATCGAACTCATACTGATACGCACCGCGCGCAATCCCGAATTCGAGGCGTCCACCGGTCAGGTGGTCGCACATGGCGGCTTCGCCTGCGAGCCGGATCGGCGACCAGTACGGCGCAACCAGCGTCGCCGTTCCGAGCCTGATGCGCTGCGTGTGCTGAGACAACCAAGTCAGGATAGCGAACGGATTAGGCGAAACAGTGCATTCGATGGTGTGATGCTCGGCGGTCCAGAGCGTCTCGAAACCGCCCTCATCGGCGATACGGGCCAGCGCAAGCATATTGGACATGGCAGTCGACATTGAGTCTGCCGGCGAAAACCGCTCCATGCTGATCGAGATGGCGAATTTCATAATGAGTCTCTTGAATTGGTTTTTTGGCAAGGCGCATGGCTTAGCGCAGACGAATAACGAACGGGTCTTGCATGGCGCCGGAGTAGTCGATCACGACGTTCTTCAGACGCGAGAACTCACGCATCACTTCGAAGCCGCCCCGACGACCGTAACCGCTTCGCTTGGTGCCGCCGTTCGCGGACATATAAGCCGCCGAGCGATAGGTATTGACCCAGACCGTACCCGCCTCGATATCGCGTGCAAAGCGCAGGGCGCGGTCGATGTTCTGAGTCCAGATGCCCGCGGCAAGGCCGTATTCAGTGTCGTTGGCGAGCGCGATGAGTTCCTCTTCCGTGGAGAACGGAACCACGCCCACGACGGGCCCGAAAATTTCCTCCTGCATGAAGCGCATCTCGTTGCGAGCCTGCGTCATCACGGTCGGCTCGAAGTACCAGCCACGCGACAGAGCCGGGTCCTTGGGCTGGCGCCCGCCTATCGCGATCTTTGCGCCTTCTTGAACACCGGACGCAACGTAACCCACCACCTTGTCGAGCTGACTGGCAAGCGCGAGCGGCCCGATATCGGTGTCGTCCGCCATCGGATGGCCGACCTTCACACGGCGCGTACGCTCGACCAGCGCCTCGACAAATCGCTCATAGACACTTGCCTCGACGAAGCAGCGCGAACCCGCCACACAGGTCTGCCCGGCCGCCGCGAAGATGCCCGACACGACGCCGTTCACGGCCCGTTCCACGTCGACATCCGAGAACACGACGTGCGGCGACTTGCCTCCCAATTCCATCTGGCAGGGAACGAGATTTTCGGCCGCGTTGCCGGCGATCTTGCGCCCGGTCACCGTGCTGCCGGTGAAGACAAATTTAGCGATGCCGGGATGGCGGGTGAGCGCATCGCCGGTTGTCACACCGTCGCCCGTGACCACGTTGAACACGCCCGGAGGAAAGCCCGCCTCGATAGCCAGTTCAGCGAGCGCGAGAGTCGAAGCCGTCGCGTGTTCCGAGGGCTTCACGACTACCGTATTGCCTATCGCGAGACACGGCGCGAGTGTGCCCGTGAGCATCATCAGTGGCGAATTCCACGGGATAATCATCCCCACCACGCCGATCGGTTCACGCAAATTGAAGTTCAGCGTGTCGAGCTTGTTGACCGGGATCGTGTCACCCTGAAGCTTGTCGGCCATTCCGGCGAAGTAGAGATACGAATCAGGGATAGCCCGCATCTGGGCGCGCATTTCCTTGATGAGTTTGCCGTTGTCGCGGCATTCGATCAGCGCCAGTTCGTCCGCGTTGGCGAGGACGAGATCGGCGAGACGGCGCACCAGTTTGCCGCGATCGGTTTGCGTGATCCGCCGCCACGCCGGGCTCTTCAGCGCCGCTTGCGCCGAACGCACGGCGGCATCCACGTCGTCGGCATTCGCCTGCGCAAACTCATACCAGGGCTGCGCCGTTGTTGGGTCATAACTTGACACGTACTGGCCGCTGCGTGGAGGTGTGAACTCTCCGTGTATGAATAGATTCTGTCTCGACCCTTGCAAACTTTCGACTGTCGTTTTCATCATGTCCTTTCCAAATTCAAGGTTGCGGATGCTGTGTGTGCGGCTGCGCTGCGCTCACCATCGCGACACGGCCACCATCGTGTGAATCCATGTAAATGCCGAACCGTCCGCCGGCGCTCTCGCGCACATAGCGCCGCAGCATTCCGCGTATTTCCATCGTCGGAATATCGTCGTACGGAAGCTGCTCGAGCGGAAAAAAACGGAAGTTCTCGGGGATATCGCAGGCCGCACGCGGCAATGCCAGCCGGGCACGGTAAATCAGGTAACCGGAATCGCTGCCGGCTGCATCGAAGACGGAATAGAGGAACGTGTCGTCGGGCAGCAATTCCAGATCGTTTCCTCCAGCAATAGGAAGCCGGCCGTTGACGAGCCGGTGTGGTGCGCTAGGTAGCGTCCAGCCGTTCTTGCCGTCGCTTGCCAGCAGCAGCGAGCCTTCCGCCTCGATGAGATAACCGACAATCATGTTGTGAGATGAGAGCCAGCCCGGCGGCAACGGATTCTTGACCTGCGCGTAGCGGCCGCGGCAAAAACCCAGCGGCGCAGAGGGACTCGTTCCAAAGGCCTGGACACGGCCGATGAGAATCGTGTGGTCCCCTGCATCCACCCGGTCATGGACCGTGCAGTCGAACCACGTCAGGCATTCGGTCAGCACCGGGGCGCCGGTGTGGACGCCGTCGTGACTGACGGCGGCGAATTTATCGGCAGATTTGGAGGCGAACAGATTGGAGACGTCAGTCTGCGCTTCGTGTAGCAGGTTGACCGCGAAGTGATCAGAATCCTGAAAGACAGGAAAACTCGAGGCGCCCTTTCCTACGCATACGAGCAGAAGCGGCGGATCGAGCGACACCGACGTGAACGAGTTTGCCGTCATCCCGCGGGGACGGCCTTCGGCGTCGCGGGTGGTGATGACCGTCACCCCCGTCACGAAGGTGCCGAACGCTCGGCGCAAGGCCACCGGATCAATGGCGACAGGTTTATCTGAAACTTCGGCTTGCATGTACTTCACCTCGAACGTCGTTACGTTGAGGTCTAAGTTAAGCCATGCAAAAAAGGGTTTCTTCCGCTGGATCGAAGGATATCCGAGCCTAATTAACCTCTCATTCGAGGTATCGACTTTGAGCGCTTCGCGGACGGTATGCTGCTCTCGACCAAGCTGTGCAGTTGCAACGCAAGCTCGATCGCGAAACGCTGCTCCGGCGTTTCGACCTGGATGCCAAACAGGTCCGAGATCCTCGACAGGCGATACCGCAGGGTCGTCACGTGAAGGTCCATCGCATCGGCGCAATGCTGACTGCGGCAGCCTGAGCGAACATAGGCAGCCAGGGTTTCGAGGTAAGCCGACTTATGCTTCTTGTCGTGCTCCACCACCCGACCTATGGCGCCGTCGATGAAGCTACGAACGTCGGCCGAGTCGGCGGCTCCGATCAGCATGGGCAACGGTCCAAAGTCGGGGACGGTCATCGCGCCCCGTCTGCCGAATGTACGGGCAACCCGAATCATGCGCCAGCAGCGCTCCCATTCGTTCGCGATCGCTTCGAGACCTTCACAGGTGTCGCCAACGACTACGATGGGTTCACTGCCGAACGAGCGGAACAATGTCTCGGAGACGCGCTGCGCCAATCGCGCGACCCGGTCCAGTTCCACGCCCTCCTCTTGCGGCACGAGACACACCAGCGCCCCGCCGACCGTCACGATGTGCACCGCAACATGCAGCTGCGCCGCGAGCAGCGCGACCGCGCGATGGCCATCGACGGAAAGATCGGCGGACGTGTTCGTACTATCCGGGAAATCGGTCACGAGCATTCGCATAGGCGCCGCAAGCGACAGTCCGAGGCGCCGGCCGCGCAGCAGCATATCGTGCTCGTCGCGCCAGCGGCGTTCGACGATTTCGAAAAACAATTCGGTGAGCGTTCGCGTCTCGAAGCGAAAGCGTATGACGCTGCGCATCAATTGCACGCTCAACGCAAACTTCGCACTTTCGATGAGTAGCTTCTGAAGATCATTCGCGTCGGACTTGTCGAAGGTCAGCAATGCGCCGACCGCTTCATCGTCGACCATAAGCGATTCTATGCGGGCGTAGAGCGAGAGCTTGTCGCCAAGGCGCAGTGTGATCGTCTCGGCGCGCCGGGTCGTTACAGCCTCCCGGACATCGCCAAGAATCTCGCGACCCGTGGCGCCCTCGAGCATGATGCGCCACGTACCGTCATCATGGACGCCGGGCACCGGCGACGCAGATGCAAGCAGGCTGCTTGCGAAGAAATCCAGAACGAGCACTGGCACACCAAGAAGATCGCCGAGCATCGCGGTGAGCGTTTCTGTGGAACCACCGGCCAGCACTTCCTGCAACAGCGAACCCTGAGCGCCCAGCACGCGGCGCAATTGCTCGGCCGCAGCGAGCTGCGCGCGATGACGATGCGCGCGTTCAATCGCTATCGCCCCCAGATGCACGATGATCGCCATGAACGCGAGGTCATCCGCCGACACGTCCACCACCTTGCGCGACGTAACGGCCAACACCATGGGCCGTCCTTCTACGTCGACGCTCGCCATGGGATAGATCAGCACGGTGCAATAGCCACGCTCATTTGCTTCAAGCCGATACCCGGGAAATTCAACGGACTCGCGCGCGTCGCGAATGTACACGGGCTCGAAGCGCTGCAGCGCAATAAGCGCTGGACTGGTCGCCAGTTCCCAGCGATCTCCCAGCGGGCGGCGCAACATGGCGTTGGTCTCGTAGCGCGCGGTGACCAGCGCGTAACCATGCGCCAGGTCCACGGTCATGATCGATCCCAGGTCCCAGGAGCCGTGCCTGCATGCCGCCTGGATAAGGTCTCGCAGCAGCGTATCAAGGTCGCCGTCCGAGTTGATTTGGCTCGCGACATCACGAAGCGACATGATTCGCGACAATTGATCTGGCATATCAGAGCATCCAAAAGTCTTATTTCAATATACGACATACCGTAGCAAAAAATAAAAGAATCATCCCCCGAAGACGCGGAGGACGCACCCGATTCCCATCGTTAGCATTCGTATAGGACGAACCGCTAACCAATGGAGTGGGCAAATGGAAACTGGGATTCGCAAGATCGCGACGTTTATCGAAGAGACCGTTATCGAGGGTGGCCGGAAGGCCGAGCGGCCAATCACTACAGTGGTCGTTGCAGCAATCATTCGCAACCCGTGGGCGGGCCTGGGCTTCGTGGAAGACCTCCGACCGGAGATTCTGCGTCTCGCCCCCGTGCTGGGCGCAGAGATGACACGCCGGCTCGTTGCGATCATGCCCGCCGATTGCGTCGAGGCGTATGGCAAGGCTGCTACCGTAGGTGTGAACGGTGAGATCGAGCACGGCTCGGCACTGATCCACACGCTTCGCTTTGGCAACATGTTCCGCGAGGCGGTCAACGGCACCGCATTTCTCAGCTTCACGAACACGCGCTCGGGTCCCGGCGCGCTCCTGTCTGTGCCAATGATTCATAAGTCCGAAACGGGAAAGCGGTCGCACTTCGTCACGGCAACGTTCCAGGTGGCGGATGCTCCCGGCCCCGACGAAATCCTGATCGCAATCGGCGCGGCGGACGGCGGGCGCGCTCATCCGCGCATTGCCGACCGCTTTCAGGACATGGCGGAGATGGAGGCCGAAAAATCGAGCGCTTGACCAGCACGACGTGCTGGCGGCCGTGACCCGGACCGGCTTGATCTAAATTCGAACTTCACCTGCCTGCCGCTGGAGTTTTCATGTCAGACCCGATCGCTCTGATCAGCAACATACGTTGCGATGACGAAGCAAGCTATCTGTCAGCGCTTGCTTCGGCCATGCCTGCCGAGAACGTCGTCCTGTTTCGCCAAATGAGTGCGCAACAGCGCGCGCGTGTTCAGATCGCGATAGTCGCGAATCCCGATCCGGCCAACGTAACCGCGTTGCCCAATCTGGTCTGGGTGCAAAGCTTATGGGCAGGAGTGGAGCAGCTCGTTACCCGGCTAGCGGCCGACGGCCCGCCGATCGTGCGCATGATCGACCCCGAAATGTCCAGGACCATGGCTGAAGCGGTGCTTGCATGGACGTACTATTTGCAGCGCGACATGCCGGCCTACTTGCGCCAACAGTGGCAGGGGATCTGGCATCGGCATGCCTATCGCAAGCCTTCGACCCTGACCGTCGGAATACTCGGGCTCGGTTCGCTCGGCACGGCAGCGGCAGTTCGCCTCGGAGAAGCCGGCTTCAAGGTCGCAGGCTGGAGCCGCTCGGCAAAAAGGCTGCCCGGCGTACAGACGTTTTCAAACGACGATGGGCTTATCACCATGCTGCGCATGAGCGATATAGTCGTCTGTCTCGTGCCGCTGACGGCCCAAACGCACGGCTTGCTACATGCCGCCCTCCTTGCCGTTATGAAGCCGGGTGCGGGCCTCATCAATTTCGCTCGAGGACCCGTCGTCGTGACAGACGATCTGCTCGCGGCTCTCGACAGCGGACACCTGTCACATGCGGTTCTCGATGTCTTCGATGAAGAGCCGTTAGCTGCCGATTCGCGCCTGTGGCAACATCCGCAAGTGAGCGTGCTTCCCCATATCTCTGCACCAACCGATTTCGAGACCGCAGCAGCCGTTATCGCGGCAAACGTTGGTGCCTACCGGGCAAACGGAGCTTTGCCTTGCAGCGTGGATCTCGTGCTCGGTTACTAAAGTTGTTCGCGAAGGAGCAGTAATGCGTGCATCACTCGTTGCGCCAGCCGTGCCGCTTATCGGCGATGATCGCGGCGAAGAACGCGGCGAAGAACGCGGCGAAGAACGCGGCCACGATCGCACGCGCCCGATCGCGTTGTCAAAGCTGGCCTCGACGCCTGACGCGCATGACGTGATCGAGCGCGATAGCCCGGTGGCCGTCTGACGGTGGTCAAGCTCGACCGCTACGACATCGCCATCCTGCGTATTCTCGCGCGCGACGGCCGCATCACGAAATCAAAGCTTGCCGAAGAGGTGAACCTGTCGATTTCACCCACCTGGGAAAGGGTGCGCAAGCTCGAGGAGAGCGGCGTCATCAAGGGCTATCGGGCGGAACTCGACTGGGTCGGGACCACCAACGCGAGCCGGATCGTGGTGGAAGTGACGCTGGCGCGGCATACGGAGCGAGACATGCGGCGCTTCGAGGAGGCCATGCGCGCCGCGCCGGAAGTTTTGCAGTGCTATGCAACGGACGGGGGCGTGGATTATGTACTGCATGTAGTGTCACGCGACATCTATCACTACCAGCGCTTCATTGACTCCTTGCTGATAGGTGAAATCGGAATCGAACGCTACTTTACTTATATCGTTACAAAGGTCGTGAAAAGCATGCCTGACAGCGTACCCCAGTGGGATTGAAGAACGCTTCGGGGGGTCGGGAAGAAGAATGGCAATCGGGCGCATCCGGATCCTCACCGCGCCGATGATGTCCACGACCCTCGCAGGAAACCGCCGAATGCTCACTCCGCACACGCAATAGAACGCCTTCCCGATCGCACGTCAAACCGATGACCCCCAGCTCACCCGAGCCAACAATGCGCAGCGTCGCGGTCGTCGCTATCAACGTGTCACGACGCGTCACTTGCGGCGCTCTCGCCACATCTTCACGCCACTGTCCGCGATGAAGCCGCCGGGCCGACACCATACGTTGAACGGTAGGCCATCTTGTCACCACCGTCCTTCCTTTCAGTGGAAGACGCATTTTTTAGCGTCAAGTAACTTGTATCGCATCGCCACGACGGCAAAACCGATCATCACTTCGATGAGTCGCCGCAGCGGTAGTACCGCTAAACCTCAATATCACATAGGGAGAAGACATTCATGAAAGCAATGATGCGAGTGGCAACGGTCGCGGCGTGCGTGGCACTGGCAACGCACGCGATGGCCGCATCCCCGCAGGCGCTCCCGGGCGCGGGCAAGACGGTTCACTATGCGCAGACCGACAGCCTGGGCGCGAATTACGTCGCGGTACAGATTGTGAAGAAGGCACTCACGTCGCTGGGCTACGAGGTGAATTTGAGCACGATGGGGACAGTGCTGTTCTTTCAGGCGGTCGCGCAGGGTGACGTCGACATGGAGACCGACGTCAATTTTCCGCAGAGCGAGCCCGATTTCCGTGTGGTCCAGAGCCAGGCGGAAATGGTCGGCGGCGGTGAGATCATTGGTGGTGGCATCAATGGCTATCTGATCGACAAGAAAACCGCGTTGGCGCACAACATCACCAGTCTCGAACAGATGAAGGACCCGAAGATTGCCGCGCTGTTCGGCGACGATAGCAAGGCGCAACTGATCAGCTGCGATCCCGGCTGGAGCTGCGGTGACGTTGTCAACTACCAGCTGGACAAATTCGGACTCCGGCAGACAGTGCATCCCGTGAGCGGCAAATACGAGGCGCTGATGGCGGACGTCGTGACTCGCGTCAAGGACGGCAAGCCGGCGTTCTTTTACGCGTGGAGTCCGTCATGGACGACCAACGTGCTTGTGCCGGGCAAAGACGTCGTGTGGCTGCCAACGCCCACCGATGCGTTACCGCCGAACGTGCCGAACCGGGGCTCGGCGCTCGTGAATGGCGTCGAAGGATGCGCGGGCGGCGCCAATCCGTGCCGTATGGCCATGGCATCCTGGAACTACGGCGCGGTCGCGAACAAGGCATTTATCGCCGCCAATCCGGTTGTCAAAAAGCTCGTCGAACAGGTCCGTTTTCCATCGGCGACATGGTCAGCCTGGGAACTTGCGATCAGCAAGGGCAACGGTGCAACAACGGTCGTCTCGACACTTGCGGATCAGTGGTTGGCCGCGAACAAAACGCAGTTCGACGGCTGGCTTGATACGGCCCGTAATGCACACTAAAGCACGGTGAAGAAGCGGCGGCGATCGTGCAGGACGGTGGCCACGATGTTCCCGCGGCCGAGCCGCTCCTGCATGTAGCCCGTTGGACTCTGTTGCAGTAAGGCGGTCCGCTATGATGTAGGAACAACGTGAACGACTGAAAGCTCGATGAAGACGTTGAATCCGGCGGTGGCCAGAGTGAGATGTCACGCATATTGCAGCGAGATGGACGCGACCGTCCACATCGCCTGGATCTTTATCCACTACTCACTAAGGGGTGACTGCCGCAGTTCGACGCGCCAGCGCTATGCATTGTCGCCCGATGTCCACTTACAACACGTTTGAATGCTTCGGGTCGATGCTATTGAATCGGCGAGGGTTTATCTCGACAGGTTTTCATGGGTCGTTCGACCCTTGACCGCAGCCTACGAGCGGCTTGTAGGTGCAGCGGACACTTAAGCGCCGGTGGTGTCGCGGTCTGCGACGATCGTCACCCAATAGCGGGTCCGATAGACGACTCGCACCGGTGCGCTGCTCGACAAGCCATACCGGTATGGCCTTTTCAGTGGTCGACGCAGCTGTGTGGGTGCCCGCAATATTCTTGAATATTTGATTCGGCTTGACGAAAAAATGGATGAAATGCGGGCAAGTTCCGGTCTTGTTTATCGGATTGCTCAGCCGTTTTTTTGCTTATGCTGTAGTTCTCTCAGGTTCGGTTGGCCCCCTCGAACGACCGAACTTTAAGCCGGCGTACACGCCGGCTTTTTTTTGTGGTGCGCCCGCCAAGGGCGTATTCCTGGAGATGCAAGTGCTCCCGTGAGTTGCCCACAGCGAACGAAGTGAAGCGTAACTGCATGAGGGCGATAAGGCTTGGAAAGGAAACGTGGAGCGAAACCGCGAGCCGATGGACAAGGCCGGCCCACATAGCGAATTAGGTTTCTGCATCAGCACGATCTCACGCGACCATCCGGCGACGCGACACGGCCGTCAGTCGAAAACGATCGCAATCTTGCCGCCCAATTTTCTGCTTCATTGCTCCTGCAGGTAGCAATGAGCGCCGCCGCGCTGCGAGCCGCAAAACGATGTGTAGTTGCCGTGGTGGGTATTGCCGTGGTGGGTATTAACTCCCCGGGGCGTTGATGAAGTGTTCGTTCAAATTCAAAGTAATCCTGAATTCCAACTCCCCATATTGTCATCGCGGAAAGGTCAATGTATGTCTTCTATTAGGTAACGGTTGCCAACAATTCTGCACGTTTTCGCCACTGCACTGGGGTCACTGGATTCTGCAATCACTTCATAGAAAAAATCAATTCCTACGCAAACCTTTGCGACGTACGACCAAGGGAGATCCACCCTGTGTAACTGCGCTGTGATGCCGTTACTCATAGCAGCGATCCCCATTTTCATATGGTCGTCAGTGGCCCCCATCCCGAATAAGGAAGCCGCTTAAAGCACGCTCTTCGCAATAACAATATCTGGGAGTGAAAACATGAACTCAAATCGACTTACGGTGAAGGCCAAGCTTTCCGTCGCTTTCGGCTTGCTTGCCGTTGTTGTGCTGATCGTATCGGTCATATCGCTTAAGTCACTGAACGACGCCAACGACCGCTTCTACAGCTTCGTCAATGGCATCAACGCGCGCGCAGAGATGGCCGAGTCCATCCGTACCGCGGTGGATGATCGCGCTATGGCAGTTCGCAATCTCGTGCTCGTTAGCGCCCCCGCTGACGTGGACATCGAGAAAGCTGCGGTTCTGGACGCCGAACAACGCGTCGAGAACCGCCTGGAAAAATTTAACGCGATGGTCGCAGATGCTCACGACATGAGCGATCAAGCGCGTCGCCTGGCCGCGGAAATACCCCGCATTGAAGCGCTGTATCGCCCGATTGCCCTGGATATCAACCGCCTCGCGTTGAGCAATCAGCGCGAGGCAGCGATCGAGGCAATTACGACGAAATGCAGGCCCTTGCTTGTGTCGCTGATCAAGGCGTCCAACGACTACGCGGACGTGACACACCAGCGCGCAGCGAAAATAGTTCAGGATGCCGAGGAACATTTTTCCAGCCAACGCAACTTGCTCATCGCAATATGTCTTGCGGCGATCGCGATGGCGATACTGGCAGGCGTCGTCATTACGCGTAGTCTGTTGCGCGCCCTCGGTGCAGAGCCGAGCGATCTCGCGCACGTTACGCAGCGCGTCGCCGCGGGCGATCTCAGTCCGGTCGCGGGCGCCGCGAACGCCCCCGCCGGAAGCGTGCTTGCGTCAATGGGTGACATGCAGGTGAGTCTCGTGAACCTGATCGGGCGCGTGCGCAGCGCTGCAGACAGTATTGCGACTGGCTCCAGTCAGATCGCCACAGGTAACACCGACCTCTCTTCTCGCACCGAGCAGCAGGCGGCCTCGCTGCAGGAAACGGCATCGAGCATGGAAGAGCTTACATCGACCGTGAAACAGAACGCTGAGAATGCCCAGCAGGCAAGCACACTGTCCGCGAACGCATCAGAAGTCGCGCTCAAGGGCAGCGGCGTGGTCAGTCGTGTTGTCGACACAATGGGGGATATCAGCGCGAACTCGACAAAGATCGCGGACATCACGAGCATTATTGAAGCGATCGCTTTCCAGACGAACATTCTGGCGCTTAACGCCGCCGTGGAAGCGGCACGAGCAGGCGAACAGGGACGCGGCTTTGCGGTGGTCGCAAGCGAAGTACGTAGCCTTGCGCAGCGTTCGTCCAGTGCGGCGAAAGAGATCAAGGAGCTGATCAGCACATCGGTGCATAAGGTTCGCGAGGGAGCGACTCTCGCAAACGAAGCCGGCACCACCATGTCAGAAGTAACTCAAGCCGTCGCTCGGGTGACCAACATCATGGGCGAAATTGCTGCTGCATCGAGCGAACAGAGCAAGGGCATTGAACAGGTCAGCCATGCCATCGCCCAGATGGACGAAGTGACGCAGCAGAACGCCGCGCTGGTAGAGGAAGCCGCAGCAGCGGCGAACTCGCTCGAAGATCAGGGTCGACAGCTCAACCAATGCGTCGCGTTGTTTCGCTTCGAGCCGATAACAAGCCGCTGTTAGTCCCGCACACGCGCTGGGTTACTCGAATGGCCCTCAATGAGGGCGGAGCCGACATCTCAACGTCCGCGTGAAAGTGCGGACCAACGTCAGTGGATGGTCGAGATGGACTGGACACCGCCCTCCCTTCGGCGAGTTTGAGGACCAACGAGCAAGCAAACGTGGATGCTACAACTCGCGCTGCTCATCCCGTTATGCCATCACTCAGCTTTTCCCCGGCACGATCTCCACGCCAATGCGTTCGGCCAGATCCAGTACCTCGGTATAGGCATCCGCATCGTCTATCAAGCTGCGGGACACTCCCTTCTGCTGCAATGTGCTGTCCGCGATCCGGTCGCCGAACAGCACGAAGGCCCGGGCCGAGTCGTCCTGTCGGGACACCCAGGACAATCCCTGCGCCTCGGGACACTGCTGATGAATCGCCTCAGCCCACTTCCGGGTTACTGGGTACTGGTCTTTCTCGGTGTCGATCAACTGCTTGCGCGGCACACCCAGCTTGCGCAGAGCCACGCTGCCCAGGTCGACTAGTTGCAAATCCCCGGCGAGCTCGACCTCGGAATGCGCCTGACCGGCGAGCTTATTCTTGTCGAAGCTCTTGAAGCCCGCGGTGTGGGGCACGTCGTGGAACACCGTCTCCATCAGCGCACATGGCAAGGTCGTACCGGCGTACAGCGTCGGGATCGGCTCGCCCCGGTCGTTGCGGATCGGGCTGAAGCGCGCATTGCCCTGGACGCCAGGGTTGAACTGCACAGCGGCATACTTCTCCTGATGCACGCGCTGCAGCGCCTGTCCCTTGGGAAGGGTCGTCAGAGTAACATGCAGGATTTCAGACTTCGCCAGTGGCGTGGCGCCAGCATCCTGCACAACGGCCGGGTCCACTGGGGCCGCGGCCGACGGCTTGCTGCCGCGTCTAGCCATGGGCTACCTCTTGCACCTCATCCCGCGCAGCGGAGATCACACGCTCCGGTTCGGTCGCCAGCAAATCCTGCGGGCGCTTGCCGCCCAGAAAGCTGTTGTCCGAACGGAACCAGTACGCGAGTCCCCAGCCATCCTTCTTGCCATCGAAGACCTCGATCACCTTGGCCAGGCACTTCAGGGGCCGAAAGCCCGCGTCGCGGTCCAGGCCATATCCAGGGAAGTAATCGACACCTCCATGGTGGATGGCGAAGATCTGACCTTGCTTCTTCCACTTGTTGGGCTGGGCACTTGGGTTGCGCGTACTCAGGCCAGCCAGTTGAGCGACCTCTGCGGCTGTCAGCCAATCACCGCTTTCGAGTACCGCATTGCGCGCGCGCACCAGCATGGCCGTTTCCCTGAGCAGCCGAGGCGATGGCGGTGTTCGTGGCACCAGCAAGTCCGCCAGGCGCTCCAAGGCCTCCCGGTCGCGGCGCTCGACAAAGACACCGAGCATGGAGGCCATGTTGGCAAAGGTCTCAGTCACCGCATCCAGGTGGACGGGCTTGATGTGCTCGAACGCGACCACCAGCACACGCTCCGCGTGGGAATGGCTGAGACGGTTGCGGACTTCCTGGGGCGTCCCCACCAAGGTCGAAACGCCCGGATGTTCGTTGACGACACTCATGGATACTCTCCAATGGATTATCAAAGTTATCAAACAATATCATATCATCTATAACCTTAAAATGTTTCTGTAACCTCTCCTCACCTCGACGCGCCCACACTTACCAAGCGCCACACATGGGCAAAGGGAACCCAGCAATGCAGCCTCGGACGCTTTACCTAATCGGCAATGGATTCGGCCTGTGGCATGGCATTCCATCGAGCCTCGGCGAGTTCAAGCCCTATGCGCGGCAGCATGACCGCGATCTGCGCTGTGAGGTGGACGAGTACTTGCCCGCGAACGAGGACTGGAGCGACTTGGAGACGGCCCTGGCCTCGATGGATGTCGATATCCGCCAAGCACCGCTGGAAATCCGAAGCCTATGGTATGCCGCCGTTCGCGCAATCGCTTTGCGATCAGGAACTCGCGGCTGTGGTCACTTTTGTGCGGCGTTCGTGGGGCAAGAACAACCGTTGCTTGGCCTGGCGTTGCAGATGCTTCATGTCCTCACGCGCACGGGTCAGAGCGCGCAGTGCCTCCTGTGCCTCATCTGTCAAACATCGTGTCGTAAAAATAGATGCCCTTCCGGCCGTCCTCGTTAAAGCTCGCGATCCCGGTCGACGGATTTGGCCAAGCGGTGTAGCCCCACGTCCGCGCTTTGTTCCAAATGTGGGAAAACAATTCTTTCTCGCGGTTCGCTCTAACCTGCCCTGTCTTCGGCTCCGGAGTGCGTCCTAGGCGAACCACGCGGGCACGCGCATCTTTCACCCGCCAATCCATGTACTCGTAAGTGGGCGGCCCGGTACGATTGAAGATGAGGAGGTGATAACGAGCGATCCGCCTGCCGGTCCAATGCTAAATCCCTGGCTCATTTGGCCATCGCGGCTAAATCAAATCATGGCGTCAGCGACGCGAGGCGCCTTTACCACGGGGATTCTTAACGAGCCTATTTTTCTCAGTGGGACCTTTGCAGGGATTGTCATCAATGAAAACAATTCAAGCGATTCTCGAACCGAGCTGGCCATCGTTAGCAAAAAAGAGCTACAGACAACAGCTAGGTCAGTTGATGGATGCTGTAACCGTCTTGATCGACGAATGGCTGGCAGGATCCTAAAAAGCGACACGCTCGCAGATCGACTCAAACTGAAAGCGGAGATCGACGGCATCAAACGGGACGCTGTACGATCTCCCTTCGACCGTGTCGCAGCCGACCTTGCGCGGCTAAAGTTAAACGCGCCGAAGGAGTACCAAAAGAGAATCGCCCAACTCGAAGCATTACCGTCAACCAGGTGATTCTTCACTCCGGTTGAAGGCGCCGCCGTTTGATTGGCAGGGCTAGCCGAAAAGCCGTGCCTTTCCCGACTTTACTTTCGACTTCCAAGGTTCCGTCATGCTTTAGTACGATGCCGTACGATAACGATAGCCCGAGCCCCGTTCCATTACCCACCGGCTTCGTCGTGTAAAACGGGTCGAAAATACGTGACAGGTTTTCCTTCTCGATGCCACAACCCGTATCCGAAATTTCAATCGATACGGTCTCATGTTCTGCGCGCGTACGAATAGTGATCCTGCCTCGCTCCTCCCCCAACGCATGTGCTGCATTGACGAGCAGATTCATGATCACCTGATTGATTTCGGATGGCAAACACTCAACCTCTGGTATCTGACCGTATTCCTTGACTACATCTGCTTTGTATTTGATCTCGCTGTTGATAATGTTCAATGTGGCATCGATTCCCAGGTGCAGATCTGCGAATTGCCACTCCAACTTGCCCCCTGTACGCGAAAAATCGGTAAGTGCCTGGACAATCTTTCGTACCCGAGTGATTCCGTCCTTGGTCTCTGTCATCAACACCGGTATGTCATCTTTTAGGAACGGCAAGTCAACCCGCTCGCTCAGCACTTTTAATTTATCCGTCGTTGCTTTCGAATCAATGAACTGTTCCGCCTCCTTGTAGGCGGCGAGCATGGTCAGCAATTTCTCCAAATATCCATCCAGGGCGGTGAAATTCGAGAAGATGAACCCGATCGGATTGTTTATTTCATGTGCAACGCCCGCAGCAAGCTGGCCGATAGAAGCCAGCTTCTCGGATTGCACAAGTTGAGCCTGGGTTTGAGAAAGCCTGGCGTTCAGTTCCAGCAGTTCGGCATTGCGCGAGACCAGTTCCATTTCGGTTCGCTTGCGTTCGGTGATGTTGTAGTTGACACCGACAATGCCGATCACTTTTCCCTCGTCATCGCGCAGAGGAACCTTCGTTGTCAACATCCACGCCACGTCATTGGTCAACAGATAATTAACTTCTTCTTCGTGATGCATCAACGGCTGACCGGATTGCATGATCGCCTGTTCTTCTCGATAGTAACGAGCTGCGCACGACGCTGGATAAAAGCCGAAATCCGTTTTTCCCAGCAATTCATCAGGGCTCGCGACACCCATGCCTTGCGCAACAGCCATATTGCCGAAAATAAAACGGGTCTGAGTATCCTTGGCATAAATGCGGTGCGGAAAAGTTTCGGCTAAAGTCCGCAGCAAATTGCGCTGAAAAACCAATTCGCTCTGCACTGCATTGAGTCGATCGTTTTCTTTTGCGAGGTGTTCGCAATACCGGACATTCTCCAGCGAAATAGCTGCCTGCGCGACCAGCGCGTTCAGAAGCATGACGCGCTCTTCTGTGAACACACCGGCCTGGAGATCGTGCTCCAGATAGACAAGTCCGAGCAAGTCACCTTGCCCGATCATGGGCAAGCATGCAACAGACCTGACACCCTGCTGGCGCAGATAGGGATCGCTCGAAAAAGAGCTCGCCTCTGCCGCGTCAGCGAGAACCACTTGGACATGCCCAAGCTGCACAGCAGTAACAATGGATTCGGGTAAGCCGGAACACGACGTATCTTGACGATTCGTGCGAACGTCCACGCGCTGGTCTTCCGTCTTTCCTTGCGCGACTATCCGTAACGCCCCGTCCTCCGCGAGCAGCAAACAGGCCCTGCACGCCCCCGTACTCTCCATCGCTGCACGAACCAGGGTACTGAACAACTCGTCCGGTACGCGTGTAGTGGTGATTGCCCGCAACATGGCCAGCATGCAAGAGAGTTCGGACGTCCGTGTGCGATTGTCGAGATACATGGTGGTCCTGGTAGCACTCTCCTTTCAGAAGATGAAAAAGAGATGTTTAAACTGGGGCGGCCGCAACGTCTGTCAAAGTGGGTGTTGCATTTGAAGCCACGAGTCTTCGATCCTCAGCTCTAAGCGACTTGCACGGGGACACTATTCTTTCGCGCGATGGGAAGCCATACGGTGAAGTGGGAGCCTACCCCGGGAGCGCTATCGACAACGATCCGGCCACGATGCCTTTCGACGATGCCATATGAAACCGACAACCCCAATCCGGTACCTTGCCCAACGGGTTTGGTCGTATAAAACGGGTCGAAAATCCTTGCTTTTACATCGGCCGACATTCCTATGCCCGTATCGGCAATCGTGATCGACACGCCATCGTCTTCTCGACGCGTACGGATCGTGATGATGCCCCGTACGGGGATCGCTTGTGCAGCGTTCACAAGCAGATTCATCAACACCTGGTTCAACTGCGACGCCATGCATTCGATGAGCGGCAACTCGCCATAGTCCTTGACTATATCCGCCTTGTATTTGATTTCATTGCGTACGACATTCAGTGTGGCTTCCAGGCCCGTATGGATGTCAACGACGCTCCAGTCCTCGTTTCCCGCGCGTGAAAAATCACGCAGATCCTGCACAATGCGCCGGACGCGCGACGCACCCTCTATCGACTCATCGATCAGCGGCCCGATGTCCTCGCGAAGGTAGTCAAGATCGGCGTCTTTGCGCGCTGCGTCAATGCGAGCTCGCGTGGCGGGCTCACACTCGCCAAACATCGCGTCTTGCTGCACCATTGCGTCGAGCAGTTGTTGAACCCACTTTTTCAGTGTTCTCAGATTGGAATCAACAAAACCAATCGGGTTGTTGATTTCATGCGCTACGCCAGCAGCAAGCTGCCCGATCGATGCGAGTTTCTCGGATTGCAGCAGCTTGACGTGCGTTTCCGCCAGTTCGTCGATCAAGCGCCGCTGCGCCTCCTTTTCCCGCTCCAGGTCCGCCTGCGCCCGCTTACGCTCCTCAATCTCCTCCTTCATCAGGCGCTGCGTGCGCTCGAGCGCGTGGGTGATTTTCTTGTTCTCGCTTAATGCATCCTGCAGTTCGCGGGTCCGATGGCGAATCTGGTCTTCGAGCGTGACCGCCATCTGGAACAGGCTATAGTCAGATCCGCTGACGATCGTACTGCGCTCCGCACGATCCATCAGCGACCGGACGACTTTGTTCAAGCGTGTAATTTCCGATTGCAGCGAAACCGGATCGCTCGGTGTGGTGACAACCGGTAGCGTTTCATCCACGTGCGCTCTCCCCGACGGAGCCGAATGCGATCCCGACCAGCGTCTGATTCACGTGCACACCGCTATATTGCTCGCCATAGGTGCTGAAACCCGCCGTGCGGTTATCCCGAAACAACTGGCCGGCGATATCCCGTGTGCCCCGCTGCAACATTTCGAGGTGGCGCAAGATGCAGTCGCAGGCAAGCACCAACTGCAGTTCGCCCAGATCATTGCGAAGCGTGGCGAATGTGGCGTGCAGATTCTCTGCGAGATCGAGACCCCGGGCAACACGCAGCACCAGCCCCTCCTCGATTGCGCAGTAGAACGTGAGACTGCCGTCCGGATTCAACTTCTGAATCGAGCGCACATAGTCGGTACCGTCGATCAGTACGACGACAGGAGCCGCCGCGAAGCGCCCTGGGCTGAGATCTTCGACGCGGGCACCGATCAGGCGCGCATACTCCTGAGCGGCCGGTAATCCATTGATTTCGCTCACGGTGCGCCGCTCGGCGTTTGCGCCAGTCACAACGAGCCGCTCGTTGCCAGAGCGAAAATGCTGCGTCTTGAAAGACTTGAACGGCAATGTTGTCGAGGCGATGACGAGCACCGCACAGTCGCTTCGAAAGCGTCCCTCGTGAAAAACGAAGGTCCGCTCGAAGCGCAAATCGTCCGCGGCCGATCCGCCGATCAGAGGCATGTTACCCAACGCGCTTTGCAGCGTACGCGTCACGGTCTCCTCTCGCATCGACAGGCCGTCGATCATGAGCAGCGCGAAAGGATTCGTGTCGCGCGCAACAGGCAACTTCCTCTCCAGCTCGTGCAGCACGTCAAGCGCGCGCACTTGTCCGCTTGCGAGCGTGAAGCAATGGAGATCATCCAGTCGCCCCGTCACTGCCGTGAACGAAGCGCGGGGCAGCGCCACGGCGACGAGACTGTGGTCACGATAACCTGCGGGTCCAATTTCCCCGGCCGTCGTACAGCCGACTACCTCCGTGCCGTCAAATCGCTTGCCCAGTTCATCGGCAAGCGCTTCGAGATCGAAATGACTGGAGCAGAAGAACAAAACCAATTCGCTATCGCACTCTCCAAGCGCCGCGTGCACTTCCTGCACGGCTTCGCGCGCATCGGGATTCGTCGACTGTGTAACCACCGGGGTCGATGACCGTGGGCTCACGATAGATCTCCTTGCACTGTGCGTGAACCCGCGTCGGTTTCGGAAAGCACCGGTACCGGGCAGAGTTCGTGCGGTTTCCACGACGCGAGGAACCGCGCAATTTCTTGTTCCGGACGCGGGCGGCTAAAAAGATATCCCTGCGCCTCGTCGCACCCGGCCCGTGACAGGAAGTCGAGCTGCGTCCCCGTCTCCACGCCCTCGGCCGTGCAGACGATGCCAAGACTCGCGCATATGCCCGTCACGGCCCGGATCACAGCCGCCGCTTCCGGGCGTTCGTTGATCCCTCTCGTGAACGATTGGTCGATCTTGATGCGATCGAACGGAAACATCGTCAAATAGCTCAACGACGAGTAGCCCGTGCCGAAATCGTCCATCGCGATGCTGACACCGATCCGCCGAAGCCGATGGAGCACCGACAGCACCGCTTCCGTGTTGTCGAGCATCATCGACTCCGTGATCTCAAGTTCGAGCCGATGCGGCGCGAGCCCGGACTCCCTCAATGCCGACGCAACAACGTCTACAAGACCATTGCCGTGAAACTGGGCCGTGGAGAGATTGACTGATACGCGAATAGGCTCCGGCCAGCGCGTTGCTCGCCAGCAAGCATGGCGGAGTACCCACTCGCCAATAGGAACGATCAGGCCCAGCTCTTCTGCAAGCGGCACGAATTCGCCTGCTGCGACAATACCCCGCTTCGGATTACGCCATCTCAACAGGGCCTCGAAGCCGTTCACACGTTGTGGATGCAGATTGACGAGCGGCTGGTAGCACAGTTCGAATTCATGCCGGCCAATCGCCTGATGCAGTTCGAGTGCGAGTGCTCTTTGAGCCTGCATCGAACGCTCCATCTCGACTTCGAAGAAGCGGTAACATCCGCGCCCGGCTGACTTCGCTTCGTACAGCGCGAGGTCCGCATGCTTCGCCAGCGCGGCCCATTCGTCTCCGTCCTCCGGCGCGATCGCGATGCCAACACTCGTGCCGATCACGATGTCATGCCCCTCCAGGGCGTAAGGGTCGCTCACGCTGCAAATTAGCTGCTCGGCAAGCATCGCGACTTGATCGCGTTCAATACCGTCTCGCATCAGCACGGCGAATTCGTCGCCGCCGATCCTCGCAACCATGGCACCATTCGGCAACTGCTGTGTGAGCCGTGCCGCAACCCGCTGCAACAGTGCATCGCCAATCGCGTGCCCAAGGGTGTCATTCACGTTCTTGAACCGGTCCAGATCGATATACAGCAGCACACAACCCGCAGGATCGCCGTGTGGCAACGCCTCCTCGATGCGCTGCCGCAGCAGCGCGCGATTTGGCAAGTCGGTCAACGCATCGTGCATCGCCATATGCGCAATGCGCGCGTCGGCCTGGCGTAGCTCCGTGATGTCGTCGAACGTTTCAATGAAGCCGCCTGTCGCCAACGGCTGATGCGTGATCGACATGACGCGATCGTCGAACCATAGCTGTTGCACATTCGCAGGACTTCTCGACCAGACGATCTCGAAATATTCAGTGGCGTAAGGACGCGCTTGGCGCTCGACGTGGCCCCCGAACACCGGGCTGTGCGACAGGACATCGATAAAAGTCTTCCCTTTGTCGAAAGCGTCGTCCGGAAGCTGAAGCATATGGAGGAAATGCGCATTGCATACAGTGAGGTGGCCCCTCTCGTCGACCATGCAAATGCCCTGTGGCATGTTCTCCAGTGCGGCTTTCAATTGGTCGCGCTGAACCGTCAATTCGCGGACCAGGTGTTTGCGCGCGCGTGTTGGCTCGGTGAGTTCCCGAGTGCGCGTCAAACGACTATAAGGCGTGTTCATCTATGCCTCTCTTTGAGCCGCCTCGTCGCGGCAGTGTCTCGACACGAGCCCGAGCGTCACGACGCGATCAATATCGAAACACGCCAGAATCTGGATGCGGCGTGCATTTCAAGTGCTGCATGTCAAGTGCTGTCGCTAAAGCGCCTTGATTCGACGCCGGCGTTGCACAACGTCAGGGCCTCTTATAACGACCACCGCTTTGTGCCCGTGCGATCAGCGGTACACCGGTTCGGGCTGGCTCTGCGCAGCGGCGTGGACCAGTATGGCAAACGGTGTCTCGTCCTGCGCCTGAAAACGCTTCACCTGCGCGATCTGATGAGCCGACACGACACCGTCCTTCGCCAGCAGCAGCACGCCCCGGCTAGTGCGCAAGTCATCGGCGAGCCGCATGCCTTCGCGCAACTGCGATGCATCGATTTGCGCGACCGGCGTATCCCCGCTCAACGCAAACGGGTCCTTCATCAACTCCACGAAACGATCGACGATCTGCGGATCGTAGCGCGTCCCGGCCTGCGACTTGAGCATCACGATCGCCTGCTCGAGCGAGGCTGCTTGCTTCACGATACCGCCACTGCGTAGACCCTCGAAGTCGCGCGCCACGGCCAGAATCCGCGATCCCAACGGAATATCCGAACCCGCCAAAGCGTCGGGCGTGCCTCGGCCGTTAAACCGCTCATACTGATGCCGGATGATGTGCGCAACGTGATCCAGCTGCGCCACTGGCGTCAACACCATTTGTGCACGCAGCGGATGCTGGTAAAAAAACTGGATCTCCTCGGGCAAGAGTCGATCGAGCGATTTGCGCAGCAACTCGTCCGGCAGCGACAACTTGCCGATGCCATGCAGCAGACCGGCAAAGAACAGGTCCTGTGCCTGCAAACCACTCATGCCAAATGCGAGCGCCAAACGCCGACCCACTTCGCCGATACGCAGAGACTGGCCACCGAGCACGCCGCAGCGCAACTCGATCATACTTGCGCACACCTGTACCATCGTCGAGAAATTGCGCTTCAGATCGCGTTGCGCATCTTCAAGGAACATCACGGTCTGGCGAATTTCCTCCGTGCGAGCGAGTACTTGCGTCTCGAGTCCGGCGTTGAAACGCCGCAGCTCGTCATTTTGCTTGTGCGCCAGTTCCGTCAACCGGGCTGTTTCCTTGACAAGCCGCCGTTGCTCCAGCGCCTGCGCGACCGTCAGAAGCAAGTCCTGGTCGTCCCAGGGCTTGTTCAGATAGCGGTAGACCCCACCCTCGTTGATCGCGCGCACAACCGATTCGATCTCCGAGTACCCGGTCAACAGAATCCGCATCGTATCGGGATAAAGCGCTTGTGCCTGAGCAAGAAATTCAGCTCCGCTCATATAAGGCATGCGCATGTCCGAGATGATCAGGTCAACCTTGGTCGACGTGAGCAGGTCCAGCGCCGCCGCGCCGCTTTCCGCCGTGAGCACCTGGTACCGAGTCGGCCTGAGCAGACGTTTGAGTGACGACAAGACACTCGGCTCATCGTCGACCAGCAGCACCACCGGCACGGACGTGCCATCCTCGCCCGCAGTGGATGCCGCCGAATGCGTGTCCCCCTGACCAGCCTCTCGCACGCCGTCCAGCCCGGAAATACCCAGCCCTTCTTCTGGATCCGCCATGACGCTCCCCATTTTGTTTGTTTGAGGTTCGTCTTAGATATCGGCATATCGTACGCATCGCGTATTAGGGAAAACATCACGACTCGACTAATAAGAGGGATGGCGTCGCCCCCGGGCGATTGATTGAACACAACGTTCTCTCCACTCTGGTTGATGAGTCATTCACGACAGTGTCGACTACAAACGAAGGATTGCCCGGGTTCGGCCCGCAATGGAAAACCCCGATGTGCCCTGCCAACAGGCTTGCCGTTAAGCTGGCAACGGGCAGCGCTCACGCCCACTCATCGGGTCTTCCGCATGGATCTCGCTAAAACGGACTCACTCACGATCGACATTGCCGACCTCGTCAACGTCGGTGTCTTCGTGGTGGACGCCGATATGCGCGTGCTGATATGGAACCGCTTCATGGAGCTGCACAGCGGGCGCGACAAGAGCGATGTAGTCGGTTGCGCGTTATTCGACGCGTTCCCTGACCTGCCGGTGAAATGGTTGGTGCGCAAATTTGAATCGGTGTTCCTTCTTGGTTCCTTTGCGTTCAGTTCGTGGGAACATCGTCCGTACCTGTTTCGCTTCGAGCATACGCGACCCATCACGGGTGGCCCGGACGCGATGCGGCAAAACTGCACGTTCATCCCGATCGTGGCCGACGGCAACGTGACGGGCGTATGCGTGACGATCAGCGACGTGACCGACACCTGCATTGCGTACCAGGAATTGCAAAAGAGACAGCAGGCGGTCACCGACGCGCTCGCACAACTGACCGTGCGCAACAACGAACTATCGGAAGCTAACGGAAAGCTCGCGCAAGCGCATCAGCAGCTCGTACAGTCAGAAAAACTCGCCGCCATCGGGCAGCTCGCCGCCGGCGTAGCGCATGAGATCAACAATCCGGTGGGCTTCGTGCTGTCGAACTTCAACGCGCTGGATCAATACATAAACGATCTATTCGGCGTCTTGTCCGCGTATGAGCGTGCTGAAGCCGACGTCAACGAGGAGGCGCGATCCCGCCTGCAAGCGTGCCGCGCATCGTCCGATCTGGACTATATGCGGGAGGACGCGCCGATGCTGCTGCGCGAGTCGAAGGAAGGACTGATGCGGGTGCGCGATATCGTCGTGGATCTGCGCGATTTCTCGCGAGTCGACAGCGCTCATACATGGGAGTTGATCGACCTGCATCGGTGCATCGAATCGACACTGAACATTGTCAGCAACGAGGTGAAATACCATGCCGACCTTGTGCGCTGCTATGGCGAGATTCCGTCGGTCCGATGCGTTGCATCGCAGATCAATCAGGTAGTGGTCAATCTGGTGATCAATGCCGCGCATGCCTGTTCGCATCTGCCGGATGGCGCACGCGGCACGATAAGGGTTCGCACCGGTCGCTCCGATGCCACGCACGCGGCGGTCTGGTTCGAAGTCGAGGATACAGGTTGCGGGATATCTCGCGAGAACCTCGCGCGCATTTTCGAACCGTTCTTCACGACCAAGCCAGTGGGCCAGGGCACGGGCCTTGGTCTCTCGGTTACCTACGGCATCGTGCAAGCCCATCGGGGCAACATTCACGTCGATAGCGAACCCGGGCGCGGTACGACTTTTCGCGTCACTCTGCCGATCGAGCACGACTCCCACGAGATCGCACCAGACAGCACGGCGGCTTCGCAAAAAGATGGTGCGGCCGACCCATCGCGCCCTATCCAATGAGGTCCAAAAGTATGCCACTCTCTCTACTTGTCGTCGACGATTCCGCGTTGGCTCGCAAGATCCTGATCAACTCGCTGCCGCCAGACTGGGACGTCGAGATCACACAGGCGACCAATGGCGTCGAAGCGCTCCGGTTGTATCACGAGGGCAAGGCTGCGGTGATGTTCCTTGACCTGACGATGCCTGAAATGGACGGTTTCCAGGTCCTTGCCCAGCTACGGCAAGAGGGCCTCGATGTGTTCGTGGTCGTCGTGTCCGCGGATGTGCAAGCGGGCGCGATTGAACGCGCGAAGGCGCTCGGTGCAATAGCATTCATTCAAAAACCGGTCAATCCTGCCAAGCTTGTGACCGTGCTGAAGGAGTATGGCCTTTATGAATAACCAGAACCTCACGGAATTGCAGCGCGACGCGTTGCAAGAGATCACGAATGTTGGCATGGGCAAAGCCGGCGCCGCGCTCGCGCAACTTCTTGGGACTTTCGTCACGTTATCGGTGCCGCGCATCGTTCTTGTTAGCGTAGAGGAGCTCATCACCGTGCTGCGTGACGCGGACCAAGTGGGCAGCGGGACACCACTGGTTCGACAGGCATTCCAGTCGGATATTTCAGGCGAGGCCGTGGTGTTCTTCGGGCCCGATGGCCGCTCCGAGTTGCGCGAACTGATGGGCTACGACGATCCGGCAATCGGGCTGGAACACGAGATGTTGTCCGACGTTGCGAACCTGCTGGTTGGGGCCTGCGTGAGCAGCGTATTCGAACAACTCGGACGCTCATTGAGTTTCTCGGCGCCCACTTTCGTCGACGCGAGCGCGTGGTTCGACTCACCGGAAATCATGGAGACGGCGCGCTGGAAGATCGCACTGCTGCTGCACGTCCATTTCGGACTCGAAAACGGCGACTTCGTGGCACAACTGGCGATGCTGCTGCCCGACAACGCGATCACGCGGATGACGGCCGCGCTGAATGCAGTGCTTGACGCACTGTAAAGATCTACCGGCACCTGACGATAAACAAAGTGGCTGGTCATGCATGTGACTTATATTAGCCTCAACTCGACCTGACAGGCAGTTGGGGAAGCGAAGTGAGAAAGTGATTCAGCGAGTGATCAATTTCTCCCTGGCGAGTTCGATCTTCCTGCGTAGCATATCCATTTCGTCTTCCCGGTCTTCTGCGTCGTCTTGCTCTGCGGTCTCAACATCTCGAAACGGAAAGACCCCGCTAGGCTTAAAAAGCATCCTTCGCGGCCATTTCGGCGCCAGCGCTTACTGTATCGCTCTCCATCGAGTTCCAGGACTCAAGCCACAACTCAGCTTCCCGCTGTGGTCCCGGCTGACTGAACAGGTAACCCTGCACTTCGTCGCAGTGCTCATCATCGAGCAATCCAAGTTGCGTGGCTGTCTCGACGCCTTCGGCGATACTGACAATCCCAAGACTGGTGCACATACCGGTGACGGCGCGAATCACCGCCAATGACTTGGGGCGTTGTGCCAGTCCAAGCGTGAATGTCCTGTCAATCTTGATTCGGTCGAATGGGAACATCGTCAGATAGCTCAACGATGAGTAGCCGGTACCAAAGTCATCCATGGCAATGCTTACGCCGAGCGCGCGCAATCGATGGAGCGCGACCAGCACTGCCTCCGTCTCATGTGTCACGGTCACACCACGCTCGAAGAGCAGTTCCTCGATGTCGCGCAAACTCAACTGAAAGCGAAAATACCAGCACACGGAGCAACTGATGACTTCAGCTGGAAAACGGTGACCGTGATAAAGGGATTTCGGTTACTTCATCGCGCCATCTTACGTGACCGACCCGACAACCTGACACCCATTAGCTGGCCGAAATCAAGGGACAATGCCCACGGAATGCATGGACGAAACCACAAGGCGACGTCTGCGAGGAGGCCGGATGCTGCTGGCTGGCCGGAATGTGGTCGAAGTCGCGCTGGCAATGGGGGTGACGCGACAGACAGTGTCCATTTGGAAAGGTCGGCTGGACAAAGGCGGAATCAACGCGTTGCGCACCAAACCTCGGTCAGGCCGCCCGGCCAGGCTCAGTGAGGCACAATTGGGAGGGTTGCGCCGAGCACTGTTGCAGAGTTCAACGGAACACGGTTTTGGTACGCAACTGTGGACTATCAAACGCGTTGGCGTACTCATCACGCGGATGTACGCAGTGGAATATGGGCAAACGCAGATCAGGAACATTCTGAGCGCGTTGGGGTTCAGCGCTCAGAAACCTGAGCAGGGTGAGATAGAAAATGATGAAGACGACTTACGAGGGTGGGAAAGCAAACCATCACTCGCGCTTAAGAAGGAACATAGTGAGAAGGCTGGCTAATCGCCTTCGTCGACAAATCGAGGCCATTGACGTCGTCATTTATTGAAGCCTCAATAGGTAGGAAGGCAGCAGCGCATCAAGCGCCATGTCCTTTTTGGTAAAAATTCGGGCGGCGACAAAATTCTCAAGTTGCGCTGCTGCACACGTCGGCATTGGCGCGCGTCATCTCGTTACCTGTAGCGCCACGTTAGTGACCGAATCGATGACGATTCCCGCCACGCGCGCGCCAACATTCATCACGATCACGGCGGCAGGATAGTTGTATTTCACCGACTTCACCACAAATTTCGGCCGCCGACCCTGAATCGACGCCATCACGCCCCACCAATTAATGCCCATCTTTGATGGAGTCAGGCGCGCGGGCAATCCGCGTGGGTGCTACCTATTCGTGAATCCTATGAACGCGCGGAATTTCAACACCTTAGTCCTCCGTGTTCAACTGAAAAGGGAGGAATTCCCCTGCGGTGTGCTTGCCGTCTCGAGTCATGTTCATCACCGGCTCCTTTATTCGTGTTGTCCGAATTTGGCTCAAAAAGTTTCCCACGTCGCACTATTGGATACAGTTCCCGCTGCGGGGACCAGACCGGCTGGCGCTGTGGCTCGTTTGGCGAGTGGCACGGCTCGCTTGGTGGTCGGTGGCGTTTGGCGTTGAGCCGGTGCCAAGCGGCGTGGTGCGGCCATTGCTTGGTCGACCGAGTGTTCGGAAGACGCGGCACCGAGACGGAAAAAGGCCACGGACTCCGTCAAATGCCGTCCTTGTTCTTCCAGCGATTGAGAGGCCGCTGCTGCTTCTTCCACCAACGCAGCGTTTTGTTGCGTGACTTCGTCCATCTGTGTAATCGCCTGATTGACCTGCTCGATTCCGCGGCTCTGCTCCCCGGAGGCGGCAGCGATCTCGCCCATGATGTCGGTCACGCGCGAGATAGCCTGCGTGACGTCCGACATCGTCTTGCCCGCGTCTGCGGCCAGCGCGGAACCGACCTCAACCTTTTGCACCGACGTGGCGATCAAATCCTTGATTTCCTTTGCCGCGCTCGACGAACGCTGCGCGAGGCTGCGCACTTCGCTGGCGACGACCGCGAAGCCACGCCCCTGCTCGCCAGCACGAGCGGCTTCGACCGCTGCGTTCAGCGCGAGGATGTTGGTCTGGAAGGCAATCCCTTCGATGATCCCGGTGATGTCTGCGATCTTCGTTGAGCTCTGGCTGATGTCCCCCATGGTCTCGACCACTTTGTTCACGACTGCATTGCCTTTCTGAGCCACTTCGGACGCGTTGGCGGCCAGGCCACTGGCCTGCTGCGCGTTCTCGGCGTTTTGTTTCACGGTGGACGTGAGCTCCTCCATGCTCGATGCGGTTTCCTGCAGCGACGAAGCTTGCTGTTCGGTCCGTGAGGACAAGTCCAGATTGCCCGATGCGATCTGGCTTGATCCGGTGGCGATGCCCTCAGCCGCGCTCCGAACCTGACCGATCAGCCTGATGAGGCTGACCTGCATCTCTCCCATGGAGGCGAGCACGCTGCCTGCCAGTGCGCGCTGCGCGCCCGGCACGGGACTCAGATCCCCACCGGCTATCCGTCGGGTGACCTGGCCCAATTCGGCGGGCTCCGCGCCCAACTGCTTCAACAAGCCTCGCGTGATAACCAACGCCGCCGCAACACCGATCAGCGCAGCAATCACGCCCAGCCCCACTATCAAATTGCGCCCATAAGCATATTGTTCGCTAGCGCGTACGCTAGCGGTTCCTATCGCTGCTTTCTGATAATCGATGAACTTTGCAAGCTCACTGATATACGCCAGTTGTTCGGGTCGGGCCTTTTCGAGCAATACGGCCTTAGCGGTCACGATCTGCCCCGCCGCGATGAGCTTCAGATATTCGTCTTCGTGCGGCGTGTACCGGGCGCGGGCATCGATGACAGCCTGAAGTAACGCGTTTTCCTTGCCCGAATCGACCGTTTTTTGAAGCTGCTCCATATATTCCCTGCGCGCTTTCTTATCGTCATATACCCCTTCTATTTCCTTCTGGATCGCGGCCTTATCGTCCAGGATCAACATGTTGCGCGTGTGCCGCGCGGTTTCCAGAACGCGAACAATCCAATCGTTGGCAATTACGATCTTCGGTATGCGGTCATTGGTCAATTGACGCACGCTTTCATCGAACGTCGATAGCCTTCCCACGCCTATGCCGACGATCGCGATGAGAAGGAGCAATACCGTGCCAAACCCAATGGAGAGTCGCGTCACAACTCGTGTATCTGAAAGCTTCATGTCGCCCGCCTGGATAAAATGTATGTTTGACTCTCGCGCCGGAATGTGTGCGACAGCGAATTCAATCGTGCCGATCGCGGCACGCGAAAAGCACTTGCTCGGTACTACTTAGGCATCGTTAAATGAGACGGTCTACCCAATGGACGCCCCAAATCATTGAAAGGGCGCTTCTACTCCCAATCAGCGCGCGCGGAAGACCTACGCTCAGCTCTCTTCGCACCGGATGGTGGCGAGTACGACCATGCCTCTGTTTACGGCAGCAGGTGCCTCTTCTGCAGAGGAACAAACCCTTGCCGAATACACGCCAATCGTTTTCCGCACGGCTATGGGTTCGCGTTTTGCACGCGGTTGGCGCGTCAGCGCGTAACCAACCCTGTGCCGATGGTCGATTGTTCGACACCGCGACAGCGCTCTGGAAGGCGAAGTTTCGTTAGTATTTTTTACGGATGCCAGCCACGTTGCTGAAACGCCGAGTGGCCACTCAATCGCGTCTTTTTGATCCAGATCATTTATCTGCCAAATTTTTATCTTGGGTCGCTGCGAGAGCGGACCGACGCCCGTGACCGGATCGCCCGCACCATTGGCGATTTCGCGGTGATTGAGTCACATTTTTCCAACCGGCTTTCCGCTTCGTCATACCGCGAATTGACGGGCGAGGTTCAAACGAAGCTGGCTCGCACTTCAGTCAGCAACGGCGTTAAACCGCGGTCCGGCGCCGCAGGACAAGCCTTCTCGCCCAGCCCCATTTTGCAGTAAACCCGCCTCACCCCGCCAAACTCCCCCGCGATAATTGACTTCAGTTATCGAGCTTGGCGGAAATCGTTTCCCTCAAGAGGCTGATCTGCGGATCCGGACGGTGAACGTTTCTGTACATGGTGCTTTCTCACGATCACGCGGTACGGGTACTTGGCGCTTTGCTTCGCTCAGCGACAGCAGCGTAAGCACCGCGTGTCCTATGAAAGTCCGTTCTTAAATACCCGCGTGCATATCGCTCGCCGCATGCGTCCGCCGCCTCTACAAGCAAACCCCACGCGATCGTTTGCCAAATCGGGCTAAAGGCTTTTTTTTGGTATCCCTACATTCCTCCTCACAGCAGCCTGGAAACAACCGTACCTGGAACGACGTGAGGAGTGGGAAATGAAGCAACTTGCAAAGCTGGTTTTGTTGGCAATGTGCAGCGGGTCGATTGCACTTGCATGGGCGGAGTCGCCCAATGATCTGACGATCGTGGGCGCGCAGACGGGAGCGAGCAGCGACGGAGTGATACCGGCATTTTCCGGCCACGATACGCCGCAAGCTGGATGGAGCGCGGGCAAGGTGCGCGGCGATTACTGGAAATACAAGGACGAGAAACCCTTGTTTTCGATTACAGCGGCTAACCTCGACAAGTACGCAGACAAGCTTTCGCCGGGCCAGATTGCGCTGTTCAAGCAGGTCAAGAACTATCAGATGGACGTCTATCCCACCCATCGCGATTGCAGCTATCCGGACTGGGTGCAAGACAACATCAAGAAGAATTCGGACAGTGCCAAGCTCGACGCCAATGGTGATCACCTGCAAAGCGCAGTACTTCCAGGCATCCCGTTCCCCGGTGCGAAGACCGGCCAGGAAGCAGTCTGGAACTACCTGACCCGGTATCGCGGTGTGGGCGCTCAATGGGCTAAGGTCAATACAATGGTGTCCCCACGTGCGGGCAGCTCAGACTGGATTTCGGTGACGAGCCACCAGACCTTGTATTTCCCGTGGGGCAAGAAGGGAGCCAACACGCTCGCGCCCAACGACTCGCTGTTCTCGATCTACTTCGCCTACGACACGCCACCGGCGCTGGCCGGCCAGGGGCTCGTCCAGACATTCCATTTCGCCGACAACGAATCCCCTACGTTCTACTACTTTCCAGGCCAAAGGCGCGTGCGCCGGATGCCTTCGTACGACTACGACGCCCCGCAGATCGGCTTCGAAAACCAGTACACCGTCGACGAACCCTGGCTCTTCAATGGAGACATAGATCGCTTCAACTGGAAACTCGTCGGCAAGAAGGAGCTGTACGTTCCCTACAACGACTTCGCGATGTACGACTTCAAGAAGAGCGCGGGCGATGTATTCAAGCCAGATGGAGTCGATCCGTCAGCACGGCGCTACGAGCTGCACCGTGTCTATGTGCTTGAGGCAACGCTCAAGTCGAACATGCGGCACATCTCGCAGAAAAAGGTGTTGTATCTCGACGAGGACACGTATCTCGCGTTGGTGGGCGAGGATTACGACGCGCAGGGCAAGCTCTGGAAAACGAAGGAAGGCTATCCGGTTCCGGTCTGGGAACTGGGTGGCACCTGTGATATTGAGCCCTTTGCCCAATACAACCTGCTTGCCGGGCGCTACGTCACTGATCAAACCGTGATCGGTACTGGCCAGGACGTGCATTACTTCGGGACCTCGAGCGATCCGCACTTCTCATCCGACTTCTACTCGGCCGAGAACCTGCGTTCGATCAGCGAGCGTTAATTCGTGTGGCGCTGGAGAAGCGCGCGCCTCGTGTGCGCGTGCCTCCATGATCGCCCATCAGGACAGAACAGATAAGGTGAACTATGAAAACGACAGGGGTAGGATTGGCGGCTTCGGTTTCGCTCGCAGTGTTAGGCGCAGCGTCGTCAAGCGCTTACGGCTACGACTTCACGACGGGTTTTGGCGATCTGTCCGGCTCGTTGGTTTCGAATCTGACGGCAGGCGCGGGCATTCGCACGAAGAGTCCGAGCTGCTCGCTCACCGGCGACCCGGACGCATACGGTTGCGGTGCGGCAGCCAACGTCAACCAGTGGGGTTTCGGGGATGACGGCGATCTGAACTACCGCAAGGGGCAGGCGTTCAGTACCTACATCAGCGCGACGAGCGAACTTTTACTGACGATGCCCAACGAAGGCTACAAATTCATGATACGCGGTACCGCCATGTACGATTTCCTGGCCGGCGATACCGCGAGAACGCCTCTCTCCAGTACGGCATCGGCACAGGTGGTCTATCCGGTGCAACTACTCGACCTGTGGGTTGAAAAGGACTTCAACCTTGGTGGCGGGCCCGCGCACGTGCGCCTGGGCAATCAGGTCATCAACTGGGGCGAGAGCTACTTCGCGACGGGCGGCATCAATGCGACGAACTCCGTCGATATCCAGAAGCTCCTGATCCCGGGGACGCAGCTCAAGCAGGCACTGCTGCCGGCACCGATGCTGAGCTTTGCGGCCGGTCTGGGTAACGGCTTCAGCACTGAGGGGTACTACCAGTTCCAGTGGAACGGCAACCGCTATCCGCCCGTAGGCACATTCTGGTCGGTCAGCAATAATTTCGGGCGTGGTGCAGTACCGGCTACCGTCAACTCCAACAACTTCAACGTGGGCGGTGTCGATGCGGGGACCATCGCCGGCTCGAACAGCGGCAATTCCACGACGCTCTCGACGATCAACTCGGGCCTGGTGAACGGCCAGTATGCGGGGTCGCCGTATAACTCGATCGGCATCCCCGTGTCCACGCAACTGCCAAGCGAGTACAAGCCTCAGTTTGGCGTGAAGCTTAACTACAAGCCGAAGAACATCGATGCGAATTTCGGTTTCTACTATGAGAACTATACCGACAAGTCGCCGGTGCTTTCCACACTCGCCAACGGTTCGAACCAGTGGTCGTATCTCGAGAATCGCCAACTGTTTGGGGCGAGTGCGAACTTTGCGCTGGGAGATTGGGCGATCGGCACCGAACTGTCATACCGTCCGCATGACGCAATCGCATTGTCCAGCTGTTTCGGGGCGAATGGGCCGCTCGATTCGAACACCAATGGTGTGAGCGGCATCAATTGCCAACAATGGGAAGACAGGAAGAAGCTCCAGTACGACATCAACGGGCAGCTCAGTCTCACACAGAGCGAGTATCCGTTCCTGAAGCTCATCCATGCGGACATAGCCGTGTTGACCGCCGAGTTGACGTGGATTTACTACCCCGGTTTGAGTTCGAGCGGCGTAACGCGCACGATCGACGGCCAAAGCGTCACCCAAGTGCCGGCTGCCGGTTACTACGCGTGGCTGAACAATGGCTCAAGCCTGGGTTACCCAATCGTTGCAGCGCAGGGTACCGCGAGCTCGGTGGGCGCAACCGTCGACTTCAACTGGACGTATGACGGAAGCCTGATTCCTGGCTGGCAGGTCACACCTGGTGTGACTTTCTCCGATGCGTTATATGGGTACACACCCACCTTCTCGGCGAACTACCTGCAAGGTGCGAAGTCGCTGAACTTCTACGTGCTGTTCAACCAGAACCCTACGGTTTGGCAGGCCGGTATCAATTTCACGGCGTTCTTCGGCGGGCATAACACGGTCGGCCAGCCGTATGCCGACCGGAATTTCGTAGGTATGTTTGCAACGCGCAATTTCTGAACCGTTCAGCGCAGTCAAGCGGTACGCATGTCCGCGTACCGAAATCTTTGAAGGATAGGCCGTGTTAAATCGCTTCGTTACCCGTCTTGAGAAACTGTTTTTCGGACATCGCGCGGTCGTGCTGATAGCGATCGGGATTTTCACCGCCATCATGGCCGTGTTCGCAGCGCAGTTACGCATGGAGGCTGGCTTCGAGAAACAGATGCCGATAGGCCATGAGTACATCAAGACCTTCCAGAAGTATCGCAACGATCTGTTCGGCGCGAATCGCATCACCGTTGTCGTGCGCGCCCGCGACGGCAATATCTGGACGCCGCAAGGACTCACGCGCTTGTACAAGGTGACACAGGCGGTCATGTTCCTGCCAAACGTCGACCGGCAGGGCGTGCAGTCGCTGTGGACGCCCAACGCGTTCGTCAATGAAATCACCGAGGACGGCTTTCGCGCCAACCCCGTCATCGACGGTACGATCACGCCTGATCAACTGACGCCGCAAATCATCACGAAGATCCGGCGGTCGGCGACAGACGGGGGTTATATCGGCACCCTCGTCTCGCACGGCGAAGGCAGCGCGATGATTACGGCCGAACTGAACGAGCGCGACAGCGCGGGTAAGGTGCTCGACTACGTCGCGTTCAACCATTTGCTCGAAACGCAGATTCGCAAACCGTTCGAAGACACGGGCTATGAGATCCAGATCATCGGCTTTGCGAAGCAGATCGGTGACATCGCTGACGGCGCGACCGCCGTGCTCGGTTTTTGCGGTGTCGCACTGCTGCTGACCGCGCTTGCGGTGTACTGGTACAGCCATTCCATCCGCTTTACGATCCTGCCGATTGCGTGTTCGCTGACGTCGCTCGCCTGGCAGTTCGGCACGCTCAGGCTGCTTGGCTTCGGTCTCGATCCGCTCGCGGTGCTGGTACCGTTCCTGGTGTTCGCGATCGGCGTGTCGCACGGCGTGCAGCAGGTCAACTACATCGTGCGCGAACTGTCGCACGGGCGCAGCTCGCTCGACGCGGCGCGCCACAGCTTTAGCGGCCTGTTGATACCCGGCACGCTGGCGCTGATCACCGCATTGGTGTCGTTCATCACGCTGTTATTAATTCCAATTCCCATGGTGCGTGAGCTCGCGATCACGGCATCGCTCGGGGTAGGCTACAAGATCGTCACGAACCTGATCATGCTGCCAGTGGCCGCGTCCTGCTTCCATTTCACGAAGGCGTACGCCGATCGCGCACTCGACAAGCGGGAACGCCGCTCGGCGTGGCTGCGCAAGCTGGCGCGGGTCGCCGAACCGAGGAACGCGTACGTTGTCGTCGCAATCACAGCACTCGTGTTCGCGCTGGCAGCGTGGCAAAGCCGCGACCGCGTGATCGGTACGCTCCAGCCGGGTGCACCGGAGCTGCGTGCGGACGCGCGTTTCAACCGCGATGCCGTTTCGATCGCGAACAACTACGACGTCGGGCTTGACTGGCTGACGATTGTGTTCGAGTCGGCGGGCGCTGCTTGCGACAGTCCTACAGTCGGCGTATTCGAAGATGACTTCGCGTCGGCGATGCAAAGCGAGCCGGGGGTCGTTTCGGTGCAATCGTATCCCGCGATGCTGCGCACATATAACGAAGGCTATAACGAAGGCAATCCGAAAATGAATGTGGTGCCGATTGATCCGGGCAACTACGGCGGACTATCGGCCGAGATCGGACGGGTCAAGGGCTACATGAACAAGGATTGCAGCATGACGGCGGTCCATCTGTTCCTGACCGATCACAAGGCGAAGACACTTAACCGCATCCTGGCGGACGTCAAGCAATACCGCGCGTCGCACCATCTCGATGGTGTCTCGATCCGGCTCGCCGCAGGCAATGCCGGAGTGCTGGCTGCGACCAACGATGAGGTGGCGCAAAGCGAGCTGCCGATGATGCTCTACGTCTACGCGGCGATCCTGATCCTCGTGTTCCTCGCCTATCGCGACCTGCGCGCAATGGTGGCGTGCTGTGCGCCGCTCACGGTTGCAACCTTCATCGGCTACTGGTTCATGAAGGAGCTGCAGATCGGCCTGACCGTCGCGACGCTGCCGGTAATGGTGCTCGCAGTCGGGATCGGCGTCGACTACGCGTTCTATATCTACAACCGGCTGCAACTGCACATGGCGAACGGCCAGACCATCGTCAAGGCGGTTGAGCACGCGATGCTCGAGGTCGGCGTGGCGACGATCTTCACGGCGATCACGCTCGCGATCGGCGTCGCCACCTGGAGTTTCTCCGCGCTGAAGTTCCAGGCCGACATGGGGAAGCTGCTCGCGTTCATGTTCATCGTCAACCTGGTGATGGCGATGACGGCCTTACCGGCGCTCGCGGTCCTGCTTGAGCGCTGGTTCCCGCGCCGCAAGCCGGTGCGCGCGCCGGGTCTGCTGGGCCACTGAGCATGTCGGACATAACATCAAGGGTTCTCAATGATCAAAAATCTTCTTGCCTGTGCCGCGCTGTGTTGTGTCTGCGTGAGTAGCTTCGCGCAGACGGACGGCAGCACAGCAGCACAGCTAACGGTCTTGCCGGCACACCCTTGGGGCGACCCAACCCACTCGATGCTGCTGGACGCAACACGCGCCGGTTCGCGGATCGTCGCCGTCGGCGAGCATGGCATCGTCGTACTGTCCGACGATGGAGGCCATGCCTACAGGCAGGCGAAAGCAGTCCCAGCCTCGTCGACACTTTCGTCGGTCTATTTCACCGACCCACAGCACGGCTGGGCTGTGGGCCAGTGGGGTGTCATTCTCGACACCGTCGATGGCGGCGAAACCTGGACACTGCAGCGTGCCGATACATCGATCGACCAGCCGCTCTTCTCAGTGTATTTCAAGGACGCGAGCCACGGCTGGGCGGTTGGCCTGTGGTCGCTCCTGCTGGAAACAGCCGACGGCGGCCACACCTGGAACGTCTTGAAGCTACCGCCGCCGCCCGGCGGCGGCAAGGCTGATCGCAACCTGTACCGGATCTTCGCCGATGGCTCGGGCACGCTCTTCGTTGCCGCTGAGCAGGGCATCGTGCTTCGCTCACGCGACGGCGGTTCCACTTGGGAATATCGTCAAACTGGCAACAAGGGCAGCTTGTGGACGGGCACTGCGGCAGCGGACGGTTCGATATTTGTCGGAGGACTGCTTGGTCACCTCTACCGCAGCCATGACGGCGGCGATACGTGGACCTCCGTCGACTCGGGTTCAAACGGGTCTATCACGGAGCTCGTCGCGTCGGGGGATCAGGTGTTCGGCGTTGGCCTGGATGGGTTCGTGCTCAACGGGTCCTCTACCGCCGCACGCTTCACAGCGAAGCAGCGACCGGACCGTGCCTCACTAACCGCACTGGTCGTGCCGGGCGCTGGAATAAGCGCACCCATCTTCTTTTCCAAGGATGGCATCCTGAAGTCCGAGTAGCGAAAGGCGCATTGATACCCTGTGAAAAACGAAAGCGCATGCGGTCCAAATTCTGAAGCAGCGTCCAATGGATAAAGGACTCGCATCGTTCTCTGGGCCGACGCCACGCGTTGCCAATTTGCGCTCACTGCTGCCATTTTGACTCCCTAAAGTGAATTGCATCAGGCACAGGTTGGGGAAAAGCAGCGCAGCCCGCCGTGAAACCGGGTTCAGAATCAGGACTTTCCGGAGCCGCCACATATTCTGGAGTAAAGCAAATGACCGTCGCAGTTGAATCACCCGAATCCACCGAGCTTCGGCAAGGCGCGTTAGGCCTTGGGTTTATTATCTTCTTTGTCATCTCGGCCGCAGGCCCTCTCGTCGCCATCGCAGGGGGGTTTCCGATCGGCATCATGCTAGGCAATGGCGCGGGCACGCCTGCCCTACTGGTCGCAACAGTCGCAATACTGCTGCTGTTCTCGGCAGGCTATACGGCGATGGCGCGCCACATTACCAACGCGGGCGGCTTCTATGCGTTCACTGCCCGCGGTTTGGGCGGCACCGCTGGTGGCTCAGCGGCACTGCTTGCCCTGCTCGGCTACAACACGATGCAGATCGGCCTCTATGGCATGTTTGGAGCAGTCGTATCCGGGCTACTGAGCAGCCGCTTCGGCATCGACGCTCCGTGGTGGGCCTGTTCGTTTGTTGCAATGGCCAGTATTGCCGTGCTTGGCTACCGGCAAATCGACCTGTCCGCGAAGCTCTTGGGCGTGCTGGTGTTCGGCGAATACATCGTTGTATTGATCCTCGATCTGGCAATCTTGATGGCCAGAGGCGACAGCGGGATCAACGGTGTGTCGTTTACCCCGCATGCATTTCTCAGCGGTACGCCAGCGATCGGCTTTCTGTTCTGCTTCGCGAGCTTCATTGGCTTTGAGGCCACCACCATCTATAGCGAGGAAGCGAAGGACCCGCACCGCACGGTGCCGCTCGCAACCTACATTTCGGTGTTGCTGATCGGCGTGTTTTACGCGTTCTCGGCGTGGTGCATGGTAATTGGTGCGGGCTCCGACAAGATCGTCAAAACCCTGACCTCATTGTCCGACCCGACAACGTTTCTGTACAGTTTGTCAGATCACTACGCCAACAAAACCCTGACTACGGCGATGAGCATTCTGTTCATCACCAGCGTTTATGCGGGATTACTCGCGTTCCATAATTCGGCGTCGCGCTATTTCTTTGCTGCGGGTCGCGAAGGCCTGCTGCCGAGGGTGATCGGCCGTACTCACCGAGTACATCAAAGTCCCCATATCGGGTCGGTCATTCAGACAGCCCTCGCCGCTATCGTCGTGCTCGCCTTTGTTGTCGCCAGGACCGATCCGGTGTTGACGCTGTTTGCCTGGCTGACCAACGTCGCGACGCTCTGCATCATTGCGCTGATGGCGCTGTCGTCCGCGGCGGTAATCGCGTTCTTCTTGAGGGTCCGTTCGGGTTCCGAAGGCCGGCTGCGCACGTTCGTATTCCCGCTCGTCGCGGGTCTGGCGTTGACTGTAGTGCTGGTTCTCGCCGTAGCGAACTTCTCAGTGCTGACAGGCGCCAGCGTCGTACTGTCCTATGGGCTTACAGCGTTGCTTCCGGTCTTCGCGATCATCGGCATCGTCCTGGCCAGAAAGCTCAAGCGTTGTGATCCTGCGTGCTTCGCGCGGCTGGGCAGCTCCAAACTCTAAAACCCGCAAGCTTAGCCTCGTTCACACGACGCAACGTCGCATGAACGGAGCACCGTCCGGACCTCATCTGAGCTAGAGAAATACCGTGGAAATGAACAATCTGGATTCGTTGACTTACTATGCTGCAACCAAAAAGTACGACCTGAGGTTCCCCAGCCTGAACGAAGACATCGACGCCGACGTGGTCGTGATAGGCGGAGGCTTCTCCGGGATCAATACGGCGCTCGAACTGGCCGAGCGCGGCATCACGAATATCGTCGTGCTCGAAGGCCGCTACCTCGGCTATGGCGGCACCGGGCGCAACGGCGGCCAGATCATGGCCGGGATCGGTCACGATCTGGACGCGATCAAAAAGCATGTCGGCGAGGAAGGCCTGCAGCAGATCTTCAAGGTCAGCAACGAGGGCGCAGGCATCATTCGCTCGCGTATTGAAAAGTACAATATCGACGCGGACTTCCGCTTCGGCTATGCGTACCTCGGCTTCAACCAGCGTCAGGAAAAGACACTGCGCGCCTGGGAACAAAGCTTCAAGGCCGTTGATCCGACAGTCAACGTGCAGTTGCTGACTGGAGCGGATGTCAGGAGGGTCGTGGGCTCCGATGTGTATGGAAGCGCCCTTCTGCACATGGGAGCGGGTCACGTGCATTCGCTGAATCTTCTGCTGGGTGAAGCGAAAGCACTCACGAGCCATGGCGCACGGATTTTCGAAAACAGCGCGGTCATCGACGTCGAATACGGTGAGCGGGTGACCGTCCGCACCGCGATGGGATCCGTGCGAGCCTCGAAAATGCTATGGGCGTGCAACGCCTTTCTTAACGGCATGGAACCCGCGATCCACCGCAAGACCGTCAACACCTATGCATTTCAGTTGTGCACGGAACCGCTGTCCGACGAACTCATTGAGCGCATTAGTCCGATTCGGGGCGCGTATAGCGACATCCGGCCTGTGATTGACTACTACCGCGTCACCAATGAAAACCGTCTGCTCTTCGGTAGCGCGACGGCACTGATCGACTACATCCCCAAGGACTTGAAGGCGTGGAATCGCAGCTTGATGCTCAAGGTGTTCCCGTACCTCAAGGATGTGAAGATCGATCTGGCGTGGGGTGGTCCGCTGTGCTGCGGTGCGAACCTGTTCCCGCAGATCGGAACGCTTGCGGCCCACCCCAACGTGTTTTACGTGCAGGCTTATGCGGGATTCGGCGTGACCCCGAGCCATATCGTGTGCCGGGTGCTCGCGGAGGGAATGAGCGAGGGTTCATCCCGCTACGATCTAATGAGCTCGATTCCGCACCTGAATATCTTTGCCAAGGACAACCTGCGTGCCGTCGTGACCACTGGCGGGAAAGCATGGAACCAGCTTAGCGGTTTCTGGAAAGGACGCCGCTAAATTTTTCACTGTCGTACACATGGAGAACTACATGCTTAGTATCAAATTGGGCACACAACCGCCGGCTCTGGATCCGTGGGGCACAGTCGCCGACCTGGGGTCAACCATTATCGAGGGTGACGTCAAGGCGTTCGGTCACATTCACTTTGGCACGCCGACCGCACCCGTTAGTGCGGGATTTTTCGCATGCACCAAGGGCAAGTTCGAGATGGTCTACCCGTTTAGCGAGCATGCCACCGTCATCGAGGGCGAATGTACGCTGCGCGATGAGAACACCGGCGAGTCGGTTCACTACAAGGCAGGCGATAGCTGGTTTATCGAGAAAGGTACACCGATCTCGTGGCACATCCTGACGGACCGGTTTACCAAACACTATCTGGCAGTGGTCTGACGGCTGGAGGAGTTAGCACCGGCATCGGGATCCGGGGGCATCGCGTAGCCCTGTGTGATGGTCCCGGCAATGTGCCAGTACCACGAAAAAGGGGAAATATGGATTCCTATGGGAACGAACAAAGCGCCGGCACACCAGTACAAGACGACGAGTTGTCGATTGTCCGGAGCATCACTGGAAGAATGAAGGGCTTCCTATATCGTCAGTTAAACGATGCAAACTTCACGGTGGTTTATGCGACACCCTCGATCGAAACTTTGACGGGCTACCCCTCATCTCACTTCGTGGGCAACGCAGTACGTACGCTTCCCTCGTTGACCGAGCCTGAGGACGAAGGATACGTTCTTGATACGGTTCAATCAGCCCTTCAGAAACGGGAGATGTGGACAGTCGATTATCGAATAAGAACCGCCATGCGACGAACGGTATGGGTTCGGGAGATGGGTGGAGGCATGTTTGCCGACAACGGCAAACTGCTTTATCTGGAGGGTCTCGTTGTAGAGGTTCAAGGAGAACGCGCTGCACAAATCGCATCGGAGAAGCGGCTGAAGGCAATGACGGCATCCACCAACACCATTATTGGCGATGTTGCCGACATCCTGAGAACCATCCGTGCTCTATCGATTCTTTCATTTAACGCTCGGGTCGAGGCCGCGAGAGCAGGCGACAGCGGCCGCGGATTTGCCGTTGTTGCCGCCGAAATAAAAAGGCTTGCAGACGACACGGACAAGCTGACGAAGCAAATCTCGACGAACGTCAAGATTGTGCAGCGCGTGATGGCGCAGGAGTGATGAATCCCTCCTGCCTACCGCAAGCGCAGCGTCTGTGAAGGCAATTCTCCAAACAGGTCGCGATATTCCCGTGCAAAATAGCCAAGGTGCGTAAACCCCCAGCGGGCCGCGGCATCGCCAACCAGCAAATCGTTCGCACTCGTCGAACGTAGCAAGCGATGAACGGCGTTAAGCCGGATAGAACGTAGGTACTCGACAGGCGTAACGTTGGCGATCCGCTGGAAGCTGGTCTGCAAGGTGCGGCGGCTACAGCGCAGCGCGCGGCAGAGGTCGAGCACTGTGATCGGCTGCTCGGTATTCTCCTGCACGATGCGTTCACAACGACGCACGATGTCACTGTACGTGGCATGCGTCAGGTCGCGGCGCGGCTCGCCGGTCGCGCTCTCGAGCAGACTAAATAGCACACTGATCAATTCATCCCTGAAACCCTTCGCTGCGCTCGGATGGGCGAACGCGCCGGCATTGCGCTCGGCTGCGTCGAGAAACGGTGCAAGCCGTTCGCGCAACATCACTCCCTGCTCATCCCCGAGGCGCAGCACGTTCTGCTTCATCTGCCGCGCACATGACTCGCCGACCACCACGCTGACGAGTTCGTCCATCGCGTCGGTCGGCACGCTGATGCCGGTAAAGTGCGTCGACTCCGGCGTGTGAAACCGGAACTCCTCGCCGGCACCCAATAACAGCAGTGCGTAGCCGTCTAACCGTTGTCCCTGGAAGGTGCCGACGAGCGGCGCGTACAGCGGTACCGCAATCGACGACTGCCCTGTAGGCGCGATTCCCTGTTGCGCGACCCGACGATTGGTCGACTCACGAAAAAAGTGGAAGTCGCTCGACGAGGCCTGGACCAGCGTGCTCTGAAAACGTCCCGGTGTGATCTGGCGATACACCTGCTCCCAACCGCTCACGGCCGACGAATGATCATGCACGTCGGCGAGCATGCTGATCCGAAATTCCATCGTACCCTCCTGCTCACGTTCGATATGCTGCACGATTTCGTATGTGGTGACTCAGCATCCCATTCGCAGGACCAAACCCGCGTTGCGTAGCGAAGTCCTGGATGAGTGCGGTCGTGTTGGTTTATCAAACTAGGATGACAAATTAAATCTGGAAAGACAAATCCACCGCCATCGGCTCAACGCAGCATCGTTATGCCGATTTGTGAGCATGTGTCGCAGCCAGTCTTTCAAAATTTATACAATAATGACGGCGCGCGATAAATTTGAAAGCCATCTCACGCACCGATCTGCCGGCAGACTGAAGACCAGATGCCTCCAGCCTGCCATCGTCATTCACCGGGCATAACCTCATCGCAGCCAGCGGCGAGTGCCGCGCCAATCGCATCGAGACGCTGTGTGTCGAACACCAGCGGCGGCGAGAGGATGATCGTGGTGCGGACCGGACGCGACAGCACGCCGAGTGCTCGAACCATTTCCGCCACTGCGTTGGCATAGGTGAATGCCAGGCGGATCGGCTCGCGCGTCATCTTGTTCTTGACCAGATCGAGCGCGACCATCAGCTCCTCGAGTTCGTGACGAGCTCATCGGCAATCAAAGGTACTCCATACTTATTCCACACTTGGCAAATCAGCGGCCAATAGTTCTCAGGAAGAACAATCACGCCGCCTGCACCCTGAGCTGGCGGCGTGATACATGCCACGACGGTATCCGGGCCCTGGAACACAATTTCGCGCTCCAGCATCTCCGTACAGATCTGGCCGGGTTCCTCAGGGTCCTGAGTGAACGGATCGCGGAACAACCCCGGTGTCTCGACGTAGAAGCACCCCGCCAAGTTAGGCTCGTAGTTGCGCCGGAACGCCGTATTTCGGTTCACCGACGCCTCGCCGAAATCCGTACCGTGATAACCCTGGTTTAGCGAAATGAACTTGGTGTGATCCGCCTGACTTCAAGTTTCCAGTACTGGCGGGCAAGTGTGAGTGCCGACTCCACGGCGTCCGTGCCCGTCGAGCTATGGTTTGTGCGGCGTATGCCATCGGGTTCGAGCGGGTCGATCGACACCCTCGACAGTTCCTCGGCGCGGATGCGAAATCCCGCCGAACAGCCGGAAGCATTCGAGCTCGTCAAGGTGGCGAACGATCGCCTCAATGACCTCGTGCGGTTATGACCGACGTTGACGTTCCACAGGCCGTCGACGAGCCGCTTGTGGTGCTCGTCGAGAACATAACATCCATCGCCGCGCACACATTGCGGATCGGTTGGCGGTGCTGCATCTCGCCCGGGTGCGGCATCGAGTGCCAGAAAGCTGAATCGTGCGTCCCCGTCGGCTTGGCTCCAGTTTGCTTGCCGGTTCGTGAAAGCTCGTGCGCGGCTCAGTGCGCGATGCAGACGGACTTGGTTTCAGTGAAACCTTCGATAGCGTACTTGCCGAACTCACGGCCGATGCCCGACTGCTTGTAGCCGCCGAAAGGCATGCCCGGATCGAGCGGCACGTGCGAGTTGACCCAGACGGTGCCTGCGTCGATCTGTTGCACGAGGTTCATCACCGCGCGCAGGTCGTTGCTCCACACACTCGCGGCAAGCCCGTATGGAGAGTCATTGGCAAGGCGAAGCACGTCGTCGGTATCGTCGAACGGCACGACCGCAAGCACGGGGCCGAATACCTCATCGCGCATGATCGCGGCGTCGTGCGGCACGTCGGCGATCACGGTGGGCCTAACGTAGAAACCCGGCAAATCAACAGGCGTGCCACCGGCGAGAAAACGCAAGCCATCGGCCTGCGCACGCGCAATATGCTGCTGAACCCGGTCGCGGTGCTGCGCCGACACGAGCGGATTGACCTGTGCGGTCGGGTCTAGACCAGGACCGATTGTCATGGCGTTCACAGCGTCGGCAAGGCCGTTGGCGACCTGCTGGTATTTGCTGCGGTGCACATAGATCCGCGATACCGCGGCACACACTTGCCCCTGGTTGAGAAAGCCGCCGACAAGCACACCCTGGATCGCCTGTTCGACGTCGACGTCAGCCAGCATCACGGCGGGGTTTTTGCCGCCGAGCTCAAGCGAAAAGCGCGTCATGTTCTGTACTGCGGCGGTCCCGACAAGTTTGCCAGTGGGCGTCGAGCCGGTGAACGAGATCTTGCTGAGGCCGGGATGCGCCGCGAGCGCCGCGCCGCACTCGCGGCCGCCCGTCACGACGTTGAACACACCCGGTGGCACCCCTGCTTCGAGTGCCAGTTCGGCGAGCCGCAGCGCGGTAAGCGGCGTCTCCGGCGAGGGTTTGATGACGATCGTGCACCCCGCCGCGAGCGCAGGCACCAGCTTCCATACGGCAATCATCAAAGGGAAATTCCACGGCACGATGCCCGCCACCACGCCGACCGGCTCCTTGCGTGTGAACGCCGTGTACCGGACGCCGGGCGGAAAAGGAATCGACACATCGAGCGTCTCGCCGGTAATCTTGGTCGCCCAGCCGGCCATATACCGCACGTATTCGATCGTCGCACCCACTTCGACCGCGCGCGACACGTTGATCGACTTACCCTGGTTCAGGGTTTCGAGCTGTGCCAGATCCTCCGCGTTGGCTTCCAGGAGGTCGGCGAAATGCAACAGAATGCGTTCGCGGTCAGCCGGACGCAAGCCGCTCCATATGCACGCATCGAATGCGGCCCGCGCATTCCTGACGGCGTTGTCGACGTCGGTCGCATCCGCGTCCGGCACGCTGGCAAGCCGCTCGCCCGTCGCCGGATTGAAGACATCGAGCCGCCGTGTTGAATGCGCGCGTTGCGTTCCACCGTTGATGAACAGTCCGAAGTCGCGCCGAACGAAAGCCTGGACCGCGTCGCTGACGACGATTGCTTTTTCGCTACTCATATCTTCGATCTCTCGTAGGTTACAGGGGAGTTCAGGTGCCCCCGGATAGTGCTGACAATCGGGATGGCACGACTGTGCCATCCCGGTTTGCGCGTCGTTAGCGCAAATCGGCAGGCAGGCGACGGCTAAGGGAAAACATGTAGAAGATGATTCCGGCGGTCGCGTCAGTCAGGACTCGACCGGGCCATCAGGCAAGAGGCAGCGTTCGAACGCCCCGCGATGCCTGAACGGGCGTTCAGGGATCAACACCGCTTCGGCGGCGTTGATCTGCAACAGCAGCGCAAAGCGTGTACCGTCAGCATGGCCGACGATCGCGCAGTTCGCCTTATCAAAGCCACGGTTAAAGCGCGGGTCGCCGGTGAGAATGTCGATCTCATCATGCAGACCGATACAGCGCGCGCCGTCGACGATGTTCCAGCAATCAGGCAGTCGCAGCAGGATGTCCGAGACATCCTCCTCGCGCGAGATCACCGCCGCGAGTGCTCCCGGGCGACGCCGGAACCAGCTGTCCGCGCCAGCCGGATCGACTCGCAATGCGGCGACCGCATAGAGCAGCATCACATCACCGGCGGGTCCTACGCTGGCGAAATTCATAGGCGAGGGGTCCATCATCATGAGGGTGGTGTTCGTCACAGGAACAGGGCGCCGATCAGTTCGGTCCGGCTCGACACACCAAGCTGGCGAAACATATGCGGCAGATGGGTCGTGACAGTCGGCTGCGCGAGGGCAGTATCGCGGGCAATCTGCTTGTTCGACATCCCATCGCGGACACGCTTCGCGATCTGCTCTTCGCGATACGTCCGGGCGGCCGGACACCGGTGTCGGTGCGCGTCGAATGTTCGCCGCGAGCGGCACCAGAGCCGCGTCGAGAACCGGCTGCACCGCCTGTGAACGGTTCAGTTCATCGGCACGGAGCCCTCCGTCGAGCACCATGGGCACCGGCGAAACTGCTGCAACCGTGCGGGCGCTGTCTCGCAGCAACACCTCCGTCACATCTACCACCCGATGCGGCTGGAGAAATCGTCTCCGATAAACTGAACTGCCTCGCGCTGACTCCGGCCATGCGCTGGCGAGCGTCAACACGCTGCGGGTCTGACGGCCACAATGCGAAGGATGTAGAGGATCGAGCGTGCAATAGTGCTGCCGGCAAATGCGATGCATCGTCTCGGCAAGGCCGAACAACTCAAAGTCCGAGCGCTCGTTGCCCGCGCCGAGCGAATAGAAAACCGTGGCCGACGGTCGACCCGGACCCGCTAGCGCCACAGCTGCAGCGTCGATCGTAGCCACGAATTCCCTCGAAGTGACGGGAACATCTCGGTTCTCATTCAACATGCACGGTCTCCCGGGTCGAAGGCTCGGGACTATTGTAGGAAGACACCGTTGCAACGCGTTAGCTCGAATTGGCAAAGCTGAATGGCGGATTGTCGCCATTGCGATCGGCTGGACCGGTGCTGCGTAAGCGTCATGCAGAGGCCGCGCCGCCCGTTCAGAACTCAAATTCCGATAGTCGTTCGTTGACGGCAGCGAGGTCAAACGCATCGGGATCGAAGCTGCCGCCACACCATTCGAGCAGTTGCTCAGGCGCTGTCACGTTGCTCGGGCCGTCGCTTAAGATGATGTGCTGAAGAAATCGAAATCGCTCTGTCACGGTCGTCGCTTTCCGGCCGCCGTTGTCAGCTGCGCCGTGCGCTGGTATTCGCGTCCAATTGAGCCTTCGCGACGTTAAAGAGTTGCTGTTCGAGCGCGGCGTTGTCGTGAGCTATGAAACGATCCGGCGCTGGCGCGACAAAGTTGGCGCGGGCGCGCCGAGCGAAAGTGACGCGTCCTAAGCCTGGCACCACATGGCAGCCCGACGAGGTGTTCGTAACGCTGCGCGGCGAGCCATACCTGCTATGGCGAGCAGTCGATCAGCATGGCACCGAGCTTGATATTCTGCTGCAGAAGCGTCGCGACAAAGCTGCAGCCAAGCGGTTTTTCAAGCGCGTGCTGGCCTCGTGTCCCGAAGTGCCCCGCAAGATCGTGACCGACCAACTCCGTAGCTATCCGGCGGCAAAGGCCGAGATCCCCGAACTGGCGACCGTCAAGCACGTCTTCGTAAAAGCTAGTGCACGGCTAAACAATCGGGCCGAAAATAGCCATCAGTCCACGCGCGAACGCGAGCGTCGGATGCGTAGCTTCCGAGTTCCGGAACGCACGCAGGCTTTCCTGTCGAGCTTCGGTCCAATTCGGCAGCACTTCGCGCTCAAGCGACATCTATTACGCGCATCGCTTTACCGCAAGCAACTCGGCAACCGCTTTGCCTCTTGGCATCGTTTGACTGAGCTCATCCAAGATCCGTCTGCGTTCTGAGCAACAGTGCATCCTATAGGCTTTTGCGGCTTCAACTATTCAACGTATCAAAGCCGATTCAATGTCCAGTCGCTGCCTGAAGGATTTTGAGCACTGCGCTGCCCGTTGCCACGATGGTCATCGACACCATCAGCTCGCCGCGCACGAAAGCGATCTCCCGCGTTTTTTTTACCACCTCTGCTCGTGCTTCCACAAAAGATCCTGCTTTGACGGCCGAGAGAAATTGCGTATCAAGCTGAATGGTGACGCACGGTAGGCGTCCAGCTGCCTGCCACGCAGCAGTGCTAAGCACCTGATCAAGGAGCGTTACCAGCATGCCTCCGTGAACAAGTCCTGCAGGATTCAAATGATCTTCCCCCGCGATAACTCCAAATGCAAGAATGTCTTGTTCAGTCCGACTCCAAAGCGGACCGATCAACCCGGTGAAGCCCTTTGGAGCGTGCCTGCGCCATCCCTGCTGCATCAGCCTCTCGGCTGTTACGGACACGTCCATGATCAACGTACCGATATGACGGTCGACGCCAGTTCGATCGACGCTTTACTGAGATCGTTCGCAAGCGCGCTCACCTGGGTTGCGCTCAGCTGACTCATCAGTCCAACCGCGGCAAGACCAAACACCATCCGTTGCTTCGAGTCCAGCACCGGCGCCCCGACGACGGTTACGCCAGCGATGTAATTTCCCCCGTCGATGCCATAACCGTGCGTTCGGGTAATTTCGACTTCTTTCATCCAGGCATCGAACGTCGGCGGGTTCTGCCATCGAAGCGACTCGAAACCGCTTTTCAGTTCGGCAGGCGTGTAGTCGCCGAATGCGGCTACGCACCGTCCCGTCGCGCTGATCAGGGCCGGAAAGCGGCTTCCCAGCTCCACATGCAGACTGACCGGTAATTCGGACACGGATAGCGCCTTCACGACCATGTGTTTAAGACCGCTCGGCTCGACGCCCATTGCGGTGACGCCATATCGCGACGCCAGATCGTCCAGGTAGGGCTGCACGAGATCGCTGAAACCACCGCTCTTCAGTGCGCTTCGTGCGAGCGACAGCATGCCGGCACCCACTGAGTAACGCTTAGTAGATGGGTCGATCTTGACGAGCTCCTCGTCGACCAATACCCGCAGGATGTGCAAACACGTACTCGGGACCAGTTGCAGTTCGTCGGCGATCGCCTTGACACCGAGCGGCGCCGCGCTGTTGCCAAGTAGCCGCAGGATCGCAATTGATCGCGTGACTGCCGGCACAGGGCGCACACGTGGGCCTACTGTCTTCTTCTCATCGTTCTGTGCTGTCTTCCTGATGACTACCATCTTGCCTCCTTTTGTATATATACAAAAATATATGCTATTTGACAAAAATACAAGTGACGCCTAAAGTGAGTTCAACAAGATGATTCAGAAAAAAGCGGAGACACATCAAGATGACCAAACTGACGGCATACACGTCTTATGCCGATGCCCAGAAGCACTTTAGCGCACAGAAACTGTGGGAGCTCGTCGATGGAGAACCCCCGCTTCTGAACATCGCTCACGAGTGCATCGACAGACACGTAGACGGGGATCGAACCGCTGTCATCATCGCTCATGCTGATGGGCACGACGAGATTCTGAGCTTTCGTGAAATATCGGAAACCTCTTCGCGGGTGGCCCACTACCTGCATGCACAGGGGATACGGGCGGGGGACCGCATCGGCATCATGCTCGAACCCTCTCTTGCTTTCTACGCATCCTTATTCGGCGTCCTGAAGCTGGGCGCGATTGCGGTGCCGCTGTTTACGCTATTCGGTCCCGATGGGCTTCTACTTCGCATTAAGGACTGCGAACCGAAAATCCTCATCACGAACGAGACGAAAGCATCTGTGGCTGCAACGGTCGGCGAAGTCAGGACGGTTATCGCCAACGTGGACTGGCTGAATGAATTAACAGTTTATTCACCGCATTTTTCGACAGCAACTCATAGTGACGACCTGTCGATATTTCAGTACACCTCAGGCACGACACGCGAATTGCCCGACGCCGTCCGTCACACCCATAGGGCATTGGTCATGGTGCTGCGCGCGGCGCTGTATGGGACCGGTGTGCGGCCAGGCGAGCGTTTCTTCTGCCCCTCGTCGCCGGCTTGGGGGCACGGACTATGGCACGGGACACTCGCGCCTCTCGCACTTGGAGCCACTATCGGTGCCTATGCCGGGAAATTCTCTGCGGAGCGCTTGCTGAGAGCGCTGCATGAACATCGCTTCGTCAACATGTCCGCTGCAGCGACCCACTACCGGATGATCAAGAACTCCGGTGCCGCGGATCGATATACCTATGCAATCGAAAAGCTATCATTCACGGGCGAGCCGATCGATAGCGACACGACCGAGTTCGTGCAGGAGGCCTTTGGCCGCCCGGTATGCAGCATGTACGGCACGACTGAGATTGGCGTGATCCTGGTCAGCTATCCGGGCGCATCTGATTTTCCGGTGAAGGCCGGCTCGCTCGGCAAGGCGGTTCCCGGCGTGCTCGTTGAAGTCCACGATGTGGAAGCGCGCCCGTGCGATCCCGACGTGACAGGCGAGTTGGCGGTATGGCGCGGCAGCAAGTGGGTGCCGACAAAGGACCTTGGCCGGATCGACGAGGACGGTTATTTTTATCACCGCGGCCGCGCCGACGACGTGATCATTTCCGCAGGCTGGACCATCAGCGCGGTGGAGATTGAGGACGCAGTTCTTAAGCATCCTGATGTGCGCGAGACCGCGGCCATCGGCGTGGCCGATGCGCTAAGAGGTCAGGTTGTCAAAGCGTTCGTGGTAGCAGAACGCCCCGGCGATGAAGCTTTTACGAAAGAAATTCAGGACTCCGTACGAGATCGCTTAAGCCAGCATGAATATCCGCGGGTAATCGCGTATGTGAGCGAACTCCCAAAGAATCCCGCGGGTAAGGTCAATCGAAAAGCATTGCGTGACCGCGAGCGGGCCGCTTCGGAAATTCCCAATTAATACCACCAGGAGAAACGCATGGCCGAAGATCAGGTAATGTTCCCCAAGATCACCGAAAGTGGTCTCGAAGAGTTGAGCAGGCGAATCGGTGTGGAGGTGGGAGCAACGGCCGAGCCGTGGTGCTACGAAGCTACGCGTGACAACATCCGTCACTACGCACACGGCATTGGTGACGACAATCCGCTTTGGTGCGACCCGGACTATGCTGCACGAACCCGTCACGACGGAATCATTGCGCTACCCAGTTTCCTGTTCACGACGAGCCGGATCGTTTCCGGATACGTCGGCGGCTTACCAGGTGTTCACGCAATGTGGTCAGGTGCTGACTGGAACTGGCATAAGCCCGTGAAACGCAATGACGTGATCAGGACTGAAGCGAAGCTGAAAGACCTGGTCGAGCATGACACCCGCTTCGCCGGTCGTGCGATCCAGCAGACCTATCACGTCGACTTTTATAACCAGCACGGGGACCTTGTCGCCGATGCGGATAGCTGGTGTTTCCGCACGGAACGCGATCATGCGCGAGAGCTCGGCACAAAATACAGCGACGTCAAATCAAGGCCGCCACGCGTCTACACAGAAGAAGAGCTTGCAGCATCCTACGAACTTTATCGGAACGAGAAGGTTCGTGGTGCGGAGACACGCTATTGGGAAGATGTCGCCGAAGGCGAGGCGCTTCCCGTGATGTTCAAAGGACCCATGACGGTAACCGGCTTTATCGCCTACGCCCAGGGCTGGGGCGGCCTGTACATCCGTGCCAACAAACTTGCGTGGCAACTGATCGATGCGCATCCGGGTGTCGGCATCAAGAACCGGTTCGGTATTCCGGATTGCCCCGAGCGCGTGCATTGGGAAGAGGATTTTGCGCTACGCGTCGGCGCGCCAGGCGCCTATGATTACGGTCCGGAACGCTGTTCGTGGTTGACGCACCACCTGACAAACTGGATGGGCGACGACGGATTCTTGCGCCGCGCCACGTGCAAGATTCGACGCCACAATCCTGCCGGTGACATGTTGTTCATCAAGGGCCGGGTCAAGCGCAAGTTCGTCGAGGACGACCGCCATCTGGTCGAGATCGAGCAAGAAGCACGTAATCAGGACGACGAGCTCTCCGTGCTTGGAAGCGGCGTCATCGAGTTGCCTAGCCGCGGCTAGGCCGTCGAATTCCAGGGCCGAGTATAACGGCCCATTCGATCACAATCAGGAGACGCCAATGGCCGAAGCACCAGGGGATCCGCTTAACGACGGGAAAACAGCGCGCGGCGCCTTGCACGGTTTAAAGGTTCTCGATCTGTCGAGAGTACTCGCAGGCCCTTTCGCTGCCCAGATTCTTGCCGATCATGGTGCAGACGTCACCAAGATCGAACCGCCGCAGGGAGACGAGACACGCGAGTTGGGCCCGCCCTTCGTGAGGGAGAGCGCAGCCTATTTCGAAGGCTTGAACCGAAACAAACGCGCGATCTCACTCGATCTTTCGCATCCGGCGGGCCGCGATGTGTTGTTGAAACTGCTCGCCGACGCTGACGTACTGGTGGAAAACTTTCTCCCCGGGACGATGAAGAAATGGGGGCTGGACTATGCCGACGTCATGCAGAAGCAGTTTCCGCGGCTTATCTATTGCCGCATTTCTGGCTTCGGCGACAACGGGCCACTTTCGTCGATGCCCGGCTACGATGCCGTGCTCCAGGCGTTCTGCGGATTGATGAGTATCAACGGTCATCGCGAATCGGGGCCCACCAGAATTGGAATCCCGATTGTGGATACCGCGGTAGGCTTGTCGTCGGTGATCGGAATACTGCTGGCAGTGGCGGAAAGAGCATGCTCAGGCATGGGACAACTGGTCGACACGTCCCTATTCGAGACTGCGCTGAGCCTGCTGCATCCGCATCCGGCGAACTGGTTCGCGTCTGGCAACGCACCAGTCCTCACCGGCAACGCGCACCCCAACATATCTCCTTACGACACGTTTGCCGCAGCACACGGCGATGTCTTTATTGGCGTCGTCAACGACGGCCAGTTCCAGCGATTTTGCAATGTGATCGAACGCGCGGATCTTGTCAGCGATCCGCGCTTTAACACCAACCGTGCCCGCGTCGAGAACCGGGTCGCGTTGCGCTCGGAGATCGAACCTGCGTTACGTGACATCGACGCGATCGATCTGTGCCGCAGGCTGACGAATGCAGGCGTATCTGCATCGCAAATCAACTCGGTTGCAGACGTGCTGCAACATCCCCACACGTTGGCCCGCGAGATGGTTGTCGAGCTCGCCGGCTACAAGGGCGTCGGCATACCGGTCAAGCTTTCGCGTACCCCTGGTTCGGTGCGTAAAGCCCCTCCGGATTTTGCTGCCGATACTGAATCGGTGCTGCGCGAAGCCGGCTATGACCGCGACGCCACCGATGCGCTCATCGCGTCAGGCGTTGCACCGAAACAAAGACGCAAAAAGACATGACGTACCACGTCGCGCCTGCGCGCATGTACCGTTGAATAACAAGGCTGCCCGACGCGGCAGACGGAAGGAGACAGGAATGGCTAACAACGATGGCCGGGGCGCGCGCATGTCGCGCGACGACAGGCGTGTTCTTATTGCGTCGTCTCTCGGCGCGGTCTTCGAGGCCTACGATTTTTATCTGGCCGGCTCTCTCGCGGTGATCATCAGCAAGCAGTTCTTCTCGGGTGTCAATCCCGGCGCGGCGTTTGTATTCACGCTTCTCAGTTTCGCCGCAGGCTTCGCCGTGCGGCCGTTCGGGTCAATCGTATTCGGCCGCATCGGCGACAAGATCGGACGCAAATACACGTTTCTGTTCACCATTTCAGTGATGGGGATCTCCACGTTTCTCATTGGCCTGCTGCCGGGCTTCAATCAAATCGGCATTGCTGCCCCAGTCATCTTCATTGCTCTTAGACTGCTGCAGGGCCTGTCGCTAGGTGGGGAATACAGCGGCGCGGCGACCTATGTCGCCGAACACGCTCCCGCTGCCAAGCGCGGAGCATGGACCGCGTGGATACAAACGCCCGCGACCCTCAGCCTGTTGCTCTCACTGGTGGTTATTCTTGGCGTGCGGTACATCGTAGGTGACGACGCCTTTTCCGCCTGGGGTTGGCGCGTGCCATTCCTCTTATCCGCCGTCCTGCTTGCAGCCTCCGTATGGATCCGGTTGAAGCTCCACGAATCGCCCGTGTTCAGCCGCATGCAGGAACAAAACAAAGGCTCCAGGGCACCGCTGAAAGAGGCGTTCGGTCAATGGCGCAATTTGCGGCTTTCCTTGATTGCATTGTTCGGACTTGTCGCCGGGCAAGCGGTCGTCCTTTATACAGGGCAATTCTATGCGCTCTTCTTTCTAACCCAGACCCTTAAAGTCGACATCATGACGGCGAACATGCTGATTGGTATCGCATTGATCGCATGTACACCGTTCTTCATCATATTCGGCGCACTTTCAGATCGAGTCGGCCGCAAGCCCCTGATCATGGTCGGCTTGCTGATTGCGGCGTTCGCCTATTTCCCTCTGTTCAAGGGACTCACGCACTACGTCAATCCCGCATTGGAGCATGCGCTCGACCAATCTCCGATTGAAGTCGTCGCCAACCCGGCCGATTGCTCCTTCCAGTTCAATCCGACCGGTACGGCCCGTTTTACGAGCTCCTGCGACATCGCTAAACAGGCGCTTGCGAAAGCCGGTCTGAGCTACCGAAATGTTGCGACCAGTGATTCGTCGACTGCGTTAATTCGTGTTGGAGCCGATAGCGTCCCAGCCTATGTGGCAACTGGCCCACGGGCAAAAGAAGAGGAAGGACGCTTTACGGCCGCGTTGACCGACGCACTGTCCAAAGCCGGGTACCCGCGCCGCGCCGATCCAGCACAAATCAACTGGGTCATGACGCTGCTCATCCTGATCTGTCTCGGTTTGCTCATCACCGCGACGTACGGCCCCGTCGCGGCCGTCCTCGCGGAAATGTTTCCAACCCGCATCCGCTACACGGCTGTCTCGCTGCCGTACAACATCGGCAACGGATGGTTTGGCGGCTTTCTGCCCGCCACCGCGTTTGCGATTGTCGCTGCTAGCGGCGACATCTATGCGGGCCTGTGGTATCCGGTCAGTATCATCGCGCTCACGTTTATCGTTGGCATTTTCCTGCTGCCAGAAACGAGGGGCACCGATCTCGAAGCGGAGCCGGCATTCCCGTCTCTCGAACCCGACAATGAGCGATATGGGTCTGTCCACTCCCCGCCCAAGCCGGAAGGAGCCGACCCGGGATAAATACCACTCTCATCGGGAGTAGCTAATTTCATAATAATTAGTATTACTTATATAAAATCAGACATAGTTTCTCTGCGCAATTGGCTCTACAGGCTTAAGGCTCTGCCGTCAGACTGTACGCGATGGCGGCCCGCCTGCTGCCACGTCTGCAAGAAACAAAAACAGGAGTGAATAAATGAAGACGAGCGCTCTATTTATCGCAATTGTGCCTGGCCTCCTTGCATCCACAGGTGCCGTCGCGCAATCTTCGGTCACCATTTACGGGATCATTGATCAGGGCATCAACTACATCAGCGACGCGCAATCGATAAATGCATCGGGTCACCGCGTGGGACGGGCGCAGTACACCACGAGCAGTACCGTGATGGCGGGCAACCAGTTGGGGCTGCGCGGAACCGAGGATCTCGGTCAAGGATACAAGGCGATCTTCACACTGGAAACCGGCTTCGACATCGGCACGGGCAAGCTGCAGGAAGGCGGTACGTTTTTCGGGCGGCAGTCGTTCGTGGGCCTCAGTGCACCGTTTGGAACCTTGACGCTTGGCCGGCAGTATGATTCCGTCGTCGATTTTCTTCGCCCATTGAGCGCTGCGGCCGCGGGAGGCGGTGGAACTTTTACAGCGCACGGCAACGATATCGACAACTTCGCGGACACCTACCGCACCAACAATGCGGTGAAATTCACGAGCGCGTCATTCCATGGTCTCGTTGTAAGCGGCATGTACAGCTTCGGTGGAGTGGCAGGCTCGGTATCGCGAAACAGCATCTATTCGTTCGGCGCGTCATTCGCGAACGGACCAGCCAAGGTCGCAGCCGCGTACCTCAAGGTTCGCGATCCAAATCAGTCATTCTTCGGCGACAACCAGCTCAGCTCACCAACGGCGAATAACCTTGGTGCCACCGCCGGGGTTCAGGGTAATCCTGTATATGGTGGTTTTGCGTCGGCGAGCACCTATCAGGTGATTGCGGCAGGCGGTCAGTATGGAACCAGTACGTTTTCTGTAGGCGTGAACTACTCAAATATCAAATTTGGCTCCCTTGGCGATCCAGCGTCCGGGACGCTTTCATTGACCAACCCGTTTGGATACAGTGGCAATGCGGTGTTCAATAGCTACGCCGCATACGTCCGCTATCTCGTGACGCCGGCGGTTGTGTTAACGGGCGCATATGACTTTCTGACGGGCGGCGCAATCGATGGCAAAGCGCCTGCACACTACAACCAATTCAACGCGGCTCTCCACTATCTGCTTTCGAAACGGACGGACATCTATTGCCTTGGTACGTACGTGATGGCGGGCGGCACCGACTCCACACGACAGTCTGCGGTTGCGTCCATCCTTACGGTGACGCCATCGGACAGCGCGCGACAATTTATTTTGCGGTTTGGCATCATGCATTTCTTTTGAACTGCAGAGCGCAACGCTTGGTGGCGCGTAAATTCGCGCTTGCTTTCTGCTCTATTGGCGGCGACGATATTTGAGTCATTCCCCGGCAACAGATCGCGCAGCTTCCCTCCGAAGGCACTGAAGAACTGCAGGCATTATGTTCGGCGATTGGGCGGCCGCAGTGCTGTTTGCGTGCCTGAGACCTCGTCTGCAAACGTCATCACCGCCTCACTCTTCACAATGGAGATGACGCAAGGGCCGTTTACTTTTGACTGCAAGCGATGCAACGGGCAGCTCGTTCCTTCAACGTATGCAATTCATACCTAAACCGATATAGATCTTCCAATTCGATATTGGCCTTGCGCGAGCGACGCCTCTTATAATGGCCCGCCTATCGCCGAGGACAGCAGATCTCGCGCCGACGGCCTTTTCCGGAGGAAACCTTCAATGTCCACACTGTCGGCATCCCGCCGCCGTTTGCTTAGGCTCGGCGTAGCGCTGGCGGCAACCCCGCTTGCGCCTTGCCTTGCGTTCGCGTCCCCCGCACCGGCGAATGCTGAGGTGCTTGCTGGCGTCACATTACGCGTCGCCACCTATAAGGGCGGCTGGACGCCGCTGCTCACCGCGTCCGGGCTTGCAGACACACCATACCGAATAGAGTGGCACGAGTTGAACAATGGCCTGCTACATATCGAGGCAATCAACGCAGATGCGCTCGATATCGGTTCTGGCAGTGAGATTCCCGCGGTATTCGCCGCACGCCAGAAAGCAAACGTGAAGTTCATTGCGCGTACCCGCGAAGATCTGAACAATCAGGTGACGCTTGCTCGCAAGGACACTCCTATCCGGCGCATCGCCGAACTGAAAGGACAACGCGTCGGGTATGTGCGCGGGACCACGTCGCACTACTTCCTATACCGGCAGTTGACGGAAGCGGGCTTGTCGTTCGATGACATCCGCGCGATCAACCTCGCACCGGCGGACGGGCTATCCGCGTTCGCCGGCGGGGACATCGACGCATGGGCGATATACGGCTATAACGGCCAACTTGCACGCAACCGCTATGGTGCACGCGAGTTGGCAACAGGAGAGGGGTATCTGTCGGGCAATTTCCCAATCTACGCGAATCCGCGCGCGCTGGACGATGCGCGGCGCCGTGCCGCGATCAGTGACCTGCTCGTGCGGCTGCGGCGTGCGTATGCGTGGGCAAATCCGCACTTCATTGACTATGCACGTGTACAAAGCGCCGAAACGCGCGTACCGGTCGACGATCTGGTTGCCATGTTCAATCGACGCAGCGATGATTTTGAGCTACTGAACGTAAGGCCCGATGTGATTGCCAGACATCAGGAAGTTGCAGACGTGTTCGCGCATATCGGTGTGCTGGACGGCCCCGCGAACGTCGCCCCGTTCTGGGATGCGTCGTTTGCATCGATCATCCAGTCCGCGTGAAGCGAACAAGCCACCCCAGCATCACCCCTACGCCGCGGCTACCGGCGTTGTTGAATAAAGAAAAATTTGAGCAAAGCGCGCCGGTGTTCGCTATTTTTTAGACTTTCACGGACACCGGCATACCGAGACTGGTCATTCGGTTCAGTGCCGACACACTGATCCATGCCTCGGTGTTCTGCTGCGGCAGCGCGCGCGCCTTCATGGTGTTGCCGAAAATGCGCTTGTAGCGCTGCATCGCAAGCTCGGCATAGTTGCGCAGGTTGTAGCCGGTGATGCGCTGCCAGGCGAGGCGGCCTTGTTGTGCAATGACCTGAATATGGCGGTCTCGCTGCGTGTCGCCAGCGGCTGAGAGCAAGGCCGTTTTGTGCGGTGGAATGACCACCTGAACGTTGGGCTGATGATTCAGAACAGCTTGCGAAACCGGCTCACCATCGTATGCACCGTCGCCCATGAAGGTCTTAAAAGGGGTGACGATTTGGGCGAGCAGATCCGGTACCGCGCTCGGATCACCGACTTCTGGGGGGTCAGTTCGTAGGCAACAATTTGATGATGTTCGTCGACCGCAAGATGGAGCTTGCGCCAGGTCCGGCGAGCCGCAACGTCGTGTTTCTCCTGATGCCATTCGTCTTTGCCGTAGACCTTCAGTCCGGTGGCGTCAACGATCACGAGGCTACCGGGACCCATCGCCCGGCTCAGGACGTGCCGGGGTAGTGAAATGCTGATGGTGCTCTTCATGAGGCAGCTAAGCGAGTTCATGAAACCTTCAGTCTGACGTAGCGGCAGATGAAAGACCTGGCGGATGAACAAAGCGGTTTCTATCGCGAGATCAGAATATTCCTGCGGCCTGCCACGAGCGCCAGTCTTGGCCAAATGCCATGCGGCGAGCGCCACCTCGGTAAGCCAGATCGTGATATCGCCACGCTGGCGCAAGGCTTTGTTATATTCTGGCCCGTTGGTCACCTTGTAACGCGCTTTTTCGATCTTGTGTCGGCGGCTCTGGTTGCGTTTGTACGGCATCGGCTCTTCTGCAGGTCAAGTCAATTGCCGATCGTGCCAGATCGGCCGCCTTCGGGCTGAAAAATCGATTTATTCAACCACGCCGTCTGAAAGGCGGTTCTTTCAGCTCGATGAAGTAACGGTGAATTTGCCGTCTTTCGTTCATCGTCGCTACCTGCAGAGCCATCAGCTTCACGTCAAAGCGAAGTATTTTGCGCGGGATCGTGTGCGGTTTCGAAGGTAATGAACTGAGCGGATGACCAGACTTTGCTATCGTCCCGTTGCCGACCAAAGAGGTAGACCGGCCGAAAACCAAACGGCGAGTTCAGCGGCGCAATCTCCAGGCTGCCGGACAGATCCGCCGGCAATGGCTTATCGGTCAGACGCTCCAGCGCCACGAACAGATCTGTCCCACCGAGCTCGTGCCTCGCCGCTCCCTGTGCGAGCAACTCGGCACCACTGATTTCCCAGCGAAACACTGGTGCATGGGCAAACGGATTGCCTTGCAGGGGATCGCCCACCTTCACGAAACTGTCGATAGTCCCTTCGACCACAATGCGGGCGTTCGCGAGATTGCTGACATCGATTTCGACACTGTCGGCGTCGCCGTAGGTATCGCTGTGGAATTCGATGTCAGTCGTGCCCGTGCGCCACGCGGCTTCCTCGACGTGTTCGAAACCCGAGGCTCCGAAGTTGTTGATGGTGCCGTTGACAATGCGGATACGCCCCCGCCAGGAAGCCCAGCGATAGCGGTCGCGAATGCGCGCACCACCCCATCGCACGCGAATCAGCCGCGCCGAGTAGCCCAGTTCCTCGTGCAGGTTGCGCTCCCAGACCAGACCCGAGTGGTCGAACGCTGCTACGTATTCCCAACCGGCACGGCCAAGGAGGCGGTAGTCGAGCATGGCCGGTCCGCGATGCTCGAACGCATCGCCCTGCCAGTGTTCGCCGCAACGAACGAGCGCGGCGCTGTGCTCACCGGTTGTCGCCCATGTACGGCGCGCCCGCAGCGCACGACCCACAGCTTTTCGGTCGAGCGTGTCGGACAGCACGCCGGTCAACCCGCCGTGCACGCCGAACACCTGTACGCCGGGCGCACCACCGGCCGGTCTGCCGCGATGTTCGTCGCCGCTCGCCGCGACGCCGAGTTGATAGCCGCGTGCAATCACGTCGCGGTATAGCCAGTCAAAGTGACCCCAGCTCGAGGCGATCTCGACCAGCCGTTCGAGTTCCGGGTGATGCCAGTCGGGAATGTACCGGCGCCCTCCAACGTGCGGCATGATGAGATGATGCTCGGCGTCGCCGACATACGCGTCCCACAGCTCTTCGACCGGCCAGCGGCCCAGTTCGACGGTGCTGCCCTTCATGTCCTCGTTCCACACCAGTGTCCGGTTATGTTCGCCACGGGCGTTGTACGGGAATCCTGGCGGCTCGTTGCCGAGAAAGACGACATTGTGATCACCGCCCGCCGTCGAACTGCCGCACCACTCCTGAACGGGATAGACCACGAAGCGCCCTGCCTCGTTGAATTGTTCGACGGTATCCACGCCGAGTTTCCAGTTGGCATCGGTGATCTGGAAATCGTTAGCGGTGTACCCCAGCACGTCGATGCCACCGATGTCGCGCGCGTACGCAGCGTTGTAGGCTGGACTGTTGGTGCCGACCGTGTCGTGTGCATGAACATGTAGATCGGCATACAGTGAGCGCGCGACCGGAAAGCTATCGTCGATCGTTAGATAGACTTCCGCCGCGCGCACTTGATGAAGCACGGGCGCGTCTACGACAATGCGCAACCTGCCCTCCGCGCTCGGCAGGTCATCCAGCACGCAAGTGGCCCAGCCCAGCTCGGGCAAGTCCAGTTCGCGGTTATAGACGAGCTGATCGCGACTGTCGTAGGCGAGCACTCGCAACTGCCCGCCGACAGCGCGGCACGCGTTGCCCCATCGATCCAGCAACGACACGCGGAACGGCGCGGCATGCCCCGGGCGCACAAAGCGCGGCCCGTTCAGCAGGATTTGCGACGCAGCGCCTGCGTGAATATCGATCACGATGTCGCCCGGAACGGCCACGAAGCGCGACGTGCCGAGTGGGTCGACATAAAACCGAAACCGGAACTGATCCTCAACGAAAGTCTGAACACGCGTGCCCGGACCACGGCGCCGATCGCCCAGGCGAATCACGATATGATCTCCGGCGTTGAGATAGCCGTCGGCCACGTCGACGATCACCGCCTTCTGGAACGGCCGCTCATGACCTTTCTGGTCGAAGCGCACATTCAACGACTGGACCGTCGCGGGACTCTGGCCCGGCGCAAGCGGCGCCGCGTGATATTCCGCGCTGATAAAGTTGGCCGCAGTGGCATCGCTCGTCTGAAACAGCGCCCAGTCTGAGTAGAACTTGAATGTCGCCTTGAGCCACGCGCCATCGGCGATACCGGAAGCACCGACCTCGTAGTCAAGCACGATCTCGTTCCAACTGCCCGCCTCCAGATGCGTGACGTTACAGCTCACGCGTCCGGCAAAGGGTAACGCCTTATGGCGCTCATACAGTCCCGCGGGGGCAACGTGCCGCCCGAGGCGCTCGCGCAGCGCAACGCCCGCGGCTTCCATGGTTTGCTGTTCTTCACTCATTTTGTGATGCCTCTCAATACTGGTTTCGGTTTCTCGAGCAAACGCAAGTCAATGCGCAAAGGGCCACGGCGCAGCCGGGTTCCATACCGGTACGCCAACGTACGCATACCAGGGCGCCATAACGAAGATGCCATAGACAATCGCGATGAGCACCGAGACAACGCCAACCTTCGCGTAGTCCGCCGTCGTGAACGTACCGCTGCTGTACGCAATGACGCCGGCCGTGATTTGCGTGGGCAGCAGGTAAGCGAAGCTGTCGGTGTCGCTAACCAGCAGAGTGAACGCGACCGGATGCAGACCGAGGCGCGGGGCGAGCGCCAGCGCAATCGGAGCAATCATCGTGACAGCGGCTACGTTCGACAACATACCGATCCGGATCACGTGAGTGGCGACCATCACGATCGCGAGGATGAGCCACCACGCATAGCCGTGTGCAACCGTGTAGATGTGATCCGCAACCCACTGCGCGAGTCCCGAACCGCTGATGGCCGCAGAAAGCGACAGCGCACCGCCAAGCAGGAACAGCGTGCCCCAGATCGTGCGGTTCTGTATCTCCTTCCAGCTAAAGCGCAGCACGCCCGGCGCGAACATCAGCGCAAGCCCGATCAGCGCGACGATTTCGGACTGCAAGCCGTGCAAGGGTTCGGTTGCCCACATCAACGCGACGAAGGCGAACACGGCAAGTACCGCGCAGTCGTTCCGGGCCGCGGGCGGTAGCTTGCGCCGCTCATTGACGATGGCCTGGCGGCCGCCGGGAATCGCCACTGCGCGCGCCTTGAAGTAACGTTGGACCCAGAACTGCGTCAGCACGAACATACCGAGATAAGGCCATTGCAGCGTGAACCACGTGAAATACGACAGCCGGATCCCGAGCTGCTTCTCCAGCAGGCCGGAGACGACCATATTCGGCAGGTGCGCGGTAAGAATGCACATGCCACCGATCATCGAGCCGTAGACGAGCGTCTGAATGACGATGGCCTTCTTCGCATCACGCTCGCGCGCACTATTGCCGAACAGTCCGACGATGCCGTTGGTCACCGGCAGCAGCGCCGCAGCCCGCGCATTGGCTGCGGGAACGACGAGTGACAACACGAAGTTGACAGCGAACATGCCCCAGATCACACCATTTGCCGTGCTCGCTTTGAACCTGTCGAGCAGGAAAAGCGCGATGCGCCGGTCGAGACCGGCCGCCTGCATGATGGCGGAGAACAGGAACGCTACGAGGCATAGAAACACTACAGGCGCGGCAAACCCGCTCGCCGCCTTGGGGAAAGGCGTGACCGCATGGGAGAGAACCAGCAGCATCGGAACGAGTATGCCGCTCACGCCGACCGGAATCGCCTCGACGATCCACACGATGGCCACCCACGCCACGACCGCCAACGTAGCCTTTCCCTGCGCCGATAGGCCCTGCGGTGTCGGCATCAACCAGGCAATGGCAAAGAAACATAGCCACGCGAGCACGAAACCAGCACACGCCTTTAGCGCTACTCGCGGCGCGTGCATGCGCCCTGCCTCGTTCCCTCTTGCTGCGGTGGTCGCGGCGCCCGAGGTCGGCGTCGGGCTCTCTCGTTCCAGCGGCGGATTGCCCGATGTGTCGCTCGTCACTTCCCAATTCCCCCTCATTCGGTTTTAATGCGACGGTCGCTCGACGACCAGAGAGTTGGCATAATACGTATTAATACAAGTTGTCGATCTAACGCGTTTTCACATCGATATCGGAATTTGTGGAAAGGACCGCGTCGGTCAGCATCCTGCTTCGAGGAAACAAAGCAAGTCATGACACTGATTCGTGAAAACGTCACGTCGCTCTACGAACAGATTGCCGAGACGCTGCGTGAGGAGATCGAGCTCGGCAGTTACGAGCCCTCGGGAAAGTTGCCGTCAGAGGCTGAACTGAGCGAGCGTTTTGACGTAAGCCGTGTGACCGTGCGGCTTGCCATCGGCAAGCTGGCGGCCGAAAAACTCGTCGACCGAAAGCAAGGCAAAGGGACGTTTGCCACCGCAAAGCGGTTGCAGCACCGGTTGGATGTATTGCGTGGGTTTTACGACTCCCTCGCACGGCAAGGCGTCGAACCGCACATGGCACTGCTGCGCATGCAGGAACGAGATACCCCTGCTGCGCTGCGAGGCGTGTTCGGCCCGGATGTACGAACTTGTGTGTATATCGAACGACTGCACTCAGTCGGAGGTGAACCCGTCGCGCTCGCGCAAACCTATCTGTTACCGGAAGCACGGACTGTCTCGCGTGAGCAGGTAGCCAACACCCCATCGTACGAGATACTGGAATCGCTGCCTGGATGGCATATCGAGCGCGCCGACATGTCGATCAGTGCCGCTGCGGCGTCCGCTGACATCGCTCGCTGCCTCGCGGTTTCCAAGCACGCTCCGTTACTGGTGATGAAACGCACGACGTACCTCACCAATGGGCGCGCATGCGAATCAACGGTATTCCACATTCGTCCTGAGCGTTACGAATTCATCGTCAGCAACCCCATGAGCGCCATGCTGGTCGCCGGGAATCGATAAGTGCGGCTAAGCAGTTGCTTCCAGTGCCGCGCATCCCGACTGTGAACCAGGTTTCATTCAGCGTCAGTTCACAGGCCGGGATGAGGGCTAGCTGATCGGGCTGCGCCATCAGGTAAAACAGGTATCGGGAAAGTCCGTCAAAGCGTTTAACATTGGCAACAAGAACGATGTAGCAGATGCAGCCGCAACTGGTGGAGTTCCACACCATGCAGATTGACAGTTAGCGCGCCTTGCTCACCGAATACGGCGAAGTGATGAGTATGCACATGATCGCCAAAGGACAGATGAAATGTGCCCGAGGAACCCATCGGACCTGCGCCGATCAATTCTACGACCTTGCAACATAAGCAGCGCTTTGCATAGCGATCAAAATTGCTGTGCGCTCTTCACTGCGACAAAACCCCTTTTTGCGGGAGACTTTGATGCGAATTCTGATTCTTGGAGCAGGCGTGGTCGGTGTCACAAGCGCGTGGTATCTGGCGCGCGCCGGCCACGAGGTGGTGGTGCTTGATCGCCAACCCGCCGCGGCGCTCGAAACCAGCTTCGGCAACGCCGGCCAGATTTCACCGGGCTACGCGTCGCCGTGGGCCGGGCCGGGCGTACCCGCCAAGGCCGTCAAATGGCTACTGCAGAAGCATCCGCCACTGTCACTCCAGCCGGACGGCACCTTGTTTCAGGTGCAATGGCTCACACAGATGCTGGCTAACTGTACTAAAAGGCGCTATGCCGTCAACAAGGCGCGCATGGTCCGGCTTGCCGAATATAGCCGCGACTGCTTCATGACGCTACGCAACGATACCAATATCACCTACGAAGGTCGCCAGCAGGGCACGCTGCAAGTCTTTCGCACGCAAAAACAAATGGACGGTACCGCCAAAGACATCGACGTTCTGAAGGAAATGGGGGTGTCTTATGAGTTACTGTCACGCGACGAACTGGCTCGTGCCGAACCGGCGCTTGAGGGCTCGAAGGATAAGCTGGTCGGTGGCCTGCGTTTGCCAGGCGATGAAACCGGCGACTGCCATGTGTTCACCACCAAACTGGCCGAGATGGCGCAAGCGCGACACGTGCAGTTCCTGTTCAAGCGCAGTATCGATGGCCTGGTAGTCGAAGGCGGCATGCTAAAGGGTGTACGTTCCAACGGCGAAACATTGACTGCAGACGCTTGTGTTGTGGCACTGGGCAGCTATTCCACCGCACTGCTGCGCGGCTTGGTTAGCATTCCGGTCTATCCCGTCAAGGGCTATTCAATCACCGTGCCGATTACCAGCGCGGCGCAGGCACCCGTCTCGACCATCCTCGACGAAACCTACAAAGTCGCGATCACCCGCTTTGAGGATCGAATTCGCGTGGGCGGCATGGCCAATCTGGTGGGCTTCGACAAGGAACTGCACGGCACCCGGCGCGAGACGCTGGAATATGTCGTCACCGACCTTTTCCCGCATGCTGGCGACGTGACCCAAGCCAGCTTCTGGACTGGCCTGCGGCCTATGACCCCAGACGGCACGCCGATTATCGGCCCGACGGCGATCACCGGCCTATGGCTTAATACCGGCCACGGCACTCTGGGCTGGACCATGTCCTGCGGTTCGGGACAACTGCTCGCGGATTTGATGTCGGGCACAACGCCGGCGATTGCCGCAGACGATTTTGCGGTCAGTCGTTACAAGAACTGACACTAACCGGACAGGCAACAGGGTTGCGCGATCTTGACTGCAGGACCTGCTTGGTGGAATCGATGCACATGATCGCCAAGGGGCAGATGCACAACAACTGCGCCCGACAGACTCCCTCCGAGCAGTTCTATTCCTTGTACAAAGGGGCGCTATGTAAAGCCTATGTAAAGCTTTGCATAGCGATCCGTTTCTATCATTCGGCGTTGTATCGTCAACGTCTGCTCCAAGCGGTCAGGCGGACTCTGAGCATCGGCGCTTCACACTAGTCGAGCCGCACCTTTCGGGTCAAATTAGAGCAACCTGCTGGTTGACACGAGATCGATCTGCGACCGCATGGTCAATCTGCGCAGCCGATTGAGCTACCCGATGCGGCTTGCGGCCTCAACTGTCTGAGCGCTTGAGCCGCATCGAAACGGAAAAGCGTTCTGCCGGATGTACGCTGATCGACACCTCGAACATCTCGCCTGCAGCGTCCAAATATCTTCGTACGATTTCGAGGGCGGCCGTTCCCATCGCCACCTGTAAACGGTCCGCCATTTCCTGCGAGATCAACACGGCCCGAACGCCCTGCTGGATCTCCGCTATACACCGGCCGTAGCGCGCCTCGATTAGCGAACTGATCAGCGTGTCCGGTTGCGTGCGCGCTGTCTGCGCGACTTCGGTGTATGCCGGATCGATATACACATCGGTCCAGCCGACCGGCGGACTTTCGTTGTTTGCGTCGATGCGCAGACTCGAAACACGTAGCCAGTGCGTCCCGTTGGGGCATTGCAGGGTCTTGGCGAGCTTACCCGTTGCAACGACCTCCTCGGTCGACTGCACGAGCCGCAGGTGCTCGGAGCCGAACTGCACGAGATCGTCCACCGATGCGAGCGACGGCCGAAAGTCGTTTCTCGGCTGCGCCGATTCGACACGCGTTCCCGCGTTCTTGCGCCGTGAAACGAACCCAAGCTGCTGCAACTCGTGCAGCGCTGCGCGAACCGTATGCCGGCTCGTCTGGTAGTGGTCGCGCAGTTCCAACTCGGTCGGCAGATACGAGCCGACCGGATAGTGGCCGGACGCAATGCCCTCAGTCAAGTCGCGGGCGATATCGGCGAAGTGCGGTCTGTTCATTTCTGTGGCGATACGGTGGATTTGTCGGGGCTAGGGTAAATCATATCTTGCTTGATATGTCCGAACATATTAATTTATATATGTCCGGACATATTGCCAAATGGCGAATGACTCCAGCCCCCTTTTACGCCGGTTTCCTGCAAATTCAAGAGGTCGTCATGACGAGTCGCACTATCCCCATGGCCAGCACAGTGGTCGATTCCATCCTGTTTCGCGATGCGTTCGGTACCGCGAAAATGCGCGCGCTATTTTCGGACTACGCCCTCGTGCAGCGCTACATTGATGTAGAAGTCGCGCTGGCGAAGGCCGAAGCGCAAGTCGGCGTGATTCCGGCGCAAGCAGCGGAAGTGATCGCCCGTGAATCGACGATCGATCGGATCGATTTCGATCACATGCGGGAAGAAACCGACATCGTCGGCTACCCGATCCTGCCGCTTGTACACCAGCTCGTCCACATGTGCGGCGACGCAGGTCACTACGTCCATTGGGGGGCGACGACGCAGGACATCATGGATACGGCGGTGTCGCTACAGGTGCGCGATGCGCTCGACGTGATCGACGGCGACATCCGCGAACTGCGTGCGATTCTGGTGGATCTCGCGAAGAAGCATCGCGATACGCCGATGGCGGGGCGCACCCACTTGCAACAGGCACTGCCGGTCACGTTCGGCTACAAGGTGGCGATCTGGCTCGCCATGTTCGACCGGCACCAGCAGCGCCTCGCAGAACTGCGTCCCAGGGTGGCCGTCGTTGAATTTGCGGGCGCCGCGGGCACGCTCGCTTCGCTTGGCGACAAAGGTTTCGAGGTCCAGAAGGCCATGGCCGACGAGTTGAAACTCGGCGTGCCCGCGACCACGTGGCACGTGGCACGTGATGGTTTCGCCGAAGCGGTGAACCTGCTCGCACTCGTGACAGGCTCGCTCGGCAAGATCGCACTCGACATCATGATCATGGCATCCACCGAGTTCGCCGAAGTGTACGAGCCGTTCGTCAAGGGGCGCGGGGCCAGCAGCACGATGCCACAAAAGCGCAATCCAATTTCGAGCGAACTCATGCTCGCCGCGGCGAAAGCCGTGCGTCAACACGCGGGCCTGATGGTCGACGCGATGATCCAGGACTTCGAGCGCGCCACCGGCCCGTGGCATGCGGAATGGATCGCGATTCCCGAGAGCTTCATCCTGTCAGCGGGCGCGTTGCATCAAGCGAAGTTCGCGCTGGGCGGGCTGATCGTTGACACCGAGCGCATGAAACACAACCTCGGCATCACCAAAGGGCTAATCGTCGCCGAGGCGGTAATGATGGGCATGGCGCCATTCACCGGCCGCCAGCAAGCTCACGACATTGTGTACGACGCCTGCCGCACCGTGAACGAGAAAGGCGGCACGCTCGCTGAAGCGTTGGCAGCCCTACCCGAAGTCACGACGCACTTTGATCGCTCAGCGATCGATCGAATGACCGATCCCGCGAACTATCTCGGCCTCGCGCCGCAAATGGTTGACCGAGCCGTCGAATTGTCCAGCGACATCTAAGGCAAAGGCGTGGAGGAGCACACATCATGAACAACGATATCGCATCGAACGAAGCGTCGAACGTTCCACCGCCCAAAAGGCTGCCGTGGTACCGCAAGCTGGGTATGCAGGTGTTGGTAGGACTGGTTCTCGGCATTGCCGTCGGACTGGTTTTCCCCAAGTTTGGCGCACAGCTCAAAGTGCTGGGCGACATCTTCTTGTCGCTCATTAAGGCCGGTGTCGCGCCGCTGGTGTTTCTCACCATCGTGCATGGCATCGCGTCGGCCGGTGACATCAAGAGCGCAGGCCGAGTCGGATGGCGCTCGATCGTCTATTTTGAAGTGGTTTCGACCATTGCCTTGATGGTCGGACTGCTGGCCGGCAATCTGCTGCAAATTGGAAAGGGCATGACGGCCGTCGCCGTCGGATCGGCACCGCCGGCAGTGGGGAAGACCGCGCCACATGGCTTTGTCGACTTCGTCATGCATATCGTGCCGGACAACTTCATCGGCGCGTTCGCGAAGGGAGAACTGCTTCAGGTGGTCGTGCTTGCGGTGATGGTCGGTATCGGCATCCTCGCGATTCCAGAAGGACGCCGTGTCAGGATCAACGAAGGACTCGATCTCGTGTCGGAAGTGCTGTTCTCGTTCATCAACCTGGTGATGAAGCTCGCGCCCCTCGGCACTTTCGGCGCGGTCGCTTACTCGGTGGGCAGCAATGGAACAGCCGTGCTGATCGCGCTCGCTCAACTTGTGCTCAGCTTCTATGCGGTCGTGGTGCTGTTCATCGGCGTGGTGATGGGGATCATCGCGAAGCTGGCAGGCTTCAGTCTCTGGCGGTTCCTGCGCTACATCAAGGACGAGATCCTCATCGTGCTGGGTACCGCTTCATCCGAAAGTGCGCTTCCGCGTCTGCTGATCAAACTCGAAAGGCTTGGCTGTGCCAAGCAGACGGTTGGTCTCGTGTTGCCCACCGGATATGCATTCAATCTCGACGGGACGTCACTGTTCATGTCGATGGGCGTGCTGTTCATCGCTCATGCGTACGATGTGCCGATCACGCTCGAGCATCAGATTGGCCTGCTGTTGCTGATGCTGCTCACATCCAAAGGCGCGGCCACGGTTTCGGGTGGATCATTCGTCGTGTTTGCGGCGACGGTGACTTCGACCGGCATCCTGCCCGTTGAAGGGGTCGCGGTGATCTTCGGTGTGTACCGCTTCATGTCAATGGCCATTGCCACCTGCAACACGATCGGCAACAGCCTCGCGACGGTCGTGATTGCGAAGTGGTCGCGCACGTTCGATGCGCAAGTTGCCGAGCGCCATCTCTATCCGGAGCGCCATCCGGTCACGGCACAGGCTGATGAAGGTCTCGCGGATGGTAACTTACTCCCCGAGGACATCAGCGATGCGAATCCGCACCCGAGCGGTATCGTCATGAAAAACTAGGGCACCACGTGATGATCTGTTCTGTTGCCCCCCAAGCGCCCGCTGGAGGCTTCGCGTTTCAGCGCTGCACTGTGACGAGCTGTCCTTTGCGCACACTGCGGCCGTGCGCAGTGGCCGCAGGAGCAGCCATTCCTGTGTAGTTCTCAAACGTCGCAAGGTGCCCGGTCTCGGTCCGCAAGCCAGCCGAGCACGATGCAAGGCGGTCATTGCGTGCGTCAGAAAGCGAGTTTTAGCTTAAATTTAAGTTATCAGCCTCATCCGAACCTCGTGAAACCATCGGCGCTCCAGCGTTCGCTCCCTACGCCGTGATGAACGAAGAACAAACCATCGGGATCGTACCGATCTTTAACGGCGAGGAGCCTCCTGTAATTCGAGCCCCAGAAGGACCGCTGCCAGTCGACCTCGAAGAAATTGCTTTCGGAGACGTAAGAACCGGGGTCCGGAACCAGCTTGCGCACTTCGTCCATTGCGCGTCCGATGGACCGCGCGTGCCTGCGCGCCAACTCGGTGTCGGGCTCATGGCCCTGAATGCCCGGATAGGCGGGCGGCCCCTCCGCCCCGGCGATAAGCAACGCGAAGGCGTCCAGCACGGCCGGGTTCGTGGCGGTGTCCCTCGCCGCAGCGACGGTCTCCGCCGGCGCGCCCGCCAAGCCCTTGTTGACGTGCAGCGACACGCTCCATTGGCGGGTCGCGGCAAACAGCGTGTCGGCGAGCAATTGACGCTGGTCATCTTGTAGCAAGGCCGCAGGAAGCCACGCGGACTCGTAGCCGTGCAGCACTTGTCCCGCCTCTTTCCGATTCCCCGTCCAGAAGACATTGTCCTTGGGTGCGCCCGACCGGTCGTCGGTGCTGATGAAGCCGAGGAGTTTCTTGAACAGGTTCGGCGCCCAGAAGCTACGGGCCGAGATGGCGACGATCTTCAGTGGCGAGAATTCAACCTTGAAATCGTCCGGGGCTGCGGCAAGCGTATCCATGAACGGTTGCCAGACCGCTTGCGCTTCGCTGCGGCTGAGCCCCTGAAACACCATTGCGATCTTGAGGACGTTGTCGTGGCGCAGCGTGATCTGTTCGCCCCAGTGCGGATTCAGCAGGTTCTGGTGATAGAAGTCGACGATCACGCCAATCAGCCGGCGGAACGCAGGCGCCGATGTGGCCTTGATCGTCATGTTCACCGCGCCGAAGGTCTCAGGCAATTCGTGGACGCGTAGCGTCAGCCGCGTGAGCACGCCGAGGCTTCCGCCACCACCGCCTTTCAGCGCCCAGAACAAGTCGGGATTCGTGCAGGCATTGGCGATTCGAACGACGCCATCCGCGGTGACGACTTCGGCTTCGAGTAGGCTTCCCGCCGCCAGTCCGTAGGCTTTCGAAAAGCTGCCGAACCCGCCGCTCTGGACGAGGCCTGCCACGCCGACCGTCATGCAGCCGCCGCCTTGCACATAACCGCCCGCCTGCGTGGTGACCGCGTCATAGACGTGCGCCCAGAGCGCGCCGGCCCCGACCGTGACTGCTCGCACCGGCAAGGCGTGTCCCTCGCATCCCTCACCAACAAACGCGTCCTGCAGGGTGATGTCGTTCATGTTTCGCGTCCAGACCAGCAGAGAGTCCGGCGCATTCGAAGTGCCTTGATAGCTGTGGCCGCCGCCCTTCACCACGAAGCGGAGATTGTTCCGGCGTGCGAAGTTGACAGCGGCGACGACGTCGTTCGTGTTGCGGACAGCCACCGCGTAGACGCTGGGCATCGATGTCCACGCATCTACCCAGCCGAGGGCCTGCGTCAGGCTCACCTCGTCGCCGAGAAAATAGGGATTCTTGAGTTCCTCGAATAGCTGCCTGCAGTCGTCACTATCGGGCGAGTTCAGGCAAGTCACCAAGGGCGATTGCACTTTGACCAGTGCATCGCCGACTTGCTGGCTGAGTTCGTTCCACTGCGTCTCGGACGGCCAGCCCGGATCGCCCGGACGCACGCGAGCAAACGCACCGGATGCCCCCGCTTGCGCCGATGCGAGCCTCTGTTTCCAAGCCCCAGACAAAAATGTGAGTCCAACTGCGAATTGCAAAAGACGTCGTCTTTTCGGGGACGTGGTTTCGTTTGAAGGTTTCATTGATACGTGTGAAATCTCAATGTGGTCGCCACTCGGATGACTGAGAAAACAGCAGAACACTTCGAATAATGGAGCGACTGGAAGACGTGGTCTAACGTGTCAAAATGATCAGGTTCTACCGATCGGTAACGGACGGCATGCGGCGGACGGCATGCGGCACTGTGTGGCGGTTGATCGCCGTCAATGGCCAAGTCCGCGAAACGGTGTTCCGGCACGAACCCCTCGTGTTTGACGGTGATGCTGTTGCTGGATGAACCGAACAGACCCGTGGCCTGATATGGTACATGGCATCAACGTCGATGTGACCGACCGCCCCGGGACCGTGCGCGCCGCCGAAGAGACACTCCGCCGTTTCGGCAAGGTTCACATCTTGGTCAACAACGCCGCCGTTGGGACGATCACGGGGTTGGCCGACGCGACGTTTGATGATTGGCATTGGGCAACGAGCGTCAACATTGATGCGTCTTCAATGGTATCAGGGCGTTCCTCCCTTTGATCCGTGCCCATGGCGAGGGTGGTCACATCGTTAGCACATCCTCGATGGGGGGCTCGTCGTAGCCGGCGACGCCCGTGACCAGGACTTGTTTGGGACGGGAATCGCAAAAACCCCGGAATGGCTCGTGCAAAAGCAATCTTGAAGGGTGAGTGCAAATGGAGCGTGCGAGCGGTGAGCCGTCGTATTGCCGGCCATCCCAAGCAAGCTAAGAGCATAGTTATCCAATCTGCATCACAACCATTTCGGCTCTCTTTGTGTCTCAGCCTAGACAAGCTGACAGCGTCGCGCGAGCCCGTTCGCCCACTCTACCGGTTGGCCCAGCCAAATGCCGATGTCCGCCATCGCCAGGCGGCCCTGCGTGACCCACGGCCGTCGTGGCGTTTGCGCTTTTCAGAATATGATCGGCCCGCTCGGCAATGCGAGCATGCGGAACGGTGACCACGGCCGCTAATTTATGTCGCCGTTTGCGTCCGCATTGAGACTCGGAAGCTGTCCGAGTTGCCGGCCACTGGGTGGGAGGGGAGCCCAAGTGGCCGTATTTTCTGGATGACGGAATACGCGACTCAGAAAGACGCGCGTGCGCTTGCGGTTGACGGCATTTGATATTTGCAAGGCTCACTCGGTACCTCCTTTGACGAAGTACCAGCGATATTGGCTAGTTTACAAAGTTGACAAATACGACATTTGCGACTATATTATGAGGCCTAGAGATTAGTCTGGAGAACGCCATGTCAGCAACGACTTCGTTCGTGGGGGCGGATTGGCCGGACGTCACACTTGAAGAAGTGCATCGCTTCGAAAAAGCCGCGAAAATCACGGATCCGGAGACTTTCACCGCCCAGTTGAACGCGCTGATCCGCGAAAAAATCACTCAAGCCAAACAGGCGAAACCACGGCCGGAATCCCTTGCGGAAGTTTTTGCTCACAAGGCGCAGGCACTTCGGGCTGATACCCGCTGGAGTCCGAGCCCAACGGACATCCAGCGAGGCCGTCGCGCCCAGCTACAGGCGTTCGACGAGCCGCAGAACCTGCCGCTGGCCGAGTTCGCCCGCCTCGCGCATAAGTCACGTCAGCAGATCTACAAGGATCTTGCCTCCGAGCCGAAGCGCCTGCTCGCGCTCAGCGTCGGCTCCCGAAAACAGCGCCTGCCGGATTGGCAGCTCGATCCGGTCCGCCTACAACTGACGCAGGCGGTATTGAGCGGTGCGCCGGACATCGATGCCTGGACGCTCTTTCATACCCTCTCGGAACCGCTCGAGGTCCTGCGCGATCAGGCGCCCGTTGAAGTCGTGACCCGCACCAGCGTCGACGAGGTCACCAGTGCCGTCCTTAACGCCCTTGGCATTCACGCCCGAGGGAAAGCTTGAGTCCGGTCCTGCCCTTCGTGATACTTCCTGCCGGCACACTGCTACAGCACGTCAGCCGGACGCCTTACCGGGATACCCCTCTTCACTTTGGTCGTAGCCGCGTCAACCGATACGATGCCCCGGATGGCACATACGGCGTGCTTTATCTCGGGCCGGACCTTGCCACAGTCCTGATGGAATCGGTGTTTCATCAGCATCAGTGGCATCGCCGGAAAACCCGCACCATGACCATGGCCGAAGTACAAGGCCGGGTCGTGCGCGCGGTGGGCGTCATGGACGATATCAGGCTGTTCGATCTGACTGCACCCGGTGTCATGGTCCAGCACTTCGGCCTGAATCTCGAACAGTTATCATCGCGCCGTTACGTGCATACACAGCGCATATCGCACACCGTCTACGGCTTCACAGATGATGCACAGGCATCGTTGTTCGATGGCCTTGTCTATCCGTCCCGCAACAATTTTCCCGCGATCTGCATTGCATTGTTCGAGCGTGCACGGCCTAAGGTCGACGCTGTCGCAGACATCGACCTGGCGGATCATGTCGACTGGCCAGCATTCGTGACCACCTATCGTCTGGGCATCATTCCGGACATAAAGGCGCGCTGAAGTGCCATCGGCAGCCTCCACAGCAAATGATCATCTGCCGCGCGATCGCTCCGTTCTTCCGGCGCTTACTGAACTGGGTTCTTCAAGTGTGTTGGAACAGCGCGACGGGCTACATTGTCCGCTGCCAAAAACGGGGGCACTCAATGGCAACATACCTTGAACTGAAAGCCCAGGCTGAAACGCTTCTGCGGCAGGCCGAAGAGGCACATCTGGCCGGCCTGCAGTTCGTCCAGTCGCATAGCATGCGGTTTAGCTTGCCCACCATCGAGACCAAGTACTCGACCGAAACATCGCCAACAATAAGGTGGAGGCTTCTTGCGCGTCAGCGCTCGACGGCAGGGCCCCACTCCCCGGGCTTCGGACCGTGATCGAGCGCCGACCGGTCTTGAACCTCGCGCGGTGCGGTGCGCGAACGTCCCGCCTCGGGTCTGTCCCGCTGAACGGGCATCGCCCACACGAAATTCACGACCTCAATCGCCATCTTCCGGTCCTCAAGCAAGTGCGACCTAGCCATCGCCCGCGCCACCTCGCGCCACGCGGCAAACACACCGCCCTGAGCTTGCCATCCGGCACGCCGCTGCGTGTCATTCGCGACGGCACGCCAGTAGCGGGGTGCCTCCCCACGCGCGGCCATATGCACAACCGCCTGCTTCGGGTACCGCTGGGTCACCCCCCGTGTGAGCCGTGAAGTCGCGTTCGCCTCCACCCCGTGCGCGCGCAAGCGTTCGGCAAACCGCTCCCGCCAGCGCTGCAGATCGCGCTTGTACAGGTGCAAGCGCCGGCCATCCGGCCCCCTGACCTGCACGCACAGATGCACGTGTGGGTGTGCCTCGTCATCATGTGCGGCAAACACGTAGGCACGGCCATCGCCAAACTCCAGGCGCGCGAAATCCCTCGCCGCATCACGCACAGCCCGACGCTCCGTTCCCGGTGGCATGGACAGCACGATATTGAAGGCCTCGCGGCGCGCACTCTTTTCCGGGATGCCCCAACCGCCCAGTTGCCACGCATCGGCAAGATCACCCAATGCATGTGCGCCGACGATGATCTGCCCGTCCTGATCCTCCAGCTCAACTTGGCCGCTGCGCGAGATGTAGCGCAGGTGCTGGCGCACCGCCCCCATGCCCTGCGTGCTCGACGCCTTGTTGGCGATCTTGACCATAACTTCCGGCGCTCGCTTGAGCGTGCGGGCGAGCTGCGCGCGCATTCGCGCTGCCTGCGCTGCCTCATCGCCCAGACGCGCACCGGATAGCCGAGGCGCACCGACGTGCCTGAGCGGCGCGTGAAAGAGGCGATCGCCCCAGTTAAGAAGCATCGCATCGATGTAGATTTTCGGATACGACATGCTATCGACTCCAGCGATCGAGGTTGGCGCGCACGAGCGCTGCCACTGCGCGTAGATGAGCATCGAGCTCTTTCTTCATTGCTGCGAGCTGCTGCTGGTCGACGGCGTCGGTGCATCCAGCCACCCGCGCGCCGTCCCGGGCGATGCAGCCCAGCAACCTGCCGATCGACGCGAGTTGCTGGTTCGATGTCGCGAGCAGCATCATTTCATGTTCGCCGAACTGTGGCTCGTCTGTCAGATGCGCACGAATTAGCGCGACGATCCACCGGTTTTTCTTGAATCCCAACGCAGCGGCACGCTGTTCCACTGCTGTCAGTTCGGTCGTGGTCAACCGGATTGCGACGCGCTCCCGATGTTCCCTAACGACCGTCCAACGCACGGAAGATTCTGGCATCGCGTCGTGCAAGGCAGCGTCGCCCAGCATGGCCTCAAAAATCAGTTGCCGCGCGCCCGCGGCAGGCGTCAGACCGTGCCGCGCGCACCAACGGTCCCAGTGGGGCTTCGCCTCTCCCAACTCGATGTACAGATGCGCACGGGTTCTCACGGCTTACCCTCACAGCGGCGGCGCTGACGGCTCAGACAGTGCGCGCTCGATCTCACGGCTGGCGGCGCGATCCGGCGCATTCGGGGCGTGGCGGCCCCGGACGGATGGAGCCAACGGATCAAAAACCCTCGGCGGTGGGATCCGGACGCCTTCGGCGTGAAATGCATCGATCATCCGTTCCGCGTGCCGCTCCACACGGGAAATCGACCGTTCGCTAAACCCTTGCGCACGCATTGCCGCAACGATCACCGCCAGTTGCATCGCGCGCTGCGCGGTCACCGACTGCTCGCTTCTGCTGTGCCGCGGTGTGTGCGTCGGCGCGCGGGGTGCCCCTGACACGATCTCCCCCGGCGCCCGGTCGGCAGCCCCGTCGCGGGACGTCGATTGCACCGATCGTGTCTGTTCCGCACGCTCGACATCAATCTGCCAGGTGTTGCGGTAGGCCTCTTTTTCTTGCTGACCGATCACCCGGCCTGTGGCCTCAACCACTGGCGCCTCGACGCTCACCCGGCGCTTGCCGAGGTTCTCCAGCGTGATGCGCTCACCGAGCGCCGCCCGGGACTGCACGAGCGCGCGTTCAAGATCCGTGCCCGATACCACATGGTTCGCACCGACAGGATCCTGATACACGACATAGTCGGACTCGCTTCGTGCCGGATTGTGCTGGAGCTGGGCACCACCGTGCTCGACCCACTCGCCGCTCTCCCGGTGCGAGTCGGGTACATCATCGCGCGCGCTGCCTCGATCGTTGGCATCAAGCGGCGGTGCTGTTGTCAGCGCCGCTGCAGCCGCGGCGACGGGCAGTTCCGCGCCTACGCGACCGGAATCACCGACCTGCGGCACGGGTGGCACGGGCGGCACGGGTGGCATGTGCCGTATGTACGATGAGGGCTGCTCGGGTACGGCCGCGTCATCCGCTTGGCCGCTGCTACTGGCATCCGGCAGCTTCGCACTGCCTTCGATACGGTTGCTCAGATGTTCGCGACGCGCGTCGCTCAGTCGCGCGAGCTCTGCTGTCTTCGGCTCATAGCCGCTCACCCGGATACCGAGGAGCGTCGCCTGCAACCACGTCTCGCGGCGAAACGCCGTATGACCCGCCACGCGGATGCGCTGCCACGATTTCGCCTGCACCAGGTCCATCATCGACGTCACCACGTCGGACCGATGGTGCTCGGTGACGAGGGAGGGCCCGAGATCCTCGAAGGCGAACTGGTACGGTGCGTCCTTCACATCGAACTCACGTCGTCGGTGAGCCGCCACGGCATCGCGTGCTGCCTGCTCAAGATTGCCAACGCGCTCGCGGCTGCCAGATGAAGCGCCCGCGTCATTGGCCACGGGTGGGTCCTGCTCGATGATGTTGATCACCGGATCTTGCTGCGCAGCAGTTGCGAAAGTGGATGAAGCGCTCTCAGTCATGGTACCGCCTCGTATTGGTTTAGCCCCGGCCAAACGTCCCGTTGTCCGCCCACGGTGTTTATCTGTCGGGCTCATCCTTGGGTTCCCGGGCAGCCCGTTCCTTCGACTGCGCAAGCGCGCTTGCACGAGCCTGCCGTATCCGTGTCCACGAGTTCGCCTGCAACTGCTCGAGGGTGCCGTCAAGGTCCGTGCCAAAACCGAGCTCGCACGCCGATTTCTTCAGCGATGCCACGGTGCGCTCGAGCTGGTCACGCACGCGGTCCCATGGGTACACCTTCGCACGATCAGCGTCGTAGCCGATCTGCACGTCGGCCCCGTTCATCCTCAGGTTCTCGTCCATCCATTTCAGGCGGTCCGACACGAATTCCATCCGCTGCTTCGCGTGAAAGACGACACTGCGTGTGGCCACCTCCTGAATCAGGTAGTGCTCCGTGTTGAAGACCTCGCCCCGGTACGGACCGCCATTCTCACGTGGCGTCGCCATACGGATCTGCGCGCCAAAGCGGTGCCGCGCGAGCGTCTTCATCTCCGGCGGCACGTCATCAAGCCCGTATAGCGCTTCGCCGATCTCCCGGCGAGTCCACGGCGCCTTCGGTGGATCCGCCGATGGATCCGTCGGTGAGCTCTCCGCAGATGCCTGTGGGAGCTGCCCGTCCTGCGAGATCGGCCTCACCAGGGACTCCTGCGCTGCTTGCGGCGCGACCTCCTTCGGCGCCGCCTTGCGACGTTTCGTGCTGCCAGCGTCGTTCGCCATTTCCTCTTTCACGTGACCCATTTCACTACCCTCCTTCGGTTTATCCGCCCTTGCTTCGGCGCAAGGAATCGGCTCTGGTTCGGGCGTCACGTCCGCGCTCACCACCTCGCGAAACGCCACGTCCCGCAACAATCGACGTACGGCGTCCGAGCCGCACAGCACAGCCATGTCGTTGAAGTCGGTCGGCCGGGAACCGTCGATCAGCGCGTGCGGTGCAAACACAGGAAGGGCAAGCTGCGCTGCAACGTGCCTGGCCGCCTGACGCGCTGACTCCTCACCATGGCCGAGATCTCCGAGCACGATCAGCCCGGCATCAGGAAAGCGCGCGCGCAGGATACTGGCAAGCTCGCCGAGATTGCGGCTCGACAGGGCTGCCGCCGCGAGCCATCCGGTTGCCCGGTGTGCCGAGAGCACCGTCGCCACTCCTTCTCCGATCAGCATTGGAGACGCGGTTTCGCCGCTCACTGGTTCAGGCCGCGTCATCCAGTACCCACCCTTCTTCGCGCCTCCGGCGAGCGACGACTTGCGCCCGTGTTCATCGATAAGCTCAAGCGTGGACAGGCCCTCGCCCCTCCATACCGGCACGATCAACACGCGGCCCGTGAGAATCTCTTCCCCGCTCGATGCCTCATAGCCGAGCAGTGTGCGCAGTTCGAGGGCTTCCAGTTCTCGCAACGTCTCTGTCGCTTTGAGCTGCTTGCGCATCAGATACGGATGCTGCGGTCCGACAGGCCGCGCCCATTGCCAGATGGATGCGGCCTCACGGGCAACTGCGGCGTGGCGGGCACGCACCTTCCGTTCTTCTCGTTCAGACTCCTGCGCACGACGCTCCAGCGTCAGCCGGTCGGGACCGGCCACCCCGTGCGCGACGGCACCGGCGACTCTCGCGCCTTGCAGATCGAAGCCGTGGCGCTCAGCCAGCCAAAAAAGCGACGCAAGCGTCTTGCCTCCCGATGCGCTGGCCGAGCGCCACGTCACACGTGCAGCACGCTCGCTGTAGTTGTGCGCGCTACGGCTCCACTCATCCCAGATGTCAAAGCCCGCATCACCGAATCCCTGCCTCACTGCGAAGGCCATATCGACCCACGTCGAGTAGTCTTCCGAAGGAATCACGGCGAGTGCGGCCCGCGCGCGAGCGCGCTCATCAACGAACTGCGAGGTCATCGATGCTCTCCGCGTATTGGTGCAACTATTGGCGCAACTATGGGTGCAACGTCTGAGTGCCCGGACGGGTCAATCGCGCGAGCGGCCCGCGCATCCTTTGCGACGCGCGCCTTGCCGCCCGCGGCTTGTGTCTGCCCTGACGTGCTGCTTGCCCGACGGTCTCTTGAGCCTGCCGCCGGCCTGAGTTCCGCCACGTCCGGATCCGCCGCCGAGCGCCTTTGCCTTGCCTGCTCGATCTGCTCAACCGGAACGCCAAGCAACATGAAGTGCCGCTCCACGTACGCGCTCGCCTCCTCCTCGCTGATATCGGCAAGCCGCGAAGGCAGGTCTCGCGGATCCCAGGCCTGCAACACCTCCAGATACTCGACCGGCACGTGGATCGGTCCCGACGCATCCGCCTCGATTTCGTCCATCCTGAGTTCACGCACGCGCCGCTCGATCTGTGCACGAAAGCCGGCAAGATCCATCGCCGGCACGCGGGGCGCGGCGGCAAGCCGCGACGTGAAGGCGGGCTCGCGCCAGTAGCAGATCTTCTCGGCGAGGATCGGTTTGGTGTTCTCGAGCAGGATGATCTCCTTGTCCCGGCCAAGCTCTTTTAGCTCCTGCGGCAGCAGCAAGGCTCGACGCTGCTCGGAGATGCTCTCGCTCGACCCACCACGCCCCCCGAAGATGGCGTTGGAGCGGCTCACGCTGCGCGACTTGTCGGTGAAGGTGCCGAGCATCTCGGAATACTCATTGGCGTCCTTCTGCTCGCGCGGCGCATACAAAATCTGCATCGCGTGGTTGGTGACGAACGTGCGAGCATCCGCGCGGCCGTAGACCGACTCCAGTTGTGAGACCGATTGCACGATGGAGAGCATGCGCAGGTTGTAGCCGGCCATATAGGCGACTGCGCGCGCGATGATGTGGATTTTGCCGATCGCGGTGAATTCGTCCATGACCAGCAGGCACTGGAATTTGAGCGCCGGGTTCTGCTGTGGCAACTGCTTCGTGTTGAGGTTGACGAGCTGCGAGAACACCAGGTTGACGAGCAGCGCCGACTCGCTCAGATGATCCGGCGTGATACCGATATAGACTGTCATGCGCTGCTTGCGGACATCTCGCAGGTCAAAATCGTTCGCGCTCGTCGCGGCATCAACGATCGGATTGGCCCAGATGGTGAGCGGCGCATTGAAGGTTGCGAGGATGCTTGCCAGTACCTTGTCGTCATTGGCGAGGAAGCGGTTGAGCGCATCGACGCAGGGCCCCGTGAGGAGGTTGCGGTATTGCAGCAATGCCTTTTGCAGATACGCCTTCACGGGCATGCCGTTGCCCGATGACTGCCTCAGTATTTCTCCCATGGTGACGGGATGCTCAGGGATATCCGTCCTCCCGATACGCCGCGCATCGCGCCATTCGCACAGCAGCAACACGATACCCAGAAAGAGATTGCGCGCCTGGTCCTTCCAGAAATCGTCGTGGCCGCCCACCGGATAGAGGGCGTAGCCGATCGCAAGGACGTCACCCACGCGAAACACCCCATCCGAAATGGCCGACAGCGGGTTATAGCGGTGCGTTCTCCCATCTTCGGCGAAAGGATTGAACAGGTAGACCGCGTGCCCGTGGGCGCGCCTGAAGCCCGCCGTGATGGCGTAGTTCTCCTGCTTGATGTCGAGCACCACAGCCGAATCCGGATAACTCAGCAGGTTCGGAATCACGATACCGACGCCCTTGCCCGAGCGCGCGGGCGCCGCGAGCAGCACGAACTGCTGGCCCACAAAGCGCAGGTACTGCCCGCGCCACAGACCCACGACGATGGCCGGTCCCATTCCAGCACTGGCTGTCATGAGGGCACTCATAGCAGCCCCGCCGCACGGATTTCCGCGTCGCTCGCGAACCGCGCACTGCCGTAAAGACGGCGATGAGCAGAGCGGCTCCACAGTGCGCACGAGCCGAGTCCCGGTCCACCGAAGGCGACCAGCAAGCCAAACAGCGCCGAGCCGGCAAGCCGCCTGCCTTCTTTCGGCAGCGCGCCGTCATGCCAGGCGCGAGCAGCGTCCAGCCAGCCCCATATCCCCGCATGCAGCGGATTGACCTTAAGACTCGCGTAGAGGAAGAACGACGCGAGCCAGAGCGCGGCCAGAAGCGCCGTGCCCAGAACGACGAGAATCGCCAGCGTCTTCGCCGCCATATAGACGTGATGCCAACTGCGATTTTGCATGATCTGCTCCATCCTTTTCGCGCGGGTTCACCCAAACATTCACTTAACATTCACTCAAACTCGGTCCGGTACTTGCGCAGCGGATCGAACCAGACTTCCGTCATGGACCAGCGTTTGCCAGTCTGCACGCCCGCCTCGTCGAACACCGGCTGCGCCTCCATATGTGCGACCACGTCGATGGTCAGAAACAACAGGCGCTTGAGCGCGGCATCGTCATACGCGGCCGCCTCCGGGTGTTCCTTCGCCATCAGCGCAAAGCGCTCGATCGCCACCACCGCACTCGATGCGTGATAGCTCGTGATGGAACCCGAGTGCCCTGTGGTCAGTAGCTTCAGGAAGTCGTACGCTTCCGCGCCGCGCAGCTCCGCGAGCAGCACGCGATCGGGACGCATGCGCATGGTGCTGGCGATCAGCTCCGCAGGCGTGATGCGAGCCTGTCCGTGGCCGCCCTTGTTATAAATAAGATGGACACAGTTCTCGATGTGACGGATGAAAAGCTCGCGCACATCCTCGATGGTCACGACACGCTCGCTTGCCGGGATGTGCTGACAGAGCGTTTTCATGAAGCTCGTCTTGCCGGAACCGGTGTTGCCGACGATCACGATATTCAGTCGGGCAAGCACCGCCAACTCAAAGAAGGCCGCGAAGTCGCCCTCGTCTAGCCTTCGTACGAGATGCTGGTCCGTCGCTCGCAACACCTTCGCGGCCTCGTCGAGCCCCACCGGCCGGTGCCACTCGCTACGCGCAAAGAGTCCCTCGGCACGATAGAGACCGAGCGTCTTCTCCCGCGAAGACGGGCGGCGGATCGTGACCGACACCGTGCGCGCGGGCACGACCGGCGGTATCACGATCTGGATGCGCGCGTTGCCGGGCAACAGCGCCGAGAGCACCGGATTTTCGGCCGAGACTTCCTGGTTTGTGAGCGTGGCGATGGCCACCGCGAACGACATCAGGCGCTCGAAATCCAGGTCGCGATAGTCGAAGCTGTGCCAGCCAAGATGCGTTTCGGTGAGCACACGCTGCGGCCGGTTGATCACGATCTCAGTGACCTCTGCATTGTCGAGCAGTGATGCGAACGGGCGCATCAGCTCGCGCACGGACGCGTCGTCCGGCACCCTCGCGAGCAGGGTCTGCTCGGCCCAACCGGCAGTCAACACAGGCGTATTCATTGGAGCGCCTCCGGCTGCAGTGCATAGACGGAGCTGAAGTCGAGATCGCGCGCGAGCACGATCGTGAACTCAGCACCCTGGTTCTGCGTGAGCGTCGGAGCAATGTTGATCGTGCCGTCGAGCACGCGAGCGGCCATGTTGTTGCCGGTCTGCTGCGTGTTCTCGAAGACCGTGGAGCTGTTGTTGTTACCACCGCGCGTCGCCAGGTAGCCGATCGCGTCCTGCGTGATACTCAGCAGGAACGCCGCGCCCACGCGCTCGCCCCAGTGGTTGTTCACGTAGCCGCCGATGCCCGTGCGCCCGAGCGCGTCCGCGGCTGGAGAATCGATCTCTACGGTCACGCCGTTCGGCGTCTTGATGCGCGCCGACAGGATGAACACGCGCTTTTGCCCGGGAGATAGATTCGAGCGGTACTGGCTGTTGATCTGCGAGCCGCGTTCGATCAGGACCACCCGTCCATCGTCGGAATAGACGTTTCTGGTGACCGTGCAGGTGGATAGACCCGCTTCACTGGAGTCGAACGCGGTGTCGCCCGCGCAGTCGATCTTGGCGCCCTGCGCGAGGATGAGGCTGCGGTTGCCCAGACGCCCGGCGCTCACGCGCGGCGTCAGTGTGGGCGTGAGCGCCTGCCCCAGCGAGCTGTCGGTCTGGCCTCGCGTCGCCGCAAGCGGGCTCACGCCGACATTGGGCACCGACGCCCCAGCGAAAGGCGCCGCTTTATCGTCGAGTGGGCCTGTTGGAGCGCCCGCGGCATCGGCAACGCCCCCACTGGGAGCGCCACCCGCGAGCAGTGGAGCGTCGTAATAACTGCGCCCGGACATCGCGTGTGCGACGCGAGCAGGCGGCCGGCTTGCAACCATGCTCGGCACCGACGCCGGCACACCAACTGAAGATGCCTCATCGCCAAACACGCGCCCCTGCGAGGGCTGATCGAGCGCGGCATCCCGACGCGCCTTGGCTGCCGCGTCATGACGCGCGAGAAACCCGTGCACCGTCCACACTGCGCCAACGGCGACCACGACCACAATCGCGAGCGGTGTCAACCACCATGTCCGCGGACGACCTCGCAGCTGCCCCAGATCGGGCATGCCGCGATCGGCCACGGGCGGCGTGCGCGTATCGCGAGCATTGCCGCTCTCGCCATCGCCTCCATCGCGAGGCGTGCCCTCCGGCTCGATTGTGTTGCGCGTGGTGTCGTTACTCATGGCCACTGCTCCGCAGCACGCGTTTCACGCCGTTGAGCGTCGTGCCATCTTTCGGCGGCACGCCGTCCATGTCGTACGCGTCGTTCCACAGTCCCACTACCTCATTGGCCAGGCGCAACACGAAACGCTTCGCGACCTCGTGAACGACCACCACATCGCCGTCCATGTGTCTGTCAACCACGCTTTCGGTATCGTCGTCCGCGACCCGGAAAATCGCAGGCATTCGCCGGTTATTCGGGATGCGGATATAGGTAAAGCGCCCATCGTCCCATGCTGCGCTCGGTGCGATATCGTCCGAATGCGGCATCGCCTGCATCGAGTACCGGGCGTTGCGCACGACCGGCGACTGCGCGAGGCGCTCTTGCAGCAGCGCCTGCTCGCCATCGAGGTGAGTCTTCGCCTGTTCCTCATCGGGATACATGAACGTGACGCGGTACATCTCCCGGGCACTACCAAACCTTGTCCTCAGAGGCAGCACGCGCAGATCGAAGCTGTAGCTGCGCCGGTCCGTGCGGATCTCGAGGTTCGTGTCGTGCGCCGCAAGCTGCGGCTTCAGATAGACGTCGTGATCGCCCTTGTTCGCCACCACCTGCCAGCCGTCACGGTCGCCGGGTGCCACCACCAGAATCTGTTCGTGCGCATCCAGCGCGATGTGGGTGGCGAACCCGCGCTGTGCATTGATGCGCACCACTTCGTTTTGCCGGTACGGCACCTGCCGCACGCGCGAGTCGCTCGTCCAGCCGGGCAGATCATAGGCGCTCGCGAGCCGGCAACCCAGCGCGAGCATCACGACTGCAGGCGTCAGAGCCGGTTTCATCGGGTGCCTCCTTCGGCAGGCGAGGGCGCGGGCGGCGTGGGTAGTGTGGGCGGCGTGTATTCAGGATCGCGACTGTAGGCCGTCACCTTGAAGCCGAAGGGGTTTTCGACAGCCACGTTCTCCCGCGTGAACACCGGCGGCCGGTACATGAAGGCGAGCGTGACGACAAAGCGCTGTGGCGCTTCGGCGTTGTCGACCCCGTTCTTGCGCGTCGTGCGCTCGATATGCACCACCGCGCGCCCGGGTTCATCGGGCGGCAGCGTCGTCGAAAGAATCCGGATACCCTTTTCGGTACCGGCACCGAGTTGCCTGTCAAGCGCATCGGGACCGCTATATATCTGCCGGTAGTCCCGCGCGACCGTCTCATCGCTCATGTTGAGCACGCGGTCGTAGTCCATCTGCAGCAGACCCCAGTCGTAGCGCTCGCGCGAGCGTACGTACACCTCGACCCAGTGCTTGTCCTGGATCTCCTTTGTGTGAACGTGCGTCGCGTCGAGCACGTCGATTACCTGCGACTGACCGGTGAGCCGGTCCACCTCGATGGGCAACGGTACTACCCGGTAGAAGGGAACCATCACCGCGAGCGCAGTCGAACTGAGCACGGCGACGCCCACCGCCGCGTATGCGATATGCCACGCGCGTCGCTCCGAACGCTGCTGCATGTCGGACAGGCACGCCTCGATATCGAGCACCCGCGCGTAATCGGCGCCGACTTTCATAGTCCAGCTCCATCAGTCGATGACGCTGCTCGCGCCTTTGATGCCGAAGGAACCGGAGGCACGCGGTTCACCGGGACGCGGTGCAACCCGTCCGGCAGAACCGGGTTTGGTGGATTACCGCCACACGATGTAATTAGTATTACAAATTGAATAATCAGCATGATCAGAGAGATATGTCTCACGGTTGCGCTCCGTCAGTTCCCGAATGTGGCGGGGACCATCTGGTCCTGCAGCCGCGTCGTGTTTGCGGCGCGGCTCAACACCAGTTCGCTCTGCTGTTCGGCGATCAGCTTGTCCTCGCTGTCTGCGAGCATTTTGAAGAGCTGCAGCTTTGTCATCTCGTTGCCGACCGTCGTGCTCTCGGACTGAATGCGCGCCTGTAGTTCCGCGACGCCCTTAGGGTCCTGCGTCGCGTCGATCTGCCGCATCAGGCTCTGAATCTGGTTCAGTTCCTGCAGTTCCGTCTGATACGCCTGCATCCCGAACGCCTTGTCCTGAAACGGCTTGTTGAGCGCACGCTGGCAGATCTGCGCGTCGACGCCGCTCTGGTCCTGGCAGTTGTAGAGCTCGCTTGCCGAGCGCAGCGCCTGAGCGCTGCTCGTCAGGCCCGAGTAGCCGCCGTTCTGGACCGAGGTGTAGACGCTCATCCAGTTCGACGGCAGCGAGTTGGCAAGAACGGGGTTGCTGAGCAGTTGACCGAACCCTCGCGTGCCGTTCATCGACTGGTAGAGCCGGATTTCCTGCTGCACTTCCTGTTCGAGTTGTGCCACCGTTGCGATCGCCTGCGCGACGTTCTGCGCGTCAAACACCGGAATGCCCTGCGCGCTCACCGATGGCACGACTGCCGCGCCCGTGATGAGGAGCAGTGCGGCATAGGCAGACAGCCTGTAGAGTTTCGTCATGGTGATCGCCTGTGATTCCGTCGCTGTGATTCCGTCACTGTGAGTCCGTCACTGTGATTTAGTCGCTGTGATTCACTCGCCCTGCTGCCCGAGGTGTTCCCGGGCAGCCCGCTGATAGGCCGGCACCGACCGGTTCCCGGCAGGGCTTCCGCCAGAACCCGACTGGTGATGGATCGTTCCACCGGGCCTCTGTCTGCCGCCAGCAAGCGCACGGCCGAGCGCGCTGGCGAGCCGTTGGGACGTCACCCCGGCAACGAACGCGCCGAAACCGGACAGGGTCGCGCCTCCGGCAAGTCCGGACGCGACAGCCGGCAACTGCCAGCCGACCATTGCGAGAAACACGCCGGTCACGAAAAGGCCGATTGCCGCCACATCGGCCGCCGACCCTTCCAGCACGCTGGTGACGCCCGACATCAGCGACGCGGCATCCGATGCGGGAGAGGCATCGGTGACGTGCAACGGCGCGAGATAGGCGGAAAAAGCGGTCAGTGCCATGCCGAGAAAGGCCGCGACCAGCACCTGCAGGAGCGCGTAATTGGCGACCTTGGCGCTCCACGCCTCGAAGAACCGTGCCGTCGGCGCGAATGCGGCGCACGCGATGAAAATCGGGCCGAGCCCGAGAACAAGCTCGAGCAGCATCCTCGCCATCACGACCTCGAAGGCGAGCACGATCAGGAAACAGGAGCCGCCAAGCGCGGCCACGAGCCCGCACAGGAAATCGCCGATGCCGGCAATCATCCCGCTCAAGCTCAGGCCTTCGTGTGCCGCCTTGTCAAAATAGGCGTCCATCACGAGGTCGATCTGCTGGTCGTAACAGTCGAGGGTCTGGTAGATGCTGCTCGCGCTCGTGCCCGTCACGCTGGTGCCGTTCACCGAGCCGCACCCAGGGTTACCGGTGCCGCTCACGGCGGCCGCGTTCTGGATCGTCTGCGCGAGCCCCGCTGTCGCACCGTTAATCGCCGTGACCACCTGCCCCTGATAAACACCGGTGCTCAGCGCGAACGCGAGCGTGATGGCAAGCTTCAGTGCGCGCCACGCAAATGCGGGCACGGCCTCATGCGCCTCGCCACGCACCACCGCCAGTCCGTAGGTAACAATCCAGATCGTAACGGTCGTAGTCACGACTGGTACCAGTGCGCTCGATAGTGCCGCTGACACATTCGTCACATAGGAGCTCGTGCCGTTCTCCAGCGTCTCGCCAATCGCCGTGAAAAGACCGCTCATCGCACACCTCCCCTCACCTGCACCATCGCTTGCTGCGCCATTACCTGCCCAGATGCGCGCATACGGGCTTCCGTGGCCCGGCGTTTCGCAAGCGCCTCGTGGAAGACGGGCAACCAGTCTTGGGGGGCGTCACCCACCCGCGCGCGAATCGTGTCAAGCAGTTCAACGTTGTCCGTCGTCCCCGAGAGCACGTCGAGCACATCGCCAAGACCCGCCAGATCCAGCCGACCAATCGCCGAGCGGTGTCCCTGCTTGACAAGAAAGCACCGGCTGTTCTCGCCGAGATTGCGCACGATGTTGAATTCCGCCTCGCTCAGCTTGAAGCCATGCACATAATCGTCGTAGTCCGCGCGCGGGTTCGGCAGGAAAAAGAAGGTCGCGGTCTGCTCGATGAGCGCGCGTGCGATATCGCTTCTGAGCACATCGGCTGGCGACTGCGTATCGAAGATGCCAAGTCCGTTCTGCTTGCGGATCGTCTTCTGCTTGTTGTTCGCGAAATCCGTGAAGACGGGGTCGCCCAGGCGCTTCCAGAATTCGGTCATCACATAGATGAAACGCCGGCCATCGATGAGGCTCTCAGTCAGGTGCAGCAGGTACATCGTGACTGGCGTGGACACCTGCGCATCGCCCAGCAACTCGGTATCGTCGAATCCGAAGAGGCGCGCACCGGTGAAATCGAGCCGCTCGACCGGGTTGTCGAGCACCCACCCCAGTCGAGCGCCGGCGCACCATTTGGCAAGCCGCGCGTGCAGGCTGTTCTCGCCCACGTTCGGGAGCAACTGGCGCACCATTGACAGGCGCCGCAAGGGCCTGGCCATGCGGGCGACTTCCCGCACTGCACGCGAGACGTCCATCTCGTCCTTCGCCGAGAGGGGCGAACCGCTATCGACCAGCTTGCGCACGAGCCGCTCCCAGAAGTCGAGCACGGTTTCGCTCGGCTCCAGCTGAAAGGGATTGAGCCCCGTTGGCTCGCCACGCCGGAACACGGTGTAGATGCCACCCATCGCGCGGATCGCGATCTCGGTGCCGCGGTCCTTGTCGTAGAGCACTGCCGTGATGCCGTACTTCATCGCCATCGCGAGCAGGAACAGTTCGAGCACTGTCTTGCCCGCGCCGGCCTGGCCAATGATCTGCGTGTTGGCCAGAGCCTTCTCGTCGGCCGAGTCCTTCTTCTGGGGCGTCGCGTGGAAATTCAGATAGAGCGGCTGCCCGCTCGGCGTCTTGACGATCGTGATCGCCTCGCCCCACGGGTTGCCCTCGCGCTTGCCCGTCGCGAAGTTGTGCAGGCTGCCGAGCCCGCAGAAGTTGCGCGATGTCAGCTTCGCTTCACGTGGCCGGTAACGCCAGTTGCCAGGTAACTGCGCGAACCACGCCGCATCGGACACGAGGTCAATGAGTGCGCTCTGAAATCCGACGTCGGCCAGCTGTGTGCGCGCCTTCGCAACGTGCTTGGTGACTTCCTCCGGCGCATCGCCCAATACCGCAAGCGAATAGTGGTACTCACCAAGGACGAAGTCACCGTTGATCAGGTCGTTGAGCGCCTGATCCATCGAGGCCACCTGCGACACCGCGACATCCTCGCCGGCAATGAGCTGGTTGCGCTGGCGCTCGAGTGCGTCCTTCGCACTCGGTCGATCGAGAATGGCGAAGCTCTGCGTCTCGATGTACTCGAAGTCACCGTACAGCAATCCGTTGAGCATCCCCGGCTCGGTCTCCTCAGGGTAGTCCTTCAGATCGATCAGTGCGGCGTGGCGCGTGGCTGCCGGCATGCGGATCTCAAGCTTCTCGGCGCCGAAGAAAAGGCGTGAAGTCGGCAACGCCTCACAGATCCGGCCCGCGGGCACCGGTACGGGCTCCCACACGGCGTTGACGAGATAACCCAGGAATTCAAGCGACGATGAATAGGCGCGCGGGCGCTGCGCGTACTGGATCTGTTTCGTATAGACACCAAGCGCCACCGGATCGTAGGGCCTCAGGCTCGCTTCGAGCTGCGCGGCGAGTTCGGCCATCGCCTTGAGCGCCTCGTGCTGGTCTTGCCGGATATCGTCGAGCGTGCGGCGCGCCGCCTGACTGAGGATCCGTCCAAGTCTTGTCCGGTTGGGTCGATAGACGAGCGTCAGATACAACTCGTTGGCCATCATCCGGTAGCCCGCGAAGCTCGCGTAATACCGCCTCGCGAGTTCCTGGCAGAACGGGTCGGCGTAAGGTGTGGCGAAGTGATCCGACACGCGCCGGCGCACGCGGTGCGACCACAGCGCCACATGGCCGCCGGCCAATCCACGGATGAGCTGGTTGAGCCCCTCGTGGCGCACCAGGATATCTGCGGGGTCCGCCGCCTCGAACGCGATGCCCGCGACGCGCCAGATGCGCAGGTAATCGCCCTCGCGCGTCTTGATGACGTGATCGGTCACATGCGTCGAATAGGGAATGAAGTCTGCCAGTTGCACTTCCCGGTGCGCCACGGCTGCGAATTTCGCTTGGGCGTGCATCTCAGGTCCTCCTCTTCAGGCGCACCGGCGCATATGCGTGCGCGCCCCAGAACCCGCGGTTGCGCTGGCGCAGCTTCATGCGCAGGCGCAACGCACGCTGCGCGAGGCGCTGATCGTCATGACGCGCCATCGCGCGCATCGTGACGAACACCGCGAAGATCAGAAAGAGCATGGCGACACCGAGCGGTGGACTCGCGATCAGCGCCCAAATAGCCGGGATCAGCATGCCGCCGCCCACCATCAGAAAGGGCACAAGCGGCACTCCCCACAACATCGCGGGTCGGGTACAGCCCTTGAACACGGGATCGTTTAACGGGTTCATGATTCGCTTTGCATCTCGCATGGATCACGTTGTGGAGATCAGCATCGCGGCGATGACCGTCGCGCAGCCTACGAACAGCCCGCCGATAAACACGTTCGCGATGTCGCCAAACCGAGCGTGCTGAAACATCATCTTGAAACCCGCCCAGATGATCGAGATCGAGCAGACCACGCCCCCGACGCCAAGCAACGTTGTCTGGATGGTCGTGAGCAGCGTATTGACTTGGGAGAGCTCCGCGTAGGCTGGTGAAGCCATCACCAGCACCGGCACGCAGCTCGCCACCAGCCTGGCAGCTTTGGCATCCACAAAAAAGCGCCTCTGCAGTGCGTTTTTTTTCTTCAAAATATATAGGATAACTGATTTCATGATTCACTCCTGTCTACCCGTTGTCCAATGCGCTATCGGATCCGGCATTCGCTAGAACACGACCGCGCTGCTATCCGGCTTCTCCTCTTGGCCGCCCTGCCGCGGATCGGTCCGGTTGGTGCCGGGTTGACTGTGTTGTATTGCTCGCCTCCTCGTTTGGTCCGCAAGACCATTTGAGTCCAGTGGCACGACCGGCATGGGCGAGGCGCTCGGCACGATCGCCGGTACCGTGGGGATCGAACGTGCTACGGCGTTGTCAACGACCCGCTGCACATAGCCGGTGCGATAGCCCATCGAGAAATCTCCACTCGCGTAGCAAGACAGGCTTTGTCTCAACGCCTGCTGGACGTCAGCCCGCGAAGCACTTGCCTGCCGAAAGCAGTCCTGCAGGATGGCAGCTCCCGCCGCCAGATTGCGGCAGGAGTCGAATGCGTTCTGCGGTGTCAGTCCGAGTCGCGACCAGTTCGACCGGTTCACCTGCGCAAGTCCCACGCTGTAGTTCCAGCCGTTTGCATCCAGCGCGCGAACCGTAGCGATCGCCTCGTCGAGACTGGTTGGCTGGCGTAGCAGCCGGCCTCGCACCACACCAATCGCATAGGGGTTGAATCCGGACTCGGTGCGTACGATCGCAGCAAGTGTTGAGGATGCGACCTGCGGGGCACACTGCTGCGCGAGCGTGATGAAGTCGATCGCCATCATGAGGCGCCTCCCCCACCAGTGCCGTCATTTTCTCGAACCACGCGCTCGATAAACCCACGCGCGGCCGGCCTTAGGTCATACGGCACCTGGGTGTTGCCTTGGGAACTGCTCGCGTCATAGAACTCGGTGATCGTGCGGCCCTCGGCTTTGGCGTCCCACCACACCCGGGTATAGAGCTGGCCGGTGATGTCAACGTTAATGGCGCCTCTGGCTCCGCCTAGCAGTTCGCTCTGCTCGGGATCACCCCAGTAGATCGGGTCCTCGCGACAATACACGGCGCTCGCATCGGTGTTCGACGCTGACGTGCCTGGCGAGTCGCCCACAGCAAAATCACATGTCGGAAACGGATCACCGTGGCGCAGCGCATTCCAGAGCTTTTCGATCGGAGGTACACATTCGCCGTACTGCTCGGGTCCACCCGGATTGGACAGGCACAGGATCACCTGGCAGCCCCAGTCGTCGGCATGCGCGAGTCCCGGCGCACACACCGAAGTCGCGAGGTAGATGACAGAAGCGACTGGCCATCGGCACCGCGAGCACCACGCCTTCGAACGAATGAATCGATCACGCATGAAACGCCTCCCTGTTGAAGGCTTGCACATCTGCAAGACGCGTCTCAACCGAGTCGAGCTGACGCGCGATGACATCGAAGCAGGCGCACATGGCGCGCCACGCCATGTGCGCTGTGTGATCGGTGCGCGTAAGGTCCCATACCGATACGCCAACGGCCTGCGCCTTCGCGATCTCATCCAAGCGCGGCATGTGAAGATATCCATGCGGGTCTTGGGGATCGGGGATCAACCAGACGCTCAGTCGTGCCTCGAGCGCGCGGGCCTGCGCCTGCTGAAGAGGTGTGCGCTCCACCATATTCGGCAACAGACCGATAAAGCGCAGCGATGGGTTGAGTCTCGCGCGTACGTCACGCACACCCTGAACCCCGTTGATGAGCTCAGCGGCACTATCGAATGCCTCCTGTGACAGCAGGATGGGGCTTAGCATCGCGTCCACCGTCGCTTCGATGCAGACAGCGCGCATATCCGGCAGTGGCGGGCAGTCGATCAGGCAGACGTCGACAAACGGCGCCACGACACTCAAGAGGTGCCGCAGGTTGGCGTGATAGCGTGCGCCACCATCACCGCGCTCGAACGTCAATCCATGGATGGCGCGCGCCGGTAGCACCTGGATGCATCCCTTCGACGTGCTGCGCGGCGGCTCGCCTGCGAGCGTAGCTGCCCATTGCCCGCCCAGCACAGCCGCCCTGCATGCACGCGCGAGTGACGCGGTGCTGCACGCGGGCTCCGCGAGGTCAATTACCAGCACTCGCAGTTTGCCCACCAGACAAAAGTAATGGGCGAGCTGGCACAACAGTGCAGTTCTGCCGGTGCCGCCTTTTTCGGCGGCGATCAAAAGTGTCTTCATGCTCAGTTGCTCCATCGGTTTGCGCACCGAGCAACCGACATGAAAACTGCGAGGTGAAAAAAAGAACCCGCGACGCCCGGAGAGGCTGAGCGCGGGCTCAACGGGGATTGTTCCAGCGCCAGAAAACACAAAAAGCCTGCAGATGCAGGCTTTTGATGGTCTTGCGGCACACCAACGTCGTCGCAGAAAGCTCGGTACTTCGGGGCCGCTAACGCGTACTCGGTCGTGCTGCGCACGTTGACCGGATCAGATTGTTAGGTTCAATGTAGAAGGTATCCGGCGCGCAGACAAGGTGGGAAAAGAGCGTTGGGCACGGTGCCTGTTCCGTGCTGCTCCGTGTTATTCCTCGCTGTTCCTAAATTTATTTTTTCAGGCGGCACGCGATATCGTGCAAGCGAGCCCTCTGAGCATGCGACATGCCTCGCTTGTCAGCGAGATGCGAAGTGCCCAGGCGACAACAGAAACGACGCACGAATCCCGGGCCGCTTTTCTCGCGCCGCCCGTCCAGGCTTGCCACATTGACACCCATCACCCGTCGGGAGATCAAGCTTTTCGTTGCCGATAACGGGAAACAGACTGCCAACGCCATGCCACGCCACGCCACGCCACAGAGACTGACGAGAACCGTATGAGCATGGTTGAGAGCACCCTGTGCCCGGTTTCGCGGCCACTGGGCGTGTGGTGCACGACACTGCTGGCAACGCGAAACCTGCACGCGGTATTGCGGGTGGATCGTTGCGATTCAGGGTTTTCCACCGCGTCCCAGAGAATAGTGTTTCTATAGATTTCGCGTGATCGCCGGCCTCGGCCCCGCAGCACGGACGAACTCATCAGGATTTAAGGTAGCGCAAGCGCACGGGCGAGCGCTGAGCGTGCCATCGCAAGTTCAAGCTCGAAAAGATGAGGTGGGTGCCGCGTTATACGCAGACGACGGCATACGACTTCGCGATTGGCGTGCCAGAGATAAACCATGCGCAATATTTCCCGATGGTGCGGCATGAGCGTGCGCCACGCACGCGTGAGCCGCACGGCGTCATTCGCGTCAAACGCGCCACGGTTTGAGCGCCCCCAGTTCGCCAGGCGATCATCGAGGGTGGACGTGCGATTAACAGCCGACATGGTCGCCCCCATCCTGATCCACGTCACCCGAGATGCGTCGCGCGCGGTAGCGTGAGGGGTTCGCCAGGAAACGCTCGATCTCCTCCACGCGCCACCCCACCATACGTCTACCTAACGGTACCGCGGGCGGAAACGTGCCCTCCCTCATCCGCTTGTAGATAGTGGAGCGGGACAGCCCCGTTTTCTGCTCCACCTGCCGTCGCCGCAGGATGCTCTGTGACACGCTCTCATGGTCGGCCATCGCTTGCCCCCGGTTACGCCGGCCGCAACATGGCCGGGTCACAGGAGCATTTAATCAATAGAAGTCACCGTCCGCAAAACCCGACTTATCGACGGGATGATCCGACGGACGTCTGCAGACGAACCATAGCGCACATCAACTCTCTCGCACGCGAGCCTACCAACAACGGTATCGCATGCATTCTGGCGCCTCGCGAACGTGGCAGCCGTATTCGCAAAGAGGCTTTGCAGCAAGATTGCTATTGCAGTGTCGGGTGCCACCATGCCTGAAAAGTCGGCCCTTGAATTTGAGAGGTCTTTTTGGCAAGCGTGGCACCGGCAGATAAGCACGTGCCTCGGAAAGTGAAATATCCTTCTAGCTCGGCCGCGTTAAATAAAAAAAACCGACGCGCATGAGCGAAGTCCACAAGGCCTCGTTGTCGGAGATGGATTCGCTGTCAGACGGCCGCGACTGATCCCATGTCGCCGGTCAGCGACAAGGAAAACCGGCCAGCAAGAGCCGGTGACGAACTGGCGTCGAGCGTCGGAAATCAGTGTGATACCGGGCGCTCGGCGATGGGTGCCGAGGATACCGTGCGCAGCCGCTTTCGCATGCAAGAGGCCGTCGACGGACACAGCGCCGCGAATTGCCTGCATAACCGCACTTCGCCTGGGACGTCTTCGCGGCTCACCCGCTCGTAACCGGTTCGCTCAAAAAATCGCTCCGCCGTCGTTGTCAGTAGCCAAACATCCTGTCGCCCGCATGAGCGTGCGTTGTCTTCGAGGCGTGCGACGAGTGCACGTGCGATTCCGATTCCGCGTGCCTCCGGCACGACGGCAAGTGATCTCAACAGCACGCTGGAGCCGAGCTGTTCAAGTCCGCCGATGCCGATAACCGATCCGCTTGCATCTTCTGCAACCAGAAATTCTTCGATGAGCGCCTTCGAAATGTCTTCTACAGGCAAGTCATTCGCGCGTAAAAGGCTTTGGATCTCGCTCAGGTCGGCCTCATCGGCCATTCGTATCTTCATGGCAGCGCGCTCACTCGAAGTTGACTTGCCGGTCGCCGAACTTTTCCCCGGAGGCGAGCCGTGTCGCCAGGATGAACGCAACCGCTGAAACCAGAGACACCAGCAACACGCTCCATTCGACCGGGAGATAGTTTCCGCCGACCGTCCAGATCGCAGCGGCGGAAATCGGCGCAATGCCCTTGGCAATATTCGAGGGCATCGAGAGCAGTCCGCTCACGGCTCCATAGCCCTCTGTCCACATCACGTCCTGCACGATCGTTCCGCGCAAGATCGTCATCATGCCGTTGGCGCCGCCGTAGAGAATCGCAAACAGGATAAGTAACGCCGGCGAAGTGCCGGCGCACATGAGAACGATGACCGAAGCCGGGAAGGCGGTGGTAATCACCATACCCACGTTCGACGGTCTCATGTTGCGGCCTATCGTGAACCACAGCACGCGCGCCAGAACCTGTGCCGGCCCGATAACGGCCATCGTCGTCAGGATCAGTGCAGGCGACACGCGCCGCTCCATCATGAGCGGTACGAGATGGAACGTGAGCGCGGCGAATGTCGCGTAGTAGGCTGTGAAGCACACTGCGAGTGCCCAAAATGTTGGCGTACGCAGTGCGCGCTGCGTGGCCGCTGCATTGACAGCTTTCTGTGTCGACTTGTAATTTGATTCGTCATCGCGCGGTGCATCTCGGCCGATGGCGAAAACGTGCAGCGGCAGGCAGATCGCCAGATTGAACGCGGCCAGCGCAAGCAACGCGCCGCGCCAACCGAACCATTCGATGAGGCCCTGGGTCAGCGGGATGAAAACCGTACTGGCAAAACCGGCTACCAGAGTGATCAGCGTGATCCTGGTGCGAAAGCTGTCTGGAAAATCGCGTGTGACCACCGCGAAGACCGGATCGTAGAGCGTGGCAGCCATCGCGACACCAAGACCGGCCCAGACGACGAACAGTATCGCGAGGCTATGAGCCTGCGACCACAGCGCCAACATCGCTGCAGCGATGATAGAGCCGCAGACCATGACGCGTCGGCCGTGACCGCGATCGATCCAAGTTCCGATGGGATAGGCCGCGAGTCCCGAGATCAGCAGACCGATCGAGAGCGCTGCGTTGGTGGCGGTCCGGCTCCAGCCCAGCGCACTTTCCATCGGCACGACAAACAGCGAGAACGCGTAATAGGTCGAGCCCCATGACACGAGTTGCGCGGCTGCGAGCGCCCGTGTCGCGATAGCGCCACGGGCGCCGTCACTCCGTTTCGCTGTCATCGGTATCGGCGTTGACGCTCACCGCCTCCTGGTTCATCGCCGCGCTCGCCAGCGTCGTGGCAAGCTCCGGATGCGCTTGCCTGCGCTCGCTGTAACGGTCGGTCAAGTAACCCGAGCGATCGCGCACGAGCAGCGTGAACTTGAACAGCTCTTCCATCACGTCGACGACGCGATCGTAATAAGCCGATGGTTTCATCCGACCGTTCGCGTCGAATTCCTGCCAGGCCTTCGCCACCGACGACTGGTTCGGAATGGTCACCATGCGCATCCAGCGGCCGAGCACGCGCAACGCATTGACCGCATTGAACGACTGCGATCCGCCGCACACCTGCATCACCGCGAGCGTGCGGCCTTGTGTCGGACGGACGCCGCCGCTTTCAAGCGGTAGCCAGTCGATCTGATTCTTAAAGACGGCCGTTAGCGTGCCGTGACGCTCCGGGCTGCACCATACCTGTCCTTCCGACCACGCCGACAGTGTGCGCAGTTCGGCCACTTTCGGATGATCGGCAACGACGCTGTCCGTCACCGGCAGGCCGTGCGGATCGAAAACTCGCGTTTCGGCGCCGAAATGGCGCAGGATGCGTTCGGCTTCCAGCGTTAGAAGCCTGCTGTATGACGTGGGGCGCAACGAGCCGTAGAGCAGGAGAATCCGTGGCGCGTGTTGCGAAACCGCACGCGGTTCGAGTTTGCGCAGATCCGGCGTGTCGAGGTGCGCCGTGCTGATGTTGGGAAGATCCTGTGTCATTCGCGGACCCTGCGTCCTTCGCTATTGATGACCGGTTCGCCGTCCTCCTTGGCAAGAGCACCTTTTTGCGCTGCGGGCAGGATGTCGAGAACGACCTCGGAGGGCCGGCACAGGCGCACGCCAAGCGGTGTGACGACCAGCGGGCGATTGATGAGGATCGGGTGTTCCAGCATCGCGTCGAGCAGTTGCTCATCGCCTAGTGACGGATCGCCTAGACCCAGATCGGCGTAAGGCGTGCCCTTTTCACGCAACGCGGCGCGCACCGTCAGGCCAGCGCGTGCGATGAGATCTGTGAGCACGTCCCGCGTCGGCGGGGTTTTCAGGTATTCGATGATCTCCGGCTCGATGCCCGCGTTGCGGATCATGGCCAGCGTGTTGCGCGACGTGCCGCAGTCCGGGTTGTGATAAATCGTGACGCTCATACGCGTTGTCCTTTGATGCTGTGTTTTGCTTCGTACCAGTGCTGCGAGCGATTGACGACGCCGACGACGAGCAGCATCACCGGCACCTCGATCAGCACGCCGACCACGGTGGCCAGCGCCGCGCCCGAATGGAAGCCGAACAGGCTGATTGCCGTGGCTACCGCGAGTTCGAAGAAATTGCTCGCGCCAATCAAACTCGAGGGCCCCGCGACGCAGTGCGCGACGCCAAGCCGGCGATTCAACAGGTACGCGAGGCCGGAATTGAAAAACACCTGAATGAGGATCGGCACTGCGAGCATCGCAATCACGAGTGGTTCCTTCATGATCGCCTGCCCTTGGAAGGCGAAGAGCAGCACCAACGTCGTGAGCAGCGCGCAGATCGAATAGGGGCCGAGGTGAGCGACGAGATTCCGAAAATGCGCCTCGCCCTTCGCCATCAGCATCCGGCGCAGGAGTTGAGCGAGGATGACCGGGATAATGATGTAGAGGCCGACCGAAATAATCAGCGTATCCCACGGCACAGTAATGGCGGACAGACCAAGCAACAAGGCGACGAGCGGCGCGAAGGCCACGATCATGATGGAATCGTTGAGCGCCACTTGCGAGAGCGTGAAATACGGATCGCCCTTGCAGAGCTGCGACCAGACGAACACCATTGCTGTGCAGGGGGCTGCAGCCAGCAGGATCAAGCCGGCGATGTAGCTGTCGAGCTGATCGGCGGGAAGCCACGGCGCGAACACATGGCGGATGAAGATCCAGCCGAGCAACGCCATGGAGAACGGTTTGACGAACCAGTTCACAAATAGCGTGACGCCAATACCACGCCACTGACTCTTGACCTGAGTCATCGCGGCAAAATCAATCTTGACCAGCATCGGAATGATCATCACCCAGATGAGCACGCCGACCGGAAGATTGACCTGTGCCACTTCCATGCGGCCGATCGCCTGAAAGAGCTGGGGAAGCACCTGCCCGAGCAGAATGCCGCCCACAATGCAAAGGGCGACCCAGACCGTCAGGTAACGCTCGAAAAATCCGATCGCCGGCCGATTGCCGCCGACCGCCGTGTCAGTGCTGCTCATTTGATTCCTCTGCAGGCCTTTCACCAACCGCGCGCATCTCGTGTTGAATCGCGTTGCTGTCAAGCACATGGAGCGGCAGGTTCACGAACTGGCTCACGCGGCTCATGATTTGTCGATATACCTTGGTGAATACCTTGCGCTTGTCTTCATCGCTGCCCTCGAACGCGGCCGGATCTTCAAAACCCCAATGCGCCGTCATCGGTTTGCCCGGCCAGATTGGGCAGACTTCGCCCGCCGCTTGGTCGCAGACGGTGATTACAAAATCCATCTGTGGAGCGTCAGGTGTTGCGAACTCATCCCAGCTCTTGCTACGCAGCCCCGACGTGTCGTAGCCGAGCGCTTCGCATCGTTCAATGGCAAACGGATTGACCGAGCCGGTGGGATGGCTACCGGCGCTGTACGCCCGAAACTTCCCTTTCCCCAACACGTTAAATAGCGCCTCGGCCATGATGCTGCGCGAGCTATTGCCCGTGCAGAGAATCAGAATCGAATAAGGTTTATCGCTCACGTGCGGCTGCGGATCGTCACAATGGATTCAGCAGGCGAGCAGCATGCGGCCGTTGATTGCGCATGTGCTTGCGCTCGATCGTGGGACTCACCGTAGACCGGTGCAGCTTCGAGGGTTCTGAACGTCTCCCACGCGACGCCCTGCGGATCGATCGTCCACGACTTATCCGACTTGGCGTAACAACAGGTTGTCTCCGTCTGCTCCTGTAGCGGCAGCTTTGCCGCAGTGAAGCGCGCATTCATCTCTTCCAACTCCGCGTCGGTTTCAACCTGGATGCCGATGTGATCGACGCCCGGTTTCGCGCCGCGCTGCGAAATCGCAAAATTGACGGCCGGATCGGTCAGCTCCCATTTGCAGTAATCACTCTTGAGAACCGTGGGTTCCATGTTGCCGAACATGGCGCGATAGAACCGAATGCTGTCGTTGAGGTCTTCGACCGCGACATGGATGTGCATGCGCTTCATGGTGTATCTCCGCAGCAGTTGGGAAGATCGCTCGCGGCGCAGCTCGCGCCGGCGCAGCAGTTCTCCGTCAGGAAGCCAATCAGGCCCGTCATCGCGTCAAAATTCGCCGTGTAGATGATGAAGCGGCTTTCTTGTCGTGGCTTCACCAGATCCGCATGCGACAGATCCTTGAGGTGAAATGACAGGCTTGAAGGGGAAAGCCCGAGCTGCTTCGCGATTTCACCAGCGGCCATGCCGTCCGTCCCGGCGACGACCAGCAGGCGAAAGATCGCGAGACGCGATTCATGGGCGAGCGCGCTCAGGGCGCGTACAACGAGATTGGAGTCCATGCGCTGAACCTTAATCCGTTCATTTCTATATTTCAAGTAATATTGAAATCAACAGTAATGGCGAACCTCATAGCGATAGCGGGGCGGGTAGGCCGCGAGCTTCTCGTGGTCGGAGGCAATTGCGTGGCTGCGGATCGACCAGCGACCGTTGCAGGCGGCTGAAGCCGCGCGAGGAATTCCGGTCGCGCGGATTTTTGCACCAACCGTGTCAGTAGTTTTCACTTACCTGGCACAGATTCACTTTATCAGGTTGCGCGAAAGACCTCGGCCTTCAGGCCGGGGATGGACAGCGCGC
>NZ_JALPRJ010000209.1 GCF_030464885.1 Caballeronia sp. SEWSISQ10-4 2 | reverse complement strand
AGCTTCACTGGCGTTGCGTGACGGCCTCGGCTCATCTCTCCATGATAAAAACAGACCGCTAAATATTCAACTTATTTACGGGATGTTGTGCTAGTTATTACGTGTCACGTGTGAGACGCCACAACAAATACAGAGACGTCTTCGTTCAGCGAGAGAGTGGAGGGCGCGCTATCTAGTACAACATCCCGTAAATAGGTTGAATATTTAACGGCCTCGTTTATCATGGCAAGATGAGCCGAGGCCGTCACGCAACGCCAGTGAAGCTGGCGAAGAAAGAAAGACAGGAACTGTTATCGCTGATCGGGCGCAAGACTGCCCCACAGCGAGATGTGATGCGTGCGCGCATCGCGTTACTGGCTCATCAGGGCCACTCTAATACGATGATTGCGCAGGAACTGGGCGTGTCTGTGCAAACGGTCAGCCTGTGGCGCAAGCGCATCGCACGGCAAGGTGGGCAAGGAATTCGAGAAGGTGAGCGTAGTGGTCGTCCTGCGCGCATCACGCAGGAAACGCGACTGCAGTTGATCGCGCTGGCGTGCGAAGCGCAGGAAGCTGAGGGACGGGTCACGCCGACGCTCGACGAGATCGTGGTGCGCGCCGTGGAGCGCGGCATTGTCGGGCAAATCAGCCGCAGCCATGTGCAGCGTATTTTGCAGGCCGGCGATATTCGCCCGCACCGGGTCCAACAATGGCTACACAGTCCGGATCCGGCCTTTCGCGAGAAGGTCAATGTGATTTGCAAACTGTATCGCCGCGCACCCAGGAACGCGGTCGTGCTGAGTATCGATGAGAAAACCGGCATTCAGGCCATCGAGCGCAAGTATCCGGGACGCGCGCCCGGGCCGCGACGGCTGCGTCGTCGTGAGTTTGAATATATCCGTCATGGCACCCAGGCGTTGATTGCCGCGCTCGATGTTCATACTGGACAGGTGCTGGGGAGTTGCCGCGAGCGGCGCACGCAGGACGATCTGGTGGCCTTCATGGAGAGCGTGGCGCACGCGTACCCTGGCAAACAGGTGCATGTCATCTGGGACAATCTGAATACGCATCGCGCACACGCCGTGTGGCAGGCATTCAACGCGAGGCATGGTAAGCGGTTTCACTTCCACTTCACCCCTTTACATGCGAGCTGGGTCAATCAGATCGAACTATGGTTCGCCCTCTACACCCGCCGCG
>NZ_JALPRJ010000208.1 GCF_030464885.1 Caballeronia sp. SEWSISQ10-4 2 | reverse complement strand
TCAGGCCGGTGAGGCAGAGCGCTCAAGCGTATTGACTGAGTACTGTACAAATATAAGGGCTATCCACTTAGCACCAAAATTCCGCATGCTGAAATTTCAGGTCTCGCGCGGAGATTTCTTCGCGATCTGGCGGTAGGTAATCGGGTCTGCCTGAACGGCCTGTTCGAGCAAGCGGTAGAAAATGAGGCCGCGAGAACGAGACGTGCGTCGGTTGAAGCGGAACACGAATTCGTCGAGATAGTGTTCCAACTGAGCCGGCTTAACTGCTCCTTGGTGTGTACCAAGGAGCCAGCGCTTGAGCAACGATGCCACTCGATGGACGCCTGGCAGCGGTATGTGGGCCGGAATGGCATCCGCTCGTATCACGTTTTTGACCACCGTCCGTTCATGCTGATATTCCTCCCGTAGCTCCCGATAGATGGCTGCGCCGTCCGTACGCAGCACGGAGCCGGGTTCCACGACTTCTCTTACGAACGGAACGATTTCGTCGCCCGACTCGGCTTCAATTCGCTGCAAGCGAATACGGCCGAACCCTTTTGGCTCCAAAATTTCCACGGCGATCACTACAATCGACTTCGTGGTCAATCCCTTCGTGCCTTTGCCGACTGGGGTGACACGGCGATCACGAATGGCAAGATAGCTTTGGTCTACTTCGACGATGCCTTGCAAGCGCTCTCGCCCTGGACAAACCATCGCCCGGCGAAAGCGATGCAGAATAGTCCAGGCAGTTTGGTAACTACCAAAGCCCAGCACGCGTTGCAAACCCAAGGCGCTCATGCCCGATTTCTGGCTCGTGATATGCCACGCAGCTGCCAGCCATACCTTAAGCGGCGTGCGTGTCTTATCCAGAATTGTGCCCGACGTGACCGTGCCAGGATTGCGGCAGGCCCTGCAGATCAGGCGTGCGCGGCTACTCCGATACGGTTCACTCTTTGCCCTACAACTCGGGCATACGAATCCATCTGGCCAGCGCAGCCGCTCAAGATATCGTGCGCAATCATCCTCGGTGGAAAACCATTCTTCAAACTGGCTCCACGTCCGAGGGTAGTCGATGCCCGCAATAGGGGTAGGCTGAGATTCACTCACGCCGACATGATCGCTCCGTTGGCGCTAAGTGGATAGCCCTTACAAATATACAGTGGCATGCTATTGATGTGTCATGGCCGAAATTCGCACGAATA
>NZ_JALPRJ010000207.1 GCF_030464885.1 Caballeronia sp. SEWSISQ10-4 2 | reverse complement strand
CCTCGTTTTACTCTCGGGAGCTTACTTTCGCTGGCCCCTTACATAGTATCTAGGAGATCAGACAATCGAGCAGATTCCTGACCTTCCATTCGTCGCATAACCTCGGGTACCTCCGTCATAGACCTGATCCGCGTACCTGTTAATCAACCGCGATAACGATCTTGCCGAAATGATTGCGGCTGTCCAGATGTTCGAGAGCGTCTGGAATTTCGGAGAACCCGAAAACACTATCGACCACCGGCTTGACCTTCCCGATTGCGATAGCGCGCATCATGACCTCCGCCGCATCCCGGCTGCCGGACATGATCCCGTCGATATGAACAGACTTGGTCATCAATGGGTAAATAGGCAGGCTCGCCTCCACCCCTCCGAGAATGCCGACCTGTGAGATATGCCCACCATTGGCCACTGCAACGATCGATTCACCAAGTGTGGAGCCTGCCACATCCACAACGAGGTCAACACCGCGCCCACCCGTCAGCTCCGACACAATCTTCCCCCAACCGGGAGTGTGAGAGTAATTGATTGTGTGATGTGCACCAAGCGCCTTCGCGCGCTCCAACTTCGCATCGCTCGACGAAATGATGAAAGTCTCAGCGCCGGCAGCCATGGCAAATTGCAACGCCATTAAGGACACACCACCGGTGCCCTGCACAAGGACAGCGTCTCCCGCCTTAATATTCGAACTCTCGGTTATCGCCGACCAGGCAGTAACCCCGGCACAGGGAAGCGTCGCCGCCTCGGCGTCGCTGAGAAAATCCGGTACTTTGATAAGCTCAGCTTCGGAGACGACCAGATATTCTGTGGCAACGCCGTCATATGTGCCCCCGCGGTCCCTTTCGAACTTATGCGGAGCGATCGTGCCACCGAGCCAATCGGGATAATAGGTCGCAATTGCGCGGTCACCGGTCTTCACACGATTTACGCCAGCACCTACCTCGACCACTTCTCCGACGGCATCCGATAGCGGGATAAGCGGGTATTGGACTGGCATATACCCCTTGACTACGAACAAGTCACGATAGTTAAGTGAGATCGCTTTCACTTTGAGACGGACCAAGCCGGCAGCAACAGCTCCCTCTTCACGATCCGTTACCCGCAGCGCATCAACACCGACACCGGTAAGTTCCACCACTCTCACGGCATGTCCTTTCTAGAATTAAGTGACCCCCGGCAAAGCCGGGGGTTTATTGGGTGAGCGCCTCAAAGGCGCCATGACCCCG
>NZ_JALPRJ010000206.1 GCF_030464885.1 Caballeronia sp. SEWSISQ10-4 2 | reverse complement strand
CAGTCGACCGATTGTCGGCAGACGCAATTCGTTGAGCATCAGTCCCATGCTGCCGGCGTCGTAAGTCGGTGCGTTCATGCGAGCACCTCTTCATGAAGCAACGCGTCGTAGATTGAGGCGTCGGGCATCTCGACCACCACAATGGGACATTCAGCCTGGCGCGGAGCGAATTGTGCGAAGAGCGCTTCCAGATCGGGCAGTTCTCCGAGTTCCAGCAGCACTTCAAGCTGCAGGGCCAGTTCTGCCTCTACGCCGTAATTGCCGGCAAGCTCCAGCAGGCCCACGATGACCTTGCACGCGTTGCGTGGACTCAGTGCTTGATCCAGGCGCTCCCAGGTCCGGCGGTACGCCTCACGCGGAAACAGATCGTCACGAAACACGAGGCCCCTGAAGGCTTGCGGTTTGCGTTTGAGTGACTCGATAAAATGTCGATAGTTAATCGCACGCCCGCGACCTGCGCTCGTACGCCTGACTCGCGCCGTGCTGTGCACGAGCGCTCCGGACAGATAGCAGTCAAGCCGATCGCTGTAGAGGCGTACTTTCAAGCGATGCCCGATCAGGCGTGAGGGCGCGCTGTAGATGCTGCCATCCACCGTAAAAGTGCCGCTGCGCGTCACGCGCCCTTCGTCCTCAACAAAGTCGGTGGTACGGTGTTCAGGCAGATCCATGAGGTATGTGCGCTCGACTTGAAACGCCGCAGCATTGCGCCGGTTGCGGCGCATCACCACGCCGCGCACAAACTCCTCGTAGGCTGGCCGATCATCGAAATCGCGATGACCACGTAACTCCAACGCCTGATCAACTGCGTCCTTCAAGTACCGATGCGAGGATTCCACGCTGCCATTCTCGTGCCCCAAGCCGCGGTTGTTGCGCGTGCCTTCCATGCCATAGTGCCCAAGCAACGCCGCGTAGCGAACCGTAAAGTCGTCCTTCTCCTGAAGGTTCTTAAAAGCTGCCGACAGACTGTCGGAGCGGTGCTCGCTGGGGCAGCCGCCAGCCTGCCATAAAGCGTTCTGCAATCCTGCTGCCAACGCCTGGAAACTCTCTCCGCCGTCAACGACGCTGGCGTATTCCCAGCGCGAGAACGCCAGCACAAAGTGATAGAGCAAATGTCCGAACGCAACTCCGGCGATCGTCACACCCAGTTTCTCCATGTGCGTGAAGTCCGACAGCCCTCGCACGCCGGGCTGGTAGGTTTGAGGGAAGAACACCTCCTTACCGGGTC
>NZ_JALPRJ010000205.1 GCF_030464885.1 Caballeronia sp. SEWSISQ10-4 2 | reverse complement strand
TTAGCGCGGGAAACCTCGGCATTCATGCCGGGGAGGGATAGCGCAGCTTGCGCAGCAAGCCGTGCTTTTGTGCCGTTCCCTGAGTTTCCTTCCTTTGTTAAAGGCACAGTTGAGTAGCCGTAGCCATCGGCCCGTAGCACCATCGTGCAGTGGCGATGCGCGATGCCCTGTACGACGCCAACTGGCGTCTGGATGTTAAAACTGCCGCTCGCGCGTACCGCGACACGGCCCACGTGAGCCCCAGCTTTCTTGCCTTTCGGTACGATGGCCCGGACGCGGTCCCCGGTCTGGAATCCGTGAACGCGTTTTTTGCGTGTCAGGTAGCCTCGCGCAAAGCCCTGTGCGGTGAGGCGTGTGCGCTGGTAACTGCCGCGACCGGTACACCTGAGCTCCAGCGTCGGTCGCTGCCAGCCGCAGACAGCCTTGACTTCGCCAACACACGCTGCATCGAGTGCGTGAGCCTTCGGAATCTCCAGCCTTGCGCGATTCCATTTCGTGCGCCCGCCGCTACCGGTCTCGAGCGCCAGTTCAGTCTCCTTCAGTGCGTTCAGTAGTGCCCAGCGCGTGCTGTTGACGGCGGCCGCATCACGCAGCGGCGTCTTCGCTTTCGACAGAATCCGCGTGAGGCGGGCCTGGTCCTTGACGAATTCCCGCACGTCGCGCGCACCCTTGCCGATGTTGCAGGGCGCGCAGCCAAGCGTCAGGTTCGACACCCGGTTCGAGCCGCCGTGCGCACGCGCAAGAATGTGCTCGATTTGCAGAGGCACACCCGCGGCGTCGCAGTAGGCGCACTTGCGCCCCCACTTCTCGAGAAGATATTCACGTACCTCGTACCCGAACAGCTCCCCCTGCTGATACTCGAGCCCGGAGATTTCCGGGTTCTGCATGGCCTGCATGTCGAAGCGCACCAGCTCCATCGACAACGCTGACACCGGTGCCCAGCGCATGACGCGCCGGACCCACGACATCGACGAGTCAACCCGGTGCTGAAGGCTTGGCGGGAGCCCGCCCGCAGCGCGAGTCCGGTTGTCGAACCGGGGTGCGCGATAACGCAGGTTGGCGCCGCGCCGGCGGCGCCGCAATGCGCGTCGCTGCGTCAGTGCTTCGCTAATCTGTCGGCCGCGGTGAACGAGGTCCATCAGGTTCAGCACAGCGATGCCGTCTGCTTTCTCCCGTACCAGCGCCATGCCCGTTGTCTTGCTGCCCGGGTCAAGCTTGAGCCTCAGCGACTGAAAAGACGAGTCTTGGGCCCTTCGGTCAGTCAGCCGGATAACGAAGGGCACAACCCGATGCACCCGTGCCCGACCG
>NZ_JALPRJ010000204.1 GCF_030464885.1 Caballeronia sp. SEWSISQ10-4 2 | reverse complement strand
AAATCACATACAAATCAACATATTCATTGACCGGCATTGCTTCGAGCGTTGCCTGATCCATCGATGCCGCAAGGATCGCCTCTTGCTGCTTGGCTGGGAAACGCCGTGCGAGGTTGGTCTTGAACTTCTCGACCAGAAGCGGGATGCCGTCTTCGCGGCGACGTTTGTGCCCGATCGGGTATTCGACAATTACCTCGTCGAATGTGCTGCCGTCATTGAACTCCACGGTCAGCGCATTAGCGATCGAACGCTTCTCCGGATCGTGATAATCCGTCGTGAATTGCGGGTCTTCCACGCATTCCATCTTGGCGCGCAAGATGTCGATGTGTTGATCTTTGGCGACTGAGTCCTCGTAATCGGAGGCCGTCAGGCGACCATGGATCATCGGCACGGCGACCATGTATTGAATGCAGTGATCGCGGTCGGCGGGGTTATCGAGCGGACCCTTTTTATCGATGATGCGAATCGCCGCTTCATGCGTGCGGATCGTGATCTTCTTGATGTCTTCAACCTTCTTGCCGGTTTCCGCGAGCTTGGCGTGCAGCGTCATCGCGGCTTCCACCGCGGTTTGCGAGTGAAACTCAGCCGGGAACGAGATCTTGAAGAGCACGTTCTCCATCACGTACGAACCGTACGGACGCTGGAACTTGAACGCGTTGCCTTTGAACAGCACGTCGTAAAAGCCCCATGTTTTAGCGGTCAAAACCGACGGATAGCCCATTTCGCCCGTCTTCGCGATCAACGCGAGACGCACGGCGCGCGAGGTGGCATCTCCTGCTGCCCACGATTTACGCGAACCCGTATTCGGCGCATGCCGATACGTGCGCAGCGAATGGCCGTCGACGAAGGCCAGAGAAACAGCGTTGATCAACTCATCACGCGTGAGGCCGATCATCTGCCCGACCACCGCCGTGGAAGCCAGCTTCACGAGCAGCACGTGATCGAGACCGACCTTGTTGAACGAATTTTCCAGCGCGATACAGCCTTGAATTTCGTGCGCCTTGATCATGCCGATCAGGACGTCTTTCATCGTCAGCGGCTTTTTGCCGGTGGCGACTGCGTTACGCGAGAGCCAGTCTGCGGTGGCGAGAATTCCGCCGAGGTTATCGGACGGATGGCCCCACTCAGCAGCGAGCCACGTGTCGTTGAAATCGAGCCAGCGGATCATGGCGCCGATATTAAAGGCGGCCTGAACCGGGTCCAGCTGGAAAGAGGTGCCGGGCACCTTGGCGCCGTTGGGGACTATCGTGCCGGGCACGATGGGTCCCATCAGCTTGGTGCATGCCGGATAAGTCAGGGCTTCGAGTCCGCAGCCGAGCGTATCGATCAGACAATTGCGCGCCGTATCCAGCGCGAG
>NZ_JALPRJ010000203.1 GCF_030464885.1 Caballeronia sp. SEWSISQ10-4 2 | reverse complement strand
GCGTGCTCTCGCGCTCGTCCAGGCGATCCACCCGTAGACAGAAAACCGAACCCCGGCAAACCAGAGGCGCTGCTGATCGACGACAGCGGGTTCCCGAAGAAGGGAAAGCATTCGGTGGGCGTGGCCCGGCAATACTGCGGGCAATTGGGGAAGCAGGACAACTGCCAGGTTGCGCTCGGCATCTCGTTGGCCAACGAGCAATTCAGTCTGCCGGTATGCTACCAACTGTATTTGCCGCAGAGCTGGGCGGACGACCCGGTGCGACGCGATCAGTGCAAAGTGCCCGAGGCGATCGAGTTCGCCACCAAGCCGGCGATCGCCCTGCAACTGCTGGAAAGCATGAGCGAGCGTGAAGCGATGCCCGAGTTGGTGGTGGCCGATGCAGGCTATGGGGTGAACACGCTGTTTCGCGAGCAACTCACGGCGATGGGTTTTACCTACATGGTCGGGGTGACCGGCACAGTCAGCCTGCAGTCAGAAGGCCAGGCGCCGCTGCAGGCGAAAGAGCTGGCCATGCAATTGCCATCTCGACGCTTTCGCACCCTCACCTGGCGTGAAGGGACCAACCGCGCTTTGTCGTCGCGCTTTGCGGCAACACGGGTGCGTTGCGTCTCGCGCGAAGCGCAGGCAAGAGAGGTCTCCGATGAGCAATGGTTGCTCATCGAGTGGCCCAAGGCCGAAGTCGAGTCGAGCCGAGCCGAGCTGAGCTGAGCTGAGCTGAGCTGAGCTGAGCTGAGCTGAGCTGAGCCGAGCCGAGCCGAGCCGAGCCGAGCCGAGCCGAGCCGAGCCGAGCCGAGCCGAGCCGCGAGCAAGTATTTCCTGAGTACGTTGCCCGCTGACACGCCGATCAAGGAACTCGTGCGACTCGCCAAGCTGCGCTGGCGCATCGAGCGCGACTACCAGGAGCTCAAGCAGGAACTCGGCCTGGGGCATTTCGAGGGACGCAGTTGGCGCGGTTTCCATCACCACGCGACGCTGTGCATAGCGGCTTACGGCTTTCTCGTTGCTGAGCGCCTGACGGCGCAAAAAAAACTCCAGCCCATCGGCTACCCCGCGAAATGCCTGCCTTACCCAAAGGCTTCCGGCCCCGGGGCGCCCCTGCGTAAGCAACGTCACGTAGCAGATTCCATCGCCACGCTGCGATTGGAACTCGCCGCAGCCTTGCTGGCTCGCTTCGAAAGGTGTCCATGCTGCGGTCGACGAAACGAACATTTGTTAACACAGTCGTACTTCTATGGGGCATTGAAAGTCAAGCCCTTGGTGATCTGTTTTCCGTATGTC
>NZ_JALPRJ010000202.1 GCF_030464885.1 Caballeronia sp. SEWSISQ10-4 2 | reverse complement strand
CGACAAATGGAATGAACGCCCCCACCTATCGGACGTTAGGATCTGAAAAGTGGACCCTCACGGGCCGACGGCATCAAAAGTGCCCAAATTGGAAGATCATTAAGGTCTTCACAGGCTAACCGGAGGGTCCGAGATGAAGTATACGACGGTCGGGGTCGACATCGCGAAGTCGGTGTTCCAGCTTCACTGGGTAGATGCTGAAACGGGGGAGATCGTCAGCCGGCAGCTCAAACGGGCGCTGTTTCTTGAGCACTTCGCGAACCGGGCTCCTTGCCTGATAGGGATGGAGGCGTGCGGCGGAGCTCAGCATTGGGCACGGCGGTTAATTGAGATGGGTCATCAGGTAAAACTGATGCCGGCGAAGTTCGTCAAAGCCTTCGTGATTGGCAATAAGAATGATCCGGCAGATGCACGCGCGATCTGGATGGCTGCCCAGATGCCAAGTAAAGCGGTCGCGGTGAAGACCGAGGCGCAGCAGGCAGTGTTAGCGCTGCACCGGATGCGGCAACAGAAAGTCAAGTTCCGGACCGCACAGATGAACGGTCTGCGCGGGCTGCTCACTGAATATGGCGAAGTGATGAGCAAGAGCCGGGCAGCGCTGGACAAAGCGATTCCTGCGGTACTCGCGAGACTTGCCGAGCGTCTGCCGGCAATGCTGATCGAGTCATTGCGTGAGATGTGGAATGACCTCGAGCGCCTCGATAAGCAGATCGCCGACATCGAACGACGCTTGCAGACGTGGATGAAAGAAGACAAGGCGTGCCATGCGATCGCGGCGATACCCGGGGTGGGTTTGCTCACTGCGACCGCAGTGGTTTCGACTATGGGTGATCCGAAAGCGTTCAAATCCGGACGCGAGTTCGCGGCCTGGCTCGGTCTCGTTCCCGGACAAACGGGCACGGGCGGAAAGATTCAGTTGTTGGGCATCTCCAAGCGTGGCGACACGTATGTACGTACCTTGCTGATCCACGGTGCACGCAGTGTGCTCTTCCACGCGAAGGAACCAGGTCCGTGGGTCGAGCAGATGAAAAAACGAAGACCGCCGAACGTGATCACCGTGGCACTGGCGAACAAGATGGCTCGGACGATCTGGGCAATCCTTGCACATGGTAGGCCGTATCAGAAGGAGCACGTGAGTACCAGGCTGGCCTGATGGTCAGAGCAGATACAGAACATTTAAACTTTACAGGGTGACGTCAAAGGTTGCGTTGGCAACGAGTGTGATGACAAGACAGGTCGGACCGGAACTCGCTAAACCTGAAAGATGATTCGAGCTTAGAGCTCATGCGACAAATGAGGGGCGAGTTAGCGGATTTCATCGGGGCCCGCAGCGGATGAGGCTGCAAGAAGGCCGTATATAAAGCTGCAGCCTATCCTGTTAAATCAAAACACGCGAAAACTGGCGCATAAGGGGGCGTTCATATAAA
>NZ_JALPRJ010000201.1 GCF_030464885.1 Caballeronia sp. SEWSISQ10-4 2 | reverse complement strand
GAAGAAAAACCGGGCCTCGGCCGTAATGCCGTTCAGTTAAGGTCTCTTTTGAGGTACCGAACGGTGTAACGGAATGGTCTGGATTTCACGGCCCGAGCGCAACTGCGCCCGGGCCGTTTTTCGTTGGAAAGTTGTTTGAGCCGCTCACGTAAGCGCGTGAGCAACGCGGGAAGCTTGCCGTACGAGCGCGTTGCTGCGGCCCAGGTCAGTTCGTATTGGATCGGGTGGAATGCGCGAATGAAGCTTAGGTCCTCCGGCGCGCGCTGGGCCTGGAGCGCGGCTTTGGCTATCTCCAGGCGAATCAGGTTATAGGCGATCAAGGTTCCCCAGACTTCCTGGTAGATCCCTTCCACGGTCTGGCTGCGAAAGGTCAATTCCATACCCAGCATCGACTGCTTCAATTCATGATAGCTCGTCTCAATTTGCCAGCGACGCTGGTAGCAAGAAACGATGTCTGCCGCCTTGAAACGCCGTCGATCAACCAAGGAGCTCAGCAAGACTCGCTGGCGACCGCGGGCGTCGATGCTCAGCACAGCGCGGGCCTCCCAGAACTCGGGCAGCTCCGGACATTTCTTTCGAGCCTGCTGTGACACCCGCATGCGTACCGTCTGGTCGCCCGGTTTGCCCGCCACGACGTCCCAACGTGTATTGGACTTGGCTGGAATAATGAAATGCCGGTTCTCACCGCCTGAGACCAGGTTGCACAGGAGTTGGGCCGACAGGAACCCTCTGTCGAACACCGTGAGCGAGTTTGCGGGAACGCGCGGGATGAGTTCGCGCGCCGAGATCATCTCGTTGATGCAATAAGGACCGAACTCGATATCGCGTACCAAGTGCGTAGGGATGGCGGTGAGCGTCACCGCGCGGATTTGAGGGTAGCTTCCGACTCGGTCGTGCGCGCACACTTGCGCACCAAAATGCTTTCGATTGGCGGCACTATCGGCCGCGCGCAGTGTGGTGCCGTCCATCGCGAACAGCGAGAGGCCTTTGAACAGAAATTGCGCCTGATCCTGAGCGACCCAATTGCGGGCCGATTCGTGAAAGAGCCAGGCGAGAGGCGCTGCGCCGGTTCGCTGCCGGGCTTGGGCCACTGCGCTCTTGCTGACAAACGATGCATTGCGTGCAGGTAGCGCGAGGTCGAGTTCGTCGACGACTTCGCTGATCGATTGGTGCCGGTACAGCGCGAGCGCGATCACCAGCCAGACCACTTGTTGCGCCGGCAAACGCCGCCGACGAATACTGGCAACGCCGCTCGCCCGGACCGCGTGCTCGATCCATTCGTAGGGCAGATGCTCGCCCAGCCGGTTCAAATCGACTGGCGATTGTGACTCGACAAGATGGTGAAGGTCGTCAGCCAGCATGGCGATGAAAGTTAACATCGCCATGCGTTGTTTACAACAACTTTGTGCGCACAATAAAAATGCCGTTCAGTCGCTTAACTGAACGGCATTACGG
>NZ_JALPRJ010000200.1 GCF_030464885.1 Caballeronia sp. SEWSISQ10-4 2 | reverse complement strand
ATCCGTTTCGTGAGTCTGCCGCTAACTTTGAACGCAAGTCGGAATGAACCGTTGCCAAGAAATGACGCGGATAACTCGAATACCGGGCTACGCCGCCTTCAGGGAACTACCGCTTCATTGCGCTTCGTTGCACCTCATTGCAAACTGATTCTTGCTGCCTTCAGCGTGTCATTCGGAGCGTGGATTGGCTTGGCGCATGCCCAACTGGCCGATGTCCCAGATGAAGGCCGCCAGTTCGCGGGCGACCGCCACGATGGCGACATTCGTGCTTTTCCCCCGCGCTACCAGCTTTCGATAGCGCCGGCACAAGCGCACCTGTGCATCCCACGCGCGATCGATGATCACTTTAGGCAAGCCCTCATGACGACGCTGGATCTCGGGGCTCACCTTGGCCGTATGCCGGTAACTCCAGGCTGCCTCGATCAGCAGTTTGCGTGCAAGGGAATTGCCGGTCTTCGTGATGCCGCCCTGGCGCCGTTTGCCACCCGAGGAATACTCGGAGGGCGTCACCCCGAGCCAGGCCATCAGCTGTCGAGGATGGGCGAAGCGTGTCAGCTCGCCCAGCTCCGAGAGCAACCCGACGGCGGCGGTGAACTGGATGCCGCGCATCGCTTGCAGGGCGAGCACGGCCGGGTAAAACCCCCAGCGCGGCACGGCATCGCGCATGGCTGCCTCCAGACGCTGGCATTGCGCAAACCGGTCCTCGATCGCGCGGCGCAACTCGTTAAACGCGAAATCCTGCCATTGGTTGCCAAACGAGAATTTGCTCAGCCAGTTGCGATGCAGGGGCCCCCAATTGGCCAATCCCACGTAGCGCACGCCGTGCGAGAGCAGAAACGCCTTGAGCGTCTGGCGCGCTTGAGCTCGTCGCGTGATTTGGCCCAGGTTCGGGCGAGATCACGGAACGCCTCGTCCTCGACGGTGGGCACGTGCACGGCGGTGAGATCGTCGGCGCGTAGCGAGCGCACCAGCTTGATGGCATCGCGCCGATCGGTCTTGACGCGCTCGCCGGGCTTGCGCGGCATCAGCGTGGGGGCGCACACGATGCACTCGAAGCCTTTGTCGCACAAGCGCCGTTGCAGAGCGTAGCCGAAGGGACCGGCCTCATAGACCACGCGTACGCGCGCGCCTTTGGCTTTCGATTGCAGCCGCTTGCACAGGCGATCAATCTCGATCTGAGTGGTGCCGATCTTGCCAAGCACTTCCACTTCGCCGCCATCCAGCGCGTAGGCAACGGTGATGGAATCCTTGTGAACATCCAGTCCGACAAATAATGTGCTAACGTTTTGCATGCTGGCCTCCGGGTTGTAAACAAAACCTTTGAATGACGGGTCCGCCTCTCACTTTTACGGCTCTGGCTTTATGCTAGCCCGCGCGGTTTAACTCTTCCCGGGGGCCAGCCCTTACTTCCACGGAAGTCATACTGACTTTTTCCACAACGGCGAAAAAGAAACAGAAGCAAAGAAAACGCCTCCCAACAAT